>NZ_JBVJRP010000005.1:228609-529318 GCF_055607525.1 Kitasatospora sp. NPDC036993 | reverse complement strand
GGGGGAAACAGGGGGCAGGTTGCGGGGGGACTTCCGCCGCGGGGGTGGGGTGGTGGGTGGGGGGTCGCCCTCCCCCTTCCCCCAACACCGCGTCGGGCCCGGTGCCGGGGGTCAGTACCCGGCGGCCTCGTCCAGGCCGTGGCCGCGCAGCGGGACGAGGAAGCTGCGGTCGAACACCACCACGACCTCGCCGGTGGACTTCGTCCCGGTGGTGCGGCAGCTCACGATGCCCTGCCCGGGGCGGCTCTCGGACAGCCGGGTGGCGAGGGTCTCGGTCTCCGCGTAGAGGGTGTCGCCGGTGAACACCGGGTGGGTCATCCGGATGTTCTCCCAGCCCAGGTTGGCGATGGTGCGCCCGCTCGTCGAGCGGGCGGTCATCCCGCCGACAATGCTGAGCGTCACCAGGCTGGAGACGATCGGCTTCCCCCAGGGGGTGTGCGCGCTGTAGGCGGCGTCGATGTGCAGCGGGGCGTCGTTCATGCTCAGCATGCTCATCAGCACGTTGTCGAGCTCGGTGACGGTCCGCCCGGGGCGGTGCTCCACCACCTCGCCGACCTCGAACTCCTCGTAGTAGCGCCCGACCACCTCGCGGTAGCGGCGCTCGCCGATCCGCCGGTAGCCGGTGGGCTCGGTCGCGTCCATGGCGGCTTCCCCTCAGGCCTTGGAGTCCGGCAGGTCCCGGAGATCGGCGGTGAGTTCCCCGACGTGGCCGGCGAACTCGCGGATCAGCCGCTCGTCCATGTCGGCGCGCATCATCAGCCGGAGTCCGGCCTCGCCCTTGGGCACGATCGGGAAGAACACCGCCGAGCTGTAGAAGCCGCGCTCGAAGAGCTGGGCGGACAGCTTGACCGCCCGCTCGGCGTCCCCGACGTCGATCCGGCGCACCGGCAGGCCGTTGCCCGCGAAGGTGGTCGGCAGCAGCTCGTCGAAGAGGTCGATGTTGCGCTTCAACCTGGCCTGGAGGTCGGCCAGTTCGGGGGAGCGGTGGATGGCGGCACTGCCCAGCGAGGCGCCGACCAGCGGCAGCGCGATGTTCTGCGACCAGCCGACCGGGCCGGCGTGCCGGTGCAGGAACTCGAACTGCTCGCGGTTGCCGAGCATCGCGACGCCGCCGCCGGTGCCGAAGCCCTTGCCGAGGCTCGTGACGATGACCGTCAGCGGGTTCATCTCCAGCCGGGAGCGGACGAAGCCCTCGCCGCGCTCGCCCATGATGGACAGCGAGTGGGAGTCGTCGATGTAGAGGAACAGCCCGTAGCGGTCCTGGAGTTCGAGCAGGCCGTCGAGGGCCGCGGCGCCGCCCATGGAGTACGCGCCGTCGGCCACGTAGGCGACCCGCGGGTACTTGCGGCAGATGTCCTCCAGGTAGTTCAGGTCGTTGTGCGGACAGGTCAGCACCAGTGACTCGTCCGCGCAGATCGGCTTCACGTACGCCATGCAGAAGTGGCAGAAGCGGTCGAAGACCATCACCCGGGGCCCGCCGCCGCCCTGGCAGACGCCGTCCAGGTGGCCGGAGGCGACCAGTGGCAGGATGCCTGCGGTGAGCGAGGTGCAGGAGGCGCCCGGCAGGATGTGGGCGCCGAACAGCTCGCCCAGTTCCTCCTCCAGGCGCACCAGCAGGTTGTGCCGGATCCGGGTGGTGGAGGTGACCAGCCAGGTGCTGCGGGACTCGGTCAGCGCGTCGACCGTGGCGGCCGCGACCGAGGGGTGGTTGTTCAGGCCCAGGTACGCGCAGGAGACCATGTTGGCGAACTCGTGTCCGGTCTCGCGGACGATCAGCCGGTTGTTGGACTCGGAGTCCACCGTGATGCCGATCAGGCCGCTGGCGGCGGCGGCCTGCCAGACCGGGTCGGCGGCGGCCAGCATGGCCTCGGCGTTGCGGTACCGGCGCGGGCCGAGGATGGATTCTTCGGTCATCGTCACTTCTCCGTCAGGTGGGTCGGGGCGTCGGCGGGCGCGTGGCCCTGCGGGTGGTCCGGTGAGTGGTCCTGCGAGTGGTCAGGTGAGTGGGCGGCACCGTCCGGCCGGGAGGGTTCGTCCGGCCGGGGCGGGTCGAACTGCTCGATCAGGCGCTGCGAGGCCTCGAAGAACGGCATGCCGACCATCACCCCGTCCACCACGGTGACCGAGCGGCCGTTCGCCAGACCCGCCGCGACCACCCGGCGGGCGCGTGCCAGCAGCTCCTCGTCCGGGCTGAACACCTCGTTGATCAGCGCGAGTTGGCGCGGATGGACGGCGATCTTGCCGCTGAACCCGAAGTCCCGGGCGAGCCCGGCCTCGTGGCGCAGCCCGGCGAGGTCGGCGACCTCGAAGAACGGCGCGTCCATCGCCTCCACCCCCGCGGCGCGGGCGCTGTTGACCACCCGGGCGCGGGCGTGGGCCAGGGCCTCCCAGGAGAGCCGGGCGCCGACCGCGAAGGCGTAGTCGGCCGAGCCGAAGACCAGCCCGCGCAGCCGGTGCCCGGCGGCCGCGATGCCGGGCGCGTGCTCGATGCCCAGCGGGGTCTCCACGACGGCCAGGAACTCCGTCTGCGGGCAGTCCGCGGCGAGCGCGCCGGCGGCGATCTCGATGTCCCGGGGCGACTCCGCCATCGGGATCAGCACCAGGTCCGGTTTGACGCGGTACCGGGTGACGGCGATCAGGTCGCGCAGACCGTCCGGACCGGAGAGGGTGTTGATGCGCACCGCGCTGCGCGCGAGCTTGGCGGACGGGAGGGCGAAGAACTCCTCGGCGAGCCGCCGGGCCTCCTCCTTCCGGGCGGGTGGGACCGAATCCTCCAGGTCGACCATGGCGATGTCGGCCCCGGACTGGTGGCTCTTGCCGTACCGTTCCACCGCCATCGCGGGTGTGGACAGGAGGGAACGGCAGTACCGCGTGAACTTCATGGATGTCTCCGAAGTCAGCGAGGGCTGCGGGTCCCGGTTCTATCCCACCGGCTTTGTTCGGCGCCGTGCGGCTGGACATTGAACATCAACTCGGAACAACCGACCCGTCCGTACCAATGTTTGACGCCAACGGTGCTGCGCATGATGAATCACCGGGGGGGATCGGCACGAGGCACGCGCGGGGCGTGTGACGCGTGGGAAACCAGGGATTCCAGGGATTCCAGGACACCGCTTCAATGGAGAAGGGGGCCGTAATGCCGCGTCGGGAAAGCCCGTTGGACCCGGGGGACGGGCCACTGCTGCGCTTCGCGGGCGATCTTCGGGCGCTGCGGGAGCGCGCCGGGCATCCGCCGTACCGCCAACTCGCGGTCAGGGCCCACTGTTCGGCGGCCAGCCTGTCGGTGGCCGCGGGCGGCCGGCGGCTGCCCAGCCTCGCCGTCACCCTCGCCTACGTGCAGGCCTGCGGCGGGGACGTGCGGGAGTGGCGCCACCGCTGGCAGTTGCTCGCCGCCGAACTGGCCGCCGACACCGCCGCCCGGCGGCGCGCCCAGGACGTCGGGCGGGCCCCGTACCCCGGCGCGGCGGTGTTCGAGGCGGCCGACGCCGAGCGGTTCTTCGGCCGTGAGGCGCTGCTGGACCGGCTGATCGCGCTGCTGGCCGAACGTCGGCTGGTGGTGCTCTCCGGGCCGTCCGGGGCGGGCACGTCCTCGTTGGTGAGGGCGGGTCTGCTGGCCCGGCTCGGCGGGGTTCCGGCGGTCGGCGGGGCGGCCGGGAGAATCGGGGCCGGGGGTGGAACGGGGCTGCTCCCGGCCGACGGCGGTGTCCCGGTGGCACTGCTGACCCCCGGTGAACGACCCATGGAGGCGTACGCGCTCGCGCTCGCCCGGCTCGGGCAGCGAGCCGGGGAGACGGTGCCGGCCGGGGGCGTGGTGCCGGCCGGGGAGGCGACGCGCGGCGGGTACGGGCCGACGGCCGGCGACCCGGTGCTGGTGGTGGACCAGGGCGAGCAGCTGCGCACCCGCTGCCGGGACGCCGCCGAGCGGGCGCGCTTTCTGGACGCCCTGGTGGCGACGGCCGCGGGCGGTCCGGCCGAGGCCCTGGCCGGGCTGCCGGTGGCGGCTCCGGACCGGTGCCGGGTGGTGCTGGTGGTCCGCTCGGACCAGTGCGGGCCGCTGTTCGCCGAGCACCCGGGGCTGGCCGGGGCCGGCCGGCACGGGGTGCTGTCGGTGGGGCGTCCGGCGCCGGACGAGCTGCGGCGGGCGATCACCGAGCCGGCGCTGCGGTCGGGATGCACCGTCGAGGGCGCCCTGCTGGCCGTCCTGATCTCGACCGCCGCGCAGCAGCCGGGGGCGTTCTCCCTGGTGTCCGCGGCCCTGCTGGAGACCTGGCGGCGGCGCAGCGGCAACGCGCTCACCCTGGCCGGGTTCCAGGCCACCGGAGGTTTCGAGGGCGCGCTGGCCCGGACGGCGGAGGCGCTGTACAACGGGCTGGAGGCGTCCGACCAGGCGCGGGCCCGGGCGGTGTTCCTGCGGCTCGGCGGGGAGTTGCTCGGAGCCGGCGAGGACGCCGCCGGCGGCCCGATGGCCCTGGGCGACGGGCTGACGCCCGGCGACGGCCTGCTGCCGGGTGGCGGGCTGGTGCCGGGAGGCGACGAGGGCACCCGCAAGCCGGTCCGGCGGGCCGAGTTCGACGACCCCGGCGTCCCCGAGGTGATGGAACGGCTGGTCAGGGCACGGCTGGTGGTGGTGGACCGGGACACCGTCGAGCTGTCCCACCACGCGCTGCCGCTGGCCTGGCCCCGGCTGCGCGGATGGCTGGCGGAGGGCCGTGAGGCGCTGTGGCGGCAGCGCCGGCTCACCGCGGCCGCGCGCGGCTGGGCGGCCACCGACCGGGACCCCGAACTGCTCTACCGGGGCGTCCGGTTGGAGCAGATCATGCGGCGGGTGGCGGCCGGGGAACTGGCCGTGGCCGGGGTCGAGCGGGCCTTCCTGGCGGCCTCGGCCCGGGCGGCCGCCGCCGACCGGCGCCGGGCGCAGCGCCAGAACCTGGCGGTGGCCGGCGTCGCCGCGGCGGGCGGGGCGCTGCTGGCCATGGCGGGCGGGAGCCGGATCCGCCGGGCCTGGCGGTGGTGAGTGCCGGGCGGCGGTGGGCGCCTGACGGTGGCGAGCGCCCGGCGGCGGTGGCGCGGAGCGGTGTGGGCCGCTGCCGCGGCCGCCAGGGTGCGGTCCTTCGCCGGACGGTTCTTCGCCCGGCTATTGATCAGCGTCGGAACAGGGGGGTCGAACAACGGGCGGATCGATCGGCGGTGCGCTGCGGCGGCGTGTTCGGTGCCGATCACGGTCCTTGCGCCGCCGTCGGTCGTCCGGGTAGCTTGACGGTTGATCCCGGCTCCCCGAAAGGCGAATTCGGCTGCCCGGCCGGTGATTTCCCGTACGCCGTGGTCGGCCGGAGCCGGTCCGGCGATTAATCCCTTCCGATTTCCACTGCTGGTTCCGCATGCTCGGGGCCCGGCTCCGCCGACGGCGAGCGGTCGCCCGGTGCCACCGCCCGGCGGTGCGGTGCGGAGCCGTCGCGTTCACCGTCCTCTCCGCTTTTCCCTACACCCGCGTCAAGGGGGAGTCATGTCCGATTCGGCCCGTCCGGTGCACAGCTGGGACGAGTTCACCACACTGCGGGAGGTCGTGGTCGGGACCGCCGTCGGCGCCCGGCTGCCCGAGCAGACCGAGCCGTCCTCCTGGCTGTCCTGCTTCCCGAAGACCGGCGCCGCCGACCTCGCCTCGATCGCGGCCGGACCCTACTCGCGGCAGGTCGTGGAGGAGACCGAGGAGGACCTGGACGCGCTGACGGCCACCCTGCGCGGCCTCGGCGTCACCGTCCACCAGCCCGAAGCGGTCGACCACGCGGCCGAGTTCACCTCCCCGCTGTGGAAGGCGGACGGGGGCTTCCACTCCTACTGCCCGCGGGACCTGACCCTGGTGGTCGGCGAGACCCTGATCGAGGTGGCGAGCCCGATGCGGCAGCGCTACTTCGAGGTCTTCGGGCTGCGTCCGCTCTTCCAGGACTACCTGCGCCGCGGAGCCCGCTGGCTGGCCGCTCCCCGGCCGAAACTGGCCGACGACCTCTTCGAGTTCGACGCGGACGGGCTGCCGCTGCTGGGCGAGGCCGAGCCGGTCTTCGACGCGGCGAACGTGCTGCGGCTCGGCCGGGACGTGTTCTACCAGGTCTCCCGCAGCGGGAACGAACTCGGCCTGCGCTGGCTGGAGTCCACCCTCGGCCTGCTCGGTGACGGCGGACTGCGGCTGCACCCGCTGCGCGACGTCTACGGCTACACCCACATCGACAGCACCATCACGCTGCTGCGGCCGGGGCTGGTGCTGCTCAACCCCGAGCGGATCAGCCCGGAGACCGTCCCCGAGCCGCTGCGGGGCTGGGACGTCCTGTGGTGCCCGCCGGCCGAACCCTCCGCCGACGCGCCGGAGCACGCGCTCAGCGAGAGCTGGATCAGCATGAACCTGCTGATGGTCTCCCCGGACACGGCGATCGTCGAGTCCGGTCAGGAGGGCCTGATCAAGCTGCTGGAGCACGCCGGGATCACCGTCCTGCCGCACCGGCTGCGGCACTCCCGGGTGCTCGGCGGCGGCTTCCACTGCGCCACCCTGGACATCCGGCGTGACGGCGGGCTGGAGGACTACCTGTCCTGACGGCGCGGGGAGGGGCCCGGCCGGCGCCGGGCCGGGGCCGCGCGCACCGGACGCGATGGCGCCGGCTGCGAGGCGGGTGGGCCTCGCGGCCGGCGCGGCGTGGACGTGGTGTCCGTGGGTGCATCTCGTCAGAGCACCGCCAGGGCCACCGGGGCCACGGTCTTGAGGACGTCGAAAGCGGTGTCCCAGAAGCTGTCGGCCTCCACGCCCGGGCCCTGGCCCAGGGCGCCGCCGGTGCGGCCGGTGCGGTCGACCGGCGGGGCGAGCCTCGGGAGCTGCGGGGTGGGGGACCACGCCAGGTGCTCCGTGCGGACGTCTTCCAGGGTCATGGTCGCTCTTCCCTTCGTGTGTGCCGGTCGCGTCGGGCGGACGGCGCGGGGCGGACCTGCCGGGAGGCCCGGGACGCGGCCGCCCGGGGCGGCCGGCAGGGGTCAGTACAGGCCTCCGATGGCGGGGGGTGGTGCCGGCATGCAGCCGGGGGTGGGGGCGCCGCCGCAGGCCCAGGGGGCCGGGTCCGCGAAGCTGGGGCCGTAGAGTCCCCCGGGGCCGTCCATGATCTGGACGGTCGGCGGGGCGGCCGGAGTCGCCGCGTTCGGAACGGCGGCCACGGTGCCGGCCGGCCTTCTCGTCCCGCTGGTGAATCCGGCGATCACGCTCATGGGAGGCATGACCGAGTTCCGGCTCGCGCCGATGTCGACGGTTTCCTTGATCACCTTCAGGTACGGGTCGTAGCCGACCGCGCGGTCGACCGGTGGCACCTGGGGCGGCGGCTGCTCGTACATGGTCCTGCCTCTCCGGTTCGGTGCTCCGGTGGGCGGCCGTACGTGGCGGCGTCACCGGGTGGGGTGGCCGGCGACGGACCGGTCGGGGCCCGTCGCCGGCGCGGGGTGCCTCATCATCAGAAGAAGCTCGGGATCGCGCTCAGGACGCCACTGGCGAGCTTGCCCCAGTCGAAGTCGGCTTCGACGCCGGGGGTCTCGCCCAGGGCGCCGCCGGTACGGCCGGTGCGGTCGACCGGAGGGGCCAGCTTCGGGAGCTGCGGCGTGGGGGACCACGTCCGGTACTCCTCGCGGAATTCTTCCTTGGTCATTTCTGCTCATCCCTTCTCGTCGTGCTGGTTGTACTCCGTCCTCCGCCGGGCCCGCCGGGGCGGGCTGTCAGAGGGCGGCGTAGCACATGCTCCTGGCCGGGCCGGTGAGACCGGCACAGGCCGAGCGGGCCGGTGCGACACCCGGGCCCGCGGGCAGTCGGCCGGCCTCGTCCCGGCCGTCCCTGCGGACGGGCGCGGCGAGGACCGGCAGCCTGGACGTGGGCCCGGGGAGCGTTGCGGGGGTTTTCATGATCCGCCTCCTCCTGGAGGGTGGCGCCGGGTGGTGCTGTCGGGGTGGGCACCGACGGTGCCCGGTGCTCAGGACTCGAGGAACTGGTGGGCCGGCGCCAGGGTGACGGGGAACTCGTCGCTGACGTCGATCGTGAACAGCATGCTGACCCGAGCGTGCCGGTCGTCCTCGGGGTCGAAGAAGGTCACCTTCACGTCCTGGCAGTCCGATCCCATCCGGCAGTACGGGCTCTTCGCGACGGAGATGGTGTCGATGCAGTAGAGGGACACCGGACTGCCGGCCTGCCGGGCGGCGCTGCTGGGGATGCTCTGGCCCAGCATCATGGCCTTGCTGATCGGGCCGGCGACCGAGAACGCGTTCGTCCCGGCGGAGTTCAGCGCCCGGTCGGCGGAGGTCTGCCCGAGGTTGCGGAACTGGTAGTAGACCTTGTCCAGGAAGGTGTCCATGGTCATGCGGACGTAGTTCTCGTCGATCGTCAGCGAGTCGTGCTGCGCCTGGTTCAGGACGGCCGCCACCACGGCGTCCACCAGTTGCTTCTGGTACCAGATGTAGACGCCGCGGCTCTTCACCTCGACGACGGGCACGATCTGTCCGGAGAACAGCCGGACGGTCCGGTCGGTCAGCCGGCCGGGGATCGAGATCCGCGAGATGTAGCCGTCCTCGTCCTGGGTGTACCGGTGCTGGCCGAGGTAGGCGTCCCGGAACGACCGGTAGATCGTGGACACCGGGGGAGCGGGCGAGGCGAGTGCCAGCAGGGCGTCCGCGAGCTTGGAGCGGTCGTTGACGATCGCCTCCACGTCGTCCTTGGTGGCCCCCAGGTGTACGAGGGGGTTGCTGGTCCAGTCCATGCCCGCCGAGGGTTCGGCCTCCATCGCGTAGATCGGCGTGCTCTCCAGGTTCAGCGTCCAGGTCACCTTGTCGGAGGCCCACGGGTTGACGGTCAGGTACCGGTGCAGCTGTTCGGCGTCGTACGGATTGGCGGGCAGTTCCCTGGTCACGCCGGGCTGCCCTTCGACGTCCCGCTCGACGGGGTCCATCAGCTGGCGGAAGCTGTCCCGGCGGGCCTCGGTCAGGAAGTCCACGCCGACCTGGCCGATCGCGAACACCAGCGGGCGGTTGTTGGTGGAGGCGCAGGAGGGTCGGACGCCGCCGCCCGCCGGTGCGCCGCCGGACGGCCCGGCACCCGAGGGCCCGGCACCTGATGGCCCGGCCGCCGAGGGCCCGCCGCCCTGGCACGCGCAGGGGGCCGGCTGGGCCGGGGCGGGCGCGGGCGGCGGGGCGGCGGGGCTCGCGGGCTGCGCGCCCGAGGCGGTGGCGCCCGCGGGGACGGCACCCGCTGGGACGGCGCCCGGCACCCCGCCGGCGGCTGCGGTCGGGGTGACCGATTCGTACGGTGCGGTCTGCGCGGCCGGGACGGCCTGGAAGGCCTGGACGGCCTCCGGGCCCGGAACGGCCTGGACGGCAGGGGCCGCCTGCACGGCCGGTGCGACCTGGGTGGCGTGAACGGCCTCTGCGGTGGCGACGGGAACACTCTGGGTGTCCATGGTGCTGGCTCCCTCGTGCGAGTCGTAAGGGGAGGCCCCGAGCAGTGGGGGTGCGCCGGCCGTGGCGACCCCGGCCTCGGGGGAGGGGGTGGTGCGGCGGGCGCCGTCCGCCGTGGTTCCGGCACTGGCCGGATGGTCCGTCAGGTCTCCTCGGGTGATCAGCTCGTACGCCCGGGCCGCGTCCAGGTGGCCGGCCAGCCGGCGGCGGCACTCCGGCGCGTCGGCGGGTGCGCAGGGTGCGGACCGCGCCCCCCGCAGGAGGGCCTGACCGGCCGCCCGGGGGTCGGGCGGGCGCCCCGCGCGTACCTGGGCGCCGACCAGCAGGGCGGCGACTCCGGACACCAGCGGGGTGGCGAAGCTGCTGCCGGTCAGGGCCGCGCTCCCCCCGCCGGGGGCGGCCCCCTCGACATCGCTCCCGGGGGCGAGAACGCCGTGGGCGGCGTACGCGGAGCCCCAGTTGCTGATGTCCAGAGGTTCGCCGTCGGGGCCGGCCGCGCCGACGGCGAGCACCGTCGGGACGGCGGCCGGCACCTGGGCGCAGTCGCAGCCGTCGTTGCCGACGGCCGCGACCACCAGGACCCCGCTCTTGTCGCACAGCCGCAGCGCCCGCTCCAGCAGGGGGTCCGGCTGGATGTCCCGGCCGAGTTCGCCACCGCTGATGTTGATGATGTGCGCACCCTCCTGCACGGCGCGTTCGACGGCCCGGGCCAGGTCGAGTTGGGGCACCCGTCCCTCGCCCGCGTCCGTGAAGACCGGCAGGATCAGTCCGCGGCAGCGCGGGGCGATCCCGGTCACCGGGCTGCCCGGCCGGCCGAAGAGCAGGCCCGCGACATGGGTGCCGTGCAGCGACATCGGGCCCGTTCCGGCCGGCTCGGCGACGAGGGTGTCCAGCCGGGTGAGGTCCGCGCCGTCGAAGCAGGGGTGCGACAGGTCGACGGGACCGTCCAGGACGGCGATGCACACGGCCGGGTCGCCGAGGAGTTCGCCCTCGGGGGCGCGGACGTCGCGCAGCACCGATCTGGCCTTCATGCGGCCTCACCTTTCCCGGTGTCGGGCGGGGGCACCGGGTGTGCCCCGCCGAGCGGTGTGTGTCGTGCCGCGGCCGGACGGTCGCACCGCGCTGGGCGGTGGGCGCCGGTCGCCCTGTCGCGAAGGCCCCGCGGCAGGTGCTGCCAGTCAACGAGACGGCCGTCGCGCGGGTGTGCCGGGGAGCGTCGCGGCGGGCGGGCGGGTGCCGTCGCGGGGGCGTCGCGTCCTCGTGGCGGAACCGCCGTGGCCGTGTTTCGCGGCCGGGCCCCGCGGATGCACACCCGGTGACCGTCGGCGCGTCCGCGGACCGCCACGGGTGTCCGCGAGGTGCCGACTTCTTCTCCAACACCCGTTCGGCGGCGGGCCATTGGAGTGTCGGGCGGCCGGTGGCGGTGAGCACCGTGACGGTCGGCGACGGCGGCCGTGACGCCCGGGCGGCATCTCCGTGACGCCTCCGTACCATCCGTACGACGCCGGCGCGACGCTGATCCGGGACCGGACGGAACACGGCGGTGACGCGCCTCGGCCGCAACCGGGGCGCGCCCGAACGGGTGCGGGCGACGGCCCGTCGCGGCAGAGTGGGGGTGTGTTGTGGGACGGTCCGCGCATCGAACTGCTGCGGGGCTTCGAGGCCACCGACGCGGGAGGCGCTGTCTCCCTCCCGGTGAGTGCCCAGCACCTGCTGGCCTTCCTCGCCCTGCACGACGACGGCGTCCAGCGCGCCGCGGCCGCCGAACGGCTCTGGCCGGACTGCACGCAGTGCCGTGCGGGCGCGAACCTGCGCACCGCGCTCTACCACGCGAGGCGGCGGGGTCCGGCCATACCGATCGAGACTTCAGGGCAGTGGCTCCGCCTCAAGCCGGAGGTCCGGGTGGACCTGCGCTCCGCCCGGAACTCCGCACGACAGGTCGTGGCCGGGCTCGACCGGTTGCCGGCCGGCTGCGACGAACTCGTGGACGACCTCGCCGCCGAACTCCTCCCGGGCTGGGAGGAGGAGTGGCTGACGCCGGAACGCGAACGGTGGGACCAGCTGAGGCTGTACGCCCTGGAGGGGCTGGCTCACCAACTGTGCGACGCGGAGCGCTACCTGCCGGCCCTCCAGACCGCGCTGGCGGCGATCGCCATCGACCCCGTCCGTGAGACGGCCCACCGGATCGTGGTCGAGGTGCACCTCGCCGAGGGCAACCTCGCCAGCGCGCTGCGCTCCTACCAGCACTACCGCTCGTTCCTGCAACGGGAGCTCAACGTCGCCCCCTCGCCGAAGATGACCGGACTGGTGCGGAACCTCCAGCGGATGTGACGGCCGATCAGGACGCGCCCTACAGCCCGGCCAGGACGGAGAGCAGCCGGTCCACCTCCTCCGGGCCGTTGTAGGCGTGCAGGCTCACCCGCACCGAGCTGTCGCGCTCCCCGGCCCGGCCCTGGCAGTGGCCGTCGGCGCGGACCATCAGGCCGTGGCTGGCGAGGACGAAGCCGAGGTCGTTGGAGGGGATGCCGCGGTGGCGGAAGGTGACGATGCCCTCGCGCTGCTGGACCTCGGAGCCGGCCGCGAGGCTGAGCTGGCAGCCGAGGACCTCGTACGGCGCGAGGGTGCGCAGCCCGTCGGTGAGCCGGGCGGCCAGGGCGGTGTTCCAGCGCCGGACGCGTTCCGGTCCGGCGGCGTCGAGCCAGTCGAGGGCGGCTTCCAGGCTGGCGATCCCGCAGGTGTTGGGCGTGCCGGCCCAGCCGCCGGGGGCGAAGACCGGGCCGCGGGTGTTGCGGGCCCAGACCGCGCCGGTGCCGGGCAGCGCCATCGTCTTGTGCCCGGAGAAGACCACGAAGTCGACGTCCAGGGCGGCGACGTCGACCGGCAGGTGGCCGACGCTCTGGGCGGCGTCCAGGCAGATCGGCACCTCGGGGCCGACCGCGGCGCGGATCCGGTGGACGTTCATGTCGCCGCCGTACACGTGGTGCACGTGGGTGGCGGCGACGAACGCCGTGCGCTCCGTGACGAGTCCGGCCAGCGCGGTGTGGTCGTAGTCGTGCGAGGACGGGTCGTACGGCAGCTCGTGGACCGTGACGTGGGTGCCGCGGCCGGCCAGCAGCTGCCGGGCCTCCAGCCAGGGCAGCGCGTTCGCCTGGTGGTCGGCGAACGGCACGATGATCTCGTCGCCGTCCCGCAGGTGCCCGGGCAGCCAGTCCCTGGCCACCGTGCGCAGCCCTTCGGTGGCGCCGCTGACGAAGTGGACGCCGGAGCGGTCCAGCGGTGCCGGGTCGCCGAGGAAGCGGGCGACCCTGCCGCGGGTGCGGTCGACCAGCGCGGTGGTGGCGTTGGCCCAGGTGTACGTCCCGCGCCCGGCGTTGGCGTTGGCGGTGGTCAGGTAGTGCCGGACGGCGTCGAGCACCGCCAGCGGCTTCTGCGAGGTGGCCGCGCTGTCCAGGTACGCCTGGTCGGGGTTGTCGGTGATGATCGGGAACTGTGCCCGCAGCTCCCGGTGCCAGTCGTGGAGTTCGTCGAGGGTGGTCATGGCCCGCCTCCGTTCAGTCCCGCACCAGCGGGGCGCCCGCGTCCCGCCAGCCGATGACGCCGCCCGCGAGGCTGCGCGCGTCCCGGTGTCCCATCCGGGTGAGCAGTGCCGCGTACCGGAGCGACTTCTCGCCGACCGGGCAGGCCAGCAGGACGGGCTGGTGGGTGCCGAACGGCAGGCCGCCGTGCAGGAGTTCGTCGAAGAGCTCGTCGACGATGTTGACCGAGCCCTCGATGTGCAGCGCCGCGTAGGCGAACGGGCCGCGCAGGTCGACCACCAGCGGCCGCTCCTCGGCGATCCACTTGCGGGCGGCGTCGACGTCGACGGACCGGGCGGCGGCGAGCTCGTCCTGGGTCAGCGTGCCGACCGAGTTCGGGCGCGGGGGCTGGTTGAACAGCTCGGGCCGGCGCAGGCGCAGGTAGCTCAGGTAGCTCTCCACCCGGTCGCAGACGATGAAGACGGCGGTGTGCCGCTCGCCGGCTCCGCGTTCCGTCAACTCGGCGTCCACGGTGCGCAGGTGGCGCAGCGCGCCGAAGTAGGCGCCGCCGCCGGTGGGGCCGGCCGGCAGGCCGCAGCGGCGGAGCAGGGTGAGCATGCCGTCGATGGCCTGGTCGGCGGTGACCGACGCGATGGCGTCGTAGGTGCCGGGGTCGAACAGCCCGACCTCGTGCACCTCGTCGATGGTGCGGATGCCGGGGATGAAGTCGGACTTGTGCGCGACCAGTCCGAGCACCTCCACGTCCGGGTTGTGGGCGCGCAGCACGCCGGCCACGCCGGTGGACGAGCCGGCGGTGCCGACGCAGGCGACGAAGTGGTCGGGGGCGCGGCCGTCGAGGTCGCGGACGATCTCCGGGCCGGTGCCCGTGACGTGCGCGTCGACGTTGAGCCGGCTGTAGTACTGGTCGGTGTGCAGGTAGCCGGAGTCCGCCTCGGAGAGCATCCGGTGGATGCGGGTGAGCGGGTCGTCGGTGTCGGTCGGGTCGAGGCACTCGGTGCGGCCGGGCAGTTCCTCGATCTGCGCGCCGAGCAGCAGGAGCAGGTCCTTGATCTCGGGGACCCTCATCCGGTTGGTGACGCTCCTGAACGGCAGTCCGTGTATCCCGGCGATCAGGGCGAGCGCCTTGGCGGTGTTGCCGCTGGACAGTTCGACGATGGTGTCGCCGCGTTCGACGGCGGCCGGGAGCGCGTCGCGGGTCATGTTCCAGGCGGCGCGGTCCTTGACCGATCCGAAGGGGTTGAGCATCTCCAGCTTGGCGTACAGGTCGATGGCGCGCAGGCCGGTCACCGCCGGGTCGATCCGGAGCAGCGGGGTGTCGCCGATCGCGTCGGTGATGCTGTCGTACCTCATGCCCGTCCGTCCCCCCGTCGTCCCGCGGTGCCCGTCACGTCGACGGGCCAGTACTGCTCGTCGAGGCGCCAGCGCCAGGCGCCGTCCTGCCGGTACGCGGCGACCTTGCGCGCGACGGGCTGGCGGAGCGCCTGGCCGGCGCTGAAGTCCATGAGGTAGCCCGCCGTGTTGGCGAAGGCGAGCAGGTCGCCGGGTACGGGCAGGCGGGGCAGGAAGACGGTGCGGCGGGTGATCAGGTCGGTCTCCAGGCAGAGGTTGCCGATCAGGTGGACGCCGACCGGGCCGTCCGGCGCGGTGGGCGCGCCGGGCCGGGGGAGCAGCACCGGGTCCATCAGCACCCCGTGCTCCTCCAGGCCGACGTCCCTGGCGTTCATCTCCAGCCGGACCAGGCACTCGCCGGCCGGGGTGTGCCGGACCTCCAGGACGCGGGCGAGGGTCGCCCCGCACTGGTCGGCCAGCGCCCGGCCCGGTTCCACCGCCAGGTCGTACATGCCCTCCAGCAGCAGGGTGGCGAGCGGCCGTCCGAGGGTGGGTGCCGGGGTCGAGAGCAGTTCGTCCAGGTAGGCCTCGGCGGCCACCGGGCGGTGCGCCGGGTAGAGGCCGAGGGCGCCGCGCAGGGTGCCGGACTCGTTGCGCAGCCCGTAGCCGTGCCCCTGCCAGGTCAGGGCGGGGCGCCGGCCCAGGACGGCGTCGGTCAGCTCGCTGGTGTACCGCTCCCACTGGACGGCGTCGGCCAGGTAGTTGACGCCGAAGCCGCCGCCGATGTCGATGGTGCGGGGGCGCAGGCCCCGGCGGTGGCACTCGTTCATCACCCTGAGGCAGGTCTCCAGGGCGACGGCCTTCTCGGCCACGCCGGTGGTGTCCAGGTGGTAGCCGACGCCGGTCAGTTCGACGGCGTCCCGGTGGTGCTCGACCGCGTCGAGCAGGCCGTCGAGTTCGCCGACGTCGGAGCCGAAGCGGCTCGGCCTGGTGAGCACGGTGACGCCCGGCGCCAGGAAGCCGGACAGTCGCGGCATGACGCGCACCGGGGGCAGCCGGTGCGCGCGCACCAGGTCGGCCAGCTCGTCGAGTTCGGCCCGGGAGTCGAGGTGGACGGTGACGCCGGTGCGGGCCGCCAGCCAGAGGAACTCGCGGGTCTTGGGGCCGGTCGCGATGATCCGCTCGGGGGTGAAACCGGCGCCGAGGGCGTGCTGGAGTTCGGAGAGCGAGGCGACGTCCACGCCCGCCTCGGTGGCGGCGAGCCGGCGCACCAGGGCGCTGGAGCGGTTCGTCTTGTGGGCGAAGTGGATCGGGCCGTTCAGGTGGTGCTTGCGGTAGACGGCCCGGAAGCGTGCCAGGTTGTCCGCGATCTGCCCGGGCAGGAGCAGGTTGAGCGGTGAGCCCAGGGCGTCGACCAGGGTGTGCAGGAAGTCGTGTTGCTCCAGGAGGGATCGGAGCCTGGGCTCCAGCCGTGGTTCGAGATACAGCGGTAGAAGCCGCATGCGAAACAGCTTTCCATGGTGGGAAGTCGGCGGGAAGGGGGCATGCCGCCACCGACAGGCTGCCCCGTGTCGGCCGGCGTCCCCGGCGGTTCGCGCGTCGGCAGGCGCGCGTGCGGTCGGACCCCGTGCGCGGATTCCACCGTGGCGGGCGTCGGCGACCGAGGGAAACGGTAACTGTTTCCACCTGTGATCGACAGGGATTTGTGTCACGCCGTCGCAAAGACTGTGCCTATGCGTAACTCGGGGCTCCGCTTGGCGAGTTGGCCGGTTCCGGGGCCCGGCAGCCGGAGGTCAGCGCAGGGCGACGACGACCGAGCTGGTGCCGTACTGCCACACGGAGCCGGCCTGGCGGAAGCCGGCCATCCGGAGCAGTTCGCCGTGCTGGGCGGCGGACAGGCCGTTGCCGGTGCCGTCGCTGGGGGGCAACTGTCGGGCGCGGGCGCTCAGCAGGTCGGCGAACTCGGGGACCAGGCCGGCGGCCTCCCACCACTGGGACCAGTCCTCGGCGGTGCCGGTGCCCAGCCGCTGGGCGCGGCGCCGGCCGACCGCGAGGGCCAGCTCGGCGAGGGAGCGGTCCTCGGGGATGAGGTGGTCGCCGTTGACCAGCAGGCCGCCGGGGCGCAGCGCGCCCGCGAGGTCGCGGTAGATGCCGAGCAGGGCGTCCGGCGGCGGGTAGTGCAGCGCGGTGGTGGACATCACGGCGTCCAGCGGCCGGTCGAGTCCGAGCTCTCCGATCCAGCCGGGACGGCCGATCAGGGTCTCGACCCAGCGGCTGATCTGCGGGTGTCTGGCGCTGCCGAGGGCGAGCAGCAGCGGGTCGATGTCGACCGCGACGATCTCCGCGTGCGGCAGCCGGGCCGCGACGCGGGCGGACAGCGATCCGGGGCCGCTGCCGAGGTCCGCGACGAGCGGCCGCTCGCAGGGGCCGACGACCTGCTCCAGCACGTCGGCGATGACGGTGAACCGCTCCTCGCGCTCCACCGCGTACCGCTCCTGCTGGCGCTCCCAGCGCTCCACCCAGGTGTCGGCCAGCGCCGCATCCACTCGCATCCCGACTCCCGCCGTGTCCCCGCGCGTTCGAGGTCCCGCTTGCCGTCAGTGTTTGTCATGTCCATATGACTCTGCAACCGTCCGGCGCGAGGTTCCGGCGAAACGATATCCGTTTTCATCAGAAGGCTTCCACTCGGGGCCGCCGAGGAGCGGGCGCGGGACCGCCGCGCACCCGCCGGCAGGTCCGGACGGAGCCCCGGGGCCCGGTCCGGACCTGCCGGACTGCGCACCCCGCGTGGTCGGCAGGAGGCTGGACTCCGAGCCCGGTGACGGCGGACCACGGACCCGTGCGGACCCCGCCACCGTCGAGTCGAGGAGGAGACATGGCTGACCAGGCTGAGGGGAAGGGCCGCATCGTGGTCGGGGTGGACGGGTCGGAGTCGTCCGACCTGGCGCTTCGCCGGGCCGTGCGCCAGGCGGAGCTGACCGGCGGCGTGGTGGAGGCGGTGATCGCCTGGGAGTACCCGACCTACCACGGCGCGCGCGGCTGGTTCCCCCCGGCGGCCACCGACGAGGCGGTGCTGGAGGGCCGGGCGCGCCAGGAGGTGGCCAGGGCCGTCGAACAGGCGGTGGGGGAGAAGCCGCCGGTCGAGGTGCGCGCCGAGGCGCGCTACGGCACCCCGGCGGGCGCCCTGGTCGACGCGGCCAGGGGAGCGGACCTGCTGGTGGTCGGCAGCCGGGGCCTCGGGGGCTTCACCGGGATGCTGCTGGGCTCGGTGGCCCAGCACTGCACCCGGCACGCCACCGTCCCTGTGGTGGTGGTCCGCGACGGCGGGCAGTGAGCGATCCGGTGCCCGGCCCCGGGCCCAAGACCGGGTTCGGGTTCGGGCTTGAGCTCAGGCGAAGAGGACGGTGGACGCCGACGGGACGGCCAGCGAACCCGCCCGGCGGGGGACGCCCGTGGTGGCGTCCACGTCGAACCAGGTGACGTCGCCGGAGTGCTCGTTCGCCGCGTACAGCCGGGTGCCCGAAGGGCCCAGCACCAGGTCGCGCGGCCAGCGGCCCCCGCAGGACACCGAGGTGACCACCCGGGCCCGCTCGCCCGTCCCGTCGAGGGCGAGCACCACGATGGTGTCGGTGCCGCGCTCCGCCGCCCACAGGAACCGGCCGTCGGGCGAGACCACCGGGGCCGACGGGGAGACCGGGCCCTGGACGCCGTCGGGGAACAGCGGGACCTCCGCGACCGGTTCGAGCGCCCCGGCGTCGGCGTCCCAGCGGCAGACCGTCACGACCGGGCGCAGCTCGCCGAGCACGTACACGTGGCGGCCGTCGGGGTGGAAGGCGAGGTGCCGGGGGCCGGTGCCGGGCGGCAGCGCGATCTCCTGGTGCACGGTCAGCCCGCCCGCCGCCCGGTCCAGGGCGCAGACCCGCACCGAGTCGGTGCCGAGGTCGACGGCGAGCACCCAGCGGCCCGACGGGTCGGGGAGCACCTGGTGGGCGTGAGGGCCCCGCTGGCGGTCCGGGTGCGGCCCGCTGCCCCGGTGCTGGAGCACGCTGCTCGCGGCCTCGGGGGTGCCGTCGGCGTCGAGCGGCAGCACGCTGAGGCTGCCGGAGCCGTAGTTGGCGGTCAGCAGGTGGCCCCGGGTGACGCTCAGGTGGGTCGGGTGGTCCCCGTCCACCGGTACGGGGGCGCCGAGCGGCCGGGGCACGGGGCCGGAGACGTCGTGGGCGGTGACCGCGCCCGGCGCCGTCTCGGAGACGGCGTACAGCACCGGGCCGCCCTGCGCGGGCGCGACCGTGAGGTAGGACGGGTCGGTGGCCTCGACCACCCCGGTGGCGGTCAGCGCCCCGGTGTCGGGATCGACCGCGGCCAGGACGATGCCGCGCCCGCCCGTCGAGGTGAACGACCCGATGAACGCCCGCTCCGCGCCCCTGTCAACCACAGCAACCTCCGCCGTCCGTCACTGCGCTCAGACGCTAGCAGGTGCTTTCCCCGGAAGGCACCCGCTGCCGGAGCGGCCGAATCGCGGACCGGCCCGATCTCCGGGAACGTGGGAGCTGTCGGTCGCGCGGCCGGGACCGGACGACGCCGTCGTCCGGATCGTCAGGGTGACGATCACCTTCCGGGCGGCACCGGGGCGACCTCCCCGACGGCCGGTTCCCCCGGAGCTGCGGAAGCGAGGCGGCATGTACGACCCCGATCCACCGTTCCGGCCGGTCACCCGGCGCCACGGCTACCTGCCGCTGGAGGACCTCGGCCTCATCGGGAACGGTACGACCGCCGCGCTGGTCGGCCTGGACGGCACCATCCCGTGGATGTGCCTGCCCGGCTTCGACTCCGAGCCGCTGTTCTGCGGACTGCTGGACCACGCCCGCGGCGGGCAGTTCACACTCGCCCCCGAGGGCCTGGTGGAGGCCAGACAGCGCTACGAACCGGACACCGGCGTCCTGGTCACCGAACTGCGCGGCCCCACCGGCCTGGTGCGGGTCACCGACGCGCTGACCCTGCGCTCCGGCGCCGACCTCACCGACGACGCACCGGCCGACCGGGCCGAACTGGTGCGCTCGGCCGTGGTGCTGGACGGGACGGTGCGCCTGCGGGCGGAGCTGGAGCCGCGCGGCGGCGCGCAGACCAGGGCCCTGTTCAGCGGACTGGAGGTGCGGCCGAACCGGCGCCCCGACCTGCGGCTGCACCTGCGCTCCAACCGTCCGCTGACCGGCCCGCACGGCACCCACGAACTGCGCCAGGGCGAACGGCTGGACCTGGTGCTCTCCTGGGGCCGCTTCCACCGGCACCACCGCTTCGACACCGACGCGACGCTGCGCGGCACCGCCGAGGCCTGGCGCCGCTGGATGCGGCACTTCGCGTACGACGGCCCCCAGGAACCGCTGGTCAGGCGGGCCGCGATCACGCTGAAGCTCTGCGACGACTGGGCCAACGGCTCCCTGGTCGCGGCACCCACCTCCTCGCTGCCCGCGCCGATCGGCGGCATCCGCAACTGGGACTACCGCTACAGCTGGATCCGCGACGCGGCGTTCGCCGTGTTCGCGCTGCGCCGGATCGGCTTCCGCGGCGAGGCCGACGCCTTCCTGGGCTGGGTCCTCGACGCCTTCGAGTCCAGCCGGCGGCCACGGATCATGTACGACCTCAGGGGCGGCCCGGTGCCGGACGAGGTCGAGGACGGGGAGCTGGAGGGCTACCAGCGCTCCGCCCCGGTGCGCTGGGGCAACGGCGCGGCCGACCAGCGCCAGCACGACGTCTACGGCGAGATCCTGGACTGCGCCGACCAGTGGCTGCGGGCCGGCGGCGAGATCCAGCCCGCGCTGTGGGCGGGCCTGGCCGGCCTGGCCGACACCGCCGGGCAGGCCTGGCGCCGGCCCGACCAGGGCATCTGGGAAGTGCGCAGCGAGGGCCGGGTGTTCACGTACTCGGCGGGCCTGTGCCAGGTGGCCCTGGACCGGGCCGCGCAGATCGGCGAGCGGCTCGGCCTGCCCGCCGGGACCGACCGGTGGCGGGCCTCGGCCGAGGAACTGCGCCGGCTCATCCTGGAGCAGTCCTGGGACGAGGACGCCGGGACCCTCAGTGCCCACCTGGACGGCGGCGGGGCGCTGGACGCGAGCCTGCTCGCGCTGCCGCTGCGCCAGGTGGTGCCGGCCGGGCACCCGCGGATGGTGGCCACCGCCGCCGCCGTCGCCGAGCGCCTCTCGGCCGGCGGCGGGCTGCTCCACCGCTACCTGCACGAGGAGTCCCCGGACGGCCTGCCGGGCGACGAGGGCGCCTTCGTGCTGTGCAGCTTCTGGCTGGTCGACAACCTGGTCGGCCAGGGCCGGATCGGGGAGGCGGAGGAGCTGTACGTCTCGCTGTGCTCCCGGGCGAGCCCGCTGGGGCTGATGTCCGAGCAGATCGACCCGTCCACAGGAGAGTTCATGGGCAACTTCCCCCAGGCGTTCAGTCACATCGGGATCATCGCCAGTGGCGTCAGCATCGGCCGGGCGAAGGCGGGTGGGCGAGGATGATCGACCGGCTCGCCGTCCTCGGCGCGACGGGGGACCTCAGCGCCCGCTTCCTGCTGCCGGCGCTGGCCGCCCTGCGGGCGGCGGGACACGTCGGCGACCGGCTCCGGGTGACCGCGGCCAGCCGGGAGGACTGGGTCACCGAGCACTACCGCGGGTGGGCCGCCGACCGGCTCGACCAGCACGGCGGCGACCTCCCGGCCGACGCGCGGAAGGCGGTGGCGGCCGCCGTCGACTACCGGCGGGCCGATGTCACCGACCCGGCCGAGGTGGCCGCGGTGGTGGCCGGCGAGGGACCGGTGGCCGTCTACCTCGCCCTCCCGCCGGCGCTCTTCCCCTCGGTGATCACCGCCCTGCACGCGGCGGGCCTGCCGGCCGGCAGCCGGATCGTGCTGGAGAAGCCGTTCGGCGAGGACCTGGCCGGCGCCCAGGAGCTCAACCGGCTGCTCGCCGACCTGGTGCCGGAGCGGGCGGTGTTCCGGGTCGACCACTTCCTGGCCATGACGACCGTCCAGAACGTCCTCGGCAGCCGGCTGGCCAACCGGGTGCTGGAGCCGATCTGGAACAGCACCCACATCTCCCGGGTGGACATCACCTGGGACGAGACGCTGGCGCTGGAGGGGCGGGCCGGGTACTACGACCACGTCGGCGCGCTCAAGGACATGATCCAGAACCACCTCCTGCAACTGCTCTGCCTGGTCGCCATGGAGCCGCCGATCACGCTCGGCGAACGGGACCTGCGGGACCGGAAGGTGGACGTGCTGCGCTCGGTGCGGCCGCTCACCGGGAACGACGTGCTGCACCGCACCCGGCGGGCCCGCTACCTGGCCGGCCGGATCGGGGACCGCGAGGTGCCCTCCTACGTCGAGGAGGAGGGGGTGAGCCCGAAGCGCCGCACCGAGACCTTCGCCGAGGTGGAGCTGGAGCTGGAGAGCTGGCGGTGGGCCGGGACGCGGTTCCGGCTGCGCAGCGGCAAGGCGCTGGGGGAGGACCGCAAGGAGGTCGCGGTGCACTTCCGCCCGGTGCCCCACCTGCCGTTCGGCCACAGCGGGGCGGCCGCGCCCAACGTGCTGCGGTTCGAGCTGGAGCCGGAGGGACTGACCCTGGACCTGACGGGCATCGGCGCCCACGCCCACGAGCTGGCCCCGGTCTCGCTGACCGCGCGGATGGAACCGCAGGAACTGCCCGCGTACGGGCGGCTGTTGCTGGACGTCCTGAACGGGGACCCGGCGCTGTCGATCCGCGGCGACGAGGCCGAGGAGGCCTGGCGAGTGCTCGAACCCGTGCTGTCCGGCTGGGAGCGGGACCTGGTGCCGCTGGAGGAGTACCCGGCCGGCTCGCAGGGGCCGCCGCCGCGTTTCCCGTAGGTGGCGCGGAGGTGGACGGCGGGGGTGGTCGCCGGGCCGCCGGTGCACAGGCGGCCCAGCCGGTGAATTCCGGCACAGCCGTCACAGGTGCCCGAAAATTCACTCGAATAATCGCGAATAACTGTTCGAGTGAATGGTGAGGTTCTGATGTCATATTTTCGGCCAAAGAATTCACGGTGCTGATCCGACGTCGCAGGCAGGGCCGCGAGTCGCACCAGGGATTTTGCGGTTCCGATTCCGGGTGCGGTCGCTTTCCGTTCAATCGAAGGGGGTTGCGAGCGGCTGATCCGCCGTGAAGACTGTTGCGCGTTCGTCGTCCGGACGTTCGGGACGGCAGGGATTGTGCGGCTCTCCGGCCGTGTCGGCGCGTTCCGCGCCGCGGTTGCGGGGGCGGTTCGCAAAAAGGGGGATCGGACATGCCGGTGACGGCGAACGCGCAGGTGGGGGCCGGGGGAGCAGTCGGCCGGCGGTGGCCGGGTTTCTGTCCGGTCGCGCCGGCGGGGTGAGTATTCGGTCGTCCACGGTTCACCGTGGACCGTTCCCCGGTTCGCCGTTCCCCGCGCGGCGGGGAATTCGGGTCGCATTCGCACCGTCCGGTCCGGACACGTGGGAGCGGCGCCGGAACGGCTCCGGGCGGGTGCGGCGCCCCGGCGCGGGTGACCGGGGATTCCCGGGACGGCCGACCGCCACCGGCGCGGCCCGCGCCGATTCCCCTCGTACCCGCACGTCCTGAGCCGGGCGGGGCCCGCGGCCGGAAAATTCCCGCTGTGCCGCACTCCAATCCGCAATTCCACCGCGGGCGCCCGGCGCGCCCGCACCCGAGAACCAGTCAACGGGAGCTTCCGTCATGCCGTATCCCAGCCCGGCGCCCGTCCGGGAACGTGTGCCGCTCCTCCGGCGCGGTGAACTCCAGCACCGGCTCGACGTGCTCGCGCGTGCCCACCGGGTGCCCGGCGCCCAACTGGTGCTGGACACCGGCTCGGAGACCGTGGCCCTGCACACCGGTGTGGCCGACACCGGCACGGGCGCGCCGTTCACCGAGGACACCGTCGTGCCGGTGGGCTCGCTGACCAAGCCCTACACGGCCGCCCTGGTGATGCTGCTCGCCGACGACGGCGACCTGGACCTCGACGAACCGGTCGCCGAGCACCTGCCGGAGTTCCGTCAGCTACCTGAAGTATCGATTCGTCAACTTCTCGGCCACACCGGCGGACTGCCCACCGGACCCGACTCCGACGCCGCCGCCGGGACCACCGCGGCGCGCTACCTGACCGCCGTGTGCACCGCCGGGGACGCGCTGTTCCCGCCCGGCACCGGCTTCTCCTACTCCAACGCCGGCTACGTCGCCGCCGGGCGCCTGGTCGAGACGGTGACCGGGATGCCCTGGCACGAGGCGGTACGCGCCCTGCTGCTCGAACCCTTCGGCACCACGGCGGTGTTCACCGACACGGCGATACCGGGGCGCCCGGTCGCCGCCGGACACGCGCTCAACGCCGCGACCGGCCTGCCCAGGGCCGTCCGGCAGAACCTGGCCCCGCTGGAGGCCCCGGCCGGCGCCCTGCTGGCGAGCGCCGCGGACCTCGCCGCGCTCGGCGCCGCCCTGGTCGGCCGGTCCAAGGTGCTGCCCCCGGACGTCGCCGGGCGGATGCGCCGCCCGCAACCGGGAGCCCGCCCGGGAGCGCTCGCGGACGACTGGGGCACCGGCGTGGCCCTCTACCGGCGGCACGGACGGCTGTGGTGCGGCCACGACGGCAACGCCATGGGCACCTCCTGTCACCTGCGGGCCGACCCGGACAGCGGTGTGGTGGTCGCCTTCACCGGGAACGCCGGGGCCGCCACCGCGCTCTGGCGGGCCCTCGCCGCCGACCTGGCGGAGACGGCCGGCCTGCGGGTGCCCGCCGCGATCGAGCCGGTGGGCGCGGGCCGGCCGGTGGCCCTCGCCGACCCCGCGGCCGTCGCCGAGTGCGCGGGCGACTACCGCAACGGCTCGGTCCGCTACCGGGTCGAACCGGCCGGGGACGGCCCCGCCACCCTCTCCGTGGACGGCGACCCGCCGATCCCGCTGCGCTGCTACGCCGACCTCTCGTACGACCTGATCGCCCCCGACACCGGCCTCCCCGAGCCCGGCGGGCACTTCCACCGGGACCGGGCCACCGGCCGGATCGACCGGGTGCAGGTCTCCGGGCGCACCGCCCGCCGGGCCGGCTCCGGCTGAGCCCACCGGCCCGCCGCGGCACACCTCGCACCGCCGCTTCCCCCTGCATCCCGTCGCTTCCCCGGGCCCGCGGGCCGGCTACCGCCTGCCCCGACGCCCGCGTCGCTCGCCTCCATCCGGAAGGACCTTCCGCCATGGCCGACCGGCCTGCCCAGCCCGCGCACTCCTCCGCTCCGCCGCAGGCCGGCGGCACCCCCGCACCCCCCGGCCCGGTTCCCGCGTCGCCGGAGCACCGCACCCTCGACGAGCTGTTCGCCGCCCAGACGGCCCGCACCCCGCACGCACCCGCGCTGACCGACGGCCGGCGCACCTGGACCTACCGCGAGCTGGCCGGACGGGTCGGACGGCTGGCCCGCGACCTGCGCCGGCGCGGCGCCGGACCGGAGCGGACAGTGGCCCTCGTCCTGCCGCGCTCGATGGAGCTGATCGCGGCCGAACTGGCCGTCGCCCGGGCGGGCGCCGCCTTCCTGCCCGTGGACCCGGCCTACCCCGCCGACCGGCGGGCGCTGATGCTCGCCGACGCCGGGCCCGCCCTCGTCCTGGACGACCCGGAGCTGGTGCGCGAGGCCCTGGAGAACGAGGCCCCGCAGGACGAGGCCCCGGAGGCGGCCGGGCCCGAGGACGCCGCCGCGCCGCCCCGGCCGGCCGGCACCGGCCACCCGGCGTACGTGATCTACACCTCGGGCTCCACCGGGGCTCCCAAGGGCGTCGTCGTCACCCACCGCGGGATCGGCGGCTTCACCGCGGCGGCCGTCGAGAACTACGCGGTCGGCCCCGGCGACCGGGTGCTCCAGTTCTCCTCGCCCAGCTTCGACGCCTCCGTGCTGGAACTGTTCGTCTCCGTCCTCACCGGCGCCACCCTGGTGATCCCCCCGCACGGCCCCTGGCTCGGCGAGGAACTCGCCGCCGTCCTGGACGAGCACCGCATCACCCACACCCTGATCCCGCCCGCCGCCCTGGCCACCGTGCCCGCCGGCGCCGGCCGCCACCTGCGCACCCTGATCGTCGGGGCCGAGGCCTGCCCCGCCGAGCTGGTCGACCGCTGGGCGCCCGGCCGGCGCATGGTCAACTCCTACGGCCCGACCGAGGCCACCATCGTCGCCACCTGGACCGGAGCGCTCACCGCCGGCACCGGCACGCCCGGCATCGGCGCAGCCCTGCCGCACACCCGGGTGTACGTGCTCGACGAGGCCATGCGGCCCCGGCCGGACGGCACCGACGGCGAGCTGTACCTCGGCGGCGAGGGCGTCGCCCGCGGCTACCTCGGCCGCCCGGGCCTGACCGCCGCCCGCTTCGTCGCCGATCCCTTCGGCCCGCCCGGCGCCCGGCTCTACCGCACCGGCGACCGGGCCCGCCGCAACGCCACCGGGGAGCTGGAATTCCTCGGCCGGCTCGACCGGCAGGTCAAGGTCCGCGGCTTCCGGATCGAGCCGGGCGAGATCGAGGCCGCGCTGCGCGCCCACCCCGCCGTCGACCAGGCCGTGGTGGTGGTCCGCGAGGACGAGCCCGGCCACGCCCGGCTGGTCGGCTACGCCACGCCCGCCGACCCGGAACGCGCCCCCGATCCGGCCGAGCTGCGCACCGCCCTGGCCGCCGGGCTCCCCGCCCACCTGGTGCCCTCCGCCGTCGTCGTGCTGGCCGAACTCCCGCTCACCCCGCAGCTCAAGATCGACCAGCGGGCGCTGCCCGCGCCCGCCGCCCGCCCCAGCGCGGGACGGCTCGCCCCGCGCACCGAGCGGGAGCGCGCCCTGGCCGCCATCTGGGCCGAGGTCCTCGGCCTCGACGCGGTCGGCGCCGACGACGACTTCTTCGACCTGGGCGGCGACTCCGTCCTCGCCGCCCGCACCCTGGCCAGGACCGGCGAGCGGCTCGGCGTCCGGCTCACCCTCAGGGACGTCTTCACCGCCCGCACCGTCGCCGCCCTCGCCCCGCTGCTCGACGGTGCCCGCACCGCCGCGCCCGCCGAACCGATCCCGCCCGCCCCGCGCGGGGCGCCGCTGCCGCTGTCCAGCGCCCAGCTCCGGCTCTGGTTCCTGGACGACCTCGCCCCCGGCGGCACCGAGTACCACACCGGCGTCGCCCTGCGGCTGCACGGCACCGTCGACCACCAGGCCCTCGGCCGGGCCCTGCACCGCCTCGCCGCCCGGCACGACTCGCTGCGTACCACCTTCCCCACCGTCGACGGACAGCCGGTGCAGCACGTCGCCGAACGGGCCGAACTGCCGCTGCGCACCGAGGACCTCGGCGCACTGCCCGCCGCGGAGCGCGCCGAGGCGGCCGAGCGCCTGCTCACCGAGGAACTGCAACGGCCCTACGACCTGACCGGGGGCCCGCTCGCCCGGGCGCTGCTGCTGCGGCTCACCGCCGACGACCACCTGCTGCTGCTGGCGCAGCACCACATCGTCACCGACGGCTGGTCGGTGGGCGTCCTCACCCGCGAACTGGCCGCGCTCCACCGGGCGGAGGCCACCGGCGAACCCGACGGGCTGCCCGCCCCCGCGCTCCAGTACCCCGACTACGCGCACTGGGAGCAGCACCGCCGGACCGACCACACGGCCGACCTCGCCTACTGGAAGCGCGCCCTGGCCGGCCTGCCGACCCTGCGGATACCCACCGACCGGCCCCGGCCCGCCGAGCGCACCAGCGGCGGCGCGGCCCACCGCCACCACCTCCCGGCCGAACTGGTGGACCGGCTGCGCCACCTCGCCGCGGGCCGCGGCACCACCGTGTTCACCCTGTTCGCCGGGGCGTCCGCGCTGCTGCTCTCGCGCCACTCCGGCCAGCGGGACGTCGCCTTCGGCACCGTCACCAACGGGCGGGAGCGCCGGGAACTGGAGGAGGTGACCGGCTTCTTCGTCAACACCGTGGTGCTCCGCGCCGACGTGGACGAACGGGCCACCGTCGACCGGTTCGTGGCGGAGATGCGGACCACCCTGCTGGACGCCTTCGCCCACGCCGCGGTGCCCTTCGACCGGGTGGTCGAGGAGCTGGCCCCGCCCCGCGACCCCGGCCGGACCCCGCTGGTGCAGGTGGTGGTCGTCCAGCAGACCCCCACCGCCCCGGCCCCGGCCGGCGGCCTGCGCTTCACGGAGCACCCGCTGCCCCGCCCGGCCGCCCGGTTCGACCTGGTCCTGGAGTTCACCCCGTCCGAGGCGGGCGACTGCGCGCTGACGGTGGAGTACAACACCGACCTGTTCGACCGGCGGACCGTCACCGCGCTGGCGGACCACCTGCACCGCCTGCTCGCCGCGATGGCGGACGGGCCGCAGCGCACCCTCGCCGAACTGCCGCTGATCCCCGAGGCGGAGCAGCGCGCGCTGCCCGGCTCCCGGAAGCCGCCCGCCGCCCTCCCCGGCGGCGACCCGGCCGGGCCGCCCGGCTGGAGCCGGGCGTACGTGCTGGACCGCGCGCTGCGCCACCAACCGGACGGTGTGCCGGGCGAGTTGTACCTCTCCGGCGACCTCGGGGAGCAGCCGGGGCCGGTCGCCGACCCGTACGGTCCGCCGGGGTCGCTGATGTACGGCACCGGGGAGCTGGTGCGGTGGACCGCGGACGGCGAACTGGAGCACCTCGGCCGGGTCGAACAGCGGGCGCGGCCCCGCGGCCTGGCGGCCGACCCGGAGGAGACGGCGCGGGCGCTGCGGAGCTGCGCCGGGGTGGCCGAGGCCGCCGCCGTCCTCACCGGGAGCCCCGGACGGCTGGTCGGCTACGCGGTGCCCGTCCCCGGCGGCCCGATCGAGCCCGAGGCGCTGCGCCGCACCCTCGCCCTGACCCTGCCCGACCACCTGGTCCCCGCGGTCGTGGTACCGCTGCCCGCCCTGCCGCTCGGCCCCGACGGCACGCTCGACCACGCCAGGCTGCCCGACCCGGGGCCGGCCGCGCCCGCCGTCCGCCACGTCGCCCCCCGCACCCCCGCCGAACGCGCGCTGGCCGGCATCTGGGCCGAGGTGCTGCGGCTGGAGCGGGTCGGCGCCGACGACAACTTCTTCGACCTCGGCGGCGACTCCATCCTCGGCATCCAGGTGGTGGCCCGCTCCCGGCAGGCCGGGCTGCCGGTGACCTCCCGCGACCTGTACCGGCACCAGACGGTGGCCGCGCTCGCCAGGGCCGCCGAGGACGCCGAGGCGCCGGCCGCGCCCGCACCGGTGGCCGCCACCGGCGAGGCGGCGCTGACCCCGATCCAGCGCTGGTGGTTCGACCGGGCCGGCGGCCGGGCCGGCCACTTCGCCCAGGCGCTCTCCCTGCTGCTGCCCGGCGACCTGGACCGGGCCGCGCTGGAGGCGGCCCTGAACGACCTGGTCGCCCACCACGACGCGCTGCGCTCGGCCTTCTCCGCCCCGGACGGCGCCGGCGCCGTGCACTGGCGGATCGAGGAGCCGGCGCCGCGGACCGTCCTGACCAGGCACACCGGCCCCGACGACGACACCCCGCACTTCGGCCCGTACGACCTGGCCGCGGGCGGGCCGCTGCTGCGCGCCGTGCTGCACGAGCGCGCCGGGGGCAGGCCGCCCGTGCTGCACCTGGCCGTCCACCACCTGGTGGTCGACGGGGTCTCCTGGCGGGTGCTGCTGGAGGACCTGGACACCGCCTACCGCGCCCGCCGCGACGGCCGGGACGGCGCGGCGGCGCTGCCGGCCAAGTCCTCGCCGCTGCGGCAGTGGGCCGCGCGGCTGAGCGCCTTCGCCGCCGAGGGCGGCTTCGAGGACGAGACGGAGTACTGGGCCGGGGCCGTCCCCGGCCGGCCCGCGGAAACGTTTCCCGCGGAGCCGGACGGACCCGCCACCTACGCCACCGAACGTTCCGTCACCGTCCGGCTGAGCGCCGCCGACACCGCCGCCCTGCTGCGCACCCTGCCCGACACCTACCGCACCCAGGTCAACGACGTGCTGCTGAGCGCCCTCGGCCGCGCGCTGTGCGGGGAGAGCGGCCTGGAGCGGGTCGTGGTGGACGTCGAGGGCCACGGACGCGAGGAACTGTTCGCCGAGCTCGACCTCAGCCGTACGGTCGGCTGGTTCACCACCCGCCACCCGGTCGCCCTGGCCGTCCCCGCCGAGGCCGGCTGGGACACCGTCCTCAAGCAGGTCAAGGAGCAGCTGCGGGCCGTCCCCCGGCGCGGCCTCGGCTTCGAGGCGCTGCGCCACCTCGGCAGGCCCGGCACGGCCCCCGAGGTGGCGGCCGCCCGGATCAGCTTCAACTACCTGGGCCGGATCGCCCTGCCGGACGACGCGGACGGGCTGTTCCGCGGCACCTTCAGGCCGCTGGAGCTGGACGCCGACCCGGTCGTCGAGCGCCCCCACCCGCTGGAGGTGGTCGGCCGGCTGGACGGCGACGCGCTGGAGTTCACCTGGTTCCACTCCGCCGCCGTGCACCGGAGCGGGACGGTCGAGGCGCTGGCCCGGCGGTTCGCCGAGGAGCTGGCCGGCCTGGCCCGCCACGCGGCCCGCCCCGGCGCGGCCGGGCGCACCCCGTCCGACTTCCCGCTGGCCGGGCTCGACCAGCCGGCGGTGGACCTGATCACCGGCGACGACCCGGGCGCGGTGGAGGACGTCCTGCCGCTCACCCCGACCCAGTCCGGCATGCTCTTCCACGGCCTCGCCGAGGAGGACAGCGGCGCCTACTTCCAGCAGCTGGACTTCGTCCTGGAGGGCGTGCCCGACCCGGCGCGGCTGGCCGAGGCCTGGCAGCGGGTCACCGACCGCACCGCCGTGCTGCGCGCCCACGTCCGCTGGCAGCGGGTGCCCGAGCCGGTGCTGGTGGTGCACCGGCGGGTGGCCGTGCCGGTCACCCACCTGGACTGGCGGGCGCTGTCCGAGGAGGAGCGCCGCGACCGGCCGGCCGGGCTGCTGGACCGCGACCGGGCCCGCGGCCTCGACCTCGGGCAGGCGCCGCTCCAGCGGCTGGTGCTGGTCCGGCTCCCGGAGGACCGGGTGCGGGTGCTGTGGTCCTTCCACCACCTCGTCCTGGACGGCTGGAGCCTGTTCCAGGTGCTCTCGGACGTCTTCGCGGTGCACGCCGCGCTGGCCCGCGCCGGACGGGACGGCGAGATCCCGTACGGCACCGTGCCGGAGCGCCGGCCCTACCGCGACTACCTGGCGTGGCTGGCCGGGCGCGACCACGCCGAGGCCGAACGGCACTGGCGGGGCCGCCTCGCCGGACTGGCCGAGGCCACCCCGCTGCCGTACGACCGCGAGCCGGTGCAGAGCCACCGGGCCGAGTCCACCCGGGCCGTGCCGTTCACCCTGCCCGCCGCCGCGACCAGGGCGCTGGAGGACCTCGCGCGCGGCTCGGGGCTCACCCTCAACACCCTGGTGCAGGGCGCCTGGGCGGTGCTGCTGGGCCGCCAGGCCGGCCGCGCCGAGGTGGTGTTCGGCACCACCTCCTCCGGGCGGCCGCCCGAGCTGCCCGGGGTCGAGACGATGACCGGCCTGTTCATCACCACCCTGCCGACCCGTACCGCGGTGCCCGCCGAGGGCACCCTGCTCGACTGGCTGCGGACGGTGCAGCGGGAGCAGAGCGAGGACCGCAGGTACGGCTTCGTCCCGCTCACCCGCCTGCGCGCCGCCACCGGACTGCCCGAGCAGACCGGCCTGTTCGACAGCCTGGTGGTGTTCGAGAACTACCCGGTCGACGAGGACGCGGCCGACGCCCACGGCCTGCGGCTGCGCGACCTCGACGGGATCGAGACCACCAACTACCCGCTCACCCTGCTGGCCTACCCGGGCCCCGAGCTGAACCTGCGGCTCTGCTACGACCCGCGGCTGTTCGACGAGTCCACCGTGCGGCGGCTGACCGGGCAGCTCACCGCGGTGCTGACCGGCCTGCCCGAGGGCGCCCACCGCCCGCCCGCGCTGCTGCCGCTGCTGACCGGGGAGGAGCGCCGGCGCGTCCTGGCCGACTGGAACGCCACCGACGCCCCGGAGCCCGCCGCCGACATCGCCGAGCTGTTCGCCGAGCAGGTGCTCCGCACCCCGGAGGCCGTCGCCCTGGAGACCGCGGAGCAGCGCCTGACGTACCGCGAACTCGACGCCAGGGCAGCCGAACTGGCCGGGCGGCTGGCCGCGCACGGGGTCCGGGTCGAGCAGCCGGTCGGGGTGCTCATGGAACGCTCCGTCGAGCTGGTCGTCGCCCAGCTGGCGCTGGTCCGCACCGGCGGCGTGTACGTGCCGCTGGACGGCCGGGCGCCGCGCGAACGGCTGCACCGGATGCTGGCCGAGGCGGGCGCGGAGCTGCTGCTCACCGACGCTCACCGGGCCGGCGCGGCCGCCGGACTGCGCCCGGCCGGGCGGGTGCTGCGGGTGGACCTGCCCGAGGAGCACCCGCCGGTCGTGGCCCCGGCGGCCCCGGCGGCCGTCCACCCCGACAACGTCCAGTACCTGATGTTCACCTCGGGCTCCACCGGCACCCCCAAGGGCGTCGCGGTGCGCCGCCGGGACGTCGCCGCGCTCGCCCTGGACCGCGCCTTCACCGGCCACGACCGGGTGCTGGTGCACTCCCCGCACGCCTTCGACGCCGCCACCTACGAGCTGTGGGTGCCGCTGCTGCGCGGCGGCACCGCCGTCCTCGCCCCGCCCGCCGAGCTGGACGCCGCCGCCGTCCGGCACGCCGTCACCGAGCGGGGCGTGCGCTGCCTGTGGCTGACCGCGGGCCTGTTCCGGCTGCTCGCCCAGGAGGACGCGGGCTGCCTGCGCGGCGCCCGCGAGGTGTGGACCGGCGGCGAGGCGGTGCCCGGCGCGGCCGTCCGCAGGGTCCTGGAGGCCTGCCCCGGCCTCACCGTGGTCGACGGCTACGGCCCCACCGAGACCACCACCTTCGCCACCCGCAGGGCCTTCCTGCCCGGCGACGTGCTGCCCGCCGTGCTGCCGATCGGCCGCCCGCTGGACAACACCAGGGTGTACGTCCTGGACGGTGCGCTCCAGCCCCAACCACCGGGCATCACCGGGGAGTTGTACATCGCCGGGGCCGGGCTCGCCCGGGGCTACGCGGGCCGCCCCGGCGAGACCGCCGCCCGCTACCGGGCCGACCCCTTCGGCCCGCCCGGCACCCGGATGTACCGCACCGGCGACACCGTCCGGTGGAGCGAGGACGGCGAACTGCACTTCGTCGGCCGCGCGGACGACCAGATCAAGATCCGCGGCTTCCGGATCGAACCCGCCGAGATCGAGGCCGGGCTCACCGCCCACCCGGCCGTCGCCGAGGCCGTGGTCTCACTGCACCAGGAGGCCGGACGCAAGCTCCTCGTCGCCCACCTGGTGCCCGCCGAGGGCGCCGAGCCGCCCACCGCCGCCGACCTGCGCGCCCACCTGGCCGCCGGCCTGCCCGACTACATGGTGCCCGCGGCGTACGTCACCCTGCCCCGGCTCCCGCTCACCGCCAACGGCAAGGTGGACCGCCGCCGGCTGCCCGCCCCCGACCCGCAACGGGCGGGCGGCGACCGGCCGCACCGCGCCCCCGGCACCGGGGCCGAGCGCCTGCTCGCCGCGATCTGGGCGGAGCTGCTCGGCGTCGGACGGGTCGGGCTGGACGACGACTTCTTCCTGCTCGGCGGCGACTCCATCCTCAGCATCCAGGTCGTCTCCCGGGCCCGCGCCGCCGGACTCGCGCTCTCCCCGCGCGACCTCTTCCGGCACCCCACCGTCGCCGCCCTGGCCGCGGCCGCCGGCAGCGCCGTCACCGTGGCCGGCACCGAACCGGTCAGCGGCGAGGTCGGCCTGACGCCGATCCAGCACTGGTTCCTCGACCCGAACCCGCCGTACGCCGGGCACTTCGACCAGTCCCTGGTGGTGGAGGCCCCCGGCGCCGTCGACCCGCAGGCGCTGCGCCGCGCGCTGGCCGCCCTGTGGGCCCACCACGACGCGCTGCGCTCCCGGTTCGTCCGTACCCCGGACGGCGCGTGGCAGCAGTACTGCGTCCCCGCCGACGAGGCCGCGCCCGAGCTGCTGGAGGTCCACGACGGAGCCCTCGAAGAGGCGGTGACCGAAGCCGCCCACCGCTCCTTCCGGCTGGCCGACGGCCCGCTGTTCACCGCCCGGCTGCTGGTCGGCTCCCCGGCGGCGGGCGACGACGGCGCCCGCCCCGACCGGCTGCTGCTGGCCGTCCACCACCTCGCCGTCGACGGCGTCTCCTGGCGGGTGCTGCTGGAGGACCTGGAGACCGCCTACCGGCAGGCCGTCGAGGGCCGCCCGCTGCGACTGCCCGCCCGCACCACCTCCGTCCGGGAGTGGGCCCGCCGGCTGGCCGGGCACACCGCCGCCGGCGGCTTCGCCGGGCAGCGCGCCCACTGGCTGGCGGCCGCCCGGGCCTGTGCCGAGCCGCTGCCGGTGGACGGCGACGGCGGCAACACCGCCGCCGACCTGCGCGAGGTCACCGTCCGGCTGGACCGCGAACGCACCGACGCCCTGCTGCGCGAGGTCCCCGCCGTCTACCGCACCCGGATCGACGACGTGCTGCTCACCGCGCTCGGCCGGGTGCTCGCCGACTGGACCGGGCGCGGCACCGTCGCCGTCGGGCTGGAGGGACACGGCCGCGAGGACCGGCTCTTCGAGGACCTCGACCTGTCCCGGACGGCCGGCTGGTTCACCTCGCTGTACCCCGTCGCCCTCGACGTCCCCGCGGGGGACTGGGGCACCGCCCTGAAGGCCGTCAAGGAACAGCTGCGCGCGGTGCCGGACCGCGGCCTCGGCTACGGCGCGCTGCGCCACCTCGCCCGGGACGAGGCGCTCGCCGCCCTGCCCGCCCCCGCCATCAGCTTCAACTACCTGGGCCGCTTCGACTGGTCCGCCGACGGCGCCGCCCTGGTCCGCGCCGTCCCCGGCGGCCTCGGCGGCGCGGAGGCCCCCGGCACCGAGCGCCCGCACCTGCTGGACGTGGTCGCCCGGATCGAGGACGGCCGGCTGGAGATCGGCTGGTACCACAGCGCCGGCCGGCACCGCCCGGAGACCGTCGCCGGGCTCGCCCGGGCCATGCTGCGCGCGCTGGAGGAGATCGTCGCCCACTGCGCCGAGCCCGGCGCCGGCGGCCGCACCCCCGCCGACTTCCCGCTCGCCCGCCTCGACCAGGCGGCGGTGGACCGGATCGCCGGGGACGGCCGGACGGTCGCCGACGTCTACCCGCTGACGCCGATGCAGGCCGGCATGCTCTTCCACAGCCTGCTCGACCCGGACGGCGACACCTACGTCAACCAGGTCCAGCTGGTGCTCACCGGGGTCACCGACCCGCACGCGCTGGCCGAGGCGTGGCAGCAGACCGCCGACGCCAACCCCGTCCTGCGCACCCGGCTCAGCTGGCAGGACGGCGCCGAACCGCTCCAGGTCGTCCAGCACCGCGCCGTCGTCCCGGTGACCCACCACGACTGGACCGGGCGCCCGGCCAGGCAGGCCGAGCGGGACACCGCCCGGCTGCTCGCCGAGGACCGGGCGGCCGGGCTCGACCTCACCGGCGCACCGCTGCTGCGGCTGGCCCTGATCCGGCTGGCGCCGGACCGGGTACGGGTGGTGTGGACCTTCCACCACGTGCTGCTGGACGGCTGGAGCGCCGCCCAGGTCTTCGACGAGGTGTGCGAGCGCTACGCCGCCCTCACCGCGGGCCGCGCGCCCGAACCGGTCGAGCGCGCCCCCTACGCCGACTACCTGCGCTGGCTGGCCGGCCAGGACCGGGCCCGGGTCGAGCAGTACTGGCGGGACACCCTGGCCGGCTTCCCCGCCCCCACCGAACTGCCCAGGGACCGCCGCCAGGACGGCGCCCACCGCGCCTCCTCCTCGGCCTCGGTGCGGGTCGCCCTCGACCCCGGGCTCTCCGAGCGGCTGCGCACCACCGCCCGGCAGGCCGGGCTGACCGTCAACACCGTGCTCCAGGGCGCCTGGGCGCTGCTGCTCTCCCGCTACGGCGGCGGGGACGACGTGGTGTTCGGCACCATCGTCTCCGGCCGGCCCGCCGAACTCCCCGGCGTCACCTCGATGGTGGGGCTGTTCATCAACGCGCTGCCGACCCGGGTGCGGATCGACGGGCGGCGCCCGCTGCTGGACTGGCTGCGCGAGGTCCAGGACGCCCAGTCCGAGGCCAGGCGGCACGACGCCGTCTCGCTGGCCCAGCTCCAGGGCTGGAGCGAACTGCCCGGCGGCACCGCCCTGTTCGACAGCATCGTGGTCTTCGAGAACTACCCCTTCGACGCCGGCTCGCTGACCAGGCACGGCCTCGGCGTGGAGACCGAGCACGTGCTGGAGCCGACCAGCTACCCGCTCAGCGTGGTGGTCGCGCCCGGCGACTCCATCGAGGTCAGCCTCGACCACGACCCGGCCGCCTTCGACGCCGCCACCGTCGAAGGGCTCGGGGCGAGCCTGCGCACCCTGCTCGCCGGGATGGCGGCCGGTCTCGACCGGCCGGCGGCCGAACTGCCGCTGCTGGACCCGGCCGAGGGGCGCGCACTCCTGGACCGCCTCGGCGGCCCGGTGCGCCGGGCGCCCGCCGGCACCCTGCCCGAGGCCTTCGCCCGGCAGGCCGCCCGCACCCCCGAGGCCCCGACGGTGCACTCCGGCGACGAAATGCTGACCTACCGGGAACTCGACGAGCGCTCCAACCGGCTGGCCCGGCTGCTGATCGAGGCCGGGGCCGGCCCCGAGCGGTTCGTCGCGCTCGCCCTGCCCCGCACCGTCGACCTGGCCGTGGCCCTGCTCGCGGTGCTCAAGAGCGGTGCCGGATACCTGCCGGTCGACCCCGGCTACCCGGCCGAGCGGATCGCCTACCTCTTCGAGGACGTCCGGCCCGACGCCGTCGTCACCGCCGCGGCGACCGAAGGGCGGCTGCCCGACGGGCCGTACACCCGGATCGTCCTGGACGACCCGGCCTGCCGGGACCGGCTGGCCGCCGCCCGCACCGACGCCGTACGGGACGGGGAGCGGCGCGGAGCCCTGCGGCCCGAGCACCCCGCGTACGTCATCCACACCTCGGGCTCGACCGGCCGCCCCAAGGGCGTGGTGGTCGCCCACGCCTCGGTGCTCGCGCTGACCGACTGGGCCGCCGCCGAGTTCGCCGGCCGCGGCCTGGAGCACGTGGTCGCCGCCACCTCGCTCAACTTCGACGTGTCGGTGTTCGAGATCTTCGCGCCGCTGCTCTCCGGCGGCCGGGTGGAACTCCTGCGCGACCTGCTGGCCCTCGCGGAGCGCCCCGGCCCCTGGCGGGCCGGCCTGCTGAGCGCGGTGCCCTCCGCGCTCGGCGGACTGCTCGCCGACGGCGCCGTGCACCTCGCGGCCGACACCGTGGTGCTGGCCGGCGAAGGACTGCCCGCCCGCACCGTGCGCCGGGTCCGCGAGGCCGTCCCCGGCTGCCGGGTGCTGAACGTCTACGGCCCCACCGAGGCCACCGTCTACGCCACCGCCCACACCTGCGACCCCGGCGACCCGGACCGCGACCCGCCGATCGGCCGCCCGGCCGGCGGCGCCAGGGCCTACGTCCTCGACGAGCGGCTGCGCCCGGTGCCCGTCGGCGCGCCGGGGGAGCTGTACCTGGCCGGCACCGGCGTGGCCCGCGGCTACCTGCGCCGCCCCGGACTGACCGCGGGACGCTTCCTGCCCGACCCGTACGGCCCGCCCGGCAGCCGGATGTACCGCACCGGCGACCGGGTGCGCTGGAACGCCGACGGCGCACTCGGCTACCTCGGGCGCGCCGACGACCAGGTCAAGGTGCGCGGCTTCCGGATCGAACTCGGCGAGGTCGAGGCCGCGCTGGCCCGCCACCCGCGGGTCGCCGCGGCGGCCGCCCGGGTGGTCGACCAGGACGGCCACAAGCGGCTGGTCGGCTACGCCGTGCCGCGCGACGGGGCCCTGCCCGACCCGGCCGAGTGGCGCGCCTTCCTCGGCCGCTCCCTCCCCGACCACCTGGTGCCCGCCCTGGTGGTGCCGCTGGAGCGGCTGCCGCTCGGCGCCACCGGCAAGCTCGACCGGCGCGCCCTGCCCGTCCCCGCCCCGGCCGCCGGGGGCACCGGGAACATCGGGAGCACCGGGAACGACCGGCCGCCGCGCACCGACACCGAGCGCGCCCTCGCCGCGATCTGGCGCGAGGTGCTCGGCGTGCCCGACGTCGGCGCCGACGACAACTACTTCACCCTCGGCGGGGACTCCATCCTCGGCATCCAGGTCGTCTCGGCGGCCCGCCGGGCCGGCCTCGCGCTGACCCCCAGGGACCTGTTCGCCCACCAGACCCTGGCCGAACTCGCCCGCGCCGCCGAACGGGCGCCCCGCCCCGGGCCCGCCGCCGACCAGCGCGCCGTGACCGGCGACGCCCCGCTCACCCCCGTCCAGCACTGGCTGCTGGACACCCTCGACGGCGACCCCGCCCGGCTCACCCAGTCCGTCTCCTTCACCCTCGCGCCCGGCACCGAGGAGGGCCCGCTCCGGGCCGCCCTGGCCGCCGTCCTGGACCACCACGACGCCCTGCGGCTGCGCTACGAACCGCTCGCCGGAGGCCGGTGGCGCCAGCACGGCACCGAACCCGGCCAGGCCCCCGAACTGCACGTCCACCAGGCGGCCGAAGGAGAGGACCGGGAGGCCGTCCTGCGCGATCTCGGCGAACGGCTCGCCGAGGACTTCGACCTGGCCGCCGGACCACTGCTGCGTGCCGCGCTCTGCCGCTTCGCCGGCGAGCCGCGCCCGGTGCTGTTGCTGGCCGCGCACCACCTGGTGGTCGACGCCGTGTCCTGGCGGATCCTGCTGGAGGACCTGGAGCGCGCCCACCGCGCTGTGAGCGCCGGCGAACGGCCCGACCTCGGCGTCCGGAGCACCTCCTTCCCGGCCTGGGCCGAACGGCTCGCCGCCCACACCGCGGCCGGCGGCTTCGACGAGGAACTCCCGTACTGGCAGAGCCTGGTGGACGACACGCAGGACATCGGCCCGGACGGCGGGCTGCCCACCGACCTGGACGGCGCGAACACGGCCGCCACCGAGGAGTCGCTGACCTTCGCCCTCGGCACCGAGGACACCCGCCGGCTGCTCCAGGACGTCCCGGAGGCCTACCGCACCCGCGTCAACGACGTGCTGCTCTGCGCCCTCGGCCGGGTCCTGGCCCGCTGGACCGGACGGCGCCGGGTGCTGGTCACCCTGGAGGGCCACGGCCGCGAGGAACCGTTCGACGGCGTCGACCTGTCCCGCACCGTCGGCTGGTTCACCACCATGTACCCCGTCGCCCTGGAGGTGCCCGAGGACGCCGACACCGGCACCGCCCTGAAGGCCGTCAAGGAGAGCCTGCGCGCCGTCCCCGGCGGCGGCCTCGGCCACGGCGCGCTGCGCCACCTCAGCCCGGCACCCGGCCTCACGCTCCCGCGGATCGGCTTCAACTACCTGGGCCGGCAGGACTGGACCGCCACCCCCGGCGGCCTGCTGCACGCCCCGGCGGGCCCGCTCACCGGCGGCATGGACCGCACCGCCCGCCGCCCCCACCTGCTGGACGTGCTCGGGCAGGTCACCGAGGGCCGGCTCTCCTTCACCTGGTCCTACTCCCGCCGGGTGCACCACAGCGGGACGGTCGCCCGGCTCGCCGCCGAACTGCTGGACGAGCTGCGGGAGATCGTCCGCCACTGCGCCGGACCCGGCGCCGGCGGACGCACCCCCTCGGACTTCCCGCTGGCCGGCCTCGACCAGGCCGCCGTCGACCGGCTGGCCGGCACCGGACGGGAGGTGACGGAGATCCAGCCGCTCACCCCCACCCAGACCGGCATGGTGGTGCACGGCCTGGACGAGGCCGAACACGGCCTGTACGTCGAACAGATCACCTTCGTCCTGGACGGCGCCCGCGACCCCGGCCTGCTGGCCGCCGCCTGGCAGCACGTCGTCGACCGCACCCCGGTGCTGCGCACCTCCGTCGTCCTGCGCGGCGTTCCGGTGCCGCTCCAGGTCGTCCACCGGCAGGCGGTGCTCCCGGTCACCGAGCACGACTGGAGCGCCCTGACCGCCGAGCAGCGGCAGGGCCGGCTGGAGGAACTGCTCGCCGACCGGCGCACCCGCCCGCTCGCCCTGGACCGCGCCCCGCTGCTGCGGCTCGACCTGATCCGGCTCGGCCCCGACGCCGTCCGGGTGGTGTGGGAGTTCCACCACGTCCTGCTGGACGGCTGGAGCGTCTTCCACGTCCTCGCGGACGTCCTCGCCGCCCACGCCGCCCTCGCCCGCGGCGAACGGCCCGCCCTGCCCGAACGCCGCCCCTACGCGGACTACGTCGGCTGGCTCGCCGCCCGCGACACCGGCGCCGCCGTCTCGCACTGGCGCGGCGTGCTGGCCGACCTCGCCGCCCCCACCCCGCTGCCCTACGACCGCCGGCCCGCCCCGGGCGACACCGCCCGCTCCGGGGACTGGCTCTCCTACCGGCTCGACGAGGCGCGGACCGAGCGGCTCCAGGAGTTCGCCCGCCGCCACCGCCTCACCCTCAACACCGTCGTCCAGGGCGCCTGGGCGCTGCTGCTGTCGCGCTGGAGCGGGGAACGGCGGGTCTGCTTCGGCACCACCGTCTCCGGCCGCCCCGCCGACCTGGCCGGCTCCGACGGCATCGTCGGCCTGTTCATCACCACCCTGCCCGCCCGGGTCACCGTCGACGGCGCGCGGCCCTGCGCCGACTGGCTGCGCACCCTCCAGGAGGAGCAGGCCGAGGACCGCCGCTTCGACCACCTGCCGCTGGCGCGGATGCACGGGCTGAGCCGGGTGCCGCCCGGCACCGAGCTGTTCGACAGCCTGGTGGTCTTCGAGAACTACCCGGTCGGCGACGCCACGGCCGGCGCGCACGGCCTGCTGGTGCGCGACCTGGACGCCAGGGAGGCCACCAACTACCCGCTCACCCTGGTCGTCTCGCCCGGCGAGCGGCTCGCCGTGGAACTCGGCCACGACCCGCGCCACCTCGACCGGGAGACCGCCGAGCGGCTGGCCGACCGGCTGCTGCACACCCTGTCCGCGCTGGCCGCCTCCGACGGCGGCACCCCGCTGGACCGGCTCGACCTGCTGCCGCCCGGCGAACGCGAACGGCTGCTGCACGGCCCGGCCCGCCCGGCACTCGCCCCGGTGCCCCCGGCGACCCTGCCCGCCCTGGTCGAGGCAGCCGCCGACCGGTGGCCGCGGGCCGTCGCGCTCAGCGCCGCCGGCCTGGAGCTGACCTTCGCCGAGGCCGAGGAGCACGCCAACCGGCTCGCCCACCGGCTGATCGCCCGCGGCGCCGGCCCGGGCGGGATCGTCGCCCTGCTGCTGCCCCGCTCGGCCGACACGGTGCTCGCCGAACTGGCGGTGGCGAAGACCGGCGCCGCCTTCCTGCCCGTCGACCCGCACTACCCCGAGGAACGGATCGGGGCGATGCTGCGCGACGCGGCCCCCGCGCTGACCCTGGACGCCAAGGAGGTCGCCGAACTGCTCGCCGCCGACCCGGACGGCGCCCCCGGCCACCGGCCCACCGACGCCGACCGCGGCCGCCCGCTCGACCTCGACGACCCGGCGTACGTCATCTTCACCTCCGGCTCCACCGGCACCCCCAAGGGCGTCGTCGTCACCCACCGCGGCCTCGCCGCCTTCGCCGCCGCCGAGGCCGCGCACTACGGGGTGGCCCCGGGGGACCGGGTACTGGCCTTCGCCACCCCCAGCTTCGACGCCTCGGTGCTGGAACTGTGCCTGGCCCTCCCGCACGGCGCCCGGCTGGTGGTGCCCGAACCGGGGCCGCTGCTCGGCGAACAGCTCGCCGGACTGCTCGCGGCCCAGCGGATCACCCACACCCTGCTGCCGCCCGCCGCCCTCGCCACCCTGCCGGCCGGCACCCCGGGCACCCTGCCCGCGCTGAAGACGCTGATCGTCGGCGCCGAGGCCTGCGGGCCCGACCTGGTCGCCCGCTGGGCCCCGCACCACCGGATGGTCAACTCCTACGGCCCCACCGAGGCCACCGTGGTCGCCACCTGGTCCGCGCCGCTGACCGCGGACGGCGCCGCCCCGCCGATCGGCCGCCCGCTGCCCGGCACCGGCGCCCGCGTCCTGGACGCCCGGCTGCGCCCGGTGCCCGACGGCGTCCCCGGCGAGCTGTGGCTGAGCGGCCCCGCCCTGGCCCGCGGCTACCTCGGCCGGCCGGGACTGACCGCCGCCCGGTTCACCGCCGACCCGTACGGCCCACCCGGCACCCGGATGTACCGCACCGGCGACCTGGTGCGCCGCGACCGCCACGGCGAACTCCACTACCTGGGCCGCACCGACCACCAGCTCAAGCTGCGCGGCCACCGGATCGAGGCGGGCGAGGTGGAGGCCGTACTGGCCCGCCACCCGGCCGTGCTGGACGCGGTGGTGAGCATCAGGGAGGACGAGCCCGGGCTGCCCCGGCTGGTCGCCCACCTGCTGGCCGCCCCCGGCGCCGAACCGCCGACCGGCGCCGAACTGCGCGCGCTGGCCGCCCGCTCGCTGCCCGGCCCGATGGTCCCCTCGGCCTTCGCCGTGCTGGAGCGCTTCCCGCTCACCGCGAGCGGCAAGACCGACCGCGCGGCGCTGCCCGCCCCCGGACCGGAGGAGGCCGAACCGGCCGGACGGGTCGAACCCCGCACCCCCACCGAGGAGGCCGTGGCGGAGATCTGGGCCGACACCCTGCACACCGCCGTCGGTGCCACCGACGACTTCTTCCGGCTGGGCGGCGACTCGATGCGGGCCCTGCTGATCGCCTCCCGGGCCAACGACGCCTTCGGCGTCACGCTCACCCCCCGCGACGTGCTGGTCTCCCGCACCGTGGCCGCCCTGGCGGACCTGGTGGAGGACCTGGTGCTGAGCGAACTCGAAGCCGCGCTGGGCGGCCCCGACGAAGCCGGCGCCACCGGCAGCCCCGACGATGACGAACGGTGAGGAGCCGACCATGACGCCTTCGACGCCTTCGAAGCGGGACCGCGCCGCCGCGCTGCCCGCCGACCTGCGCGAGGCCCTGCGGCAGCGGCTGGCCGGCCGGTCCGGCGGCGGTGCCGAGGCCGCCGGCCGGGCCATCCCGCGCGCCGACCGCGGCCGTCCGCTGCCGGCCTCCTTCGTCCAGCAGCGGCTCTGGTTCCTGGACCGGCTGCGCCCCGGCGACCCGCGCTACAACAGCGCCGTCGCCCTGCGGTTCACCGGAGAGCTGGACCGCACGGCGCTCGCCGCGGCGCTCACCGCCGTGGTGGCGCGCCACGAGGCGCTGCGCACCGTCTTCGAGGAAGACGACGGGCGGCCGGTGCAGCGCGTCCGCCCCGCCGCCCCGGTGCCGCTGCCGGTCCTGGCACCGGACGCGGGGGAGAGCCTGGACGACGTCCTGCTGCGGGAGTACTCCCGGCCCTTCGACCTCGCGCGGGGGCCGCTGCTGCGCGCCCTGCTGGTCGCCGAGGCGGAGCACTCCCACGTGCTCCAGCTGACCGCCCACCACATCGTCACCGACGGCTGGTCGATGGGCGTCGTCCTGGACGAACTGTGCACCGCCCACGCCGCCCTGGCCCGCGGCGAGGAGCCCGATCTGCCCGAAGTCGCCGCCCAGTACCCCGACTTCGCGCTCTGGCAGCGCGAACAGCTGTCCGGCGACCGGCTGGAACGGCAGCTCGCCCACTGGCGGGAGAAGCTGGCCGGCGCGGTGCCGCCCGCACTGCCGCTGGACCACCCCCGGCGCGGCGAGGAGGCGGGCCCCGGCGCCCTGCACGCCTTCACCGTCCCCGCGCCGCTCACCGCCCGGCTGCGCGCCCTCGCGGCCGAACGGCAGACCACCCTCAACACCGCGCTGGTGGCCGGCACCCAGGCGCTGCTGGCCCGCTGGTCCGGGCAGCCGGACGTCACCGTCGGCTCGCTGACGGCCGGGCGCTCCCGCACCGAGCTGGAACGGGCCGTCGGCTGCTTCGTCAACACGGTGGTGCTGCGCACCCCGGTCGAGCCCGGCGCCTCCTTCCGCGACCTGCTCGCGGCCGCCACCGAGACCGGCAACGACGCCCTCGCGCACGGCGACACGCCCTTCGAACGGCTCGTCGAAGCGGTCGGCGCGCCCCGCGAGGCCGGCCGCAACCCGCTGTTCGACGTGCTGGTCCTGCTGCACCCCGCCCCGCCCGCGGCCGGCACCGCCGACGGGCCCGCCACCGCCCCGGTCACCGTGCCCCGGCAGGCCGCCACCTTCGACCTCAGCGTGGAGTTCGTCCCCGACGGCGAGGCGCTCACCGGCGTCCTGGAGTACCGCGCCGACCTCTTCGACGCGCCCACCGCCGCGCGGATGGCCGGCCAGCTGCTGCGGCTGCTGGAGGGCGCGGCCACCGAACCAGACCGCCCGCTCGGCACCCTGCCGCTGCTCTCCGCGCGGGAGACCGCGCAGGTCACCCGGGACTGGAACGGCACCGCGCTGCCCGTCGAGGAGACCAGCCTCCCCGAACTGTTCCGGCGCCGGGCGGCCCTGACCCCGGACGCCCCGGCCCTGGTCGCCGGGGAGGAACGGCTCGACCACGCGACCCTGGACGCCCGCGCCGAACGGCTCGCCCGCCACCTGGCCGCCCGCGGCGCCGGCCCCGAACGGCTGGTCGCCCTGCGACTGCCGCGCACCGCCGACCTGGTGGTCGCCGTCCTCGCGGTCTGGAAGACCGGCGCCGGCTACCTGCCGCTGGACCCGGCGCTGCCCGAGGAGCGGGTGCGCCATCTGCTGGAGGACGCCCGCCCGGCCCTGCTGCTGGACGAGCCGACGCTGCGCACCCTGGCGGACACCGACCCCGGCGACACCGGCCCGCTCGCCCCGCCGGACCCGGACACCACCGCGTACGTGCTCTACACCTCGGGCTCCACCGGCCGCCCCAAGGGCGTCACCGTCCCGCACCGCGCCCTGGTCCACCTGCTCGCCGCCCACCGGGCGGGCTTCGTCGCCGACGCCGGCGGCGGGCCGCTGCGGGTCGCGCTGACCGCCTCCTTCTCCTTCGACACCTCGCTGGAGGGCGTGCTGCTGCTGGCCGACGGCCACCCGCTGCACCTGGTCGACGAGACCACCAGGATGGACCCGGCCGCCCTGGTCGAGTACGTGGTGCGCCACCGGATCGACTTCCTCGACCTCACCCCCTCCTACCTGCGCCAACTGCTGCCCGCCGGGCTGCTCGACGACCCCCGCCACCGCCCCCGGGTGCTGATGCTCGGCGGCGAGGCGGTCGGCCCCCGGCTCTGGCGCGACCTCGCCGCCCGGCCGGGGGTGGCCGCCTACAACTACTACGGCCCCACCGAGTGCACCGTCGACGCCCTCGCCTGCCGGATCGACGGCGGGGACCGGCCGCTGGTGGGCCGCCCGCTGCCCAATGTCCGCGCCTACGTCCTGGACGGGCGGCTGCGGCCGGTGCCGCCCGGGGTGAGCGGCGAGCTCCACCTGGCCGGCGCCCAGGTCGCCCGCGGCTACGCCGGCCGCCCCGGCCCGACCGCCGCCCGCTTCACCGCCGACCCGTACGGCCCGCCCGGCACCCGGATGTACCGCACCGGCGACCTCGCCCGCTGGACGGCCGACGGGCGCCTGGAGTACCTCGGGCGCGCCGACGACCAGGTCAAGGTGCGCGGCCACCGGATCGAACCCGGCGAGGTCGAGGCCGCCCTGCTCGACCTGCCCGGCGTCGCGGGCGCCGCCGTCCTCGCCGTGCCGGACGTCCACGGCCACGCCCGGCTGGCCGCCTACCTGGTCTTCACCGACGGCGCCGCCCGCCCCGCCGCCGAACTGCGCGCCGCCCTGCGCCGGGTGCTGCCCGACCACCTGGTGCCGTCCTCCTTCACCGTGCTCGACGCGCTGCCGCTCACCACCAGCGGCAAGCTGGACCGCCGCGCCCTGCCCGCCCCCGGAACCGACGCCGGGGAAGGCGGGTTCACCGCCCCGCGGACCCCCGAGGAGGAGACCCTCGCGGCGATCTGGGCCGAGGTGCTGGGCGTGCCGCGGGTCGGCGTCACCGACAACTTCTTCGAACTCGGCGGCGACTCCATCCTCAGCATCCAGGCCGTCTCCCGGGCCCGCGCCGCCGGGCTGCGGATCGGCTCCCAGGACGTCTTCCGCCACCAGACCGTCGCCGACCTGGCCGCCGCGGCCCGCACCGCCGGGGCGCCGGCCGCCGTCGAGCGCCGCCGGGAGGCCGGGCCGGCCCCGCTCACCCCGGTCCAGGAGTGGTTCTTCGCCGCCCACGGCCCGCTGCGGCACTTCACCATGTCGATGCTGCTCGACCTGCCGCACCGGCTCGACGAACCGGCCCTGGAACGGGCGCTGGACGCGCTGGTCGCCGCCCACCCGGCGCTGCGCACCCGCTTCACCCCGGCCGGCGCCGGCCGGCGTCAGGAGCCGGCCGCCGACGCCGGACCGCTCCTCACCCGGCTCGACCCGCCCGCCCCCGGCGAGGACCCCGGGTCCAGCTCGGCGCGGGCCGCCGAGGCCGCCCGCGCCGAGCTGGACCCGGCCGCCGGCACCCTGCTGCGCGCGGTCCTGTTCAGGACCGGCGGCGAGGAACGGCCCCGGCTCTTCCTGACCGCCCACCACCTCGCCGTGGACAGCGTCTCCTGGCGGGTGCTGCTCGCCGACCTGCACCAGGCCTACCGGCAGGCCGCCGGGGGCGGCACTCCGCGGCCGGAGCCCGAGCCCACCGCGTTCACCGACTGGGCGCACCGGCTCGCCGAACTGGTCGGGGCCGGCGGCCTGGACGAGGACCTGCCGTACTGGACCGCCGAGACCGCCACCCCCGCCGAGCCGCTGCCCGTCGACCTGCCCGGCACCCCCACGGCCGGCTCGGTGCGCACCCTGCGCACCCGGCTCGACCCGGCCACCACCGAGGCGCTGCTGCGCAAGGTCCCCGAGGTCTACCGCACCCAGGTCAACGACGTGCTGCTCAGCGCGCTGGGCCGGGCCCTGGCCGACTGGACCGGCAGCGGCCGGGTCACCGTCGCCCTGGAGGGCCACGGCCGCGAGGAGCTCTTCGACGACCTCGACCTCTCCCGCACCGTCGGCTGGTTCACCACCCAGTACCCCGTCACCCTGGAGCTGCCCGGGGACGCGGACTGGGCCGCCACCCTCAAGCGGGTCAAGGAGCGGCTGCGCGCCGTGCCCCGCCGCGGCCTCGGCTACGAGGCGCTGGCCAGGCTCGGCTCGCCCTCGGAGGGCGCCGCGGCCCTGCGGGACGTCCCGCTGCCGCAGGTCTGCTTCAACTACCACGGACAGTGGACCGCCCCCGCGGCCGGCGACTTCGCCCCCGCCGGGCAGGCCCCGGGCCGCGACCTCGCCCCGGACGAGCCGCTCGACCACCTGCTGGACGTCTCCGCCGTGGTCGCCGACGGCGCCCTGGAACTCACCTGGCACTACAGCGACCGGGTGCACCGGGAGGAGACCGTCCGGGCCCTGGCCGGGGCGACCACCGCCGCCCTGACCGGCATCGTCGAGCACTGCGCCGCCCCCGGCGCCGGCGGCCGCACCCCCTCCGACTACCCGCTGGCCGGCCTCGACCAGGCCGCGCTGGACCGGCTGGTCGGCGACGGCCGGGACGTCGAGGACCTGCTGCCGCTCACCCCGCTCCAGGAGGGCATGCTCTTCCACCGCCTGGTCGGCGGCCCCGACGACGTCTACCTCGACCAGGCCGCCCTGCTGCTGGAGGGCGTCGCCGACCCGCAAGCCCTCGCGCTGGCCTGGCAGCGGGTCGCCGACCGCACCCCCGCGCTGCGCACCGGCGTCGTCTGGGAGGGCGTCCCCGCCCCGCTCCAGGTGGTGCGCCGCGCCGTCCGGCTGCCGGTGACCCACCTCGACCTGCGGGCCGCCGCCCCGGCCGAGCGCGCCGAGCGGCTGGCCCGGCTGCGCGCCGAGGACCTCGCGCTCGGCCTGGACATCGCCACCGCCCCGCTCACCCGGCTCACCCTGGTCCGGCTGCCCGAGGCCCGGCTCCAGCTGCTCTGGACCTCCCACCACCTGATCCTGGACGGCTGGAGCCTCGCCCAGGTGCTCACCGACGTGTTCGCCGAGTACGCGGCGCTCACCACCGGCGGCGCCCCCGTCCCGGCGGTGCGCCGGCCCTTCGCCGACTACGTGCGCTGGCTGTCCGAGCAGGACACCGGGGCCGCCCGCACCCACTGGCGGTCCGTCCTGGACGGCTTCGCCACCGCCACCCCGCTCCCGGCCGACCGGGTCCGCCGGGAGGCCCACCGGGCCCGCTCTGCGGGCAGCCACAGCGCCGCCCTGTCCGAGCAGGTCTCCGACCGACTGGCCAGCGCCGCACGGCAGTCCGGGCTGACCCTCGGCACCGTGGTGCAGGGCGCCTGGGCGCTGCTGCTGTCCCGCTACAGCGGCGAGCCCGACGTGCTGTTCGGCACCACCGTGTCCGGCCGCCCCGAGGAGCTGCCCGGCGTCGAGTCGATGATCGGCATGTTCATCAACACCCTGCCCACCAGGGTCACGGTGGACGGCGCCCGCACCGCCGCCGACTGGCTGCGCGACCTCCAGGACGGCCAGGCCGAGGCCCGCCGGCACGCCGCCGTCTCGCTCGCCGAACTCACCGGCTACAGCGACGTCCCCGCCGGCAGCGCGCTGTTCGACAGCATCGTCGCCTTCGAGAACTACCCCTTCGACGACGCCCGCGCCGCCGGCACCGGGGTGCGGCTGGCCGAGGTCTCCTCCCGGGACACCACCAACTTCCCGCTGGTGCTGCGCGCCTACCAGGGCGGCCAGGTCGGCTTCGACCTCGCCTACGACCCCGACCTGTTCGACGCGGCGACCGTCCAGGCCCTCGCCGAACGGCTCCGGCTGCTGCTCACCGGCCTGGCCGCCGGCCTGGACCGCCCGCTGCGCGAACTCGCCTGGACCACCGCCGAGGAGCGGCACCGGCTGCTCGTCGACCGGAACGGCACCGCCCAGGGCCGGCCCCGGCACACCCTGCCCGAGCTGTTCGAGGCCCAGGCCGCCCGCACCCCGCACGCCCGGGCCGTCAGCTGCGGCGCGGAGCACCTCGACTACGCCGAACTGGACGCCAGGGCCGGCCGGCTCGCCCACCGGCTGGCCGAGTACGGCGCCGCCCCCGAGCGGTACGTCGCCCTCGCGCTGCCCCGCACCACCGACCTGGTGGTGGCCGTCCTCGCCGTCCTCAAGACCGGCGCGGCCTACCTGCCGCTCGACCCGGGCCTGCCCGCCGAACGCCGCGCCGAACTGCTGCGCGACGCCGCCCCGGTGGCCCTGGTGACCCTCGACGAGCCGGCCGGCGTCGACATCCCCGTCCTCGCCCTCGCCCACCCCGGGGTGCGCGCCGACCTGGCCCGGCGCCCCGCGGGCCCGCTCGCCCCCGGCCGGCGCCCGCTGCCCGACAGCCCCGCCTACGCCATCTTCACCTCGGGCTCCACCGGCCGCCCCAAGGGCGTGGTGGTGCCGCACGCCAACGTGGTGCGGCTGTTCGAGCAGACCAGGGAGCTGTTCGGCTTCGGCGCCGACGACGTCTGGACGCTGTTCCACTCCTACACCTTCGACTTCTCGGTCTGGGAGCTGTGGGGCCCGCTGCTGCACGGCGGCCGGCTCGTCGTGGTGCCCGAGGACACCGCCCGCTCCCCGGAGGACTTCCTGCGGCTGCTCGCCGACGAGCGGGTCACCGTCCTCAACCAGACCCCGTCCGCGTTCCACCAGCTGGCCCGCGCCGACGCCGAACACCCCGAACTGGCAAGCAGGCTGGCGCTGCGCACGGTGGTCTTCGGCGGCGAGGCGCTGGACGTCAGCCGGCTCGCCGGCTGGTACCGGCGCCACCCCGACGACGCGCCGCGCCTGGTGAACATGTACGGCATCACCGAGACCACCGTGCACGTCACCCACGCCGCCCTGGACCGCGCCACCGTCACCGCCACCGCCGGCGGCCCCGGGCCGATCGGCACCGGCATCGCCGACCTGCGGCTGTACCTGCTCGACGGCGACCTCGCCCCGGTGCCCCCCGGCGCGGTCGGCGAACTGTACGTGGCGGGGGAGGGCCTGGCCCGCGGCTACCTCAACCGCCCCGGGCTGACCGCCGGCCGCTTCACCGCCGACCCGTTCGGCGCCCCCGGCACCCGGATGTACCGCACCGGCGACCGGGCCCGCCGGCAGGCCGACGGCACCCTGCGCTACCTCGGCCGCGCCGACCAGCAGGTCAAGATCCGCGGCTACCGGATCGAACCCGGCGAGATCGAGGCCGCCCTCCAGACCCACCCGGGCGTGGCCCTGGCCACCGTCGGCGTCCACCAGGACGCCTCCGGCACCCGCCGGCTGGTGGCCCACCTCGTCGGCGACGACCCGGCCCGGCCGCCGTCCGCCGCCGACCTGCGCGCCCACCTGGAGCGGCTGCTGCCCGCCTACCTGGTGCCCGCCGCCTACGTCCCGCTGGCCGCCCTGCCGCTCACCCCCAACGGCAAGCTCGACCGGCGCGCCCTGCCGGTGCCGGGCCCGGACGGCTTCGCCGCGGGCGGCGAGCGCACCGCGCCCCGCACCCGCGCCGAGCGGCTGGTCGCCGAGGCCTGGACGGAGGTCCTGGACACCGGAGCGATCGGCGCCGAGGACGACTTCTTCGCCCTCGGCGGAGACTCCATCCTCGCCGTGCGGGTCACCGCCAGGCTGCGCGCCGCCTTCGGCTCCGCCGACCTCTCGCCCCGGCTGCTGTTCACCCACCCCGTGCTCGCCGACCTCGCCGAGGCGCTCGGCGAGCCGGCCCCCGACACCTCACGGCCCCTCATCCCCGCCGCCGACCCGTCCGCCGAACCGCCGCTCTCCCACGCCCAGCAGCGCCTCTGGTTCCTCGACCGCTTCGAGCCCGGCAGCACCGAGTACACCTCGCTGGCGGTGCTGCGGCTGCGCGGCGCCCTCGACCGGGCGGCGCTGGGCGGCGCCCTGGACGCCCTGGTCGCCCGGCACGAGGCGCTGCGCACCACCTACGCCGAACGCGACGGCCGGGCCCGGCAGGTGGTGCACCCGCCGCACCCCGTGGACCTGCCCGGCGAGGACGTCCTCCCGGCGGACCTGGACGCCCGGCTGGAGCGGATCGCCGCCACCCCCTTCGACCTCGCGGCCGGCCCCGTGCTGCGCGCCCACCTGCTCCGGCCGGCCGAACGGGAGCACGTCCTGGTCCTGGCCGTGCACCACATCGCCACCGACGGCTGGTCGATGGGCGTCCTGGGCCGCGACCTCGGCGAGCTGTACGCCGCCGCCCTCGAAGGGCGCCCGCCACGGCTGCCCGCGCTGCCCGTCAGGTACGCCGACTACGCGGCCTGGCAGCGCACCCGCACCGCCGCCGCCGAGGCCGACCTCGACCACTGGCGCCGGACCCTGGCCGGCCTGGCCCCGCTGGAACTGCCCACCGACCGGCCGCGCCCGGCGATCCGGAGCAGGGCGGGCGCGCTGGTCACCTTCACGCTGCCCGCCGGGCTGACCGCCAGGCTGCGCGAGCGCGCCCGGGAGGCCGACGGCACCCTCTACACCGTCCTGCTGGCCGCCTGCCAGGTGCTGCTGTCCCGCTGGTCCGGGCAGCGGGACGTCGCCGTCGGCACCGTCACCTCCGGCCGCGAGCAGGGCGAACTCCACGACGTGGTCGGGATGTTCGTCAACACCCTGGTGCTGCGCGGCGACATCCGCCCCGAGCTCACCTTCCACGAACTGCTGACCGCCACCCGGCACACCGTCCTGGACGCCCTGGCCCACCAGGAGGTGCCCTTCGAACGGCTGGTGGACACCCTCCAGCCGGAGCGCGACACCAGCCGCACCCCGCTGTTCCAGGTCATGGTGGCGCTGCACAACCTCGGCGCCGAGGCGCCCCGGCTGCCGGGACTGACGGTGGAGCCGGTCACCCCGCCGGTCCGCAACGCCACCTTCGACCTCTCCTTCGACTTCGCCGAGCACGACGGCGGCCTCACCGGCTACCTGGAGTACGACACCGGGCTGTTCGACGCCCGCACCGCCGAACAGCTGACCGGCCGGCTGGCCACCCTGCTGGCGGCCGTCGCCGAGGCACCGCGGACGGCCGTCGGCGCGCTGCCGCTGATGACGGACGACGAGCGCCGCGAGGTGCTGCGGCAGGGACTCGGCGAACCCCTGCCGGGTCCCGGCACCACCTTCACCGCCCTGTTCGAGGAGCAGGCCGCCCGCACCCCGGACGCCACCGCACTGGTCGCCGGGGACGCCACCCTGGACTACGCCGCCCTCAACGCCAGGGCCAACCGGCTCGCCCGCCACCTGGCCGCCCTCGGCGCGGGCCCCGAACAGGTGGTCGCCGTCCGGCTGCCGCGCACCTCGGACCTGCCGGTCGCGCTGCTCGCCGTGCTCAAGGCGGGCGCCGCCGTCCAGTTCGTCGACCCGGACCTGCCCGCCGAACGGGCCGCCCTGCTGCTCGACGACACCCGGCCGCACACCGTGCTGACCGGGCGGACCCTGCGCGAGGTGCCCTGGGACGACCTGGCGGGCCACGACCTGACCGACACCGAGCGGACCGCCCCGCTGCTGCCCGGGCACCCCGCCTACCTCATCCACACCTCGGGCTCGACCGGCCGGCCCAAGGGCGTGCTCGTCGAACACCGCCAGCTGGTCAACCTCTGCCGCGACCACCGCGAGGGGCTGCTCGCCCCGCACACCGCCGACGGCGGCCGGCTGCGGGCCGCGCTCAGCGCCTCCTTCTCCTTCGACACCAGCTGGCTGGGCCCGCTGCTGCTGGCGTACGGCCAGGAACTCCACCTGATCGACGAGGACGTCAGGCTCGACCCGCAGGCCTTCTGCGCCCGGATCGTCGAACAGCGCCTCGACGTCGTCAACGTGACCCCGTCCTACCTGCGCGAACTCACCGCCGCCGGACTGCTCGCCGCCGCCCCGCACCACCCGCGCCTGCTGCTGGTCGGCGGCGAGGCCGTCCCCGCCGCCACCTGGCGGGAACTGGCCGCCGCGCACGCCGAGTACGGCGTCACCGCGTACAACCTGTACGGGCCCACCGAGTGCACCGTCGACGCCACCTACACCCGCTGCGCCGACCACCCCGAGCGCCCGGTGATCGGCCGGCCCGGCCGCAACCTCAGCGCCCACGTGCTCGACGGCGCGCTGCGCCCGGTGCCGCCCGGCACACCGGGGGAGCTGTACCTGGGCGGCGAGCAGGTCGCCCGCGGCTACCTGAACCGGCCGGGGCTGACCGCCGCCCGCTTCCTCGCCGACCCCTACGGCCCGCCCGGGGCCCGGATGTACCGCACCGGGGACCTGGCCCGCCGGGCGGCGGACGGGCAGCTGGAGTTCCTCGGCCGGGCCGACGCCCAGGTCAAGATCCGCGGCTTCCGGATCGAGCCCGGCGAGGTGGAGGCCGCGCTGCTGACCCACCCGGACGTCGCCGACTGCGCCGTCGCCGCCCGTGAACAGGGCGGCCGCACCATGCTGGTCGGCTACCCGGTGCCGGCCGGCGACCGGGTGCCGCCCGCCGAGGACCTGCGGACCTGGCTGCGCCGCACCCTGCCCGACCACCTGGTGCCCACCGCCTTCGTCCCGCTGGCCCGCATCCCGCGCACCACCAGCGGCAAGACCGACCGGCGCGCCCTGCCCGCCCCGCCCGCCCAGCCGGACCGCACCACCCCCTACGTCGCACCCCGCCCGGGCACCGAGCAGCGGCTCGCCGCCATCTGGGCCGAGGTGCTCGGCGTGGAGCGGGTCGGCGCCAGGGACAACTTCTTCGCGCTCGGCGGCGACTCCATCCTCAGCATCCAGATCGTCTCCCGGGCCCGCGCCGCCGGGCTCGCGCTCACCACCAAGGACGTCTTCCGCTACCAGAACGTCGCCGAACTCGCCCTGTGCGCCGGAACGTCGTCCCCGGCGGCCGCCGAGGAGGCCGAGCCCGCCGAGGCGCCGCTCACCCCGATCCAGCACTGGTACCTCGACGGCCGCCGGCCCGGCGACCCGCTGCGCTTCACCATGACCCAGCGGCTGGCGCTGGCCCCGGACACCGACCCGGCCGCCCTGCGCGGCGCCGTGCTCGCCCTGGCCGGACACCACCCGGCGCTGCGCACCCGCTTCCGCCACGGCGAGGCCGGCTGGCGCCAGGAGGTCCTGGACCAGGCACCGGACGGCATCCTCACCCACCACCGGGACGGCGCCGAGGACGCGGTGCAGCGCGCCGCCGAGGAGGCCCAGCGCTCCCTCGACCCGGTCGAGGGGCGGATGCTGCGCGCCCTGCACTTCGACGGCGGCGAAGGACGGCCCGCCCAGCTCGTCCTGACCGTCCACCACCTCGCCGTGGACGGCGTCTCCTGGCGCGTCCTGCTGGCCGACCTCGAAGCGGCCTACCGCGCGGCCCGCACCGGCGCACCCGTCCGGCTGCCCGAGCCCGGCACCTCCCACGGCCGGTGGGCCACCCGGCTGGAGCGGCACACCCGCTCCGGCGCCCTGGACGGCGACATCCCGTACTGGACCCGCACCGGCGAGGCCCCGGCCGCCCTGCCCGCGGGACGGCCCGGGCCCAACACCCACGGCACCGCCGCCACCCTCACCGTGACGCTCGACGAACGGACCACCGGGGCGCTGCTGCGCGAGGTGCCCGCCGTCTACCGCACCCAGGTCAACGACGTGCTGCTCAGCGCCCTCGGCCGCACCCTGGCCCGCTGGTGCGGCCGGGCGACGGTGCCGATCGGCGTGGAGGGCCACGGCCGCGAGGACCTGTTCCCCGGCCTCGACCTGTCCAGGACGGTCGGCTGGTTCACCGCCGAGTTCCCGCTCGCGCTGCGCGTCGACCCCGAGGCCGGCTGGCACGACACCCTGCGCTCGGTCAAGGAACAGCTGCGCGCCGTCCCGCTGCGCGGCCTCAGCCACGGCGCGCTGCGGCAGCTGCGCCCGTCCGCCCTGCCGGACGGCGCCGCCGCACCGCAGGTCGGCTTCAACTACCACGGCCAGTGGGACACCCGCGCCGGCGCCGACGGGCTGCTGCGCGGCTCGCTGCCCCCGGCCGGGCGGGACACCGACCCCGACGAGCCCCGCCCCTACCTGCTGGACGTCGTCGGGGCGGTCCAGGACGGCCGGCTCGAACTGGGCTGGACGTACCCCCCGGCCGTCTACGACGAGGCGACCGTCCGGGACCTCGCCGAGCAGACCCTCCGGGCGCTGCGCGAGCTGGCCGAGCACTGCGCGAGCCCCGGCGCCGGCGGGCGCACCCCGTCGGACTTCCCGCTGGCCGGCCTCGACCAGGAGCGGCTGGACGGCCTGGTCGGCGACGGCCGCGACACCGAGGACGTGCTGCCGCTCACCCCGCTCCAGTCCGGCATGCTGTTCCACGGCCTGGTCGGCGAGGACGGCGCCTACGTGGACCGGATCGCGGTGCGGCTGGCCGGCGTCGCCGACCCGGCGGCCTTCGCCGAGGCCTGGCAGCTGGTCGCCGACCGCACCCCCGCGCTGCGCACCGCCGTGCACTGGCGCGGCCTGCCGCACCCCGTCCAGGTGGTCGCCCGGCACGCCGCGCTGCCCGTCCGGCAGCTCGACCGGCGCGCGCTGACGCCCGGGCAGCTGGGCGCGGAGACCGAGCGGCTGCTCGCCGAGGAGCGCGCCACCGGGATGGACCTGGGCACCGCCCCGCTCACCCGGCTGACCCTGGCCGCGCTGCCCGACGACGAGGTGCTGCTGCTCTGGTCCACCCACCACGTGATCCTGGACGGCTGGAGCACCGGCCAGCTGCTCACCGAGGTCTGCGAGGAGTACGCCGCGCTGACCGGCGGACCGCAGGCCCCCCGCCCCGTCCGGCGCCCGTTCGCGGACTTCCTGGCCTGGCTGCGCGAACAGGACGGGCAGGCCGCCGAGGACCACTGGACCGACGCCCTGGCCGGGTTCACCGAACGGACCGCGCTGCCCTACGACCGCGGGCCCGGCGGAGCCCACCGGGCCCGCTCCACCGCCGCCGTCCACCGCACCCTGGACGAGGCCCTCTCCGACCGGCTGCGCTCACGGGCCGCGGCCGCGGGACTGACCGTCAACACCCTGGTCGAGGGCGCCTGGGCGCTGCTGCTGGCCCGCTACGGCGGCACCGGGGACGTGGTCTTCGGCACCACCGTCTCCGGGCGCCCGGCCGAACTGCCCGGCGTCGAGACGATGATCGGCCTGTTCATCAACACCGTGCCGGCGCGGGTACAGATCCCCGCGACCGGCGTACTGCCCTGGCTGCGCGACCTCCAGGACCGGCAGAGCGACGGCCGCCGCCACGACCACCTGGCGCTGCACCGGATCCAGACCCTGAGCGAACTGCCCGCCGGGGAACCGCTGTTCGACAGCATGGTGGTGTTCGAGAACTACCCCGTCGACGAGTCCGCCGCCGACCGAACCGGCGTCCGGGTCGCCGAGGTGCGCGCCGACGACGCGACCACCTTCCCCTGGTGCCTGCGCGCCCACCTGAGCGGGCAGCTCGCCTTCGACCTGGCGTACGACCCCGCGCTCTTCGACCGGCGCACGGCCGGGGACGCCGCCGACCGCCTCGCCCTGCTGCTGGCCGCCCTCGCCGACGGCCTGGACGGCGACCTCGCCGCGCTGGACCCGCTCACCCCGGCCGACCGCGCGCTGCTGGCCTCCTGGCACACCACCGCCCGCCCGCCGGCGCCGGGCAGCCCGCTGCCGGTCTTCGCCGAGCGGGTCCGCCAGACCCCGGACGCCCCCGCCGTGCGCGACGGCGGGCGCGAACTGAGCTACCGCGGCCTGGACGACTGGTCCGACCGGCTGGCCGCCCGGCTGCTCGCCGACGGCCTGGCCCCCGAGGGCCGGGTGGCCCTGACGATGGACCGCGGCGCCGAACTCGTCGTCGCCCAGCTGGCCGTCCTCAAGGCCGGCGGCGCCTACCTGCCCGTCGACCGGCGCGCCCCCGAGGAACGCCGCCGCACCCTGCTCGACCGGGCCGGCGCGGGCCTGCTGCTGACCGCCGGGCAGGTCGCCGCCGTACGCGACGAACCGGCCGGGCCGACCGCGCCCGCACTGCCGCCCGCCGACCCCGACCGGCTCGCGTACGTGATGTACACCTCCGGCTCCACCGGCGAGCCCAAGGCCGTCGCCGTCCGGCACCGCGACGTGGCCTCGCTCGCCACCGACAGCCGCTTCACCGACGGCCGCTGCGCCCGGGTGCTGCTGCACTCGCCGGTCGCCTTCGACGCCGCCACCTTCGAGGTGTGGGCGCCGCTGCTGAACGGCGGCTGCGTGCTCGTCGCCCCCGAAGGACCGGTGGACGCCACGCTGCTGCGCCGGCTCGCCGGACCGGACGGGCCGACCGCGCTCTGGCTCACCGCCGGGCTGTTCCGGCTGCTCGCCCAGGACGCGCCGGACTGCTTCACCGGCCTGCGCACCCTGTGGACCGGCGGGGACGTGGTGCCCGCCGCCGCCGTGCGCCGGGTCCTGGCCGCCTGCCCCGGGCTGACCGTGGTGGACGGCTACGGCCCCACCGAGACCACCACCTTCGCCACCGCCCACGCCCTGCCCGACGCGACGGCGGTGCCCGACACCGTGCCGATCGGCCGGCCGCTGGACGACCGCCGGGTGCACGTCCTGGACCGGCGGCTGCGGCCCGTCCCGCCGGGCTGCGCGGGCGAACTGTACGTGGCCGGCGAGGGTGTGGCCCGCGGCTACCTCGGCCGGCCCGGCGCCACCGCGGCCCGCTTCCTCGCCGACCCGGCCGGCCCGCCCGGCGCCCGGATGTACCGCACCGGGGATCTCGCCCGGCGCCGCACCGACGGCACCGTCGAGTTCCTCGGCCGCGCCGACGACCAGGTGAAGATCCGCGGCTTCCGGGTCGAGCCCGGCGAGGTGGAGTCCGCGCTCGCCGCCCACCCGCTGGTCACCGACGTCGCCGTGGTGGTCCGCGAGGACCGGCCCGGCGCCCGCCGGCTGGTCGCCTACCCGGTCGGCCCCGTCGACCCGGAGGAGCTGCGGGCCTTCGCCGCCCGCGCACTGCCCGACTACCTCGTCCCGGCCGCCTTCGTCCCGCTCGCCGCCCTCCCGCTCAGCCGCAACGGCAAGGTCGACCGCGCCGCCCTCCCGGCGCCGGAGCGGGAGCCCGGCGGCGGACGGGCCCGGGTCGAACCGCGCACCGAGGCCGAACGCCGCACCGCCGAGGTCTTCGCCGAGGTCCTCGGCATCCGCCCGCCCGGCATGGCGGAGGGGTTCTTCGAACTCGGCGGCGACTCCATCCTCAGCATCCGGCTCGCCGCCCGGCTGGCCGAGGCCTTCGGCACCGACCTCGGCCCCCGCGCCGTCTTCGACCACCCCACCCCGGCCGGCCTCGCCCGGCTGCTCACCTCGGAGCCCGCCGCCCCGGCGCGCCCACCGGTGCGCCCGGTCGCCCGCGAGGGCGCCGCCCCGATGTCCCACGCCCAGCAACGGCTCTGGTTCCTGGAGGAGTTCGCCCCCGGCGGCGCCGAGTACGTCACCGCGCTCGCGCTGCGGCTGCGCGGCAGCCTCGACCCCGGCGCGCTCGGCGCGGCCCTGACCGCCCTGGCGGCCCGCCACGAGTCGCTGCGCACCACCTTCGACAGCGTCGACGGCCACGGCGTCCAGCTCGTCCACCCGCCGCGGGACGTCCCGCTGCCCCTGCACGACCTCTCCGCACTGCCGCCGGAAGACCGGGAACGGGCGCTGCGCGACCTGCTCGCCGCCGAACGCGCCCGCCCCTTCGACCTGCGCCGCGGCCCGCTGCTGCGCGCCGCCCTGGCCCGGCCCGCCGACGGCGACCACGTGCTGGCGCTGACCCTGCACCACATCGTCACCGACGGCTGGTCCACCGCCGTACTGCTCACCGACCTGGCCCACCTCTACCGGGCCGAACTCGGCTCCGAGGACGCCGAATTGGCGCCACTGCCGGTCCAGTACGCCGACTACGCCCACTGGCAGCGCACCGAAGGCGCCCCCGCCGGGGAACAGCTCGGCTACTGGAGGCGCCGGCTGGACGGCGTCGTACCGCTGCGGCTGCCCACCGACCGGCCCCGGCCCGCGGTGCGCACCAGCAACGGCGCCACCGCCCGGCTGGAGCTGCCCGCCGACACCGCCCGCCGGCTGGCCCTGGCCGGCCGGGAGCGCGGAACCACCCTGTTCACCACCCTGGTCGCCGCCGCCCAGGCCTACCTGGCCCGGCTCGGCGGGGACACCGACATCACCGTCGGCACCGTCACCTCCGGCCGCGACCGGCCCGAGGTCCAGCAGCTCGTCGGGTTCTTCGTCAACACCCTGGCGCTGCGCTCCCGGGTCGACCCCGCGCAGCCCTTCGCCGCGTTCCTCGGCGAGGTGCGGCAGACCGTCCTGGACGCCTTCGCCCACCAGGACGTGCCCTTCGAGAAGGTGGTCGACGAGGTCCAGCCGGTACGCGACACCAGCCGCAGCCCGCTCTTCCAGGTCCTCGTCGTACTCCAGAACACCCCGTCCGCCGACCTCGACCTGCCGGGCCTCGACGTGAGCGACATCGAGACCGACAGCACCCGGACGGCCTTCGACCTGGTGCTGGAGTTCGCCGAGGCCGAGGGCGGCGCGCTGCACGGCCTGCTCACCTACAACACCGACCTGTTCGACCCGGCCACCGTCGAACGGATGGCCGGCCAGCTCGCCGCCCTGCTCACCGCCGTCGCCCGGGACCCGGAGCGCGCCGTCGGCGCGCTGCCGCTGGCCGGCCAGGACACGCCGCCCGCCGACCCCCGGGGCACCTTCCGCCCGGTCGCCGAGGCCACCCTGCCCGCCCTGTTCGAACGCCAGGCCGCCCGCACCCCAGGGGCGCCCGCGCTGCTCGACGGCGAACGGGAGCTCAGCTACGCCGAACTGGACCGGGCCGCCAACCGGCTGGCCCACCACCTGATCGGGCGTGGCGTCGGACCGGAGCGGCTGGTCGCCCTCGCGCTGCCCCGCTCGGCGGCCATGGTCGTCGCCCAGCTCGCCGTCGCCAAGGCCGGCGGCGCCTTCCTCCCCGTCGACCCCGACTACCCGGCGCCCCGGCGGGAGTTCATGGTCCGCGACGCCGGAGCGCACCTGCTGCTCGACGACCCGGCCCTGGTGTGGGCCGCCGAGGGGCCGGACACCGCGCCCACCGACGCCGACCGCGGCGCCGCCCTCACCCCCGCCCACCCGGCCTACGTCATCTACACCTCGGGCTCCACCGGCACGCCCAAGGGCGTCCAGGTGACCCACACCGGCCTCGCCGTCTTCGCCGCGGCCGCCGCCGAGCAGTACGCCGTCGGCCCCGGCGACCGGGTGCTCCAGTTCGCCTCGCCCAGCTTCGACGCCTCCGTCCTGGAACTCTGCACCTCCCTGCTCTCCGGGGCCGCGCTGGTCACCGGGGAGGAGGGCCCGCTGGTCGGCGAACGGCTCGCCGAGGTGCTGGCCGTCCGCCGGATCAGCCACACCCTGATCCCCCCGGCCGCGCTGGCCACCATGGAACCGGAGACCGCCGCCGCCCTGCCAGGGCTGCGCACCCTGGTGGTCGGCGCCGAGGCCTGCCCGGCCGACCTGGTCGACACCTGGGCCCCCGGCCGCCGGATGGTCAACTCCTACGGCCCCACCGAGGCCACCGTGGTCGCCACCTGGACCGGACCGCTCGCCCCCGGCACCGGCAGCCCCGCGATCGGCCGGCCCAGCGGCGCCACCCGCGCGTACGTCCTGGACATCGCCCTGCGGCCGGTGCCGCCCGGCATCACCGGAGAGCTCTACCTGGCCGGCCCCGGCCTCGCCCGCGGCTACCTCGGCCGCCCCGGCCTCACCGCCCAGCGCTTCCTCGCCGACCCGCACGGCGCCCCCGGCACCCGGATGTACCGCACCGGCGACCTCGCCCGCCGCGACGCCGACGGGCAACTGCGGTTCGCCGGACGCGCCGACGAGCAGATCAAGCTCCGCGGCTTCCGGATCGAACCGGGCGAGATCGAGAGCGCCCTGCGCGGCAGCCCGCTGGTCCGCGACGCCGTCGTCACCGTCCGCGCCGACGGCCCCGGCGGCGGACGGCTGGTCGCCCACGTCGTCCCCGCGGACCCCGCCGAAGGCGCACCCGCCGCCGAACTGCGGCTCCACCTCGCCGAGTCGCTGCCACCGCACCTCGTCCCCGCGGCCTTCGTCCCGCTGAACCGGCTCCCGCTCACCCCCAACGGCAAGCTCGACCGGCGGGCCCTGCCCGACCCCGGACCTGCCCAGCCGATCACCGGGCCCGGCCGGGCTCCCGGGACCGACACCGAACGCCGGATCGCCCGGATCTGGGCCGACGTCCTCGGCCTGGAGGCGGTCGGCGCCGACGACAACTTCTTCCTGCTCGGCGGCGACTCCATCCTCAGCATGCAGGTGGTGTCCCGGCTGCGCGGGGACGGCCTGCACCTGGCCACCCGCGACCTGTTCAGCCACCAGACCGTGGCCGAACTGGCCACCGTCGTCCGCACCGCCACCGAACGCGCGGACGACGGCCCGGTCACCGGCGACGTGCCGCTCACCCCCATCCAGGAGTGGTTCCTGACCACCCCGCGCACCGCCCACCACCACTTCAACCAGTCCACCCTGCTCGAACTCGGCACCGACCCCGACCCGGAGGCGCTGCGCGCCGCCCTCGACGCCCTGCTGGAACACCACGACGCCCTGCGGATGCGCTTCACCCACGACGCGGACGGCTGGCACCAGTTCAACCCGCCGCCCGCCCCCGCCGAGGACCTCCTGCTCCGCCACGACCTCACCGGACAGAGCGCCGAAGCCGCCGGTGCCGCCATGGCCAAGGCCGCCGACGACCTGCACGCCGGCTTCGACCTGGCCCGCGGCCCGCTGCTGCGCGCCGCCCTGTTCACCGGCCACCCCGACCACCCGGCGCTGCTGCTCCTGGTCGCCCACCACCTCGTCGTCGACGCCGTCTCCTGGCGGGTGCTCCGCGACGACCTGGAGAGCGCCCACCGGCAGGCCGTCCAGGGCGGGCCGATCACCCTGGGGGAGCGCGGCACCTCCTTCCGCGACTGGGCGCGGCGGCTCGCCGGCCACGTCGCCGAGGGCGGCCTCGACCACGAACTCCCGTACTGGGAGGAGGCGGTGAGCGCCCGCGCGGCCCTGCCCGGACGCCCGGCGGCGCCCGGCGAGGCGGAGACCGCGGCCGCCGGCGGCGACACGGAGACCGCGGCCGTCACCGTCGAACTCGACGAGGCCGACACCGAGGCGCTGCTGCGCGCCGCCCCCGCCGCCTACCGCACCCGGGTCAACGACGTCCTGCTGGCCGCCCTCGCCCTCGCCCTGGCCCGCTGGAGCGGCCGGGAACGGATCGGCCTCGACCTGGAGGGACACGGCCGGGAGGACCTGCTGGACGGCGTCGACCTGTCCCGTACGGTCGGCTGGTTCACCACCGTCCACCCCGTCAGCTTCGACGTCCCCGACCCCGCGGACCTCGGCCCCGACCGCGACTGGCGCGCCCTGGTGAAGGCCGTCCGCCGCCGACTGCGCGCGGTGCCCGGCAACGGCCTCGGTTTCGGCGCCCTGCGCACCTTCGGCACGCCCGGGGTCCGCGAGCGCCTCGCCGCCGCCGGCCACGGCCAGGTCGTCTTCAACTACCTCGGCCAGTGGGACGCCAGGCCCGAGGCCGCGGGCGACGGCCTGGTCCGCGCCGAACTCGGCTCCTTCGGCCAGGACCACGACCCCGGGGACGGCGGCTCCCACCCGCTGGAGGTGGTCGGCGCCGCCCAGGCGGGCCGCCTCGCCTTCACCTGGCACCACCGCCCGGCCGTCCACGACACCGAGGCGGTGCGCCGGGCCGCCGGGGACTTCGCCGAGGCGCTGCGGCAGATCGCCCGGCACGCGAGGGGAGACCGCTGACGACACCCGACACCCCTACCGGATCCACCACCGACCGACGATGACGAAGGAGACCGACATGGACGAGAACACCCGCTACCAGGTGCTGCGCAACGACGAGGAGCAGTACTCCCTCTGGCCCGCCGACCTGGAGGTACCGGCCGGCTGGCAGCCCGTCGGCACGGAGGGCACCGAAGCCGAGTGCACCGCCTACGTCGACGAGGTGTGGACCGACATGCGCCCGAAGAGCCTGCGCGAGCGCATGGAGAACGCCGGAGCCTGACCGGCCGTCGGGACGGGGCCGCCGGTCGCGCCACGCGCCGTCCGGCCCCGTCCGGCCGCTGCACCACCGAACCACCACAACACCGAGGAGAGCACCATGACCCCTCCGCTGCGCACCGAACACCTGGAGTTCATCCCCTACCGGACCGACGACGAGGACGCCTTCGTCTCCCTGCTGCGCAACGCGGACGTGTGCCGCTGGATGGGCCAGGACCTCGTGCCCGAGCCGGACATCCGCACGCTGTTCCGGGCGATCCTGTCCGACGTCTACCCCAGGAACCTCTTCGACGTCTGGGGCCTGTGGGCGGACGGGACGTACGCGGGCCACGCCGAGGTGAAGCGGGCCGGGAACGTCGACGGCCACGAACTGGTGACGGCGCTGGCCCCGGAGTTCTGGGGCCGGGGACTGGGCAGCGAGGTGGTTCGCGGGCTGATCCGCTACTCCGGGGAGGAACTGGGGCTCAAGGAGGTGTACGGCCTGGTGGGCGCGGAGAACACCCCTAGCCTGGCGCTGTCCCGGCGGCTGGGCTTCCGGCACCTGCGCGACGTCGTCGCGGACGACGGCTCGGTGTCCAGCCTGTTCGCTGCCTCGACCGCCGGCGCCGGTGCGACCGGCGCCGCCGATCCGGCCTGACCGGGCCGGGCCCGCGGCGTGTGACCACCCGTGCCGCGGGCCCCCGACGGAAGGTTTAGGGGTCCCCCTGCTTCCCGCAACTACCGTGTAGATCAAGAAATCTGAGGCACAATCAGCGGCGAGGGGCCGGTCCTGGTCCGCATCCGTGGAGTCCTCCCGCCGTTCGGCCGGATGCGACCGCGCAGCGGACGGCAGCTGCCGCATCCGGACGTCCGGATGTCCGGCCGGAGCCCCTGTGGGACCTGCACAGCCACCCGGCGGTGGGCATCGCACGTTCCACGGTGCCCTCCCGCCTGCTGACCTGTCGTCACTCGAACGGGAAGAGACCTCGATGACCTCCATCAAGACCGCCGGCCTCGCCGCCGCGGCCTGCCTCGCCCTCACCACCGCGCTGGCCGCGGCCGCCCCGGCCCAGGCGGCGGGATCAGGCGGCTACGTCGCCCTGGGTGACTCCTACACCGCCGTCGGCACACTGCCCCTGGCTTCGCCGGGCACGCCGTCGTCCTGTGCGCAGAGCACCGACAACTACCCGCACGTCGTGGCCCAGACCCTCGGGCTGCCGCTGGTCGACGTCAGCTGCTCCGGCGCCGCGACCTCCGACCTGTCGAACGCCCAGTCGGCGGACTCCCCGCCGCAGTTCAACGCGCTGACCCCGGCCACCTCGGTGGTCACCCTGGGCATCGGCGGCAACGACAACAACACCTTCAGCACCGCCGTCCAGGGCTGCGAGATCCTCGGCGCGGCCGACTGGCTGAACCTCGGCTCCCCGTGCGCGGACAAGTACAAGTCGACCTTCACCGACGCCATCGCCGCGAGCGAGCCGAACATCGCCGCGTCCGTCCAGCGGATCCACCAGCTCTCGCCGCAGGCCAAGGTCTTCGTCGTCGGCTACCCGAGCATCCTGCCGACGAGCGGCAGCTGCAAGCCGCAGATCCTCATCACCACCAAGGACATCGTCTACCTGAACAACGTCGAGAAGGTCCTCAACGACACCCTGAAGCGGGTGGCGCAGAACAACGGCGCCACGTACGTCGACACCTACACCCCGAGCCTCGGGCACGACGCCTGCAAGAGCGCGTCCGTCCGGTGGGTCGAGCCGCTGATCCCGGCCGGCCCCTACGTGCCGTTCCACCCGAACGCGGCCGGCCAGCGGAACACCGCCGCGGTCGTCTCGGCCGCGCTTCAGGCCGCCGGCGTCAGCTGAGGCGCGCGGTGAGGCGCGCCGGGCCGGTGCGCGGGTGAGGCCCCGGCCCGGCGCGCGCCACCCGTGACCGGGGTGGCGGTTGGCAGGTGTCGACGGCGTCCGAACGGCACCCCACGCCGAGCGCAGCACGCCGGCCCCGCGGCCGGACCCGCACCGGGGCCCGTTCGAACACGCCGTCGGCGGCGCCCGACCGCGTTCCGGGGCCTCGGTTAGGCTCGTCGGATGACACGACTGGGGACCACACGACTCGACGCCATCGACCGGGCCCTGTTCGACCGCGTCGCCGCCGCGCCCTGGCACGGCACCCGCCCGTGGCTGCGGGGGCTGAGCCGGGCCGCCGACCACGGCGTGCTGTGGATGGGCACCGCCGCCGTCCTCGGCGCGGTCGGCGGACGCCGCGGCCGGCGCGCCGCGCTGCGCGGGCTCGGCGCGCTAGCGATCGCCTCGACCACCGCCAACACCGTCGCCAAGCACGCCACCCGCCGGCCCCGCCCGGCGCTGGACGGCGTGCCGTCGGTGCGCAGGCTGCTGCGCCGGCCCTTCACCACCTCCTTCCCCTCCGGCCACGCAGCCTCCGCGGCCGCCTTCGCCACCGGCGTGGCGATCGAGTCCCCGCTGCTGGGAGCGGCCGTCGCGCCGGTCGCCGCGGCGGTGGCGTTCTCCCGCGTCTACACCGGGGCGCACTACCCGGGCGACGTCCTGGCGGGCGCCGCGCTGGGGACGGCCGCCGCCGCCACGACCCTGCGCTGGTGGCCGCGCTCCTCCGACGTGCCGCCGCCGGCCGCCCCGGCCACCTCCCCGGCCCCGGCCCTGCCGCGCGGACTGGGCCTGTCGGTGGTGGTCAACTCCGGCTCCGGCAACGGTTCCCCGCTCACCCCCGGTCCCGAGGAGACGGCCGAGAAGCTGCGCGCACTGCTGCCCGAGGCGGACGTCCGGGTGTGCGGTCCCGAGGACGACCTGCCGAAGCTGCTGGCCGAGGCCGCCGACCGGGCCGACCGGGCCGGCGGCGCGCTCGGGGTGTGCGGCGGCGACGGCAGCGTCAACCTGGCCGCGGCGCTGGCCGTCGAGCGCGCCCTGCCGCTGGCGGTCTTCCCCGGCGGCACCCTCAACCACTTCGCGCTCGACCTCGGCGCCACCACCCACGAGGCCACCGCCGGGGCCGTCGAGGCCGGCACCGCGGCCGGCGTGGACCTCGGACTGGCCACCGACGGCACCGGCACCCGGACCTTCGTCAACACCTTCAGTCTCGGCATCTACCCCGAACTCGTCCACGAGCGGGAGCGGTTGGAGAAGCGCCTCGGCAAGTGGCCGGCCCTCGCGGTGGCCGTCGCCAGGCTGCTGCCGACCGCCGAACCGGTCACCGTCCACGCCGGCGGCCGCCCGCACCGGCTGTGGCTGCTGTTCGCAGGCAACGGGGCGTACGAACCGGCCGGATTCGCCCCCACCCACCGCGCCGCCCTGGCGGACGGGGAACTCGACGTCCGGGTCGTCGACGGCGGGCGGCCCTTCGCCCGCGCCCGGCTGGCCGCCGCGTTCCTGTCCGGCACCCTGCACCGCTCCCGGGTCTACCGGACGGCCCGGCTGAGCGCCCTGGAGCTGGACTTCCTCGGCGACGCCGACCGGATCGCCGTCGACGGCGAGAGCGTTCCCGCCCGCGGCGCGCTGCGGCTGTCCAAGAAGCCGGCCGGGCTGACCGTGTACCGCCCGTCGGTCGCGTCCTGACCGACCGGGGCCGGCCGGGCCGGCCGGAGGCCGGTGGCGGCCCGGGCTACCGGACCGCCACCCCGACCAGGCAGGTGTCGTCGTCCGTGTCGGCGCTGCTGTACCGCAGCAGGTGGTCCAGGTGCTCCTCCAGGCCGTCGGCCCCCGCGGCCGACCCGCTGTGCGCCTGCTCGGTGAGCGCCATCAGGCTGGTCAGGGACGCCTGGAGGGACTCGTCGCGACGCTCGATCAGCCCGTCGGTGTACATCACCAGGGTGTCCCCGGCCGCCAGGGCCAGCTCGCCCTCCGCGTAGTCCGCGTGGTCCACCGCCCCGAGGAGGATGCCGCCCAGCTGCGGGAGGGTCGTCGCGTGCCCGCCGCGCAGCAGGACCGGCGGCGGATGGCCGGCCCGGGCCCAGCGGAGCCGGCGGGTCCCGGGCTCGTAGAGGCCGCAGACCGCGGTGGCGGTGACGTTGTCGGTGAGGTGGTGGGTGACGCTGTTGAGCCAGCTCAGCAGCTGGGCCGGCCCGGCACCGGTGGCGGCCAGGCCGCGCAGCGCGTTGCGCAGGGCGACCATGCCGGTGGCGGCCTCGATGCCGTGCCCGGCGACGTCGCCCACGCACAGCAGCACGTCCCCGGTGGGTAGGGTGAGCGCGTCGTACCAGTCCCCGCCGACCAGGTGGCCCTTCTCGGCCGGACGGTAGCGGACGGCGACCCGCAGGTCGTGCAGGTCCAGCGGGCCGCGGGCGGGCGGCATGATGGCGTGCTGGAGCTGGAGGGCGAGGCGGCTGCGTTCCGCGGCCTGCTGCTCGCTCTGGGCCAGCTGGTCACGGGTGGCGGCCAGGGCGACCTCCGTCCAGTGCTGGGCGGAGATGTCCTGGTAGGCGCCGCGGACGAGCCGCAGGTCGCTGCCGGGCGTGGGGACGGGCTCCGCCACGACGCGGATGTGCCGGGTGACGCCGTCGGGGCGCTGGAGGCGGAACGCGGTGGAGGCCGGACGCCGGTGGTGCAGCAGGGTGCGCAGGAACCGGCCGATGGTGTGCCGGTCGTCCGGGTGGGCGTGCTCGGCCAGCTGGTCCAGGGCGATCGGCGGCGCGGTGGGCGGCAGCCCGTGCAACTCGTACAGGGTCTCGTTCCAGGCGATCCGGCGGGTCCGCAGGTTCTCCTCGAAGCCGCCGATCCGGCCGAGCCGCTGGGCGTGCTGGAGCAGCCGGGCGACCCTCGGGGTGCCGTCGTCGAGGCGCCAGACGACCGCCAGGTGGGTGCCGGTCCGGCTGATGCTCACCCGGGCCCCGGCGGTCAGCCGCACGCCGTCGACCACGGCGGCGAGCCGCATGTCGTGGGTGCGGAAGGGCTCCCCGGTGGCGAGGACGTGCTCGACCTTCTCGGCCAGGCCGCCGGGTTCGGCCGCCAGCGGGTACGCCTCCAGCAGGCGGGTGCCCGCGATGGCACTGGTCGGCCGGCCGGCGAAGTCGACGAAGGCCGGATTGACGTGCCGGATCACGAAGTGCGGCGGGTGGCCGTCGCCGTCGGGTGACAGCCGCAGGACCAGGCACGGGTCGAGGAGGCCGTCGACCAGCTGCCGCAGTTCGCCGAACTCCCGGTCGGCGAGGCCGGGGGCGGAGAGCTCCTGGCCGCTCCGGGAGTCCAGCGTGGCGGCGGCCAGCTCCGCGAGCGCCTCGAACTGCCGCTGGAGCGACTGGGACTGCTCGGGCAGCGCGTCGTGCCAGCAGATCTCCAGGACACCGATGAGCCGGCCGCCGGTGCCGGCCGGGACGGCCAGCCGGCCGCCGCGGATCTCGTGCTGGCCGATCGACGGCAGCGAGGCCTCGGCGAGCGTCGGGTAGCCGATGGCCGAGCGCTCGTCGAGGGCCCGGCGGGCCGGGGTCGGCACGCCCGGTGGGACGTGACGCCAGCGGCGGGCCTCCTCCTCGTGGAAGCCGGCACTGCCCGCCAGCGACAGCGAGAGGTCGGGGTGGGCCGCCCAGACGGCGACGGCGGCCACGCCGAGCGGCCGGAGCGCGTGCTCCAGCATCGAGCGGGCGGCCGCCGGGGCGTCACCGCCCGCGAGGGCGTCCGCCTCGGTGCTCCGGAGCCGGACGGCCACCGGCTCCGCGGGCGGGACCGACGCACCGGCGACGAAGCCGCGGGCGAGTGCGGAGATCTCGTCCGACGCGGACTGGTTGACCAGGTCGGCGGCGAGCGCCAGGACCGACACCCCGGCCTGCTCGGCGAGGGTCTCCAGCTGCCTGCCCGCCTCGGTGGGGCCGCACCGCAGGCGTTCCACGAGCACGCCGACGGCCATCTCGACCACGGCCCGACCTGCCGAGTGGGCCTGGGCGTGGTCCAGCTCCAGCCGCAGCCGCTCGACCGTGCCGGCGAGCCGGCCGACCGCCGTCGCCTCGCGCTCGGCCTCCCGGAGGCCGGGCGCCCCCGCCGCGCTCGGCGCCCCCGGGGCGGTGGCGCTCCGTTGCGGTCCGACCCGCGCGGGGCCGGCGGCCGGTCCGGCCGACGGGGGGCGGCCGGTGGCGGACCGGTCCGGTGGCTGCTGCACGGTCGTGGCTCCTGGGGTCTGGATCGCGGGAGGCGGTCAGCGGGCGAGGTTGTGCCTGATCCGGCTGATCACCTCGTCGGAGTCGACCGGCTTGGTGATGTAGTCGCTGGCTCCCGACGCCAGGCTCTTCTCCCGGTCGCCGACCATGGCCTTGGCGGTCACCGCGATGATCGGCAGCCCCTCGTGCTCGGGCATGGCGCGGATCGCCGCGGTGGCGGAGTAGCCGTCCATCTCCGGCATCATCACGTCCATCAGGATCACGTCGATCCCCGGGTGGACGGCGAGCGCTTCGAGCGCGGCGCGCCCGTTCTCGGCCTGGAGGACGTTCATGCCGTGCAGTTCCAGGATGCTGGTGATCGCGTACAGGTTGCGGTCGTCGTCGTCGACCACCAGCGCGGTGCGCCCGGAGAGCACCGGGTCGGCCCCGGGGCTCCAGGCGGGCCTGCGGCCGGTGTCGCGCACCAGCTGCACGACGTTCCCCGGCCGGTCGGCGCTCATGTGCAGCGCGATGCGTTCGCGCAGCTCGTCGAGGCTGGAGATGAGTTCCAGGGGCCGCGAGCCCTCGCGGCTCGCCGCGTGTTCCTGCTCCGCGGTGACGCCCCGGTTGTCGTGGGCCAGCACCGGGACGGTGGACAGGGCGGGATCGCCCTCCATCTCCTCCAGGAGGGTCACGGCCGTCCCGTCGGGCAGGCCCAGTTCCAGGACGACGCAGTGGCACGGCGCGGTGGCCAGGGCGGTGGCGGCCTCCTGGGCGCCGACCGCGGTGACGATCTCGACCCTCCGCTGCCCGTCCGAGTAGCGGGCGAGGTCGTCGACGGCGTTCTCGGCGACCAGGGAGAGCAGACCGTTGGGGCGGCCCTCCACCACGAGCAGGCGCCGCGGGCGGCCGGGGGCGGCGGGGTGGTCCGGACCGTGCCCGGTGTCCGCCGAGGGCTCCGGCGCACGGCCTTCGAGCGCCCCGGGCGTCGTGCCGGTGCCGTTCGCGGAGAGGTCGGGGCGTTCGGCGGGGAGGAAGAGGGTGAAGCTGCTTCCCCGGCCCGGGGTGCTCTCCACGGTGATCGCGCCACCGAGCAGGAAGGCGATCTCCCGGCTGATCGACAGGCCGAGCCCGGTGCCGCCGTACTTGCGGCTGGTGGTGCCGTCGGCCTGCTGGAAGGCGCCGAAGACGGTCTCCAGGTGCTGGGGGGCGATGCCGATGCCGGTGTCGGTGACCCGGAAGGCGAGCACGGGGCCGTCGCGGCGGACGCCCTCGGGGATCTCCGTCTCGTCGGCGGGCGCGATGTGCAGACCGACCCGGCCCTGCTCGGTGAACTTGACGGCGTTGGACAGCAGGTTGCGCAGCACCTGGCGCAACCGGTAGTCGTCGGTGGGGAGTTCGGTCGGGACCCGGTCGGCCGTCCGGACCGCGAAGGCGAGGTTCTTCTGGCTGGTCATGGGGCGGAAGGTGGCCTCGACGTAGTCGAGCAGCGCCTGCAGCGGCACGGCCTCGATGTTGAGGTCCATCTTCCCGGCCTCGACCTTGGAGAGGTCGAGGATGTCGTTGATGAGCTGGAGCAGGTCGGATCCGGCGGAGTGGATGATGCCGGCGTACTCGACCTGCTTGGCGGTCAGGTTCCTGGTGGGGTTCTGGGCGAGCAGCTGGGCGAGGATGAGCAGGCTGTTGAGCGGGGTGCGCAGCTCGTGGCTCATGTTGGCCAGGAACTCGGACTTGTACTTCGAGGCGAGCGACAGCTGGTGGGCGCGCTCCTCCAGCTCCTGGCGGGCCTGTTCGATCTCCAGGTTCTTGGTCTCGATGTCGCCCTTCTGGGCGGCGAGGAGTTCCGCCTTCTCCTCCAACTCGGCGTTGGAGGCCTGGAGTTCCTCCTGGCGTGCCTGTAGCTCCGCGGACCTGGCCCGGAGTTCGGTGGTGAGCCGCTGGGACTCGCCGAGGAGTTCGTCGGTGCGGGCGCTGGCGATGATGGTGTTGACGTTGACGCCGATGGTCTCCATGAGCCGGCCCAGGAAGTCCCGGTGGACCTGGGTGAACGGCCGGACCGAGGCCAGCTCCATGACGCCCAGCACCTGCTCCTCGACCACGATCGGCAGCACGATCAGCGACAGCGACTCGGTGCGGCCGAGGCCGGAGGACGCGGCCAGGTAGTCCGGCGGAAGGGCGTCGACGGCGATGATCCGCCGGCTGCGCGCGGCCTGGCCGACGAAGGACTCGCCGAGCCGGAAGCGGGTCGGGCGCTCGCCGTCGGGGAACGCGTAGGAGCCGACCAGCCGCAGTACGGTGCCGTCCTGGCTGTCCTCGGCGAGGTAGAAGGCGCCGCACTGCCCGCCGACCAGCGGGGCGAGTTCGTCCATGACGGACTCGGCGACGACCGCGAGGTCGCGCCTGCCCTGCATCAGCGCGGAGAAGCGGGCGAGGTTGGTCTTGAGCCAGTCCTGTTCCTCGTTGGCGCGGGTGGTCTCGCGCAGGGACTCCACCATGGCGTTGATGTTGTCCTTGAGGTCGGCGACCTCGCCGGAGGCGTCCACGGTGATCGAGCGGGTCAGGTCCCCTGCGGTGACGGCACCGGTGACCTCGGCGATGGCGCGGACCTGCCGGGTGAGGTTGCCGGCCAGCTCGTTGACGTTCGCGGTGAGTCGTTTCCAGGTGCCGGAGACGCCCTCGACCCTGGCCTGGCCGCCGAGGCGCCCCTCGGTGCCGACCTCGCGGGCCACCCGGGTCACCTCGTCGGCGAACGAGGACAGCTGGTCGACCATCGTGTTGATGGTGGTCTTCAGCTCCAGGATCTCGCCCCGGGCGGAGACGGTGATCTTCTGGGTGAGGTCGCCCTCGGCCACCGCCGTGGCGACCTGGGCGATGGCGCGGACCTGGCCGGTCAGGTTGCCGGCCATGGAGTTCACCGAGTCGGTCAGGTCGCGCCACGTTCCCGAGACGCCCTCGACCCTGGCCTGGCCGCCGAGCCGTCCCTCGGTGCCGACCTCGCGGGCCACCCGGGTCACCTCCCCGGCGAACGAGGACAGCTGGTCGACCATCGTGTTGACGGTGTCCTTGAGCTCCAGGATCTCGCCGCGCGCGTCGACCTCGATCTTCTGGGTGAGGTCCCCGCGCGCCACCGCCGTGGTCACCTGGGCGATGTTGCGCACCTGCCAGGTGAGGTTCCCGGCCATGGCGTTGACCGAGTCGGTGAGGTCCGCCCAGGTGCCCGACACCCCCGGCACCTGCGCCTGGCCGCCGAGGCGTCCCTCGGTGCCGACCTCGCGGGCCACCCGGGTCACCTCCGAGGTGAAGTGCGACAGCTGGTCGACCATCCCGTTGAACACGGTGGCGATCTCACCGAGCAGCCCGTCCGCGTCGCTGGGCAGTTCGGTGCTGAAGTCACCGTCCCGCACGGCCGTCAGCCCCGCCAGCAGCTGCCGCAGCTCGGGCTCGTTCACCAGCGCGACGGCCGGCCCGTCCTGAGGGCGGTCCCGCGGGTCGTCGGACAGGGTCGGGCCGGCCATCGAAAACGTCGCCTCCGTAGAACGCCGGGCCGACGGGCCGCCTCCGGGCGTGGGCACCGCGGAGCGGACCGGATGGACCCAGCCGTGGTTCGAGGTGTCAAGTATGGTGTGTACCCGTTCGGAGGCTATCGCAGGCCTTGACCGGCCCGAAACGGCCGGAGGTCACGGTGGGGTGGGCGGTTCGGTGGCGCACCCGAGGTGTACGAACGTTCTCCATGGAACCTTCACGGCGGAGTCCGCCGAGGAGGCCCTGACCCGCTGAGCCGGGAGATCCCCGGCGGGCACCGCGGGAGCCGGCGGACGGTCATGGTCCCGCGTGCGCGGGGGAAACCGGGCAGCACGCGACACCGCCGTCGATCCGAAGGGGCGGCCTCACATGACGACGGGCCGGGGGACCCTGGACGGTGAGCCGCGGCGGCCCTGCCCGGCCCTGCCCGTCGGCGGCCGGCGCAGACGGCTGACGCCGGCCGCAGTGCCGAGGCCGGTCGCCCGGGCCAGGGGCTTCACCGCCGAGGTGGTGGGGGACTGGTACGTGCCCGATGTCCACCCGGCCGTCGTGCTGCTGGTGGCGGAGCCGGTCGCCGACGCCGTGCGGCCCGGGGCCGCCGCCGGACCCGGTGGTCCATGCCGACGGGGCGCCCGCGACCACGGGCGCCCCGTCCGGCGAGCGGCTACCAGCGGTACCAGCGGCCCCGTCCGCCGGCTGTGGTCGTGCCCCGGGCGATGAAGCCGAGCAGCCACACGACGAGCACGATGACGGCTGCCCACCAGAGCACCTTCAGGGCGAAGCCGGCGCCGAACAGGATCAGGGCGAGCAGCAGGACCAGCAGGAGCGGGATCATGGTTGGACCTCCTCGGATAGGCGGTGTGACCGCCCTCCTGCCCCCGGACGGCGAAGGCATGCCCCGCTCCTTCGCCACCAGCCGGCCCGGGGGAAAGAGGCATGAACGGGCGCGACGGGGTTAGACGAGCGGGACACCCGCGTACCCCGATCGGAAGGAACCGCCGTGTCCGACCTCTCCCGCCCGCCCGTCGTACCGGACCAGCCCTGGAGCCGGGAGGCGGCCGGAGCCTGTGGCAGCGCCGACAGCGGCCTCTTCGACCGCTCCGCGGAGGAGGCGGGCGCCGCCGCCAGGGAGCGGGAGGAGGAGGCCAAGGCGGTCTGCGCCGGCTGCGAGGTCCGGGTGGAGTGCCGCCGCCACGCGCTCGCCACCCGGGAGCCGTACGGCGTCCGCGGCGGTCTGACCGAGGACGAGCGGCGCGCCCTGTTCACCAGCGACCCCGTCCCGTCCGCCGCCTGACCGGAACGGCACGGGCCCCGGCCGGGCGCGGCCTCCGGACCGGGGGCCGCGCCGCGCCCGCGCCGGTCAGGCCCGGGTGGCCTGCGTGGACTGGGTGGCCTGGGTGGCCGCCTCGACCAGCGGGCGGTGGCAGGCCACCGCGCGGCCGGGGCTAACCTCCCGCAACCGCGGCTCCTCGCCGGCGCAGCGGCTGTCGGCCAGCGGGCAGCGGGTGCGGAAGCGGCAGCCGGACGGGGGGTCGAGCGGCGAGGGCGGGTCGGCGGGGAGCAGCCCGGTGTCGCCCAGCGGGCGGCCGGGTTCGGGCACCGCGGCGAGTAGGGCGGCGGTGTAGGGGTGGGCCGGGGCGGCGAGGACGGCCTCGGTGGGGCCGCGTTCGCAGATCCGGCCGAGCTGGAGCACGGCCACCTCGTCGCTGACCGCCCGGACGACGCCGAGGTCGTGGGAGATGAAGAGGCCGGCCAGCCCGCGTTCCTCGGTGAGGCCGCGCAGCAGGTTGAGCACGGTGGCCTGGGCCGAGACGTCGAGCGCGGAGACCGCCTCGTCGGCGATCAGCACCCGGGGTTCGGCGGCCAGCGCCCGGGCGATGGCGACCCGTTGGGCCTGCCCGCCGGAGAGCTGGCTCGGCCGGCGGTCGCCGAACAGGGCGGGCGGCAGGCCGACGGCCTCCAGCTGCCGGGTGACGGTCTCCTCGCGGTCACGGGCCGGGTCGGGGTGGGCGTCGAGGGACTCGGCGACCAGGTCGCGGACCCGGCGGCGCGGGTTGAGCGAGGACACCGGGTCCTGGAAGACCATCTGGAGGCGCGGCCGGACGGCCCGCAGGGCGCGCGGGGAGAGGGTGGCGAGGTCGGTGCCGTCCAGGGTGACGGTGCCGGCGGTGGGCGGGGGCAGCCGCAGCAGGGCCTTGGCGATGCTGCTCTTGCCGGAGCCGGACTCGCCGACCAGGGCGAGGGTGCGGCGCGGGTACAGGGTGAGGTCGACGCCGCTGACGGCGTGCAGCGGGCCGGAGCGGGTGCGGTGGACGACGGCGAGGCCGGTGGCCTCCAGGACGGCCTCTCCCGGAGTGGCGACGTCGGGGGCGACGGCTGCGGGGGCGGTGGTCATGCCACGGACTCCAGTTCGTCGGGCGAGGGGGCGGGGGCGTCGGGCGTGGCCCCGGGCACGGTGAGCGGGAAGTGGCAGTCGGCGGTGTGGCCGTCCGCCGCGGTGTGGGTGGGCGGCGCGGTCTCGGTGCAGAGCGCTGTCGCCCGCTCGCAGCGCGGCGCGAAGGGGCAGCCGGGGGTCGGCCTGCTGAGGTCGGGAGGTGAGCCGGGGATGGCGGGCAGGGTGCGGCGCAGCGGGCCGGTGACCCTCGGGACGGAGCGCAGCAGCGCCGCGGTGTAGGGGTGGCGGGGGTGCTGGGTGACGGCCTCGGTGGGGCCGGTCTCGACGATCCGGCCGCCGTACATGACGGCGATCCGCCGGGCCCGCCCGTACAGCAGGCCGATGTCGTGGGTGATCAGCAGGGTGGCGAGGCCGCGGCTGCGCCGGTGCTGGTCGAGCAGGTCGAGGACGGTGCGCTGGACGGTGACGTCCAGGGCGGTGGTGGGTTCGTCGGCGAGCAGCAGGGCGGGTTCGCCGGCCAGGGCGGCGGCGATGCCGACCCGCTGGCGCAGGCCGCCGGAGAGCTCGTGCGGGTGGGCGCGGGCCCGCCGGGCGGGGTCGGGGACATCGACGGCGGCGAGCAACTCGGTGGCGGTGCGCAGCCGTTCGCGCCGGGAGAGGCGACGCCGGTTGGTGATGGACTCGGTGACCTGGTCGGCGATCCTGACGACGGGGTTGAGCGAGGTCATCGGGTCCTGGTGGACCATGGCGATCCCGGTGCCGAGCAGCGCGGCGCGGCGGGCGGGGGTGGCGGCGAGCAGGTCCTCGCCGTGCAGCCGGATCTCGCCGGTGGCGACGGCCCTGGTGGTGCGGGACTCGACGCCGAGGACGGTGCGGGCGAGCACGGACTTGCCGGAGCCGGACTCGCCGACCACGCCGAGGCACTCGCCGGCCTCGATGGCGAGGCTGACGCCGTGCAGGACGTGCAGGGTCCGGCCGTCGGGGGTGTGCAGGACGGCGTCCAGCGAGCGGACGTCGAGGACGGGGGCGGAGGTCATCCGCGCACTCCCTTCGTGGCGGCGGTCTTCGTCGCGGCGGTCTTCGTCGCGGCGGTCTTCGTGGTGCCGGACTTCCTGGCGGCGCGCCTCGCGACGGCCGGCTTCGTGGCGGCGGGACCCCCCGGGCGCAGGTGCTCCCCGAGGTAGTTGAGGGCGAGGACGGTCAGGCAGAGCACCGCGGCGGGTGCCAGCGAGATCCACGGCGAACTGCCCAGCGTGGTACGCCCCTCGGCGATGATGCCGCCCCAGGAGGGCTCCGGCGGGCGCAGCCCGAATCCGAGGAAGCTGAGCGAGCCCTCGGCGACGATGGCGACCGTGGTGGCGGTGAAGGCGAAGGTCAGGGCGATCGGCACGACGTGCGGCACGATCTCGCGGCGCAGGATGCGCAGCGGGGTGGTGCCGAGCATGCGGGCGGCCTGGACGAAGCCGCGCTCGCTGAGCGAGAGCACGACGGCGCGCACCACCCGGGTGAAGTGCGGGACGGTCAACAGTCCGATCAGGGTGCCGATCACGGTGAGGCTCGGGCCGCGCAGCGAGACCACGATCATCACCAGGATCAGGCTGGGCACGGACATCAGCAGGTCGGTGGCGAAGCCGATCACCTTGTCGACCGGGCCGCGGAACCAGCCGGCGGCGAGGCCGAGCGCGCCGCCGCCGAGCAGGCCGACCAGGATGGTCAGGGCGGCGACGGTGAAGGAGGCGCGGGCCCCGGCGACGGTGCGTTGCAGGACGTCCCGTCCGGCGGCGTCGGTGCCCAGCCAGTGGCCGGGCCCGGGGGCGGCGGCGGGGTGGGCGAAGTCGCCGTGCAGCGGGTCGAAGCCGGGCAGCAGCGGCAGCAGCAGGGCGGCGAGGGCGACCACGGCCAGCCAGGCCGCGGCGGCGAGCACGCCGGCCGGGGGCCGGCGGCGGGCGGTGCGGACGGCGGGGGCCGCGGGGGTCGCGGCGGCCGGGCCGGCGCTCGCGGCGGTGCTCACGGTCTCAGCGGTGGTCATGGGCGATCCTCGGGTCGATCGTTCGGTACAGCAGGTCGACCGCGAGGGTGGCCGCGACCACGCCGACGGCGCTGACCACCACCACGGCCTGGACGACGGGGAAGTCCCGGCCGGCGATGGCCCCGGAGGCCAGGCTGCCGACGCCGGGCACCGCGAACAGCGACTCGACCAGCACCGAGCCGCCCAGCGAGGTGCCGATGCCGATCCCGACCAGGGTGACCAGCGGCAGGCTGGAGGGCCGCAGGGCGCGGCGCAGCAGCAGCCGGGTGGTGCCCATGCCGCGGCTGCGGGCGGCGGCGACGTACGGCTGGTCGAGGGTGTCGAGCAGCTGTCCGCGCAGGGCGCGGGTGAACACGGCGGCCTCGGTGAGGCCGAGGGTGAGCGCGGGCAGCACCAGGTGGCGCAGGTTCTCGGCCGGGTCCTCGGTGAACGGGGTCCAGCCGGTGGCGGGCAGGATGCGCAGCTGCACGGCGGCGATCCAGATGAGCAGCAGGCCGAGGGCGAAGCCGGGGACGGCGAGCCAGGCGAAGGTGCCGGCGGTGGCGATCCGGTCGAAGAGGCCGCCGGGCCGCCAGGCGGAGACCAGGGCGACGGGCACGGCGATGGCGAGTGCCACCACCTGGGCGGCGAGGAAGAGTTCGAGGGTGACGGGGATGCGGTCGGCGAGTTCGGTGGTGACGGCGGCGCCGGTGGACAGCGAGTGGCCGAGGTCACCGTGCAGGGCGTCGCCGATCCACTGCCAGGTGGCGGCGAACACGTTGCGGTCCAGGCCGAGTCCGGCCTCGTAGACGGAGATCTGCTCGGGGGTGGCGGTGGGGCCGAGGGCGGCGACGGCGGGGGAGCCCGGCATCAGGTGGGGCAGGGTCAGGGCGCCGAGGGCGACCAGCAGCAGGACGGCCGCGGCGCGGCCGAGCTGCCCGCCGTACCGCAGCGCGGTGCGGGTGCGAGGGGTCATCGCTTCACCCACAGGGTGGCCGGGGAGAGGTTGAGGACGGTGCGCTTGGACAGGTCGGGCAGCCCGCCGACCTTGGTGGCGCCGACGAAGCCGAGGGTGTTCTCGGTGAGGAAGACCATCGGCGCCTCGCCGACGACCCGGGCGGCGGCCCGGTTGTAGGCCGCGCCGCGCTTGGCGGGGTCGATCGAGGAGCGGCCCTCGGCGATCGCCTGCTGGGCCTCGGGGTCGGACCAGCCGGTGAAGTTGTAGGGCGAGTTCGGCAGGTAGAGGCTGGCGAGCGCGGTGTCGGTGTCGCCGAACATGCTGGTGATGAAGTCCATCACCTGGAACTTGCGCTGGAGCATCGCGGTGCCGAGGCCCGCGCTGTCGAGCGGCTTGATCGTCACCTTGATGCCGGCCTCGCCGAGCATCTGCTGGATCACGGTGGCCCGCTGCTGGCCCTCGGGGCGGCCGTCGATGAGGTAGTCGAAGGCGAGGTCGGGGTGCCCGGCCTCGGCGAGCAGGGCGCGGGCCTTGGCCACGTCGCGGGCCGGGTACCGGGCGTCCGTCCGGTACGGGGAGCGGGAGCCGATCGGGCCGTCGGAGACGGTGCCCTGGCCGAGGTAGACGACCTTCTCGACGGCCTCGCGGTCGATCGCGTACTGGACGGCCTGGCGGACCCGCACGTCGTCGAAGGGGGCGGCCTTGGTGTTGAAGAGGACGGTGCTGGTGGAGCCGGGCCCGGTGGCGGTGCGCAGCCCGTCGGTGGCGGCCTGCTTGAGCTGACTGGGCGTCTCGGTCCAGACCAGGTCGGTGTCGCCGGAGCGCAGCGACTGGTAGCGGCTGTCGGCGTCGGGCAGCACCCGGTAGACGAGCTTGTCGGCGTGGCCCTTGGCGCCCCAGTAGGCGGGGTTGCGGGTCAGGGTGGCGGAGACCCCGGGCTGCACGCTCTCCACCGTGTACGGGCCGGAGCCGACGGCGGGGGCGTCCCCGGCCGGTGCCTCGGAGACGTAGCCGAGGGAGCGGGTGAACAGGCTGGGGAAGCCGGCGTCGGGAGACTTGAGGGTGAAGCTGACGGTGGTCGGTCCGGTGACGGCGGTGGCGGCGATGGCGGCCGCGTCGACGGCGCACGCGCACTTGCTCTCCGGCTTGCTGAGCCGGGCGACGTGGTCGGCGACGGCCTGGGCGTCCAGCGGCTTGCCGTCGCTGAACTTCACGCCCTCGTGCAGGTCGAGGGTCCAGACCTTGGCGTCCGCGTCGGGGGTGAAGGACTTGGCGAGGTAGGGCTGGACGGTGCCGTTGTCGCCGTTGACCATCAGCGGGTCGTACAGGGCGTTGGCGAGGATCATCATCGGCATCGAGGTGAGGGTGCCGTCGGCGGGGTCGAGCTTGGTGAACGGCCGGTCCAGGCCGATCTTGAGGGTGCCGCCGTCCACGGCCGGGCCGTCGCCCGCCGCGCCGGTGTTCCCGGCGGTGCCGCCGCTGCCGGACATCGCGTCGTCGGAGGCGGAGCAGGCGGTGAGCGTGAGCGCGGCCGTGCAGGCCGCTGCTACCAGGAGGTGGGTGTGCCGCTTCATGGTTCCTCGGTTCGGGGAGTGCGGGGGCGGCCCGGGGGGAGTTCGGCCGCCGACGACCCACACCATTCCGGAAGTGGCAGTACTGCCAAAAGGCAGTTGTGCAAATTCAAGATGACGAAACCCCGAAGAGTCGGCGCTCGCCTTGAGCGAGCACGGTCGGACGTGGTTCGGTACAGACAGCCGCCCCCTCGGCGGCCCCATCCACACCCGACTCACCGAACGGAAACGGAAGAACGATGCAGGGGACGGACACCGTGGCGGAGCCGGGCATGCGCGACCGCAAGAAGGCGCGCACCCGCGACAGCATCCGCACCGCGGCGCTCGACCTCTTCGAGGAGCAGGGCTACGAGCGCACCACCGTGGACCAGATCTGCCGCCGCGCCGACGTCGCCCACCGCACGTTCTTCCGCTACTACCCGGCCAAGGAGGCCCTGCTCTTCGGCTGGGACTTCGGTCACGTCCTGCTCGACGCGTTCGCCGAGGCCTCGGCCGAACTCCCGCTCTGGGGCGCGCTCGAACACGCGGTGACCGTCACCGGCGGACGGCTGGAGGAGTCCGTCGAGCACACCGCCCGGCGCCGCCGGCTGCGCCAGGGACTGCTGGAGGTGCACTCCGTGCACAACTACGCCCTGGTCGTCATCGACGCCTTCATCGAACGCACCGTCACCATCGCCGCCGAGCGGCTCGGCGTCGACCCGGTCGAGGACCTGCGTCCGACCGCGCTCGGCGCGATGTTCGGCGGCATGGTGCGGCGCCACGTCCTGACCGGCCCGGAGAGCGGCAGGCTGACCGACTGGGTCAGGGCCTACCGGGACGTGCTCGCCGCGGCGGGCTGACCCGGACCGGCCCCACACCCCGTCACACCCCGCCACCCCCGGGCGCGCCGCCGGCCGCCCGGTCGGCACCGCACGCCCTCCGTCACCCCGTCACCCCCTCGCGCGGCCCCGCCGCGCGCCTTCGCCGCACCCCTGGTGACACCTCTCGTCACACCCTTCGTATCCGCACGTCGTACCCGCACTTCGCACGTTCCGAAAGGCCCCCCATGTCCCTGGTCAACTTCCGCGACCCCGCGACGCTCACCGACCCCGCGAGCCGCTGGATCCGCCCCGGTGCCCTGTTCCGCTCCGCCCAGCCCTTCCCCGCCGCCGACGAGACCGTCGTCGCCCAGCTGCGCGAGCACGGCATCACCACCATCGTCGACCTCAGGGGCGAGGCCGAGAGCAGCCCCGAGGACTGGGCCGCCGTCGAGGCCGCCGACATCGCCGTCGTCGCCGCCCGGATCAACCCCGCCAACGACGCGCTGGAGCAGTCCATGCGCGCCATGACCACCGCCGAGGACCTCGGTGCCTTCTACCTGCTGATGGCCGAGTCCGCGCCGCAGGCCCTCGCCGCCGCCGTCGAGGCCACCGTCCGCCCCGGCGGCGTGCTGGTGCACTGCGCGGCCGGCAAGGACCGCACCGGGCTGCTCACCGCGCTGCTGCTGGAGCTCCTCGGGGTGCCCGCCGAGGAGATCGTCACCGACTACGCCCGCACCAACGAGGCGATCCAGCAGATCTGGGCCGGTCTCGCCGACCGCAACCGCGCCGCCCTCAACCAGGTCGAGGCCGGCGAACTGCGCATCCCCGCCCCGCTGCTGGAGGCCCCGGCCGGGGCGATGAGCACCTTCCTGGAGCTGGTCCGCGTCAAGCACGGCGGCGCCGCCGGCTTCCTGACCGCCTGCGGGGTCACCGCCGGGACCCTGGACGCCTTCACCGCCAAGGCAGCCGGTACCGCCGCCGCGGACACCGCCGGGGTGACGGCATGCTGACCCTCCTGCACCACACCGACGGCACCCCGTTCCGCGACCTCAACCACAACGGCACCATGGAGCCCTACGAGGACCCGCGGCTGCCCGTCGAGGAGCGGGTCGAGGACCTGCTCGGCCGGCTGACCCTCGCCGAGAAGGCCGCCCTGATGCTGCACGGCCGGATGCTCCCCGGCGAGCACCCGCCGTTCCCGTCCGGCGCGAACCTGATCACCGAGCGCGGCCTCACCCACTTCGCCATGATGGCCGTCCCCGACCCGCGCACCATGGCCGACTGGAACAACCACGTCCAGGACCTGGCCGCGGCCGGCCGGCTGGGCATCCCGGTCACCCTCTCCTCCGACCCCCGGCACGGCTTCTCCGCCAACCCGGCCACCGCCCACGTCGGCGGCGGCTTCAGCACCGGCCCCGAGCCGATCGGCCTCGCCGCCACCGACGACACCGACCTGGTGCACCGCTACGCCGACCTGATCCGCCGCGAGCTGTGCGCCGTCGGCATCAGGGTCGCCATCCACCCGATGGCCGACCTCGCCACCGAGCCCCGCTGGGCCAGGATCAGCGGCACCTTCGGCGAGGACCCGGAGCGGGCCTCGCGCATGATCACCGCCTACATCGAGGGCCTCCAGGGCGAGCGGATCGGCCCGGACAGCGTCGCCTGCATGACCAAGCACTTCCCCGGCGGCGGCCCGCAGGCCGGCGGCGAGGACTCGCACTTCGCGGCCGGACGCCGACTGGTCTACCCCGGCGGCGAGTTCGAGACCCACCTGCGCCCCTTCGAGGCGGCCTTCGCCGCGGGCACCGCGCAGATCATGCCCGCCTACGCGATCCCCTCCGGCAGCGGCCTCGCCGAGGTCGGTGCCAACTTCAACCGGGACGTCATCACCGGCCTGCTGCGCGGGCGTTACGGCTTCGACGGTGTGGTCTGCACCGACTTCAACGCCATCACCGGCATGGCCGTCCCCGGCGTCGTCACGCTGCCCCCGCGGCACTGGGGCGTCGAGGAGCTGGCCGTCGCCGAGCAGGTCGTCCTCACCCTGGACGCGGGCGCCGACCAGCTCGGCGGCGAGACCGACCCGGAGCTGATCCTCACCGCCGTCCGTTCCGGCGCGGTCACCGAGGCCAGGCTCGACGAGTCGGTCCGCCGCATCCTGCGCGACAAGTTCCGGCTCGGCCTCTTCGACGACCCGTACGTCGACGCGGACGCCGCCGCCGAACTGGTCGGCACCGAGGCCGGCCGGGCGCTCGGCCGGGAGGTCCAGCGCCGCTCCGTGGTCCACCTCGCGGGGCACCCGCGGACCGGATCGCGGCTGTACGTCGAGGGCGTCGACCCCGCCGTCGCCGCCCGGTACGGCACCGTCGTGGACGACCCGGCCCAGGCCGACCTGGCCGTGGTCCGCCTCGCCACCCCGTACGAGCGGCGCGAGGGCATGCTGGAACAGCACTTCCACAGCGGCTCGCTGGAGTTCGAACCGGCCGAGGCCGAGCGCCTCACCGCGCTGGCCGCCGTCGTCCCCACGGTCTTCGCCGCCCAGCTGGAACGGCCCGCCGTGCTCACCCCGCTCGCCCCGCACGCGGCCCTGCTGCTCGGCGAGTTCGGCGCCGCGGACGAGGTGGTGCTGGACGCCGCCCTCGGCCGCGCCCCGATGACCGCCACCCTCCCGTTCGACCTGCCCGCCTCCGACGCCGCCGTCGCCGCGGCCCGCGAGGACGTCCCCTTCGACACCCGCGCCCCGCTCTTCCGCCACGGCCACCGCGCCGGCACCGGAAGCTGAGCCACCCCGCGCCGGGGCCCCGCCACCCAACCCACCGGTGGCGGGGCCCCGTTACGGGCGTCTGCGGTCACTTCTCGACGAAGACGATGTCCTCGATGCCGGGGCGCAGCTTGACCGTGTCGTCGTGGACGTCGACGACGCGTTGCAGACCCACGGTGGAGGTGCTCTGGTCGGAGAGGAAGAACTCGTCGCCCGCACCGGCCAGGTAGGCGGGCAGGCAGTCGAGGGCGGGGCCGAAGAGCCGCAGGTAGTCGGCCAGCCGCCGGAACAGCTTCGGCAGGATGACCAGGTCGTCGGTGAGGGAGCCGAGGTCCTCGATGGTGGCTCCGCTGTGCGTGACGTCGTTGGCCCAGACGCTGCCGGGGGCCTTCGCGGCCTGTGCCTGCCGGGCGGTGGCGGCCATGTCGAGGCGCAGGTCCCTCGGCAGGTTCGAGTAGAACGTCGGGTAGACCAGGCCGCGGGACAGCAGTTCGTGGTTGGCGGTCTGGTGCAGCAGCGGCACGTCGACCTTGAGCACCGTTCCGCTTCTGGCGTCCGGGACGGGCGCGCCCCTGCCGACCATGGCCACGCAGCGGCCGTAGGTGTCGGCGCCGCCGGTGAGGATGAATCCGGCGACGGTCTCCGGTGTGGCGGAGGTGACCGTCTCGTCCGCTCCCTGCGTCACGTCGGTGAAGCCCAGCCAGGCCAGCAGGGCGTCCCGGGCACCGTGGGCGCCCAGCCCGAGCGGCTGGTGCACGAAGTCGGGACCGGCACCCTGGTAGTGGGTCTCCAGCGCGTCGATCCCGTCCAACCGCAGTGAGGCGCCGCCGTGGACGTCCCGCTTGACTCTGTGTTCGCCGGGGAGTTCGGGCCAGAAGCCGGGGTCGTCGGGGAGGAAGTGGACGGTGTCGCCGTCCGGCTCGAAGTTCTTGATCTGGTAGCGGCCCTTGATGAGGGTCATCGTCATGAGTGGCTCCCGTAGTCGAGTCGCGACCCATTGTGATGTGCTTCGCGGGCAAACCACGGAACCGCGCCATCGGCGAGTTGACGGGCCGTCGACGCGTGCGGGCGCGGCCGTTCCCCCGGCTTCCGGACGGCTTCGGACGGCTGTCGGTGGGCGCACGTACGATCCGGGCAGTGCTTTCCGGGAGCCCGCAGCGCGGCCGGCTTCGGATCATGCCTGGTCACAGCGGGTTGGGGCGACGTCGTCCCGGATGGCGGGCTCCTGCTCGGCCTCATGGACATCGAGCGCGTCCACGCCCACCTGACGGCCCTGGCGGAGTGGGAACCGTCCGGGGATCCCGACCAGCGGCCCTGGCGCCGGGAGTGACTGCCGATCGTCGCGGAGCTGGACGGCTTCCACGGAACGTTCCTGAACGCGGGCACCGGAACGGTGGGGTCCTGGAGCGAGGGATCGTCCCCCGAGGAGGGCGAGTACCCGTCCCTGTCCGCGTTCTTCCAGCACATGGCGGACCGGTTGGAGGGCGTCTCCTCGGGCGACTGGACCGGCTCCGCCGCCCGAAGGCGCGATCCCCGTCCGCAGGACGAGCCGGTACGTCGATGGGCCCGTGCGAACGGCTTCGGGGTCAGTGAGCGCGGGCGCGTCCCCTCGGCCTTGCGCGAGGCCTGCGAAGCGTCACTGTGAGCCCCGTGTCCGGCCGCCCGGCGCGACTCCGCCTCCGTCCGGCTCCGTCCGCGGGGCCGGACCGAACCCCGGGGGCGGTGCCGTCCGTGGTACCGACTGAGGCCGGTGGGCAGCCGGCGCGAGGACGGACGCGGGAGGACAGCGATGGCCTGGTACCAGGGACCGAGTCGGATCACGGTCACGGCGGTCGAGGGGCGGTGGCCGCAGCGGGCGGTGGTGACGGTCAGGGGCGGTGCGCCGGTGGAGGTCCCCGGGGAGGTCGGCGCCGTGCACGTCGTCGACGCGGAGAGCTGGCAGCTGGACCTGGAACACCGCCACGAGGGCGAGTGGTGCCCCAACATCCGCGCGGTGCAGGGGCGTTGGGAGGAGGTGCGCGGCGTGCCGACGCAGGTCGTGCACAGCCGCAACCGCGACCTGGCCGACGACCGCAGGGACCGCAACCTGGTGCTGCGGATCGAGCGCACCACCCCGGGCGGTGGCCGGCCGTCGGCCGGTGCCGCCCCCACCGCGCTCCGGACGACCGCGGCGCACCGCCCTCCGGCGGCCCCGGCCGTGCCGCGGACCTCGGCCGGCGGCACGGCCGGGAGCCCGGGTGTCCGGACGACCACCTCCGGCGGCGGGGCCGACGTTCAGCGGCCCGCGGCCCCGGGGGCCAGGGGCACGGCCACCGGAGGAGCCGCCAGGCCCACCACGTCGACCACCTCCTGGAGCGGCTGACCGCCGGGCGCCGGCCTCCCCGGGCGAGGCGTCACTGATCGGAGTAGCTGAGGTCTCCCACCGACCAGCTGCTGATGTCGGCGATGGCGATGCGGTACATGCCACCGGTGTGGGGTAGGCCGTAACTGCCCTGGAGGATGCGGGCGACGTGCAGGTGCAGGTGGGTCGGCCGCGCGGCGGGCGGCGGCACTTCTTCGACCGCCGCTTCACCGTCGGCGGTCGCGGGCGCCACGAACAGGGCGGCGAAGGGCTTCAGGAAGTCCGAGGCGGCGAGGACTTCGGCCACCCGTTCGTTCCACAGGCTCTCCGGTGCCAGCCGGCCGGTGATGACGGCCCCCGGGACGACCACGGTCAGGGGCATCTGGTTGCTGCACTCGGACTCCACCATCGCGGCGATGTCGACGAGCAGCTCATCAGGATTCGACATGGACCCGAGGATAGTGCCCGCCGGAAGCCGCCCGCACGGACATCCCCGGTTCGCCCCCGGCCCGCCACCTGCGCGACGCCGGGGCATGGCACAGCGGCCCCCGGTACCGGCGCGTGGACGGTACCGGGGCAGGGCATCACACCGCCCGGACGGAGCGCTCCGCCCGTGAGGCGTGCGCACCGCCGGCCGGAGAGCCGGGAGCGTCCGGGGTCAGAGGGCGTACATCGCGCTGTACGGCGGCGTGATGCGTGCCTGCTGGGATCCGAAGTCGACGAGCACGGCGGTGTCGCCGTCACCTTCCACCCCGATGACCCGGCCGAGGCCGTACCTGTCATGGGTGACTCGGTCGCCGACGGCGAAATGTTTGCGGGGTGCCTCCGGCGGGGCCTTGAAGGGGCTGCTCGGCAGAGGGCGGCGGACTGCTGAGAAATTCGTCATCCCCTCCAGTATGCGCCGGAAACCCCGGGAACGGGTCTTCTCGGCGCCCCCGAGTTCGAGTGGGACCCCGAAATGCCGCGCGCGCCGTCCGGCGCGCCCCCGATCGGTGCCGGCTGGCGCGCCGCGGTCGCCGGCCCGGCGCCGTCCCGGTGCGGGTGGACCCGCCGCGCCCGCGGGACCGTTTCCTCCGGCCCTCGGCGCGGACGCCGCGCGGCCGTCCAACCGGCCTGCCGCCGCGGCGCGTTGACGGCCCGGACGCCCCCGGGCCGGCGGCCCCGGGGGCGTCTCCCGGAAACCGGGAGCGAAATATTCGCCCGCGGCGCGCTCCGGCCTGCTAGAGTCGTTTTAGTTGCAGTAGTGGTTCCCATGAACTTTGTGTGCGCCTGCTGATGTTTCGCAGGCGCATTTTGTTTCCCGGCTCTTCCCCGGGTGGGTGCTTCCCGCGGCGACTCGAAGTCCGCACTGTGCGGGCTTCGGACAGCCCCTTGAAGGAGATTTTTAATGGCTAATGGCACCGTGAAGTGGTTCAACTCGGAAAAGGGCTTCGGCTTCATCGAGCAGGAGGGTGGCGGCCCCGACGTCTTCGCCCACTACTCGAACATCAACGCCAACGGCTTCCGTGAGCTGCTCGAGGGCCAGAAGGTCGAGTTCGACGTCACGCAGGGCCAGAAGGGCCCGCAGGCCGAGAACATCCGCCCGCTGTAGTTCTTCTGCCACGGCACCCGCCAAGCAGCGAGGGGCCCGTACCGCGCACACGCCCGGTACGGGCCCCTCGGCATGGCGCCGCGAGGCACCCCCCGGCCGCTCAGGCCCCCTGGCTCCGCCACCGGCGGCCATCCCCACGCGAGACGCTCAGCGCCGCGTCCGGATCGGCGCCCTGCCGTGACAGCTCACGGTTCAGAGGTTCTTCGCTCCCGCCCTCCGCGGTGAGCGCCGACCGTAGGTGACGTGCCGCACGGTTCCACCGTCCACGCTCCGACCGTCACATTTCCGGCCCGTTCCCTTGCGGTCTCCCGCGGCGCCCCGCGCCCCGGAGCCTTCCTCGCAACGTGCCGCCCCGAGGAAGGTTTCCCGTATGAACCGCTCCCGTCGTTCCTCCTACCAGAACGCCGATTCCCGTTCCGGTGGCAATTCCCGCTCCGGCGGTGGCTCCCGCTCCGGCGGCGGCTCCCGCTCCGGTGCCGGATCCTTCTACGGCGCCCGGCCCGCCGGGGGCCGGCGCCCGTCCGGTCGCGGCGCCGGCCAGGGCTCGTCCGTGCAGGGCGAGTTCGCGATGCCGGTGAGCACCACCCCGGCACTGCCGGCCGCCGCGTCCTTCGACGAGCTGGACATGCCCAAGGCGCTGCTGCAGGTGCTGACCCGCCAGGGCGTCACGGCTCCGTTCCCGATCCAGGCCGAGACGCTGCCGAACTCGCTGGCCGGCCGCGACGTCCTCGGACGGGGCCGCACCGGCTCCGGCAAGACCCTCGCGTTCGGCCTCGCCGTGCTGGCCCGCACCGCCGGGCAGCGGGCCGAGCCGCGCCAGCCGCTGGCCCTGGTGCTGGTCCCCACCCGCGAGCTCGCGCAGCAGGTCACCGAGGCCCTCACCCCCTACGCCCACGCGGTGCGCCTGCGGATGGCCACCGCGGTGGGCGGCACGCCGATCGGCCGCCAGGCATGGGCGCTGAACCGCGGTGCGGAGGTCGTGGTCGCCACCCCCGGCCGGCTCAAGGACCTGATCCAGCGCGGCGACTGCCGGCTGGACCGGGTCGCCGTCACCGTGCTCGACGAGGCCGACCAGATGGCCGACATGGGCTTCCTGCCGCAGGTCACCGAACTCCTCGAACAGGTCGCCGAAGGCGGCCAGACCATGCTGTTCTCCGCCACCCTGGACCGCAACGTCGACCGGCTGGTGCGGCGCTTCCTCAAGGACCCGGTCACCCATTCGGTCGACCCGTCCGCCGGAGCGGTCAACACCATGGAGCACCACGTGCTCCACGTGCAGAACTTCGACAAGAACGCCACGATCGCCCACATCGCCTCCCGCGACGGCCGGGTGATCATGTTCATCGACACCAAGCACGGCGCCGACCGCCTGGTGGAGGACCTGCTCGCGAACGGGGTCAGGGCCGCGGCCCTGCACGGCGGCAAGGCCCAGCCCCAGCGCACCCGCACCCTGGAGCAGTTCCGAACCGGGCAGGTCACGGCCCTGGTCGCGACCAACGTCGCCGCCCGCGGCATCCACGTCGACGGGCTCGACCTCGTCGTCAACCTGGACCCGCCGGGCGACCACAAGGACTACCTCCACCGGGGCGGCCGCACCGCCCGGGCCGGCGAGTCCGGCACCGTGGTCACGCTGGTGCTCCCCAACCAGCGCCGCGCGATGGCCCGCCTGATGGCAACGGCCGCCATCACCCCGGTCACCACCAGGGTCAGCGCCGGCGACGAGGACCTGGCCCGGATCACCGGCGCCCGCGTGCCCACCGGTGTCCCCACCGTCGTCCCCGACCCCGTCGTCGAGCGTCCCCGCCGCGGCCCGTCCGGGAGCCGTGGCCGCCGCGGCCGCCCCGCGGGAGACACCAGGGCCGGCGCCGGCCGCGACAACCAGGGCTCCTCCGGCCGCCGCCGGGCGCCCAGGCGCCCCACCTTCGCCGTGTAGGGCGTGTCTTGCGGATCCTTGCCGGGTGCGCGACGCTGGGGCACGCACCTCGCCGCGTTGTCGTCAGTCGCCGATGGCCCCCAGCCTTCGGCCGGGAGGTGCCCCCACCGCATGGACTCCTTCCTCCGCCTTGCGATGCACGCACCCCAACGCCGCGCCCTGATCCGACAAGATCCACAAGACACGCCCTGGCGCGCCCAGGGCCCGGCTCGCGGTGCGAGCCGGGCCCTGGGGCACGGTGGTCAGCTCAGGGTGCGGATCGCGGCGGCGTCGTAGGGACGCAGGTCGGCGAAGCGGCCGGAGAGGACCTTGGCGGCCCACTGCGGGTCCTGGAGGAGGGCGCGGCCGACGGCGACCAGGTCGAACTCGTCGCGCTCCAGCCGGTCGAGCAGGTTGTCGATGCCCTGGACCGACGCGCCCTCGCCCATGAAGGCGTGGACGAAGTCGCCGTCGAGACCGACCGAGCCGACGGTGATGGCGGGGCGGCCGGTGAGCTTCTTCGTCCAGCCGGCGAGGTTGAGGTCCGAGCCGTCGAACTCGGGGACCCAGTAGCGGCGGGTCGACGCGTGGAAGGCGTCGACGCCGGCCTCGGCGAGCGGGGCGAGGATCGCCTCCAGCTCCGCGGGGGTGTCGGCGAGGCGGGCGTCGTAGTTCTCCGCCTTCCACTGCGAGTAGCGGAAGATCACCGGGAAGTCCGGGGAGACGGCCGCACGCACCGCGGCGACCAGCTCGGCCGTGAACTTCGTCCGGGCGACCGGGTCGCCGCCGTAGGCGTCGGTTCGGCGGTTGGTGCCCGCCCACAGGAACTGGTCGAGCAGGTAGCCGTGCGCGCCGTGCAGCTCGACGCCGTCGAAGCCGATCCGCTCGGCGGCCGCGGCGGCCTCGGCGAACGCGCCGACGACGGCGTCCAGGTCCGCCCGGGTCATCGCCCGCCCCGCCCCCTCGGTGCCGTCCAGGCGGATGCCGGACGGGCCGATCGCGGGGGCGTCGGCGAACGGCGGGTCGCCCTGCTTGCGCACCATGCCGATGTGCCAGAGCTGTGGGACGATGGTGCCGCCCGCCGCGTGGACGTCCTCGGCGACCCGGGCCCATCCGGCCAGCTGCTCCTCGCCGTGGAACCGCGGGATGGTGTCGCTCTGGCCCGCGGACTCGTGGCCGACGTACGTTCCCTCGGTGACGATCAGGCCGACGCCCGCGGCGGCGCGGCGGGCGTAGTACGAGCGCACGTCCTCGCCGGGGACGCCGCCCGGGGAGAACGCGCGTGTCATCGGCGCCATCGCGATGCGGTTGGGCACGGTCAGCCCGTTGATCGTGACGGGCCTGGACAGGATCCCGGCCGCGCGGGAGGCGGCGGACTCGGTGACGGACGACTCGGTGACGGTCATGGGTATTCCTCGTGGAGAGCGGTGGTGTGCGCCGGGACGGGAACGGTCGCCCCTGCCAACCGCCCCGGCGGGCCCCGCATTTCGCGTCCCGTGCGAATCCCGCTGTGATCCGCGCCACTGCGCGTCGGCGGCCACGCTCCCGGGGCCGCTCGTCCGGCCGAGGCGGGCGAGGGCCCGGCCGGAGGAGGAACCGGCGGCGGTGTACACGATGAGCGTCTGGTCCGGTGACCGGGCGATCGACAGCATCTGCTGGGTCACCGTCACCGGGCCGACGAGGGGGTGGTGCAGCCGGTGGGCGTCGGTGTCGCACGGGGCCACCCGGTGGTCGCCCCACAGGGCGACGAACTCCGGGCTCCTCATCGTCAGTTCGCCGATCAGCCCGGCGAGCAGCGGGTCCTCCGGGTGGTTGCCGACGGTGGTGCGCAGATTGCCGACCACCGTGCGCGCCTTGCGCTGCCAGTCCGCGTACAGCTCCCGGGTGGGCGCGTCCAGGAAGAGCATCCGGCTCAGGTTCGGGCGGCCCGCCGGGTCGTCCGGGCCGCCGAAGTCCACGTGCCCGGCCAGCAGGGCGTGCCCGAGGGCGTTCCAGGCGAGCACGTCCGTACGGCGGCCGAGCACGACGGCCGGGACGTCGTCGAGGGCGCGCAGGAGGTCACGGGTCTCGGCCGCGAGCCGCTCGGGTCGCGGGCGGCTCGCCCGGAGCGCGTGGCGGGCGGCGGCGGCGAGCCGGTCGAGGTGCCCGCGCTCGTGGTCGCCGAGCAGCAGGGCACGGGCGATCGCGTCGAGCACCTCGGCCGAGGCCCCGCGGGACAGGCCCTGTTCCAGCCGGGTGTAGTACGAGACGCTGACGCCCGCCAGCTGGGCCACCTCCTCGCGTCGGAGCCCGGCCACCCGTCTGGGGGGCCCGAGTTCGCGCAGGCCGACGTCCTCGGGCCGCAGTCGCGCCCGTCGGGCTCGGAGGAAGGCGCCGAGAGGTCCGGGTCCGTTCATCCGCCCAGTATTCGACGCGCGGTGCGGTCCAGCCACACCCCGCGAGGGATAGGAAGGGCCGGGTCTGGCGGGTGCCGCTCCGGGGGCCCAGGCTCGGTCCCAGTCGGCCTTGTGCCCCGGACCCCGAGGACGGACCCATGGATCGGAACCCGGAACAGATCACCCTCGGTGACGTGACCGTCACCCGGATCAAGGAGTTCTACGGCTCGGCCGGGCTCTCGCCGGGACGGTTCTTCCCGGACAGCCCGGACGGCTCGTGGGAGGAGCACCGGGCCCGGCTGGCGCCCGACTTCTGGGACCCGGTGGCGGACGAGTGCCGGACGGCGGTCCAGTCCTGGCTGCTGCGCAGCGAGGGGCGCGCGATCCTGGTCGACACCGGGGTGGGCAATCACAAGGAGCGGCCGTACGCGCCGGTGTGGAGCCGGCTGGACACGGACTACCTCGGCAACCTCGCCGCCGCCGGGGTGCGGCCCGAGGACAGCGTCGCTCCGGTCCACCGGGCCGGGCTGACCCGCCTGTGGGAGGGGACGTACCGGATCGACCGGAACCTGCGGCTCGACCTCGCGCCCGGGCACACTCCCGGTTCGTCCGTGCTCACCCTGGAATCCGGCGGTGAGCGGGCCCTGTTCGTCGGGGACCTGGTGCACACCGCGCTCCAGATCGCCGAGCCGGACACCAACTCCTGCTTCTGCGAGGACCCGGCGCAGTCCCGCGTCACCCGGCACCGGCTGCTCGGCCGCGCCGCGGAGCGCCACGCGCGTCGTCCGCCGGACCCCAGGGGTACGGCTCGGCGGAACGGTCATCGCGGTAGTGGGTCATGAGGGTCTCCAGATCGTGCGACGGTGCCGGGAAGGGTGCCGAGGGCCGCCGACTCCACTCTTCGCGCCGCGACGCGGCGGCGCAGCGCGGGGACGGCCCGGCGGCACCCTTCCTGCGCTTCAGGCTTGCATTGACTGAAAAATCAGTCAAACTCGCGGGCGGGCCTTGACTCATCCTTGACGTGTTCACTGCGCAGAGTGACGCCCGGCGGACGGCCGGTACGGGTCAGGACCCGAGGCGGTCGACCTCGGCGTCGATCGCGTCGGCCAGGAGCGTACGGGCGTGCGCCAGCGGCAGGCTGCCGCTGAGCCAGCGGGTGCTCAGGCCCTCCAGCAGCGCGGTCAGCCGCTCCGCCGCCCCGGCCAGCGCGACCGCCGAGGACATCGGCCGTACGGTGCCGAGCAGCTCCGCGATCTCCTGCACCCAGATCCGGGTGGCCCGCGCCAGGTCCTCGCGCAGCGTCTCGTCGAACACCGCGCTCGCCCGCAGCTCGCCCCAGGCCGTGCTGTTCTCCCGCACCTCGACGGTGTCCTGGAGCTCCAGCAGCAGGGTCTGCTCCAGTTCTTCGCGGGGGGCCGGCGGAGCGTCCGCGGCGCGCTCGGTCGTGTACCGCCCCGCCCGGTCGTTGATGAACTCCAGCGTCTGCCGGAGGATCCCGGTGCGGTCCTTGAAGTGGTAGTAGATCAGCGCGGTGGACACACCCGCCTCCGCCGCGAGCTCCTCCACCCGCAGTCCGCGCACCCCGCGCCGCGCGATCACCCGCGCCGCTGCTTCCAAGATCGACGTTTTACGACTGGCCATGAGCCACCACCTTACCGGGGTGCGGGCGTCGGGCCGTCCGTCTCCTGAAACACCGGTCAGCGCAGCGCAGCGCAGCGGGGCGGTGGGGGTGGCTCGGCGCGCTACGGCGCGTGGTGCGCGGCCCACAGGAGGTCGACGGTGGCGGCCCGTTCCCGCCAGGTCTCCCGGACCAGGCCTGCGAGCCGGGCGGTGGTGTGGTCGACGAAGCCGGTGCCCGCGGGCTGTGCGGTGAGTTCCAGGCGTTGCCACCACCCCCAGCGCCGGCCCCACCCGTTGGAGACGAACCGGAGGGCGATGGCCTCGCGGAGGGTGGCATCGGTGCAGTAGACGCCGTGGAACGGGGCGAGGTTCCCGGCGTCGGGATCGGGGCCGGGGTGCCCGTCGTCCTCCCGGCGGATGCCGAGACCGAACCCGAGCACGGCGCTGCCGTCCCGTAGCCACTCGGGCCGGCTGACGAGGACGGCCGTTTCCGGGTAGCTGCCACTGCCGCCGACGGCCTTGTAGTCGACGGTGGTCACGGCGAGGTCGCCGCCGAGTTCCGCGGCGAGTGCTCCGAGCGGTGCGACGGAGCGCGCGGGCAGCTGCCTCAGCAGCCGGCGGGCCGCCTCCTGGGCCGCGAGGAGCGCGGTGGAGTGGGTGATCCAGAAGGCGGCGTCCTCGTCGTCGTCGGTGCCGATGCCCACGGTGGTCTCCAAGTCGCTCAGGTAGTCGTCCGCGTGGCGCCGCCCGGGGGCGTCCGGCCGGGACGGTCGGGAGGACCGGGCAGCGAGCAGGCGCGCCAGTTCGCCCGCGAGGTCGCGCAGGGAGACCGGGCGGAACCGCGGGTCGCCCGGCGGCCGGCCGGTCGGGGTGAGGTAGACGAACACCGGGTTCGGCAGGTCCGCGAAGTCGTCGCCCTGGTGGGACGTCTGGGCGTCGCCCTCCGGGGCGTCGATCTTCAGCTCGATGACGACCGAGGCCGCCGGGCCGGTGACGACCAGGTCCGGCCGGCTCTTGGCACCGCGCACCTGCCGGTGCACGGAGGACCGGTCCAGCAGCGGATCGGCGGCGAGTTCCGGCAGGCCGGCCAGGGCCAGCAGGGCGGCCAGCAACTCCGCGCCCAGGCCGTGCGGCTCACGCGGGTCGAAAAGGAACGCCAGATAGCCCTCGTGGGCGGCCTCGCGGCGCTGCTGACGCAGGATCCGCAGCGGGCTCGGCCCGCGCCCGCCGCGCCGCGAGCGGGGCAGGGCCAGCACGCCGGCCTCGGCGGCGGCCCAACGGCCGCCACCGGGCGCCGGACCGGCCGCGGGCACGTCGGCGCCGGGATGCCTGGTGGCGGGCACGGTCACGGCTGGTCCCCGGTTGGTGTGGTGGCCGGCGGAGCGGAGCGCCGGCCGGCGAGGTGGTGGTCGGTCAGGTCATGGTAGTGAGTCCCCCTGACCGGCGCGCGCCCGCCGGTGCCCGCTCCGTCCCGGTCATCCCCGTTGTTCCTGGTGGTGGGCGACGTAGCGGTGCAGCCCGTGCCGGTTGGACGGGATGCTCCGGGCGTCGGCGAGGGCGGCGAGTTCCTCGGCCCGGTCGGTGCCGAAGCGGGCGGCGGCGTCCTCGAAGGCCATCGGTGACCGTGCGGGGCGGGTCTCCGGCACCGGCAGCAGGGCCAGCGCCCCCGCGAGCCGCCGGTTGTCGGGGTCGGCCGCCGCGGCCTGGTGGACGGCCTGCCAGAACTCCCGGTACTCGACCTCGCGCAGGCCGAAGGCGGTTCCGAAGGCGCCGAGCACGTCGTCGAGGCGCAGCGGACCGGGCCGCAGCAGGTGGAAGTAGCCGGGCCGGCGGTGGTTGACGGCGGTGACCAGCAGCCGTCCGACGTGGTCGACCGGGGTGTAGTCGGTGGTCAGGTCGCTGGTGAAGTAGGCGCCGACCCGCAGGCAGGCCTGGACGAGTAGTTCGACCCGTGAGCCGGGGTTGGGGATGCCGGTGCGGGTGGCCGGCATGACCTCGCCGAGCCGGTGCACCGCGACCGCCATGCCGCGTTCGGCGGCGGCCTCCAGCAGGCGCTCGGCGACCCACTTGGACTGGCCGTAGCCGGTGTCGGGGGTGAGGCCGGCGGGGACCGGCCGTTCGAGGACCGCGATGCCGCCGGTCGGCTGCGGCGGGCAGGCGGCGAGGGTGGACACGAAGTGCACCGTCTTGGGCCGGCCGGTGGCGGCGAGCCGGAGCAGTTCCACGGTTCCGCTCACGTTGGCGCGGCGGTGGGCGCGGTAGCCGCGCACCAGGTTGACCATGGCTCCGGCGTGCACCACGGTGTCGACCCGGTCGGCCAGCCGGTGCAGGTCGGCCGGGCTCAGGCCGAGCCGGGGGCTGCTCAGGTCGCCGGGGACGGCGTCGATCCGGTGGCCGGTTCCCTCGCGCCACAGCCGGTACCCGTGCAACGCGTCGGTCAGGCGGCGGCGTGCCGCGTCCGGGCCGTCCGCGCGGACCAGGCAGTGGACGGTGGCGTCGGTCAGGTCCAGCAGGTCGTGCAGCAGCTGGGCGCCGACGAACCCGGTCGCGCCGGTGAGCAGCACGTGCCGCGGCGGCCCGGACGGGGTGCCGGCCGGCCGGATGTCGGCGGGCAGCGTCAGGTCGGTGGCGGATGCCGTGGTGGCGGCCGGCGCGGCGGGCAGGGCGCGGCCGCCGTCGAGCGCGGCGGCCTGGAGCGCGATGGTCGGCGCGTGGACGATGTCCCGGATCGAGAGCGGGGTGTCGAAGCGGGCCGATACCGCGAGGGCGAGCCGCTGGGCGCGCAGCGAGTCGCCGCCGCTGTCGAAGAAGTCGGCGTCGGGGCTGGTGACGGGCTCCGGCAGCAGGGCGTTCCACAGTTCGGCGAGGGTGCGTTCGGTGCCGCTCCCGGTGGCGGCCCAGCCGTTCGGCTCCGTCGGTCCCGGGGCCTTCAGGAGTTCCGCGAGGGCCTTGCGGTCCGTCTTCCCGTTGCCGTTCACCGGGACGGCGTCGAGCCTGATGAACCGCTTGGGGATGAGTTCGGCCGGCAGCAGCGCGCGGATGTGGGACCTGAGCCGGCTCGTCGCCAGTTCGCCCCGTACGGTGACGAAGGCGGCCAGGTGCTGTCCGCCGCCGTGGTCGCTGACCAGCACCTTGGCCTCGCGCACCGAGGGGTGCGAGGTGATCGCGTGCTCGATCTCGGAGAGTTCGACCCGCACGCCGCCGATCTTCACCTGCTGGTCGCGCCGGCCGTCGAAGTAGAGCAGCCCGTCCGTGTCGTGGTGGCCGAGATCGCCGGTGCGGTACATCCGCTTCCCGGGTAACTCGGGGAACGGGTTCTCGACGAGGACCAGGTCGGTGCGGTCGGGGTCGCCGAGGTAGCCGGTGCCCAGGCACGCGCCGCCGATGCAGATCTCGCCGATCTCCCCTGCGGGGGCCGCTTCGCCGTGCTCGTCGAGCACGATCGCCCAGGTGTTGTCGATCGGCCGGCCGATCGGCACGGGGGAGGGGTCCTGCGGTGTCACCTCGTGGAAGACGGAGCCGATCGAGGCCTCGGTGGGGCCGTAGGTGTTGGTCACCCGCAGGTGCGGGAGGAGCCGTTGCAGGGCCCGTACGCTCTCCGGGGCGATCTCCTCGCCGCCGACCAGCAGCATCCGCAGGCTCGCCAGACCGTCCACCAACTCGGGCTGGGAGTCGAGCAGTTCGACGAGGGCGGTGAGGATGGTGGGCACGAAGTCGGTCATCGTGACGCGGTGGCGTTCGATGACCTCGACGGTGGCGGTCAGGTCGAGGATGTCGTGCGCACGGGGGATGACGACCCGGCTGCCGCAGGTGAGCGGCCAGAGCAGCTGCCACAGGGAGGAGTCGAAGGTGTGCCGGCTGTTCTGGAGCACCACGTTGCCCGGGGACGAACCGAACCGGCGGCCCATGGCGAGCAGCCGGTTCGCCAGGCCGCTGTGCAGGTTGAGGGCGCACTTGGGGGTGCCGGTGGAGCCCGAGGTGTAGAAGCCGTAGGCGAGTTCGTCGGGTCGGGGCGGCGCGGAGGTCGGCCGCGCGGGGCGGGCGTCCGCCGCCGCGGTGGCCGGATCGGGGTCCGTGCCGGACACCGGGTCGACGGTGAGGACCGGGGCGGCCCAGCCGTCCTGGGCGGCGCCGGGGGAGAGCAGGATCGCGGCGGGGTCGCACGCGTCGACCATGGGGTGCAGGCGAGGGCCCGGCCACTGTTCGTCCAGCGGGACGAACACCGCGGCGCAGCGCATCACGGCCAGCATGGCGACCGGGAGTTCGGGGCCGCCGGTCATCACCAGCGGTACGAAGTCGCCCCGGCGGACCCCGGCGTCGGCCAGCCGGCCGGCCAGGGCGTCGACCCGTTGCATGAGGCCGCGGTAGGTCAGGGTGCCGCCGGGGTGTTCGACCGCGACGGCGTGCGGGGTGCGGGCGGCCGCGGCCTCGATGAGGCTCCAGGCGGTGACGTCCGGGTGGTGGGGGACGGTGTCGCCGCAGAACTGGCCCAGCTGCCGCTCGGTGGGGGCTCGCATGGATCTCCCTTGGTTGCGGAACGAGGACGGAGGCAGAGGCGGGAACGGGGACAGGGACGGGACCCGGCGCGACCGGGCCGGCCCGCGACCGCAGCAGGTGCGGGCGCCGGCCGGCCCGGGAGCGGATCAGAGCCTCAGCGGGACCTGGGCAGGTCTCAGACCTCGGTCGCCACCCAGCTGATGTACCAGCTGTGGCTCACCGCGTACTCGACCGGCAGCGGCCGGCCGTCCTGCCAGCGGACGTAGATCCGGAAGCCCTTCGACGTCGGGGTGTAGATGGTGTTGCCGCCGGTGGTCGTCCACATCGAGTCGCGGCCGCACAGGTTGGCGGTGTAGACGGGCGTCTCGCTGAAGTTGCCGGCGGAGGTGTCGACGTCGATGTAGATGCCGGTGCCGTTGTCCTCCTCGACGTGCTGCTGCCACGCGTCGATGGGAGTGTTCCCGGCGATGAACCTGGGGTTGGACATACCTGTCTCCTCGCTGTGATCAGAGAAACGGGCAAGAGGGCGGATCAGAATGGATCGCTGGCGTACCAGGGATCATCCGCCGCAGCCGAGTCTGAGTGAATCTTCCAGTGATCACAAGAGTGCTGGATGCGAACCATCGAATTCCGGTTGAGAACGCCGATCACCGTTTCGGACCAGTGAACAGTGGGGCAGTTCCTGCTTCTTGACGCCGCGTGGTTCGATCGTGATATACCTGTGACTTCTGACGTGGTCCGGTCACCGGACACCCGTGTGCGCTGGTCTACCTGTCTCTGGAAACGCGCCGTCTCATATTCCGGACCGTCATGATCTGAATTCCAGGGATCTTCAGTAAGTGAGGAGCGTGTGACACGCATGCCCGAATTCTCTGCCGTTCCGGAGCTATCTACCGCAGATTCCTGGGAGGACGTCTTCCCGGTCGCGGAACTCGCGTACGGGGGCTACGAGCACTCCGCGGAGTACCACGCCTCGGCGGCGTCGATCTTCGAACCCAAACGTTCGGTGGTCGCCCGGACCGGCGGCCGCACCTGCGGGACCTGCGCCGTCTACTCCCTGGAGATGACGCTGCCGGGCGGTCCCCGGCCGGTGGCCGGCCTCGGCTACGTGACCGTCGCGCCCGAACACCGGCGGCGCGGCGTGATGAGCGCGATGGTGCGCCGGGTCCTGCACACCCTGCACGACAGCGGTGCCGAGGCGGTGGCCGCCCTCAACACCACCGAGGCCGGGATCTACGGCCGCTTCGGGTTCGGCCTCGCCAGCCAGGCCGTCAAGGTGCGGATCGCCCGGCACGCCCGTGACCTGCGCGTGGACGGCGGCGATCGGGCCGTCCGGATCGGCGGACCGGAGGAGCACGCCGCGGCGATCGCCGCCGTGTACGCGCAGTGCGTCGGGGAGCGCCCCGGGATGCTGCGCCGGGACGCGGTCTGGGCCGCCCGGGCCGTCCTGGACCTGCCCGACCACCGGGGCGGATCCGGCCGGCTGCTCTGCATGGTGGCCGAGGACGAGGGGGAGCCGTCCGGCTACGCCCTCTACCGGCTGACCTCGGCCTGGGTGGACTCGGTACCGCGCTACGAGGTGTCGGTGCGCGAGCTGTTCGCCCGCGATCCCGCCTCCGGCGCGGCGCTGTGGCACGCCCTGCTCGACGTCGACCTCGCCGGCAGCGTGGTCGCCGACCGGCCGGTGGACGACCCGGTGCTCGCCCTGCTCACCGACCTCCGCAGCGCCGCGCCCGTCCTGCGCGACCAGCTGCACGTGCGGCTGGTGGACGTCGACCGGGCGCTGGAGCAGCGGGGCTACGCCACCGAGACCGACATCGTCCTGGACGTCACCGATCCGCTCTGCCCCTGGAACGAGCGGCGGTTCCGGCTGCGCACCGGCGCCGAGGGCGGCGAGTGCCGGCCCACCACCGCGCCGGCCGACCTGGAGCTGACGGCCCGGGAACTGGGTTCGCTGCACCTCGGCGGCACCTCCCTGGTGCAGCTCGCCCGGGCCGGCCTGGTGCGCGAACTGCGCCCGGGCGCGGTCAGGGCCGCCGCCACGGCGTTCCGCCACGACCCGGCCCCGTTCTGTCCCATCGTCTTCTGACGCCGGGCCTCATCCCCTTTCCCTACCGGGCCCCGTCGTCCTCTGACGCCGGGCCCCACCATCACGCTGTGACGCCGGACCGCCCGCGCACCAGCCGGAGCGCGGCGGCCGCCGTCCCCTCCCCGACATCCGACCGACCACCGATCGACGCCCCTAGGAGCCTCATGCCTGGTCCCGGATACTCGTACTTCGGCGCCGAGGAGCGACGCAACCTCCTCGAAGTCGTCGACTCCTGGCTCGCCACCTCCGACGCGCACTCCCGCCCACCGGGCGTGGACGCCCAGGTCCGAGGCCTGGAGCAGGAGCTGTCCGCACGCTTCGACAGCCCGTACTGCCTGGGCGTCAACAGCGGCACCTCCGCCCTGCTGGCCGCGCTCGCCGCGCTCGGCATCGGACCGGGCGACGAGGTCATCGTGCCCGGCTACATGTACGCCGCCTCCGTCTCGGCCGTCGTCTTCGCGGGCGCCACCCCGGTGATCGCCGAGATCGACGAGTCGCTGACCCTCGACCCGGCCGACGTCCGGGCCAGGATCACCCCGCGCACCAGGGCCGTGATGCCCGTCCACATGCTCGGCGCGCCCTGCGACCTGTCGGCTCTCGGGCAGCTGGCCGACGACCACGGGCTGTTCCTGCTGGAGGACGCCGCCCAGGCCTGCGGGGCGACGTACCGCGGTCGTCCGGTCGGCACCTTCGGGCAGGCCGGGGCGTTCTCCACCAACATCTTCAAGGTGATCACCGGCGGCGACGGCGGATTCCTGCTCACCCAGGACGAGCGCACCTTCCAGCGGGCGTACTCCTTCCACCACCACGGCTGGTACCCGTACGGGCAGGAGAGCGCGGACGGAGACCAGCTCTTCGGCCTCAACCTGCGGATGAACGAGTTCACGGCGGCCGTGGTACGCGCCCAACTCGGCCGTCTGGACGCCATCCTGGAGCACAACCGGACGCTGGCCAGGGCGCTGGCCGCCGCGATCCCGGCCCACGAGGGCCTGCGCCCGCGCCTGCTGCACGACGCCGACGGCGACTGCGCGACCCTGCTGGTGTACGTCTTCGAGGACGCGGCGAGCGCCGACGCCGTGGCCAAGGAGCTCGGCACCCGCCCACTGCTCCAGTCGCCCAAGCACTACTACGGCGGCCTGCCCGAACTCACCGCCCTGATGGCCGGCGACGCCCGCCCGAGCCCCTTCCGCCGGCCGCCCGAGAACGTGCGGCACGACTACCGGGCCGGCGCGCTGCCGCAGACCGACTCCGTCCTGGCCCGCTCCGTCGCGCTGACCATCGGCCTCACCGACACCTACCTGGCCGCCGACTTCGGTCTGACCGCGCGCAGCACCCTGGCCGACGTCGAGGCCGTCGCCGAGCGGTTCGACACCGCCGTGTCGGAAGTGCTGGGCCGGTGACCGCCGCCGATCCGGCCGACCACGCCGGTCGGCCGGAGGACACGGACGCGGTGCCCGGCTTCGACGACGCCGACGTGCCGGACGCCGACGTGCCGGACGCCGGCGTGCCCCACGACGCGATACCCGACGACGGGGTGCCCGACGACGCCGACGTGATCGTGGTCGGCGCCGGCTTCACCGGTCTGGCCGCCGCGCACGAACTCGCCCTGGCCGGCCTGCGCTGCCGGGTCGTGGAGTCGTCGAGCCGGATCGGCGGCCTCGCCAAGACCTTCACCGTCGGCGACCGGCAGCTGGAGCGGTTCTACCACCACTGGTTCGACTCCGACCGCGAGATCTTCCGGCTCTGCGCCGAACTCGGCTGCGCCGACCTGATCGAACGCCACCCCACCCGCACCGGCGTCTACCACGCCAACTCGGTGTACCGCCTCTCCAGCCCGCTCGACGTGCTGCGCTTCGCCCCGCTGCCCCCGGTCGACCGGGTGCGGCTCGGCCTGTCGGCCCTGCGGGCCGGCCGGGTGCGGCACTGGCGCGAACTGGAGTCGCTCACCGCCGAGCAGTGGCTGGTCCGGCTGGGCGGGCGCCGGGCCTTCGAGGTGGTCTGGCGACCCCTGCTGGAGGGCAAGTTCGGCTCCTACGCGTCCGAGGTCGGCGCGACCTGGATGTGGACCAAGCTGCACCTGCGGGGCGGCAGCCGGTCCCGCTCGGGGCAGGAGGTGCTGCACTACCTGCGGGGCGGTTCCGGCGCCCTGCTGGACGCCTGGCAGGACCGGCTCCGGCAGCTGGGGGTGGAACTGCACACCGGCAGCCCGGTCGACGAGGTGCTGGTCGGCGAGCGGGGCGTCACCGGCGTCCGGATCGGCGGCCGCACCCTGCGGGCCCGCCGGGTGCTGGTGACCACCGCCCCCGGGCTGCTGGCCGGGATGCTCGACGGGGACGCCGGCGCCCACCCCGCCCTCCCCGGGCTGGTGCGCAGGCTGCGCTCCGTCCCGTACCTGGCCAACCTGTGCCTGGTCCTGGAGAACCGCCGGGCCCTGTCCGACACCTACTGGCTCAACGTCACCGACCCGGAGTTCCCCTACGTCGGCGTCATCGAGCACACCAACCTCGACGCCCCGGAGCGCTACGGCGGCCGGCACCTCGTCTACCTGTCGAAGTACCTGCCGGTCGACGCCGAGCTGTACCGGATGAGCGACGAGGAGGTCTTCCGCCACAGCCTGCCCCACCTGCGCCGGATGTTCCCGCGGTTCCGCGAGGACTGGGTGCACCGCTACCACGTCTGGCGGGCGGAGCACGCCCAGCCGGTGATCACCCCCGGCTACTCGCGGCGCGTCCCCGGGGTCGAGTGCGCCGTGCCCGGCCTCTACATGTCGAGCATGGCGCAGGTCTTCCCCGAGGACCGCGGCACCAACTACGCCGTGCGGCACGGCCGGAGCGCCGGCCGGCTGATCGCGGACCGGATCCGCACCCGCGAGCGCGCGGGGCTCCGCACGACACCGACGAAGGAGGCGGTATGAACGACCTGCTGGACATCGCGGCCGCCGAGAACCTGACGGAAGACCAGGTGCACGCGCTCTACCGGAGTTTCGTCAGCCGGAGCCAGGTCTCCCTGGTCGGCGCGTTCGGCTTCGGGCACGACCTGGTCGAGAGCGCCGAGGGCTGCTGGATCACCCTGCGCGACGGACGGCGCATCCTGGACTTCACCGGCGGGATCGGCGTCCTCAACCACGGCCACAACCACCCGAGGATCCTCGCCGCCCGCCGGCGCTTCGCCGAGCAGGGCCGGATGGAGGTCCACAAGAACTACCTCTCGCCCTACGTCGCGGCCCTCAGCCACAACCTGGCCAAGCTGCTCCCCGGCGACCTCGCCATCAGCTACTTCCCCAACTCCGGTGCGGAGGCGGTCGAAGGCGCCGTCAAACTCGCCTACAAGTACCACGCGGGGCGCCGCGGCACGGTGCTGCACACCGACATCTCGTTCCACGGCAAACTGCTCGGCGCGGGCAGCCTCACCGCCTCGCCCGAACTCCACTTCGACTACCCGAGGATCCCCGGCACCGACTACTTCGGCTACGGCGACCTCGACTCCTTCGCCCTCGCGCTGGAACGGCACCGGGCACTCGACGGCGGCAGCGACGTCTACGCGGTCGTGCTGGAGCCGTTCAGCGCGTCCAGCCTGCGCGAGTGCTCGGGGGAGTTCCTCCGCGAGGTCCGCCGGCTGTGCACCGAGCAGGACATCGTGCTGATCTTCGACGAGGTCTACACCGGCTGGGGCCGCACCGGCGCGCTCTTCTACTTCATGCACCACCCGGGCCTGGTCCCCGACGTCGTGACGATGTCCAAGTCCTTCGGCGGCGGCAAGGCGTCCATCGCCGGGTACGTGGCCCGCGAACCGGTCTTCCGCCGCGCCTACGACAACCTCCAGGACGCCACCCTGCACAGCACGACCTACTACGGATTCGGCGAGGAGACCGCCACCGCGCTGGAGGCCGTCGCCGTCGCCGTCGAGGACGACTACCCGGGGCGCGCCCGCAAACTCGGCGCCGTCCTGGAGACGGGCCTACGGGACATCGCCCGCCGGCACCCCTCCCTGGTCGCCTCGACCGCCGGGTCCGGCGCCCTGCACGGCGTCTTCCTCAAGGCCGGACCGGCCTCGCTCGACCGGCTGCTGCCGCTGCTCCCGGCAGCACTCGGCCGCGACGCCAGGCTCCGCACCAAGGCGATCACCGGAGCGGTGATCGCCGCCCTCTACCGCGACCACGGCGTGCTCACCTTCTTCGGCTCCAACCACGGCCTGCCACTGATCGTCGCGCCGCCGCTGGTCGCCGAGGAACCAGAGGCGGAAACCTTCCTGCGGGCACTCGACCAGGTGCTCGGACAGGGCGCGGTACGCCTGCTCGGCCGACTGGCCAGGGAACTCGCCGCCGGGAGGCTACGCCCGTGACGGTCGACCTCCTCCTGCGGATCTGGTCGCTGCGCCACCCCGCCCTGAGCCCGCCGGGCCCCCGCGCCGCGGCACGCGCCCACGTCCTCGGCAGCCTCGCCGAACTGGCCCCGCACTACCGGGCCGGCCTGGCGCTGGCCCTGCGCCTGGTACCGCTCGCACTCCTGCTGCTGACCGGCCGCCGCCCCGCCACCGCCCCGCCGGCCGCCCTGCTGGCCGGGCTCAGACGGGTGGAACGGCTGCCGCTGCTCGGCCGAGCCGTCCGGACGACGGAGACGCTCGCGCTGTACAGCGGCCTCGACGCCGCCGCGGCCACCACGCCCAGGCGCACCGGGCCCGACACCGGCGGATTCCACCCCGCCGGGGACGACCCGGCCCGGCACTACCTCCAGGCGCCGCGGACCGCCGGCCGGGCGGTCTCCCGATGAGCCGCTCGGCACGCCCGATCGACTGCGACGCCCTCGTGATCGGCTCCGGCGCCGGCGGCAGCGTCGCCGCCCTCGGCCTGGCCCGGGCCGGCCGCGAGACCGTCGTCCTCGAAGAGGGCCCGCGGGTCACGACGGCCGAGATCGCGGCCGCCTCACCCGCGCAGAACCTCCGCCGCCTCTACCGCCACGCCGGACTGGCCCCCATCCACGGTCGGCCCGTCATCGCCTTCGGCGAGGGACGCTGCGTCGGCGGCACCACCGTCGTCAACGGCGGCCTGCTCTGGGAACCACCCGCCGAACTGCTCGACCGCTGGGCCCACCGGGCCGGCACCGACGGCTACCGCCACACCGACCTGGACGGCCACTTGCGCGAGATCACCCGCCGCCTCGGCGTCGCCGCCCAGCACCCCGGCGACGGCAACCGCGACTCCCGCCTGCTCGCCGACGGCGCCGAACGGCTCGGCTGGCACTGGGCCACGGCCCGCCGCGCCGCACCCGGCTGCTCGCACGCCAACCGCTGCCCGACCGGCTGCCCCTCCGGCGCCAAACAGAGCATGATGCTCAGCTACCTGCCCGCCGCCGAACGCCACGGCGCGCGCATCCACCCCCGCACCCGGGTCCTGAAACTCGGCCACCACGGCCGGACCGTCACCGAGGTCCGCGCCGTGGGCCCCGAAGGCGAACCGCTCACCTACCGGCCGCGCACCGTGGTGCTCGCCGCCGGACCGATCGGCAGCCCGGCCCTGCTCCAGCGCAGCGGCATCCACCGCCGCCACGCCGGCCGGCGCACCGCCGTCCACGTCAACCTGAAGGTCGTCGCCCGCTTCCCGGAGCCCGTACGGGCCACCAGCGGCACCATCTTCACCGCCCAGCTCCAGCACTTCCAGGACCAGGGCCTGCTGGTGATGCCCGCCAACCTCACCCCCGGCGGCCTCGCCGCCGCGCTGGCCGGCCACGACCCGCAGACCGTCAACACCCTGCTGGCGGACCTCGACCGGGTCGCCCTGTACACCGCACAGGTCCGGGTCGAGGGACCGGTCTCCGTCACCGCCCTGCCCGGCGGCCACACACTGCTGCGCCACCGGCTCACCGCCGACGACGGCACCAAGCTGCGCTCCGCGCTCCACCTCACCGCCCGGCTGCTCCTCGCCGCCGGCGCCACCGAGATCCACCCCCCGTTCCCCGGCCCGCCGCTGCGCTCGGAGGACGAGGCCAGGCAGTGCGCCGAACACAGCTCCCTCGCCGACTGGCCGCTCGTCTCCGTCCACGCCATGGCCTCCTGCCCGATGGGCGCGGCCGACCGCGGCGGACTCTGCGACGCCGCCGGAAGACCGTACGGCTTCGACAACCTCCACCTCTGCGACGCCTCGGTGCTCCCGGGCGCGACCGGCATCAGCCCCCAGGGCACCGTGATGGCCTTCGCCCACGAGATCACCGAACGGCTGCTCCAGACCACCCGACAGGAGAAGACCACCGGATGACGGACGACCTGGCACCGCACCGGCTCCCTGGCGTGATCGAGCCGGACGGCCCCGAGGTGACCTGCGACCTCGCGATCCTCGGCTCCGGCATGGGCGGATCCACCCTCGCCCACGCGCTCAGCGCCTCCGGCGCGCGGATCCTCGTCGTCGAACGCGGCGACTTCCTGCCGCGCGAACAACAGAACTGGTCCCCGGAAGCCGTGTTCGTCCAGGGCCGCTACCGCAACGGCGACCAGTGGCAGGACGCCCAGGGCCGGCCCTTCAGCCCCGGCGTCCACTACTACGTCGGCGGCAACACCAAGGTCTTCGGAGCGACCCTCCCGCGCTTCCGCGAGACCGACTTCGGCCAGGTCGCCCACGCCGAGGGCGACACGTCCGGCTGGCCGATCGAGTACGCCGACCTGGAACCCCACTACGCCCGGGCCGAGGACCTCTACCGGGTGCACGGCACCCGCGGCGAGGACCCCACCGACCCCTGGCGCTCCACCGACTACCCCCACCCGGCCGTCGCACACGAGGGCGCCGTCGCCGACCTCGCCGACCGGCTGCGCGGCCAGGGCCTGAACCCCTTCCACCTGCCGACCGGCATCGACCTGCGCGAGGGCGGCGACTGCGTGCGCTGCGCCACCTGCGACAGCTTCCCCTGCATGCTCGGCGCCAAGAGCGACGCCGACGTCCGCGCGCTGCGCCCCGCCCTGGCCTCCGGTGACGTCCGGCTGCTGACCCGCACCCTGGTCGGCCGGCTGTACACCGACGCCACCGGACGGCGGGTGACGCACGCCGTGGCGACCAGGGACGGCAAGGAGCTGACGATCCGGGCCGAGCGCTTCGTCCTCGCCTGCGGCGCCGTCAACACCGCGGCGCTGCTGCTGCGTTCGGGCCTCGCCAACGGATCGGGCCGGGTCGGGCGCAACTACATGGTGCACAACAGCACCTTCCTGGTCGCCGCCGACCCGGCCCACCGCAACCGGGCGGTCTTCCAGAAGACGCTGGGCCTGAACGACTGGTACCTCGCCAGGAACGGCCGTGCCCCGCTGGGCAACGTCCAGATGCTGGGCAAGCTCCAGGAGCCCATGGTGCGCGCGGCCCGCCCGAACGTGCCCACCGCGGTCCGGCGGTTCGTCACCCGCCGCAGCCTCGACCTCTACCTGACCAGCGAGGACCTGCCGACCAGGGACAACCGGATCACCCTGGACACCGCGGGGCGGATCACCGTGCACTGGCAGCCCAACAACCTCGGCCCCCACCAGGAGCTGGTCCGGCGCACCACCCGCTCGCTGCGCGCGGCCGGCTACCCGCTGGTGTTCACCCGGCGGATGGGCATCGAGACCAACTCCCACCAGTGCGGCACGGCCGTGATGGGGACCGACCCGGCCACCAGCGTGGTCGACCCGGCCGGGCGCACCCACGAGCACGACAACCTCTGGGTGGCGGACTCCTCGGTCTTCTGCTCGTCGGCGGCCGTCAACCCGGCCCTGACCATCGCCGCCAACGCCTTCCGGATCGCCGGGGGAGTGCTGGCCTGAGGCCGGCGTACGAACGCCAACCCGTCCGGCCCGCAGCCTGGTCGACCAGGCTGCGGGCCGGAGGTGTCGCCCGGGGACTCAGTCGGCGAGCTGCTTGGTGCTGAACGGGATGGTGACGCGGTAGTTGACCTCGTCGCCGTGGACCGGGTGACCGTCGGGGGAGAGCATCGAGTAGGCGGTGACCCGCGCGCGGTAGATCCGGCTCGGGGAGTCCCCGGTGAAGTCCTGCGGCGGGCGGGAGCGCCGCGCCCGCGCCGCCTCGTCCGGGTAGCGCCGCCGGTAGTACAGCTCGCAGCCCTCGACCAGGTCCGCGCCCTCCAGGACCTCGGCCTGCGCGAGCGCGTACAGCGCGTCGCCGCCCCCGCCGGCCGGGTTGGAGTCGTAGATCGTCAGCGCGACCGCCGGATTGGCCGCGATGTTGCGCGAGTGCAGGGTGTCCAGCCCCGAGATCCAGTAGAACCGGTCCTCGTCGTCCCAGGCGTGGGCCACCGCGCTCACCCACGGCACGGCCTGCGGCGAGGCCGTGCCGAGGGTCAGGTAGCGCGTGGAGCGGAGAAGGTCGCGTGCGGAGGTGCAGAGTTCGTCGTCCGAGCTGGGCACAGTGCCTCCGGTTCGGTGAGCTTGAGCTGCCACGGGGTCGCACAGGCAAGGGGGGCGGACCTGTCGCTCCGCCGGGCGTCCTGCGGCCGGGCGCCGGGACGCCGGTTCCTCGTGTTCTCACTGGTGCGTGTTCTCACTGTACCGAGGCCCGGCGCAGGCCAGAAGAGGGCGTCGACCCGCCCGGCCGCGCACGGAACCCGTCCCGGACCCCGACGCGCTCCTCGCCCTCCTGGGCACCCTGCTCGTCGCCGGGGACGTCGCCCTCCTCAAGGCCTCCCACGCCGTCGGCCTCAGCCGCGTCGCGCACCTCCTGCACACGGGCGCCACGGCGTAGGGCCGCGACCGGCGGCGCGGCTCCGGGGCGTCAGGCGGCGGGGAACGAGCTGAGGACGGTCTGTACCCCGCCGCCCCGGGCGAGGTTGACGAGGCTGCTGCGGCCGGCCCGGCTGAAGTAGCCGAGGACGGTGCGGTCGAGCACGGCGACGCACAGGTCCCGGGTCAGGGCGCCGACGGCGGCGGGGGCGACGCGTTCCTGGACGAGCCAGCCCTGGTGTTGTGGGGGGCCAACGAGTTCGGCCCATTCCTCAGGCCCGTGCTCGCAGCCGATGCGCACGCTGTTGCCGAAGTACCCGTAGGGGGCCTTGAGGACCAGGCGGGTCCGCCCGGCGGCGGCCTGTTCGACGGTGATGCCGTCGCCGAGCTTCCGGCTCCAGGGGACGATGGTCCGCAGGGTCGCGCGCTCGGCGAACCAGTTCTCGTCCTCGAATCGGCCGCCCGGCGCCCGCCACTGGTCGAGGAGCGCGCCGATCCCGGGCGTCCGGCGCCAGAGCCGGGCGACGATGCCGGCCCCGATCACGCCGCCGGGGCTGCTGGCGTTGAACTCCAGGACCCGTACGGTCCCCAGCCGGTCGCCGAACAGGTCCAGCCGGCAGAAGTCCACGGTCAGGGACTCCGGGCGCGGGTGGCGCACGATCCGGCGGTGCAGGACCGGCGGCACGTCCAGGAAGTCCTGGAGGGCCGGGCTTCCCGGATAGGCCCGCACGATCCGCTGGAGGCAGTCCACGGCGGTGAGGACGCGCTGCCGCAGGAACGGCTCGGCCACCGGATGCAGCACGCCGATGGCCGGAAGTACCGGGAACGGCGCGGACGGTGGGGCGGCCGACCGGATCAGCTCCTGCTCCACCCCCGGCGGACCTCGTCGTGGGCCTTCAGCAGCACCGCGTGCAGGGGGTGCGGAGCCACGCCCGGGAGGGCGGTCAGGTCGCGGTCCGGGTCGAAGACCGGGACGTCGTCCACGGCGGCTCCTCAGAGGTAGAGCGGGTGGAGCCGGCCGCTGCGGGCGACGTTGAGCCGGGCCTCGTGGCCGGTGCGGACGAAGGCGGAGACCAGGTGCCCGTCGACGGCGCCGAGGGCCAGGTCGTGGTGGGCGGAGGATCCGTCGGAGCCGTCGCGCAGCCGTGGGCTGGGAAGGTACTCCTGGACCAGCCAACCCTCGGCGATGGCGAGCGCGGCGGCTTCGGCCCAGGCGGCGTCGCCGGTCTCCACGCCGACGACCACGCCCCGGCCGTTGGCGTCCAGCGGGCTCTTGAGGACGTACCGTTCGCGGTCCCGGGTGATCCGGCGGAGGGTCGGGCCGTCGCAAACCCGGGTGCACCTGCTGCGGCTCGACCTCACCCGCCGCAGCCGGGGGTCGTGCTCCCAGGCGGCCACGATGACCTCGATCATGCGGTGGTAGGCGGCGACGAACTCCTCCAACTGTCCGCGCAGGCCCGGCCGCAGGCTCAGCGGAAGCCCCAGCGGCCGGGCCTTGCCGGCGGCCGGGTCGCCCACGGTGTGCGACTCGGCCAGCGCCCGCCCCTCCGGCGTCGTGCCGACCTTCGCGACCTGCCGGGTGAACGTCTCGTCCAGCCCCGGCCAGCTCTCGCCGTCGGCGGCCCCGCTGTCGTCGTCAGCCATGGGAACGGTCACGTCCTCGTCTGGTCGGAAGCCCGGACGGCGAATCGAGCGTAGTCATCCGGCTACGCGATCTCAAGAGGGCGGTGCGGCACCGGCACTCGGACGTGCGGGTGCCGGAGGGCGCCTACCGGATGGTGTCGCCCCGCTCCCGGACGACCGTCCAGCCGTCGCCGTCCAGCGCGTGGACGGGTGGCCGGTGCCGCACCCACAGGTGGGCGAACGGCTGGTCGTAGCCGCCGGCGCCGCCGATCACCACCACGTCCCCGGGCGCCGCGCCGGCGGGCCCCGCGATCTCGTCCGCGAACACGTCGGCCTCGTAGCAGTTTGCGCCGAGCAGCCGGTACCGTCCGCCGAGGTCGCCCGGCGCGGCGGGGAACTCGATCGGGTGCGCCCGGCTCTTCACGGTGCGGGCCAGGTTCGTTCCCCCGTCCAGCACCAGGAGTTCGCGCCCCTCACGGGACTTGCGGACCGCCACCCGGCAGACCAGCGCGCCGTGTCGCTCCACCAGGGAGCGCCCCGGCTCGATCAGCAGGTCCAGCTCGTCGGGGCTCAGCCCGGCCTCGCGGCACCCGGCCGCGACGGCGGCCGCGTACACCTCCCAACCGCGACCGGGGACGCCGCGGGGCGGGAAGCCGCCGCCGACGTCCACCGTCAGCCGGCCCTCGGCGGCCTTCGCCAGGTCCCGGATGACCTCCGCCCAGGACACCAGCGCGTCGCGGTACGCCTCGGGGTCCGACAGCGTGGTGACCCCGGCGTGCACTCCCCACACCGGCCGGCCGGCCCGGGCCAGCAACTCCCGTGCCCCTACCACCTCGTCCGGCAGCAGCCCGAACCGCGACCACGCGCCGCCGGCGCCCCGGGTGGACAGCCGCAGCCCGACCGGCGGGTGCTCGCCGGGCAGCGCGAGCAGGTCGCTCAGCTCGGTCAGCGAGTCGACCTGCACCGGCACTCCGAGGCGGCCCGCCTGGGCCAGGTCGGCCGGGCTCTTCACCGGTCCGTCGAAGACGATCCGCCCGGGTGCGAAGCCGTCCGCCAGCGCCAGGGAGAGTTCGGCCCCGGACACCACCTCCGCCGTCCCGCCCAGGGCCGCCAGCCGCTGGGTCACGGCCGCCAGCGGATTGGTCTTGTAGGAGTACGCCACCGTCAGATGCGGGAACTCCCGGCGCCAGATCCGCCCCATCTCCCGGTAGTCGGCGTCGAGTTCCGCCAGGTCGAACAGGTAGAACGGCGTCGCGCAGCGCTCCGCCACCTCCAGCGCCCCAGTCCGCAAACGATCGTTCAGCACGGTGCACCACCTCCGGGCTCGGTTCGTACGGCTGTGAAGCACGATAGGCCAGCGCCGGCGGGTTGTCAGTGCCACCTCATGTGAGGCGTGGTGTGCGGGTGCCGGTGGAGGTGCGTGCACGGATGGGAGCCGTAACCCCGGGCGGCGCAGGGGCGTTGGGGAGCTGACGGGCCCTGCGGGGGCGGAGCGTGAGGAGTGCGCCATGGGTGCGACGGGTGTCGCGGACGTGTGGATCGTCGGCCGGGGCGAGGGCAACGCGGAGATGCGGACGCTCTGCGAGGAGCTCGGCGGGCGCGGACTGCGGGCGGAGGTGGTGGACTGGGAGGGCCTGACGCCCAGTTGCGCACCGCCCGGGCGCTGCGGGCACGCGGGGCAGGGCCGGGGCGGACCGTCACCCTGCTGGCGGGCAACCTGCCGGAGACCATCGCCGCCCGCTGCGCGGCCCACCTGCTCGGCTGCCGCGTCGTGCGGTTCCACGGCGATGCGCCGGTCAGGATGCGCGCGGGGCTGGTCCGCGACGCCGAGACCCACGTACTGGTCGCCGACCCCCGGTCCGCCGCGGGCGCCGCCGCCCTGGCCGCGACGGCCGGGGCGGCCGACCTGGTCACCCTCGGCCCGGCCGAGGCCGGCGAGGACCTGCTCGCGGCGGCCGCCCGGGAGCCGGCGGAGCCCGTTCCCGGTGCCGCCCGGCCGCAGGACGTCTGCCTGATCCGCCCCACCGGCGGCACCACAGGACCGCCCAAGGGCGTCTGCGTCAGCTACGCGCAGGCCGGCGCCTGGCGGCGGGCGGCCGGGCCGGCCCACCGGCTCCTGGTGTGCACCCCGATCGCCCACGGGCCCGGCCGGCTCGCCGACCGGACACTCGCCGCCGGCGGCACCGTCGTGCTGCACGACTGCTTCGAGCCCGGCGAGGTGCTGGCGGCGGTCGAACGCGAGCGGATCACCCGGCTGTACCTGCTGCTGCCGCTGCTCCACCGACTGCTCGACCACCCCGACCTCGGGCGGCGCGACCTCGCCAGCCTCACCAGCCTGCCCTACGGCGCCTGCCGGGCGTCCCCCGCCAGGCTGGCCGAGGCCGTCCGCCGGCTGGGCCCGGTGCTCTACCAGATCTACGGCCAGACGGAGGCCGGCAGCATCAGCCAGCTGGACGCCGCGGACCACGACGTCCGGTACCCGGAACGGCTGCGCTCCGCGGGCCGGCCGCTGCCCGGCGTCGAGGTGGCCATCCGCGACGACGCCACCGTGTGCCGGATCGCCCGCGACCGCGAGCACCACGTGCTCAAACGCCCGCTGGACACCCGGGGCCGCGGCGTGGTCATCGGGCCGGCGACCGGCGACGCGCAGTGGCAGGAGGCGGTCGAACGCGCCGGCGCCGAGGGCTGGCTCGTCCAGGAGTACCTGCCCAGCCCGCGGCTGCGCGCCACCCCGGACGGACCGCCCCCCGGCACGACCTGGCCCTCGGCGCGGTGGACGGCGGCCTCGCCGCCGCGTTCGTCCGCACCGGCCACGAGGAGCGCCTCGGCGTCGCGGGCTCGGGCAGCCTGCACCCGCTGTACTTCTGAGCCCGCCGTACTTCTGAGCCCGCGGCGCCGAGGGCCCCGGTGGTCGTCGGCCCGGCCGCTACGCGGTTCCGGCCCAGGCGTGGGTGCCGAGGAGGGTCTTGACGTCGGAGGCGAGGCCGTTGTCGGGGTTCACCAGGAACCCCAGTTCGTAGAGGGTGTCCTTGTCCCAGTTGGTGGTGAGCAGGCGCACCGGGACGTCGCCGGGGTGGGCCTCCAGGGCGAGCTTCAGCTCGCTGACGACGCCCGGGGTGATCCGGGCGGCGGGGACGGTGATCTGGACGGGGGGCTTGGTGCCGAGTTCGGCGGAGGACATGTCCAGGGTCGTGATCTCCTGGCCGAAGATGCTCAGCGACCCGTCGCGCTCGTTGAGCCGGCCCCGGGCCGTGATGACGTTGTCCTCGATCATCTGGTCGGCCATGAGGTTGTAGGTGGCGGGGAAGAACAGCACCTCGACCGAGCCGTCGCGGTCGGCGAGGGTGATGATCGCCCAGGCGTTCCCGGCCTTGTTGATCCGGCGGTCGACGGCGGTGATCAGGCCGGCCAGCCGGACCTCCCCCTCGGTCCGGCCGGAGCCGAGGAGTTCGGCGATGGAGCTGTCGCGGTTGCGGGAGAGGATGTGCTCGGCGCCGTCGAGCGGGTGGCTGGAGACGTAGAGGCCGAGCATCTCCCGTTCGAGGCTCAGCAGTTGGCGACGCGGCCACTCCCGGTCGGTCAGTTCGAAGTCCAGGCCGATGGCCGGTCCGCCGGAGTCGCCGTCGAGGGCGCCGAAGAGGTCGTCCTGGCCGATCGCCTGCTGCTTCTTGACGCCCGTCACGGCGTCGATCGCGGTCTCGTGCACGGTGCTCAGGGACAGCCGGGTGTGGCCGAGCGAGTCGAAGGCGCCCGCCTTGACCAGGGAGTCGACGGTGCGCTTGTTGCAGACCACCAGCTCCACCTTGTCCAGGAAGTCCGGGAAGGAGGTGTACTTGCCCTTCTCCGCGCGGGTGCGCACCAGGGACTCGATGACGGGCACGCCCACGTTGCGGACGGCCTTGAGGCCGAAGCGGACGTCGCTGCCGACGGCGGTGAAGTCGACCACCGACTCGTTGACGTCGGGGGACAGGATGCGGATGCCCATCTGGCGGCACTCGGCCAGGTAGACCGCCATCTTGTCCTTGTCGTCGGCGACCGAGGTGAGCAGCGCGGCCATGTACTCGGCCGGGTAGTTGGCCTTGAGGTAGGCGGTCTGGTAGGAGACCAGGCCGTACGCGGCGGAGTGCGACTTGTTGAAGGCGTAGCCGGCGAAGGGCACCAGGACGTCCCAGACCGCCTGGATGGCCTCGTCCGAGTAGCCGCGCTCCTGGCAGCCCGCGTGGAAGGGGACGAACTCCTTCTCCAGGACCTCCTTCTTCTTCTTGCCCATCGCGCGGCGCAGCAGGTCGGCCTGTCCGAGGCTGTAGCCGGCCAGCACCTGGGCGGCTCGCTGGACCTGCTCCTGGTAGACGATGAGGCCGTAGGTGGGGCCGAGGACGTCCTTGAGCGGTTCCTCCAGCTCGGGGTGGATCGGGATGATCTCCTGCTGGTTGTTCTTGCGCAGCGCGTAGTTGGTGTGGGAGTTCATGCCCATCGGGCCGGGCCGGTACAGCGCGGAGACGGCGGAGATGTCGGCGAACTCGGTCGGCTTCATCAGCCGCAGCAGGGCGCGCATGGGGCCGCCGTCGAGCTGGAAGACGCCGAGGGTGTCGCCGCGGGCGAGCAGCTGGTAGGTGGTGGGGTCGTCGAGGGGGATCTTCTCGATGTCGACGTCGACGCCCCGGTTGGCTTTGACGATCTTGATGCAGTGATCGATGATGCCCAGGTTCCGAAGGCCCAGGAAGTCCATCTTGATCAGGCCCATGGCTTCGCACGACGGGTAGTCGAAGCCGGTGATGATCACGCCGTCCTTGTCCCGCATGTGCAGCGGGATGAGGTCGAGCAGCGGGGTGGAGGAGAGGATGACGGCGGCGGCATGCACGCCGGTGCCGCGGATCAGGCCCTCGATGCCCCGCCCGGTGTCGATGATCTTCTTGACGTCCGGCTCGTTGTCGTACAGCGCCCGGATCTCGGTGCCCTCGTTGTAGCGGGGGTGCTTCTCGTCGAACAGGTCGGCCAGCGGCACGCCCTTGCCCATGACGTCCGGCGGCATCGCCTTGGTGATCCGGTCGCCCATCGCGAACGGGTAGCCGAGGATGCGGTTGGCGTCCTTGACGGCGGCCTTGGCCTTGATCGTGCCGAAGGTGTTGACCTGCGCGGTGTAGGCGGCACCGTACTTCTCGGTCACGTAGCGGACCATCTGGTCGCGCTGGCGGTCGTCGAAGTCGATGTCGACGTCCGGGGGGTTGATGCGCTCGGGGTTGAGGAACCGCTCGAACAGCAGGTCGTGCTCCAGCGGATCCAGCTGGGTGATCCCGGTCAGGTAGGCGACCATCGAGCCGGCCGCCGAACCGCGGCCGGGGCCGACCGGGATGCCGTTGTCCCGGCCGTACTGGCAGATGTCGGCGACCACGAGGAAGTAGGCGTCGAACCCCATCGGGGTGATCACGCCCATCTCCAGCTCGATCCGGTCCAGCACGTCCTGGCCGGGGCTGTCCCCGTAGCGGTGCTTGAGGCCGATCTCGATCTTCTTGCGCAGGAACGAGGCCTGGGTCTCGCCCTCGGGCACGTCGAACTGCGGCATCCGGTCGACGTAGGTGAAGACCTCCTCGTACGACTCGACCCGCTCGGCGATCGCCAGCGTGTTGTCGCAGGCCTCCGGCAGCTCGCGGAAGAGTTCGCGCATCTCCTCGGAGGTCTTGACGTAGTAGCCGGTGCCCTGGAACTTGAACCGCTTCGGGTCGTCCTTGTTCTTGCCCACGCCGACGCAGAGCAGGCTGTCGTGGGCGTCGGCCTGGTCGGCGGTCACGTAGTGCGAGTCGTTGGTGGCCAGCAGCGGGATGTCCAGCTGCTTCGCCAGCCGCAGCAGGTCCTCGCGGACCTGGCGCTCGATGTCCAGGCCGTGGTCCATCAGCTCCAGGAAGTAGTTCTCCTTGCCGAAGATGTCCTGGTAGGCGCCGGCGGCCTTGACCGCCTCCTCGTACTGCCCCAGCCGCAGCCGGGTCTGCACCTCGCCCGACGGGCAGCCGGTGGTGGCGATGATGCCGGCCGCGTTCGCGGCGATCAGCTCGCGGTCCATCCGGGGCTTCATGTAGTAGCCCTCCATCGACGCGGTCGAGGAGAGCCGGAAGAGGTTCCGCAGGCCGGTCGCGTTCTGTGCCCACATGGTCATGTGGGTGTAGCGGCCGCCGCCGGAGACGTCCTTGCCGCCCTCGCCGTCGGCGCCGGTGGGGCGCTGTCCGCCCGGCGACCAGAACACCTGCTTCTTCAGGAAGCGCGAGGCCGGCGCCACGTACGCCTCGATGCCGATGATCGGCTTCACCGAGGTCTTGGCGGCGGCGTGGAAGAACTCGTAGGCACCGAACATGTTGCCGTGGTCGCTCATCGCGATGGCGGGCATGCCCTGTCTCTCCGCCTCGGCGAACAGCTTCCCGTTCTTGGCGGCCCCGTCGAGCATCGAGTACTCGGTGTGGACGTGCAGGTGGGCGAAGCTGTCGGACACGGTGCGGTGCTCCTCGCGGGACTCGTTCGGGGAAGGGGCCAACGCTAGTCGGTCCGGGTGAACGACACGCCGGGCCGGGGGGAGGCGGGCCCCCGGCCGCGAGGTCTGGTATGGGCGAACGCGTGGGCCCGCCCGGTGCCGCGTGCCACCGGCACCGGGTGCGCACCCGTCGTGGCCGGGCTCAGTCGAGGCCGCGGGCGTGGCGGAGGCGGTCGGTGAGGGCGTCCGGGGGGATCAGCGGGGCCGGGTAGTCGGCGTCGAGGAGCCAGGGGCGGTGCACGGCGCGCCCCGGCAGGTGGGCGAGTTCGGGCACCCAGCGGCGTACGTACGCCCCGTCCGGGTCGTAGCGGTCGGCCTGGCGCAGCGGGTTGAGCACCCGGTTGGGGCGGGTGTCGGTGCCGGTGCCCGCGACCCACTGCCAGTTGAGCTGGTTGTCCGCCACGTCGCCGTCGACCAGGAGCGACAGGAAGTGGGCGGCCCCGATCCGCCAGTCCAGGTACAGGTTCTTCGCGAGGAAGCCCGCGGTCAGCAGCCGGGCCCGGTTGTGCATCCAGCCCTCCTCGGCGAGCTGGCGCATCCCGGCGTCGACGATCGGGTAGCCGGTGCGGCCCTGCCGCCAGGCCTCGGCCTCGCGCTCGTCCCGGTGCCAGTGGTCGTCCCGGGTCCGGTAGTCGCGGTGCGCGGCGTCCGGGCGGGCGGCGAGGACCTGGTGGTGGAAGTCACGCCAGGCGAGCTGCCGGACGAAGGCCTGGGCCCCCTCGCCGTCGTGCCGCAGGGCGCGCTCGGCGAGTTCGGTGGGGGACAGGCAGCCGAAGTGCAGGTACGGGGAGAGCCGGGAGGTCGCGTCGGCGGCGAGGTCGTCGTGCACCTCGGCGTACGCGTCGACGTCCCAGCGCCGCCACCGCGCCCTGGCCGCGGTCTCGCCGCCGGGCGGCAGCGCGGGCGAGAGCGGCCCGGTGAGGACCAGGTTCTCGCTGCCGAGGCCGCCCGGGGTGTCGAGCGCCCGGGGGGCGCGCAGCACCGTGCGGCGCGGCGCCTGCTGCCAGGCGCGGTGGTACGGGGTGAAGACCGCGTAGTGGTCACGGCCGGCCGGGGTGATCCGGCCCGGCGGGACCACGGTCACCGAGGCGTCGTGGACGTGCAGCCGGTCGCCGAACAGTGCCCGCAGCCGTGCCTCCCGCCGCTGGGCGAAGCCGCTGACGCCCGCCGCGACGTGCACGGTGGCGGCGCCACCGGCCTCGGTGCCCGTGGCCTCGGCGGCGACCCGGGCCGTCTGCTCGGCGGGCTCGCCGCGGCGCACGGTCAGCCGGGAGCCGATCCGGCGCAGCGAGGCGTCCAGGTCGGTGAGGCAGTCGGCCAGGAACGCCTGCCGGTTGGGCGCGGCGAACCCGGCGTCCTCGACGGCCGGGTCCAGGACGAACAGCGGGACGACCCGGTCGGCCGCGGCCCTGGCGGCGTGCAGCACGGGGTTGTCGTGCAGTCGCAGGTCCTGGGTGAACAGGGCGATCGATACGGTCACGGGTGGTGCCTCGCAGGTGGTGCCGTCGGGGTGGTCGGATGCTCCTACCCGGGTTCGGAGCCGCCTGCGAGGTGGATTGGTCCGAATGGCCGACGACCGTCGGCCGGTGCGGGCCGCCGGTCCGGATCGGTGGTCCGGGGCTCAGGTGCAGTGGGAGTACCGGTCCACGTCGGACTCGCTGTCGGGCTGGTAGTCGTTGGTGAAGACCGGGTCGGCGGCGACGATGCTGGGCAGGTTGTCCCGGAAGTGCTGCACCCACTTCTCCCTGAGGAACTCCCTGACGTGTCTCATGATGGTGCGGCAGGTGTCCTGATGGCCGGCCTGGAGCCCGACTCCGTAGTAGTTGAGCGCGCCGAAGGTGAGGGGCAGGACCTTCATCCTCCCCGGGTACAGCTGGGTGAAGCCGTAGAGGATCGTGGCGTCGGTGTAGACGGCGTCCGCCCGCTTCTCCAGGAGGTCCTGCACGCAGGTGGCGAAGTCCGTGTGGAAGTAGAGGGAGCTGGGGATGAGTCCGGCCGGGGTCGGGCCCGACGGCGAGGGCACGCCGGCGGCGGAGGTGCTTCCCGTCACGGTGCAGATGTGCTTCTTCGCCACGTCGCCGGGAACGGTGATCCTGTTGTCGTCGGACCGCACGAGCAGGGTCTGCCGGGTTTTCAGGTAGGGGCCGGCGAAGTCGACCAGAGCCTGCCGGTCGGGCGTCATCGAGTAGGAGGCGATGACGAGTTGGACCGCTCCGCTGGTCAGCTTGGACTCCCGCTCGTTCGAGGGAATGTCGATGAAGTTCGGCTTGAAGCCCATCTTCTCGGCCAGGTACTTCGCCAGGTCGAGATCGAATCCGGAGCTGGAGTACGCCGTCTTCAGGTTGAGACCGGGCTGGTCGTTCTTCACCCCGATGTTCACGTGTTCGCCGAGCCAGGCCGGCTGGGTTGTCGATGCCGTGGGACCGGGCGGCGAAGGAACGGGCTGCGGAGGAACGGTCCCGCCTCCGCCGCCGCCTCCGCCGCCGCACCCGCTCAGGACGGCGGCCGCGGTCAGCACGGACAGTCCGATCCGCCGTCCGGTGCCGTTGACGAGTGTGCGCATGCGTCCCCCAGTTCGGTCGGACCGGATGGACCGCCGAGGTCTCAGGCGACCTTGGCGGAGAGGTTCAGGCTGCAACCACGGTCCTCGTTCTCGACGGCCACCGTCACCGTGACCGTCCCCGAAGCGGGCGGGAGGCTGACGGTGAAGCCCGAGGCGGCCTTGCGTACCTCCAGCTGGTTCCCCAGGGAGCCGTTCGCCCTGAGCCGGGTTCCGGGCACGCAGTTGGAGGCGGACGTGGCGTCGTGCACGTCGAGTGACAGGGTCACCCGCGTGCGGGTGGACGGGACCTCCAGGGTGATCAGTGCGGGGTCACCGCCCGGACTCATGCCCAGGTAGTTCTGGAAGTCCCGGATCACCGGCGGGCCTTCCGGGCCGTTCCAGTCGTAGGACAGTGCGGCGACGGCCAGGGCCACCAGCAGGACGAGCACCACCGGTGCCGCCACCCTCATCCGTGACTTCGACCGAGGGGGAACCAGCAGGACGGTCTGGTTTCCGCTGCCGCTGTGGCTGGCCACGTGGCCGGTGTTGACGAGGGTGGTGTCGTTGGTGGCGCGGGCCGCTCCGGGGGCCGTTCCCCCGGTCTCCGGTGGAGGGTTCTCAGCCATGGTCAGAACGTGATGTGCTGGTCACCGCTCCCACTGTGGCTGACCATCTTTCCGTTGTTGACGATGGAGGTGCTGTTGAGCGGGCCCGCCGAGAGCTGGGCGGCCAGCTCCTGGAGGTCCGGGGCCGCATCGCCGATCCGCCAGAGCCCGAGGACCCGCTGCCGGTCCTGGTCGGAGAAGCCCTCCCCGCCGCCGGGCAGCCGGAGGGACTCGCGGAGCTGTTCCAGTTCGGTGTCCTCCTCGACCTGCTCCACCGCCCGGTGCCTCGACAGGATTCCCCGGACCCTGTCCCTGATGGTGCTCCATCCGGCGTTCACCATGAGGGTGACCAGCGCACTCAGCCCCGTCGTGATCACGTCGTCCATCGTCAACTCCCCGTGAATTGCGTGATGTTGGCACATCATACGGCAAGGGGTGCGCCCTCGGAGAGGGGAATGACGGAGCGCTCGCAGCTTCCTGGGGGCGCTTGTCCGGGCGCCGGAGGCCGGACGGTTCCGCAGGTCAGAGCCGTCGGCACGAGGACGCGCCCGTGGAGCGGCGGGCTGCCGCGTGAGAGGCTCGCCCCATGGAACAGCGCGTACTCGGCCGTACCGGCCGCCCCGTATCGATGGTCGGACTCGGCACCTGGCAGCTCGGAGCGGGCTGGGGGGACGTCCGGGAGGAGGACGCCCTCGCGGTGCTGGAGGCCTCCGTGGAGGCGGGCGTCACCCTCTTCGACACCGCCGACGTCTACGGCGACGGCCGCAGCGAGCGGCTGATCGGCCGCTTCCTGAAGGAGCGCCCGGACGCGGGGGTGTTCGTCGCCACCAAGTTCGGCCGCCGGGTCGAGCAGCGGCCCGAGCACTACGACCTCGCCAACTTCCGGGCCTGGGCCGACCGTTCACGGGACAACCTGGGAGTGGAGCGGCTCGACCTGGTGCAGCTGCACTGCCCGCCGACGCCGCTCTACTCCTCGGACGAGGTGTTCGACGCGCTGGACACCCTGGTGGCGGAGGAGCGCATCGCCGCCTACGGGGTGAGCGTGGAGACCTGCGCCGAGGCACTGACCGCGATCGCGCGCCCGGGCGTCGCCAGCGTCCAGATCATCCTGAACGCGTTCCGGCTCAAGCCGCTGGAGCAGGTGCTGCCCGCCGCCGAGGCGGCCGGCGTGGGCATCCTCGCGCGGGTGCCGCTGGCCTCGGGGCTGCTGTCGGGCCGCTACCGCGAGAACACCGTCTTCGCCCCGGACGACCACCGCACCTTCAACCGCCTCGGCGAGTCCTTCGACCAGGGGGAGACCTTCTCCGGGGTGGACTTCGCGACCGGGGTCGAGGCGGCGGCGGAGTTCGCCGCGCTCGCGCCCGAGGGGGCGAGCGCGGCCCAGACGGCGCTGCGCTGGGTCACCCAGCAGCCGGGGGTGACGACGGTGATCCCCGGCGCCCGCAACGTGGCGCAGGCCCGGGGCAACGCGGCCGCCGCCGGCCTGGCGCCGCTGCCGCCGACCACCCTGGCCGCCGTGCGCGAGCTGTACGACCGGCGGATCCGGGCCCAGGTGCACGGCCGCTGGTGAACCTCCGGCCGGCCCCTACGACGGTCGTCGTCGGGGCCGGTCCGCGTGCTGAGCCCGCCGCTGCGGGGGCTGCTCGGCCGCACGGCCGGCGGGCCGCCGTGCGGCGTGGCGCGGAGCGTCGTCCTCCGGCGCGCGCCAGGAGTCGGCGCGGGCCCCGGCCGCACTCCCGGCCGGCCTCGGGGGCCGGTGGTGGGCGAGGCGGTGGCGGGCGAGGCGGTGGCTGCCCCAGGCGAACGCGCCGATGAGCAGCACGGCGATGGCCAGGGCGGGCACGGCGACGGCGAAGAGGGAGGGGCCGTCGACCGTCGGCGAGAGCGGTTGGTCGGTCATGGTCTGCTCCTTTCCTTCGGTTCCGGTGGCGGGCCCGGCCCCACGGGGAGGGGAGTACCGGGCCGGGTCCGCCGCCGCGGGCCCGTCTACCCTGGCCGCCCGGGGGCATGCCGGGTCCGCGTCGGTTCGGGCGGGATCGGGCGAGTTCGAGCGAGTCCGGGCCTGTTCAGGCGAGGAGGCGGACGAGGGCGGCGTCGATGTCCAGGTGCCCGGGTTCGGCACCGGCCGGCACCAGGCTGAAGGTGTCCTGGAGGAAGGCCGTCACGACGTTCGCGGGGATGCTGATCACGGCCCGCGAGGTCGGCGAGCGCAGGGTGACGAGGACCCGGCCCGCCGGCCCGGGCGCCACCGTCACGTCCCCGCAGCCGACGGGGGCCCGGCAGCCCGCGTCCAGCAGGTCGCGCGCGAAGGTCCAGCGCGCTCCGTCGTCGTCGCCGAGTGGTGGGAAGGCCAGACACACCGCGTACGGCAGCGAGGTGTCGAAACGCAGCTGCGCCTCCACGGCCACGTCCGGGAACGGACCTTCGGGCAGCGTGACGGCGGTGGACCAGGAGGTGGCGACGGTCATGCGGCGAACTCCCGTTCGGATAGGGGCGGCGGCTCTGCGCCGCGGCCTCGAAGGCCGGTGCGGCAGCCCTCGGTTACCCGCGCGCCCGTCGCGCATTCCTCGCGCCGGACGTCGCCCGGTCCGGCACGCCCCGAAGCCCCGCTCCGGCGTTCCCTGGGCTCCACGGGGCACCGGGGCGGGGCTTCCGCCCGCTGCGGGTCTCACGGTCCGCCCGCGCTGGGCCTCACGGCGCGACGGTGTCCGCCGCGGGCGGCTCTTCGTCCTCGTCCTCCTCCGACTGCCCCTTCCTCCTGACGTCGGCGGGGGTGGGAGAAGTGATCGAGCGCTCCTCGGCGGAGCGCTCCCGGGCTCCGACGCGGCCCTCGGCCTTCGCCCGGACGTCGGCCGGGGTGGGAGAGGTGATCGCGCGTTCCTCGGCGGACCGCTCCTGCGTCGCCTCGTCCGGCTGCGCTCCGTGGTCGTCGGGTTCGGTCATGGCTCGTTCCCCTTTCCGGGTGCTGGGTTCCAGCGGCCGGGACACCGGGCGGCTGCCCCGGATGTCCGGTCGCAACCGGGGGTGAGAAGGCCGGGCGCCTTGGCGCGGCGCGGTCCCGGTTCGGGCGGTCGTCGGCCTTCCGACCGTAACCCGGGGCCTGATGCCGCGCTGCCGGAGGCGGCGGGTGGGCGGTACCGGCCACTGCGCGGCCCGGCGCCGCGCCCGTCCCCCCGCCACCGCCCCCGTCCGGCCGGTGGGCCCGGTGCGACGTGTCAGCGCTTTACGTCCCGGTCGTCCCCGGCCGGCGTGCGGGCCCCGGACCTGCGCCGGCGCACGTACCAGACGACCAGGGCGACCACCACGAGCGCGGCGATCAGCAGGGCGAGGGCCCGGCCGACGGTGCTCTCGACCCGGCTGTAGGCGGCGCCGGCGAAGTAGCCGAGAAGGGTGAACCCGATGCCCCAGAGGATCCCCCCGAGGGCGTTGAACAGGAGGAACCGGCGGTAGGGCATCCGCGACATGCCGGCCAGGGTGGGCACCATGGCGCGGAAGAAGGCGACGAACCGGCCGAAGAAGACGGCGGCCGGCCCGCGCCGCCGGATCAGGTCCTGGGCGCGGTCGACCCGGTCCGCGTGGCGCCGCATCGGCCGGGAGTCGACGATCTTCGGGCCGAGGTGGCGGCCGATCTCGTAGCCGGCGGTGTCGCCGAGGACGGCGGCGCAGACCACGAACAGGACGATCCAGCCGATCTCGATCCTGCCCTGGTGGGCGAGGAACCCGCCGAGGACGGCGGCGGTCTCGCCGGGGACGACGAAGCTGAAGAAGAGGGCGTCCTCGACGAACACGAGGCCCGCGACGACCAGGTAGCCGACCGGGCCGGACAGACCGCTCAGCCAGTCGGTGATCGACTTCATCGGCCACCCCGTTCGGGATCGCGCGTCCCGCTCCGCCTCCGTCCAGTGTGCGGCGCCGTCGGCGGGTCGGCGACGCCGGAGGGGAACGGCGCGGGCTCAGGCCAGGACCAGCGAGCGCAGCAGGTCGACCTCCTCGAACGCCAACCCGGCGAGGAGGGCGGAGAGTTCCCAGGCCCCGGGGGCCAGCAGGTCGACGCCGGCCAGGACGTCGCGTCCGCCGCCGCGGTCGAGCTCGTCCAGCGCGCGGGGCAGGTTGCGGCGCCACAGCACGGCCGGTGCGGGCGGTCCGGCGGCGCCGGGGCCAGGGTGGAGCGTGCCCTCGGGGGACACCCACAGGGGCGGGGCACCGGTGCCGGCGCTGACGGCGGGGCGGTGCAGCAGCAGACGGTGGTCCATCGTGCGGAACCCGTGGGCGAGGAACGCCCGGGTGGTGACCGGCCGGGCGTGCAGTGGCAGACCGGCCAGGTGGGGCGGCCACGGCGGGGGGTCGGTGAAGGCCGTGACGGCGGTCAGCCCGCCGCTGCCCGCCAGGAGCGTGCGGACGAGGAGCGCGGCGGCGTCCGGGGCCTCGCGGCAGTGCAGCCAGGCGACACCCCCGGTGAGACGGCCGGGTGTGCTCCGCCGGTGGACGGCCATGGCGCCCCGGAGCCGGCCGTCCTCGTCCTCGTCCTGGACGACGAGGACGGTCCGGTCGGACCGGGGCTCCCAGCCGGTGGCGGTGTCCGGGACCGCGGCGAAGGGCGCGGGAGGCCGGTCGGCCGTGATCAGCCGGACCACCTGGGCCCGGTCCTCGCGGGTCGCGGGCCGGACCCGTAGCTCCCGTCCCGTCCTCAGGGCCGTGTTCATCGCACTCCTTATCTCGTCCTGACCTCGTCCTGACCGACTTGCCGATCGCCCGACAGCCCGATTGCCCGACTGTCGGCACGGCGGGTTCGGCGCCGACGGCGCGCCGGATGGGCAGGGCAGTCAGGTTCACCCGATCGGGTGGGTCGGGCGGTGCGCCCCCGGTCACGCGGTGACGGTCCGCTCCAGGAGGTCGAGGGCGCCCGCCAGGGTGCGGGGGCCCGCGGCGCCGTCCGGGAGGCGGGCGCGGCCCCAGCCGGGGCCGGTGGCCAGGACCAGGGCCCGGCCGCGGGAGCCGCGCGGGCCCCACCCGGCGCAGGCCACCCGTCGGACCAGCTCGTGGTCGGCGGTGAGCGGCAGCTGCGACCAGAGCATCACGGCGCCCGGGCCGATCCGGTGCACCGCGTCCAGCAGCGCCCCCGGCGGGACGGCCGCGCCCAGCATCCGGAACGGCAGCGCCCGTTCGCCCAGGCCCGCCGCGACGGCCTCCAGCGCCAGGCTGTGCTGCTCGTCGGGCATCGCGGCCAGCAGCACGGGCGGCGCGGGCCTGGGCCTGGAGGGCCGTACGGCGGCGGCGCGCAGGACGGTGGACACGTGCCAGGACAGCAGGTGCTCGACCTCGACGTACTGCTCGCCGGAGGCGGCCCACCTGCGGCCGGTCGCGCGCAGCGCGGGCATCATCACGTCCGTCCAGGCGTCGACGATCCCGAGCGAGTCCACCGTCTCCCGCAGGATCCGGGCGACTTCGGGGGAGTCCAGGCGGGCGGCGGCCCGGGCGAGGCCCCGGCACTCGGGGCGGACCGCGCCCATCCGCAAGGTGCGGCCGCCGGCCGGGCCGGGGCGTACGGACGGCCCGGGCACCAGGCCCTCGGGAGCCGTCGCCCGGTGGGCGGCCAGGACGGCCCTGGCCGCCTCGGCCGGGCGCACCCCGCGGGCCGCCAGCCGGCACATGGCTTCGAGCAGGGCGATGTCCGCGGGGCTCCAGCGGCGGTGGTGGCCTGCGTCGCGCCGGGACGGGCCGATGCCGTAGCGGCGTTCCCAGGAGCGGATCGTGGTGGGGGAGACCCCGAGGAGCCGGGCCACGCTCCCGGTCGGCATGCCCGCCGCGTCGGTGTCCATCGGTCTCCTTCCACCGGCGTCCCGGTGCCGGTGTCCGGCGATGCTTCCATGATCCTCGGCGGCCGTCCGTGGCCCGTCCGTGGCCCCTCCCCGGTCTGTCCGGGGTCAGCCGCCGTCGAAGGCCGCCCGCAGCCGCAGCAGCCCGTCCCGCATGCGCGTCTTCACCGTGCCCAGCGGCACGCCCAGCGCCCGGGCGATCTCGCGCTGCGAGTACCCGCCGTAGTAGGCCAGCACGAGCGACTCGCGCTGGACGCCGCTCAGCCGGGCGAGCGCGGAGCGGACCCGGAGGGCGTCGTGGGCCCGCTCGACCTGCTCCGGGACGGGCTCGGCGCCCGGCTCGCGGATCGGCTGCTCCCGCAGGGCGACGCGCAGTTCGCGGTCGGCGGCGGCACGTGCCGCGCGGACCCGGTCGACCGCGCGGCGGTGCGCGATGGTGAGCACCCAGGCCGTCACCGTGCCGCGGGCCGGCCGGTAGGCGGCGGCGGTGCGCCAGACCTCCAGCAGCACTTCCTGGGCCACCTCCTCGGCGTGCGCCGCGCTGCGCAGCGTCCGCAGCGCGGTCCCGTACACCGGTGCGGCCACCGCCCGGTACAGCCGCGCGTACGCCGCCTGGTCGCCCCTGGCCACCGCGGCGACCAGGCCGCCCAGCTCCGTGGCCGCCACCGTGGCGGGCGCGGCGGCGGGTACGGCGTCTGGCACGGCGTCGAAGGGCCCGGCGCCGGGGCACGGGCAGGCTCGCGTGGTCACGTCCGCACTGTGCAGCGTTTCGGCGGTCCGGGACCACACGCAGCCTTTGTGCAGCGTTTCACTCCCGGGGGGGCGAGGCCCTCACGGCCCGCGGAGGGCAGCCCGGTTGCCCTCGACGGACAGGCCGACTGCCCCGCGGGGACAGACCCTCCGGGCAAGACGGGTGAGGTGGCTTTGTCCGTACGGGTGTGCGCTGCGACAGTGTCCGTCGGGTGTTGACATGGTCACGGGATGTGAGAGGAGATACGGGGAGAAAAGAGGTTTCGGAGACGAACGGGTCGGAAGTGGCCCGTCGGTATCAACGGGGCATCCGGCGCACCCTTCCCGCCCGGTTGCCCGGGGAGGGAAGGGCATCCTGCACGCGCCGGTTCAGTTCCCCCGCCGGATGTCGCTCAACGTCCCGCTGACGTTGACGAGTTCGTGGCATGTCGGCGCCTGCTTGCCCGAGGCCGGAGTGCCCGGGACCTCGCAGGTCACGTTCGCGGTCACCGCCTGGTCCTCGGGGACCTGGATGGGAGTCACCCAGTGGTAGTCCTGGTTGCGGAAGGTCTCCAAGGCGATCGTGACGATCGTCCTGTTGCCCGCCGTGATGGTCACCAGGCCCTGGTCTCCCTGGAAGTTGGAGACCACGATGTCGCTGACGTCGAGGACCTTGCCGTGCGGCACCGGGTAACTGCCCGTCGCGGCAGTGGCGTTCGCTGCCTGCACGTCGATCGTCTCGGACATCTGCTGCCCCGTCCCCGGGACCGCAGGGCCGGCGCCCGGACCGCCCTGGCTGCCGGGCCCCGTGGTCGGCCTCCCGGAACCGGGCTTGGTCTGGCCGCCGGGGGTGTTCCCGACGGACGGGGACGCCGGGACGCCGTCGGCCGGAGTGGCGGCCGGCGGGGCCGGGGTGGCGATCTGCTGGGCGACGGCCTTCTCGGCGGCCTGCTTCGCCGAAGTGCGGACCGCCGGGCGGACCAGGGCGAACCAGGCCAGCAGCAGCGCGATCAGCGCCGCCAGGAGCACCAGCAGCCACCGGGGGAGGATCGGCAGCTGGAGGAACTCGCCCTCCAGCACCGGCTTCTGGGGCTCCGGCGTGGCGGCCTCGGGGGTGGCACCGGGATTGTTCTCCGCGCCCTTGCCGTCCTTGCCGTCTTTTCCGTCCTTCGGGTCCTTGCCGTCCGCCCGTTCCTCCGGGCCGACGGTCACCTCGAACGGCCAGCTCGCCGGTTTGCCGAACCAGATCGGCTTGCGGGCGCGCGCCTGCACCCGCACCTCCCCGGACTCGCCGGGCTCCAGCCGCAGCTTCTCCGGGGTGACCCGGAACCCCAGCTCCTCCCCGGCCTGCCCGGGAGTGAAGGCCACACCGGTGGGGGCGTTCCCCAGGTTGCGCACCGACGCCCGGTAGCGCCCGCGCAGCCAGCCGCGCCGGCGGCGCGGTGCGAGCGCGGCCCGCAACTCCTGGAACGGCGTCACGGTGACCGTGGTCTCCGGCACCGTCACCAGCTCGGGGTGCTCGACCGGCAGCACCCGGACGCCCAGCGGGAACTCGCCGGCCCTGGTGGCGGCCGAGCGCGGCGGTGCCAGCCGGACCGTCACCGTCTCGGACGTCCCCGGGTAGAGCGAGACCCGGGCCGGCTCGACCGTCGTCCACGCGGCACAGTCGCCGACCACCTCCAGCGTGTACGCCTCCACGATGTCGAGGTCGTTGCGTACCGTCAGGGTCGTGGTGGCCACGCCACCGGGGGCCACCGTCAGTGCGGGCAGGCCGAGTTCGGCGGATGTGGTCATAGCGTGACGGTAGGGCGGTGCGGCGCCCGGAGGAGAGGGCCGGGCGGGCAAGCTGTGGGCACAGCCCTTGCCCGTCCGGACCGACCAGGCACCCCGTCCGGTGCCACCGCGGGAGCGGTCCCGCGCCGCACGCCGCCCCGCCCCCAAGCCCCCGGCCGGCTCCGCCTCGCGGCGGCCGGTCGTCCCCTCGCAGGCTTTCGGAGAATGGAGAGTTCGATGACGTCGACGGACACGACCCGTGAGGAAGTCGTCACCCCCCGCCGGACCGGGACGGCGCCGCGCCCCGGCAGCGCCGCCGCCCCGCGCGTCCCCGAGCAACTGCGCGGCAGGCGCACCCAGATACGGGTGGCGGTGTACGCCGAGGACCTCATCCTCCAGACCGGCGTGGTCCAACAGCTGCGCCAGCGGCCCGAGGTGGAGCTGCTGAACGAGAGCGAGGCCGGACGGGCGGAGGTCTCCCTGCTGGTGGTCGACGCCCTGACCGAGACGGTCACCGAGCACCTGCGGCGGCTGCGGCTCGCCACCTCGGGCCGGATAGGGCTGGTGGTGGGCCACTTCGAGGCGGGAGGGCTACAGACCATCGTGGAGAACGGGGTCGCCGCCGTGCTGCGCCGCTCGGAAGCGGACCAGGACCGGCTGGTGAACCTCATCACCGCGCTCGCCAACGGCGAGGGCGTGATGCCGGGGGACCTGCTCGGTGAACTGCTCGACCGGATCGGGATCCTCCAGCGCACCATGCTCGACGGGCGCGGCCTGACCCTCTCGACACTGACGGCCCGCGAGGCGGAGATGCTGAAGCTGGTGGCGGAGGGCTTCGACACCAGCGAGATCGCCGCCAAGACGTCGTACTCCGAACGCACGGTGAAGAACGTGCTGCACGAGATCATCACCCGCCTCGGCCTGCGCAATCGGGCACACGCCGTGGGCTACGCCATGCGGCGCGGGCTGATCTAGCTGTACTGACCAGGGAGGCCACCGGCGGCGCCCGGAAGGGGGAACGTGCCCGCTTCCTACGGGGGAGGGCGGGCCACGGCGGCGGAGGGCCCGCCTTGTCCGGGGCCAGTGAGGGTGTGCGCCGCCCTACGGAAGCTGATGGGCAAGAAGAAGCGGCGCCTCGCGGGGTGGGGCGAGGCACCGCCTGGGGCCGGGGGAGTGTTCAGAGGAGCCCGAAGTCGAACTCTCCGGTGGAGATGGCGGCGATGAAGGATGAGTGGGCCGCCCGGTCGAAGGCCAGGGCCGGGCCGGAGGGGTCCTTGCTGTCCCGGACTGCGATCGCCTCGGGGAGGAGCGCGTACTCGACACAGTTCTCGTTGCCGCCGCTGTAGCTGGACTTCCGGAAGGTGAAGCCAGTCGCGGCAGCATTGGAGTAGTGGGTCACTTGATCCGTTCTCTCTGTGCGGTGATGAACTCGAGCGAGGAGTCGACGGAAAGGGCTTCAGCCGTGATCTCCTGGAACTTCGCCCGGTACAGCTCGACGTCGGTCGGGTCCTCGATCCAGAATCCGGCGAGCATGCCTTCGACGAAGACGACGTCGAGGTCCTTCCGCTGAGGAAATCCGAGTAGGGCGAACGCACCGCTCATGCCCGGGTGAACTGCCGCACCCGCAGGCATCACCTGGATGTTGACGTTCGCCAACCGGCTCAGCGTGAGTAGCTTGTCGAGTTGCGGGCCCATGATGTCGGGGCGATTCTCGACGGCTCGGAGCGAGGCTTCATGGATGACCGCCCAGACCTCGACCGGGTTCGGGCGGGTCAGGATGGACTGCCGTGCCATTCGGACCTGCACGAGGTCGTCAACCGTCCCCGCCTTCGTGGTCCGGAGGCGGTCGATGACCAGCCGGGCGTATTCGGCGGTCTGGAAGAGCCCCGGAATGAAGGCGGGTTCGTAGGTCTTGAAAGTCGAAGCCTCGGTTTCAAGCATGATCAGGTCAGTCGCGGAGACGTTGATCACGTCGCGGTAGCTCAGCCACCAGCCGCGCTTGCTGCCGTCCTTCGTGATGGCGATCAAGCCGGCGCGGAACTCCTCGTCGTCGCAACCGTAGTGGTCGAGGAGTTTGTTGACGTCCTCGATCTTGGCCGCGGTGCGGGCGTTCTCGATCCGGTTCAGCTTGGCCAGGCTCATGCCGGTGGCTTCAGCCGCAGTGTCCGCGGCGATCTTCGCTTGCTCGCGGAGCCTTCGCAGCTCCTCGCCCAGCCGACGACGGCGAACGGTTGATACCGCCATGCGATGCCCCTCCTGACCTCTCGGTGGACCAGTCTGCCCTTGTTGATCGCATAGGCGCTACCGACAACTGACAGAGAGTGGCACCGAGTTCCGGTTCAATATGAGATTTTGCAGATTAGTTGAGCTGGCTTGCATATGTGATGGCTCTCACGTCATGCTGAGTGTAGCCGGTCGCGTGCAGTGAGTGACTGGCGTTGCAGTTCGGCTGCGCTCTTCCGTCATGCCATCACTTCGATCGCGCGTTTGCTCGATCGATGGCCATCTCTGAAGCCCCACGGAGGTTTCACCGTGTCTTCCCTCGAAATCCCCCCTGACTGGTCGGCCGCGCGCGAGGAGTTGCGCGAGCTGACGGCGCGCGCCGGGTGGGAGCCCGACCTGGTCGCCGATGCCGAGGTCGCGCTCCTCGAACTGTTCGTCAACGCCTGGCGCCACGGCGGCAGCGCGGCGCCGCTCGTCGTCATCGCGCTGCTCGACCACGTGCTCCGGGTCTCCGTCAGCGACGGGAGCCCCATCGTCCCGATCCAGCGCGACGGCTCCGACCTCCTCGCGGTCTCCGGCCGGGGTCTGCGCCTCGTCCGCGCCCTCACCGACCGCTTCGGCACGGAGCCCCGGAAGTCCGGGAAGACCTGCTGGTTCGAGCTGGACGCCGCCGCGTGACCGCCGACCACCGCCGCCCGACCGGGCCGGCCGACGCGATCATGCGCACCTACACCGAGCCGGAGGTCGCCTCCCTGCTCGGCGAACTCCGCGAGCGCGGCCGCAGGTTCGGCCTCATCTGGCCGTCCCTCGCCGTCGACAGCGTCGTGGACGGCCGGGTCCTGGTCCGTTTCGGCGCTGCTCCGGCCAGCACCGTCCTCAACCTCCTCGCGATCCTCCGTCACTACGAGAAGGCCGAGGAGGCCCCGTGCGACTCCTGATCGACCTCGCCCTCCCGTCCCTCCTGATCCTCGCCATCGCCGTCGTCGGCCTCGGCGCGGTCGCCGCCCTGCGGATGCCCCATCCCGGGGACGACACCCCCACCGCCACCCCCGGCCACCAACCGGTGGCCTGAAACCCCGCCCCGCCCACGCCGCCCGGCCGAACCGCCCGGGCGGCGAAAGGCGCGCACCGGAAGTCGGCCTGGCCGACCTCTCGTGCAACACGGTGGTGAAACGGTTCCGGCTGCGAGGACGGAAACCCGGCCAGGAACCTCGGTGCTACTTTGCGTGGAAACCGTTGGAGGGGTGGGCAGTTCGGATGGACAGGGAGCTGCGGCTTGCCGTCGTCGTGGCACTCGGCGCACTCGGGCGAAGTGACGACTACCGGGACCGGGCGGTTGCCGGTCACGGCCTCGCCGCTTTCGCCGAGATGCGGGAAGCTGCCGCACCACTGCTGGACCTCGTCCTCGACCCCGGTGACACCAACGTCACCAGGGTGACCGCGAAAGCCCTGCTCCGGCGAAGGGACCGGGCCGGGCTGGCGACGGTCGCGTCCGCGCTGGCGGTCGCCGATCCGAATCACGAGGACTGGATCCACACCGTGGTCTTCGACGTGTTCGGCATCTTCGCCGGCGACCGGGACGACGCGCTCCGGCTGTGTGAGGAACTGTCGCGGGACACCGACGACCGCGTCGCTCGCGGCGCCCGTCAGCTGTCTGAAGCGCTGACGGAGATCGATCCCGTTCTCGGTCCCGGATAGCCCCGGCGCAGTGGCTCGACGGCAGATGCCGGAGAGCTGTGAATGGGCCCAAGTCCGAAGACGGAGGCCGGCCTTGGCGGTACCGTCGAGCGCATGACCCACCTGAGCGACTGGACCTACGTGGTCACGGACATCGAGGTCGACGGCCCGTGGGCTGGCCCGAACTCGATGCGGTCCTTCGCGTCCGTGGCCACGACCACGGACGGGCGGACCTTCGGTGAGTTCGAGGCCGTTCTCGAACCGCTCCCCGGCGCGGCGCCGAACCCGCGCACGAAGGAGTGGTTCGATTCCGAGCCGGGCACCTGGGAGGCCGCGACGGAGAACCCGGAGCCCGTCGCCGGCGTGATGCGCCGGTACGTGGAGTGGATCCGGGCGCTGCCGGGCCGGCGGGTGTTCGCCGCGTCACCGTTGTCCTTCGACGGGACGTGGATCGACTACTACCTGCGCCGGTTCACTCCGTACGGCCTTCACCAGGGCCCGTACGAGGAGGACCGTCTCTTCGACGGGGCCGCTCTGTGCCTGCGCTCGTACACGGCGGCGTTGACGGGTCGACCGGTCGCGGACCTTCCGACGCCGGAGCTGCCCGCGCACTGGCTCGGTGAGGTCGAGCACACCCACCGGGCGATCGATGACGCGCGGGGCTACGCCAACCTCCTGCACTTCCTCGCGCGGAACGCCGATACACCCGCGATCACCTTCGACGCGTAGGCGCCGGGCGCGATCGACGGCGTGACCGACGGCGTGACCGACGGCGCGTTCGACGGCGCGTTCGAGGGGAGTGATCGACGGCCGCCCGGTTCCGGTACGGTCATGGCATGACCTCGACCTTCGCTGCTCCCGCTGACGCCGCCGAGGCGATCGTCAGGCACGTCCTGCAACTCCGCCGGGACGCGTGGCAGAAGGCCCTCACCGACAGCGAGTTCCGCGGCACGGCGACCTTCGCGGGCGTGAACCACACCCTCAGCGCCGTCCAGGAGGACGTCTACCTCCGCTGTCTGGGCCACGTGCTGGGCACGGACGACGAGGACGCCGTCGACGCCTACGTGACGGACTGGGCGGAGCGGTCCGGAGCGGACCTCGAAGGGGCCGGGGTGCGCATCCGGCAGATGCCGACCCCGGGAGACCTCTACGACCAGCGGGCCGAGGCCCAGGTGCTGGACACCCTGCGCGAAGCGGGGGCGGCGGGCCTCTCGAAGACCCGGATCCTGCCGCTGCTGGCCACCGACCGGCTGGCCTTCGGCCGGGGCGACGACAGCCGGTGGCTGAAGCGGTGGATCGCCGAGGGCACCGTCGTCGAGCGGCACCGAGGTCGCGGCACCGTCTACCTCCACCGCGAAGCCGTTGAAGCCGTCCAGGCCGTGGACGCCGTCGAGGCCGTCGAGGCCGTCGACTTCCCGCCGGCATAGGGCGTGTCCACGGTGCTGTCGCCGGTGGGCGGCGGGGGCCGGACGTGGTTCCAATGCCGGCCGGTCGGGCGTGACGGGGTATCGGGATCAGGTGCATCGGGATCAGACCGCGGCGTGCTGCTCTGCCCCGCCGGGCTCAGCCGATCGGCCTGACCACCCGGGCGGGGACTCCCGCGACCAGGGTCCCGCCAGGAACATCACGGGTGACCACCGCGCCGGCGGCGACCACCGCGCCGGCACCGATGGTCACGCCCTGCGTGACCACGGCGGCCGTCCCGATCCAGACGTCGTCCTCGATGGCGATCGGGGCGAAGGAGAGGTATTCACGGCGCTCGGCGAGGGGCAGAGGGTGCCCCCCGGTGATGAGGCTGACCTTCGGGGCGATCATGACACCGCTGCCGATGCGGATCCCGCCCCCGTCCATGAACGTGCATCCCTGGTTGACGAAGACGTTCTCCCCGAACGTCGTGTTCAGCCCGTGCTCGGTGAAGAACGGCGGGTAGATCGTCACCGACTCCGGGAGCGGGCCCCCGAACACGAGGGAAAGGAGTTCGGCACGACCTTCGTGGTCGCTGAACGGCAGCGCGTTCAGCCGGGACGTCGCGTCGGTCACCTCCACCACTCGTTCCACGTGACGCGTGAACTCGGGCGTCCGGACATACATGACCTGGTCTGTGCGGGTCGACATGCGTTGATCCCACCACCCCGCGGAGCACGCGATCAAACAACCTCACGGCCCATCAGACACAACCGATCGTTGTGGAAGTAGGGTGGAGGCGTGGATGCCGAAGCGCTGCGGACGTTCGTGACCGTTGCCGAGACCGGCCAGTTCCAGGCAGCGGCGGACGAGCTGGGGATCAGCCAGCAGGCGGTCTCCAAGCGGATCGCGACCCTGGAGCGACACCTCGGGGTCACGCTCCTGGTGCGGACCTCCCGCGGCTCCCGGCTGAGCCTGGACGGGCAGGTCTTCCGGCCGCACGCCATGAAGGCCCTCACAGCTCTCGAACAGGCCGAGCGGGCCGTGCGCCCCGGCAGCCGGCCCTTGCGTGTCGACGTCCTCAACCGACGCATCGCTCCCGCCCAGGCCGTCTACCGGTTCTACCGCTCCCATCCCGAGATGAACCTGGACGTGGTCACGCTGGGCAACGAGAACGCCGCCCAGGCCACCCGGGCGGTGCTCGAAGGGAGCATCGACGCGTCCTTCCGCGCCCTGCCGGCACAGCAGGTCCCGGCCGGGATCCGCGCCGAACGACTTCTGGACGCCCCCCTCGAGCTCCTGGTCGGGCCCGGCCACCCGTTGGCGCGCGCGCCCCGGGTCAGGCCCGCGGACCTCGCCGGCCACCGCATCTGGATCCCCGGGATCACGCCGGGCACGGAGTGGGCGGCGTTCTACCAGGCACTGTCCGAGACCTTCGGACTGAGCATCGACGCGCTCGGACCCCACTTCGGTGACGAGGCCCTGATGGACGCGTTGGCCGACTCGGCGTCACTGGCCACCCTCGTCGGCAGCGGGGACCGGTACCTGTGGCCCCAGAGCCACGACCTGCGGCGCATCCCGTTGCACGAACCGACCCCGGTCTACCCGCACGTGCTGCTGTCCCGCAGTGGAGACCAGCACCCCGTGCTGACCGCGCTGCGCGACCATGTGCGTGCCTCGCTGCGAACCCCCGACGAGGTGTGGGCACCGGACTGGGTAGGCTGCTGACCGGACGACCGATTCAGCCTGTGCCTGGAGCGGCTGCGCGACGAGGAGTTCGCCCGGCAGGTGTGGACCGACCGGCTGACGGTCCCGCAGGTCGCCGACCGGATCGCCGCCTCCTCGGGACTGACCCTCGCCCCGAACACCGACAGCGTTCTCCGGGGACGCGTCCGGCGGGCCTGGACCGGGGTCGGGCACATCCGCTTCGACTGAGCGCGGCGGCGAAGGCCCGCACCGGAAGTCGGACCGGCCGACTTCTCGCGCGAGGGGCCGGGCGCGAGGGGCCGGGCGCGAGGTGCCAGGTCCGGGTGGCCTGCCCTTTGGGGACACCGGGTGCTTCCCCCGCCTCGGGTGCCCGGGCTCTCCCGCCGCGCCGCCGCACCGGGGACACTGCCGGGGAGACCGCCCCCGCAACCTGTGAGGTCGAGCGTGATCGGCGCCACCGCCACCCCCCGCTCCGTCCGGCGGCCGGCCAGGGCCGCCGTCGCGGTGCTGCTCGCGCTGGCGACGGCCCTGATGACCCTGACCGGAGCCGCCCCCGGCGGGCAGGGCACCGCCGCCGCCGCCCCGGTCGCCGCGGTCGACCCGGCGGCCGGGCGGATCACCTACGCCGGCACCAACCACCGCGGCCTCGGCCGGGTGACCGGCGCGGAGACCAGCACCCCGCTGTTCGGGCCAGGACCGGTCCACTTCGACCGCGACCCCTCGGCCCGCGGCGACGAACTGGTCTTCACCAGCCTGCGGGACGGCCCGCTGCCCCAGGTCTACCTGCGCGACGCGGCCGGCGCGGTGCACCGGCTCACCACCGGCATGGACACCGCCCACCCCGCGCTGGCCCCGGACGGCAAGGGCGTCGTCTTCGAGTCCCTGGAGCCGCGCGGGGGCGACGGCGGGACGCAGCACGTCCTGTGGGCGGTCGACCGGGACGGCGGCGGACTGCGCCGGATCACCGACGGCGCGGCCGACGAGACCCACCCGACCGTCTCGCCCGACGGCCGGTGGATCGCGTACTCCTGCACCGGCGACCCGGCGCACCGGCAGATCTACCTGCGGCCGTTCGCCGGCGGCGCGCCGACCAAGGTCAGCAACGTGACCACCGGGGACGCGATCGACCCGACCTGGAACCCGGTCGACACCGACGCGCACCGCAACGAGATCGTCTACACCTGGGACAAGGGCGACCAGGGCAGGACCCTGATCCTCACCACGCCCACCGGCGCCGAGAAGGCGTTCTTCCCCGGCACCGGCTCCACCTGGAAGACCGGCTCCGCCGGCTGGCTGGCCGACGGCAGCGGAGTCCTCTTCCTCAGCGCCGACCTGCTCACACCCCCCGACCCGGCCCCGGTCCCCGATCCGTCCAAGCCTCCGGTGGTGAACCTCTACCACGCGCTGACCTGCAACTGCGAAGCGCCCAGGCTGCTCCACAGTGCCGACCGGCTGATCGCCTCACCGACCTGGCTGGGCCCGCAGAACGGGGGCGGCCCGGTGGTCGAGCAGACCAGCGCCTCCGCCGCCGACGTCGCCGACCTCCAGGACGTCCGCCCCGACGGGTCCGACCCGCGCGACCTGGGCATCAGCGTGCTCCGCGAGGACCCGGCCGCCGGCACCGTCACCAGCACCGACCCGGCCGCTGACCCGCTCTTCCACCCCCGCCCCGGCTACGACCCCTGGTACGAACGCCAGGCCTACACGCCCGACGGCCGGCAGATCGTGGTGACCCGCTACGAGGACGGGCCGGCCGGACGGATCCAGCGGATCTGGCTCGCCGACGCCGACGGGTCGAACCCGCACCCGATGAACCTCGCCGGGCGCGGCCCGAACGACCGGGACACCGACCCGTCCGTCTCACCGGACGGCCGGCTGATCGTGTTCAGCCGCAGTGCCCCGGCCACCGGCCAGCAGCCCGCCCGGCCCGGACGGGTGCTGATCGCCGAGATCGCCACCGGACGGATCGTCGGCACCGTCCAGCCGCCGGCCGGCGGGCAGGGCGGCTCCGACGGGCAGCCCTTCTGGTCCCCGGACGGCAAGCTGATCGCCTTCTCCAGGACCGCCGTGGTGAACGGCAACGCCGGCAACGCGCACGTCTGGACGGTGCCCGCCGACGACCTCACCCGGCAGACCGACCTGAGCCGGACGGCCTGCCCCGGCAGCTGCAACGTCATCGACGACAGCCCGGCGTTCGCCCCCGACGGCCGCCGGATCGCCTTCAACCGCAAGGCCGGCGACGGCGGGGACAACCGGCAGGACGGAGTGGTCGTCACCTCGCCCACCGGCGGCGACTGCACGGTGGTCCTGCCCACCGGCCTCGGCAGCGGCGCCTGCACCCGGCCGCTGCCCGAGGCCTCCGGCAACGGGCCCTTCCAGCCCCGCGACGTCGCCTGGACCGCCGACAGCGCGCAGCTGGTGCTCACCTCCCGCCGGGCCGCGCCGCCCAACTCCCCGGAGGGGCTGGGGCTCTACGACTTCGCCACCGGCAAGCTCAGCCCGCTCGACTGGCGGCTGCCGGGGCGCCAGAAGGAACCGGCCGTCCAGCAGTCCGTCGACCTGACGCTGACCGCACCCGACCGGACCCCGGCCGTCCCCGTCGACGGCGGCACCGAGGTGACGATCACCGTCACCGACAAGGGCCCCGCGCCCTCGCCCGGTACCGTCCTCACCGTCTCGGTGCCCACCGGAGCCCGGCTCGGCGGCCTGAGCACCCCGACCGGGACGTGCGACGCGGCGGCGCTGCGCTGCGAACTCGGCACCCTGGCACCGCGCGCCGTGGTCAAGGTCAAGGCCACCCTGATCGGCACCAGGACCGGCACCCAGGAGTTCGGCTGGAGCGTCACCGGCACGGTGGCCGACCCGAACCCCGAGGACGACTCCGCCTCGACCTTCCTGCCGGTGCTGGCCCCGCCGACCCCCTCGCCGTCGCCCACCCCTTCACCGACCGCCTCGCCCACGCCGACACCCACCCCGACACCCACGCCGACCCCGGCCCCGACACCCACCACCACGCCCACCCCCGCACCGCCGCCGCCCCCGCCGCCGGTCCCGGCCCCCGCACCGCCGGCGCAGGCCGGCCCCGCGGTCACGGTCGGCGCCCAGCCGAACCCCGGCTACGTCGGCGGCCGCGTCACCGTCAGCTACACGGTGCGCAACGGCGGCCAGGCCCTGGCGACCGGACTGCGCCTGACCCTCGGCCTGCCCGCGGGCGTGCCCACCGAGGCCCTGCCCCCCGGCTGCCGGGCCGGGAGCTGCACGGTGAGCGACCTCGCCCCCGGCCGCAGCGCGGTGGTCCGCGTCGTACTGTCACCCGTGGCCGCCCTGGACACCGTGATCACGGCCGAGCTGACCACCACCGGCACCGACGCCAGTCCCGGACCGCACCGGGCGAGCACCCCGCTGCGCATCCTCCAGCCCCGCATCGTCGCGGTGCCGGCGATCGGCAAGCCCGGCTTCGTGACCTCGGTCCGCGGCGTGGACTTCCCGCCCGGCGCACCCGTCGAGTTCACCTGGAACCCCGGCCTCACCGCCGACGCCGCCCCGACCCGCCCGAAGGCCGACGGGACCTTCGCCGGGCAGCTGCTCATCCTCCCCAAGGACGAGCCGGGACCGCGCACCATCACCGCCGAAGGCCCCGGATTCTCCCCGGTGACCTGCCCCTTCCTCGTCGTCGAGGGCAGCATCGGCCCGCCGGGGGAGGTGGAGCGGCGGTGATCCACGAAGTCGACGAGGCACTGCGGCGACTGCTCGCCGAGACCGGTCTGCCCGAGCGCGGGATCGAGGTGGTCTTCGACGCGCCCACCCGGGACTTCGCCGCCCGGCGCAACGCGCCCACGGTCAGCGTCTTCCTCTACGGGCTCCGCGAGGACACCGGCCGCCGGCAGGCCGGCACCGTCGCCGAGTACGACGCGGACGGCCTGGTGACGGGGCACCGCCCCGCGCCCCGCTGGTTCGAGCTGGCCTACCTGGTCACCGCCTGGACCAACCGGCCACAGGACGAACACCGGCTGCTGGCCGAGGTGTTGCAGTGCCTGACCGCCATCGACACGCTGCCCGCCCGGCTGCTCACCGGCACCCTCGCCGAGCTCGGGCTGACCGTCGGGCTGGACATCGCGGGGCGCGACACCGGCCTGCCGTCGGTGTCCGACGTCTGGTCCTCGCTCGGCGGGGAGCTACGGCCCTCGGTCGACCTCAGGGTGCTCGCCCCGCTGCCCGGCGAACGCGGCCCGGCGGGCCCGCCGGTCACCGAGGGGCTGGTGCTGCGCGCCGGCGACACCACCCCGGAGGGCGAGGTACCCGCCGGGGCCCCGGGCCGCCGACTGCGTTACCAGGGTGCCACGGACCCCGGGACGGACGGCTTCGCCGCGCCCAGGGACCGCGGGCTGCCGCCCGGCCGCCGGCCGCGGGGCAGGGCGCGATGAGCGTGGACCTCGACCCGGCGGTGCACGGCGGGCGCCCGGCGAACGGCACGTACCAGGAGAGCGACGCGCCGTCAGTGGACGCCGCGGCGCCGCCGAACCCCGCACCGCCGGGCCACGACCACCTCTGGGAGCGGCTGCACCGGATCGAGCAACGGGTCCGCGCCGCCGTGCGCGAGCGCCGCGCCGACGACCCCGACCCGGACGACCCGTACCGCGGCCAGTACCTCGGCCCCGAGGCGGTGGAACGCATCCTGGCGGCCTCCGCCACCGTGCACCGGGACACCGCGGACCCCGTCGACGGGCCCGCGCCGCCGCCCGGCTCCCGGCTCGCCTCGCTGAGCGCCGCCTTCGGGCTGCTCCCGCTGGACCTCGACCTCCTGCTGGTCGCCCTCGCCCCCGACCTCGACACCCGCTTCGAACAGCTCTACGGCTACCTCAACGACGACCTGACCCGCCGCCGGGCGACCGTCGGCCTGGCCCTGGACCTGTGCGGACTGCCCGGCGCCGGCGCCGGCCGCTTCCGGTTCTCCGTACGGGCCCCGCTGATCGCCGGCGGCCTGCTGGAGATCGCCGAGCCGGAGCGCCCGCTGCTCTCCCGCCCCCTGCGCGTGCCGGACCGGGTGACGGCCCACCTGCTCGGCGACGACGAACCGGACGGCGCCCTGGCCGGCCTCGCTCACCGCGCCGCACCCTGCTCCCGGAAGCCTGTCGAGCGGCTGCGCGCGGCCGCCGCCGACGGCGGACTGGTGCACCTGCTGGACCGGGGCGGGCACGGCGGCCCGCCGGCGGTGGCCGCCCTCGCGGCCGGCGGCCCGCCACCGCTGGTGATCGACGCCGCCGCGCTCGCCGCCCGCCCGCCGGAGGCCACCGTACGGGTGCTCGCCCGCGAGGCGCGGCTCGGCGGGGGCGGCGTGGTGCTCGGTCCCCTGGACCGGCTCGAACCCGAACGGCCCGAGCGGGCCGCGCTGTTGCGCGAGCTGTGCGCGGCGCTGGCCGGTGTCCCGCTGATCGTGCACGGCCCGCAGGTCTGGGACCCGGCCTGGACGGCGGCCGCCCCCGTGGTGGTCACCGTCCCGCCGCCGGACGCCCGCGAGCGGGCCGGGCAGTGGGCCCACGCGCTGGCGGGGGGCCCGGCCGGCGAGCTGAGCGAGGAGCTGGCCGAGGCGGTGGCCGGCTACCGGCTGGACCAGGACCAGCTGACCAGGGCCGCCGACGTCGCGGCCCGGACGGCGGCCGCCGAGCGGCGCCCGGTGCGCGCCGAGGACCTGCGGACCGCGGTGCGGGCCCAGAACGCCGCGGGCCTGGCCCGCCTCGCCCGCCGGATCGGGCCCGCCGTCGGCTGGGCCGACCTGGTGCTGCCCGCCCCCACCGCCGGCCGGCTGCGCGAACTCGTGCAGCGGGCCAGGCACCGCGACCAGGTGCTCGGACGCTGGCGGATGCGTCCCGGCGGCGGTCGCGGCAACGGGGTGATCGCCCTGTTCGCGGGGGAGTCCGGCACGGGCAAGACGATGTCGGCCGAGGTGGTCGCCGCGGAACTCGGCATGGAGCTGTACGTGGTGGACCTCTCCACCGTCGTGGACAAGTACATCGGCGAGACCGAGAAGAACCTGGAGCGCATCTTCACCGAGGCCGCCCAGGTGAACGGCGTGCTGCTGTTCGACGAGGCGGACGCGCTGTTCGGGAAGCGCTCGGAGGTCAAGGACGCCCGCGACCGGCACGCCAACGTGGAGACCGCCTACCTGCTCCAGCGGATGGAGTCCTTCGACGGGATCGCGGTGCTGACGTCCAACCTGCGGGCCAACCTCGACGAGGCGTTCACCCGCCGGCTGGACGTCATCGCGGAGTTCCCGCTGCCGGACGAGGCGCAGCGCCGCCTGCTGTGGGACCGCTGCCTGGGGCCGCTGCTGCCCCGCGGCGACGACCTCGACCTGGACTTCTGCGCCCGGCACTTCGAGCTCACCGGCGGCTCCATCCGGGCCTGCGCGGTCTCCGCGGCCTACCTGGCCGCCGGAACGGGCGAACCGCTGGGCATGGCGCAGCTGGTCTCCGCGGTGGTCGGCGAGTACCGCAAGCTCGGCCGGCTGGTGCTGGAGAGCGAGTTCGGGCCATGGCTGCGCGCCCTCGGGGACACCGCGCACGGCTGACCCCTGGTGCGTCCGGGGCGGCGCGGGCGCCCGCCGGGTGCCCGCCGGGGTGCCCGCCGGGGCAGCGTTCCTGCCCCCGGTCCGGCACCTGGGGACATGTCCCCGGGCGGGCCCCGGCAGCAGACTCGGGGCGAATGACCGGCGAGAAGCGACTGGCCAGGCGAAGGAGCGCGTATGCCGTCCTACCTCACCCCGGGTGTGTACGTGGAGGAGGTCCAGTCAGGTGCGCGGCCGATCGAGGGCGTCGGCACGGCCGTCGCCGCGTTCGTCGGCTTCGCCGAGACCGGCCCCTTCCACGAGCCCACGCTGGTGACCAACTGGGACCAGTACGTCCAGCGGTTCGGCGGCTTCACCGAGGGCACCTACCTGGCGCACTCGGTGTACGGCTTCTTCGCGAACGGCGGCGGCTCCGCGTACGTCGTGCGGGTGGGCGACCCGGCGCGCCGGGCACCCGGCGCCGCCCCCGCCGTGCCGGCCGCCCCGCCCGTCGAGATCGCCGGCTTCCTCTTCTCCGCCCTGCCCGGTGCGGGCGGCGAGGTCTCCGTCGAAGTCGCCGACCCGGAGGGGGAGAACGTCCCCGAGGACCGGTTCCGGCTGCTGGTGCGCCGGGGCGCCGAGGTCGTCGAGACCTACGACGTCTCGACCCGCAAGAGCACCAAGGGCTACGTCGTCACCCAGCTGCGGGAGTCGAAGCTGGTCGCGGTCGCCGAGCAGCCCGGCACCGCGCCGAGCCGACCCGAGCGCCGCAGCCACGCCCTCGCCGCCGCCCCCGCGCCGGCCGCCGCCCCGGTCGGCAGGCTCGACCCCGCCGAGTACGTCGGCGACTCCGCCGCCAGGACCGGCTTCGGCGGCCTGGAGGCGATCGACGAGATCACCATGGTCGCGGTGCCCGACCTGATGAGCGCCTACCAGCGCGGCGACCTCGACGACGAGGGCCTGCGCACCGTCCAGCTCGCGGTGATGTCGCACTGCGAGCAGATGGGCGACCGGATCGCCGTCCTCGACCCGCCGCCCGGCCTGAACGCCCAGCGGATGCGCACCTGGCGCAACGACGAGGCGGGCTTCGACTCCCGCTACGCCGCGCTCTACTACCCGTGGATCAAGGTGTTCGACCCGGCGAGCGGCCGCAACGTGCTGGTCCCGCCGAGCGGCCACGTCGCCGGGGTGTGGGCGCGCAGCGACGCCGAGCGCGGCGTGCACAAGGCGCCCGCCAACGAGGTGATCCGCGGCGCGGTGGACCTGGAGATCCGCCTCAGCAAGGGCGAGCAGGACCTGCTGAACCCGATCGGGGTCAACTGCGTACGGGCGTTCCCCGGGCGCGGCATCCGGATCTGGGGCGCGCGCACCCTCTCCTCCGACCCGGCGTGGCGCTACCTGAACGTGCGCCGGCTCTTCAACTACCTGGAGGAATCGATCCTCCTGGGGACCCAGTGGGTCGTCTTCGAGCCCAACGACGACCGGCTGTGGTCCAGCATCCGCCGGAACATCACCGCGTTCCTCACCGAGGAGTGGCGGCGCGGGGCCTTGTTCGGCCAGACCGCGGCCGAGGCCTTCTACGTCAAGTGCGACCGCGACAACAACCCGCCCGAGTCCATCGACCTCGGACAGGTGGTCTGCGAGATCGGCGTCGCCCCGGTGAAGCCGGCGGAGTTCGTGGTGTTCCGGCTGTCCCAGTTCTCCGACAGCACGAGCCTCGTCAACGAGTGACCAGGCCCGGTCGGTACCCCCGGAACCCCTGAACTCCCTGAACTCCCGGCACTCCGGGCGCCCGTCGGCGCCCCTCGCATCGGAAGGTGACAGTAGGCCATGGCTGAAGGCGATCCGCTCTCCACACACATATTCGGCGTCCAACTCGGCGGCTACAACGTCGAGTCCGTCAAGGAGATCAGCAACCTGACGGTCGAACAGGACGTCGTCGAGTACAAGCAGGTGACGCAGGAGGGCAAGCTGATCGTCCGCAAGCAGCCCGGCGCCCGGCTGCCCGGCGAGGTGACCATCACCCGCGGCCTGGACAAGAGCGGCGCGTTCACGGACTGGATCAAGGAGACCCTCAACAACGGGGCGATCAACACCGCGCGGCAGAACCTCACCATCGAGGTCAAGGACACCACCGGTGCCACCCTGCGGCGGATCCAGCTGATCAACGCGTGGGCGAGCCGTTGGGAGGGCCCGACGCTCAGCGCCGGCGAGTCCAGCCCCGCGACCGAGACCGTGACCATCGTGTTCGAGGAGATCAGCGTCGAATGAGGCGGAAGATCGCCTTGGAGGAACTGCTGGAACAGGCTCCGGCCCCGCTCCCGCAGCACACCGCGCCGCAGCAGTCGGCCCCGGTACATCCGGGAGCGGCACAGTCGGCCCCCGCGCATCCGGGAGTGGCACAGCCCAGGGGGCACGGGCCACGCACCGAGTTCGAGTTCGAGCTGCCGCTCGGCTACGTCGACGACGCGGGCACGGTGCACCGGCACGGCACCATGCGCCTGGCCACCGCCCGCGACGAGCTGATGCCGCAGATCGACCTGCGGGTCAAGGAGAACCCGGCATACCTGAGCGTGGTGCTGCTCAGCCACGTGATCACCAGGCTGGGCGACATCACCGACGTGCACGCCGGGGTCGTCGAGCGGATGTACGCCACCGACGTGGCGTTCCTCCAGGACCTCTACCAGCGGATCAACAGCGAAGGCCACACGCGCGCCGCGGTGACCTGCCCGCACTGCGACGGCGCCTTCGAGGTCGACCTCGCCGGTGGGCGCCTGGGGGAATCGTGACGTACGCGCCTGCTCGGCTGTACGAGGAGATCGCGTACATCGCCTACCACTTCCACTGGCAGCGGGAGGACATCCTCGACCTGACCCACCGCGAACGCGGGCAGTGGGTGCGGGAGATCGCGCGGCTCAACACCCGCATCAGCGAAGGCGGGTGAACCGGGGTGGGGCTTCGGGACTGGATCGCCCGCCGGAGGGGCGGTGAGGCCGGCGGCGGTGCTTCCGGCGCCTTCTCCGACGGTGCCTCCGGCGCTGTTCCGGGTGCGGTCTCCGACGGGTCGGGCGGTGCGTCGGGCGGCACCGCGACCGTCCGGCGGCGCCCGGCGGCGGGGGACGGGGGCTGGCGCGCGGTGGCGCCGCTGGTCCCGACCCTGGCCGGGCCGGCCCACGGCGTCAGCGACGGCCTGGCGTTCCGGTCCCGGCTGGCCTCGTGGCAGGACCCCTCGCTGTGCGGCCCGCTCGGCCACGCGGTCCTGCCCACCGCCCCGGCGGGCATCCTGCGGGCGGTGTCGGGGCCGGGCTCTCCGGCGCCCGTCCTCACGGGCGGGGATCGGCTCGTCGTGCCGGTGCCCCCGGGGGAGCCGGCGGCCGAAGCGTCGGCGGCAGAAGGGCAGTCGGGGGGACGAGGGCCGGCGCGGCCGGTCCAGCGGTCCGTCCGGCCGCGGCGGCTTCCGGTGCGGTCGGGGCCGCGTCCGGCGGGCGGGGGCGGCGATGGGCCGGTGCCCGCCGCGCCGAAGTCCGCTGGGGTGAGCGGAAGTTCGCAGAAGTCTGCTGCGCCGGCGTCGGCACCGGCTCCTGCCGAGGGGACGCCCGGGGCGGTCACCGCCCCGTCGCGCCGGAACGATCCGGTGGTCCCGGCCGGCCGCCCGGTGCGTCCGCGTTCCGTCGGCGCCCCGCTGGTCGTGGCGCGGCGCCCGAGGTCGCTGCCGATGCGCCCGGTGACGGTGATCCCGGGGACGGTGATTCCGGGAACGGTGATCCCGGGGACGGTGATCCCGGGAACGGACAGGACGCCGGATGCCGTTGCCGAGCCACCGGGACGGGGTACGGAGGCGGCGCGGCCCGCGACGGTGACGGACGACGCGGTCGCCGGTGCGCGCCGCCCGTTCGCCAGCGGTGCGGCCGTGCCCGCCCCCGGCGGGCCGGCCGGAGGGGTGGTCCAGCGTGCCGCTGTGCCCGGCCCTGCCGCACCGGCCCGTCCGGTACTCGGTGCGCCGTTGACCGCGCTGCCCGCGAGTGCCACACCCGTGGCCACCGGCGGCCCGCGAGCCCCTGACGCTGCTCCGGGTGTCCCCGCCATGCCCGTCGTCCCCGCCGACGCGAGGTCCACCGGCTCGGAGACAGGTGGGTCCGCTGACGTCTGGCCGTCCGGAGGCGGAGGCCGGGACGGCACCGCCCCCGCACCGTCCGGGGCCGGGCGTGGGTCCGTCGGCGGTACGCCGGTTCAGCGCACGCGGCCGGGAACCGGTGCGTCCGCGCCGGCCCCCGACCGTGCCGAGCCGATCCAGCCCGGCCCGACTCCTGCCCAGCGCCCGCGTCCGGCTGCCGCGCCCGGCGCCGTGACACCGCCTCGGCCCGAACCTGGTTCCGCCGCCGGCACACCCGTCCAGCGCGCACCGTCCGGAACCGGTGCGTCCGTGCCGAGCCCCGACCGTGCCGAGTCGACCCCGGCCCAGCGCCCGCGCCCAGCTGCCGCGCCCGGTGCCGTGGCACCGCCTCGGTCCGAGCGTGGTTCCGCCGCCGGCGCGCCGGTCCGGCGCACTCCGTCCGCGACGAGCATGCCCACACCGGCTCCCGACCGCACCGCGCCCGTCGTCCAGCCCGAACCGGCCCCGGCCCGTACCCGTGGGGGCCTGGGCGCGCCGCTCGACGCCCTGCCACCGACGGCAGCCGTGCCGGGCGCAGCCGCTCCGCTGCTCGGCGGGCACCGCCCGGTCCAGCGGATCACGGCCCCGGTGGCGAGCGACGCGGCCCCGGCCGTCGTCGCACCGGCGGCCGGCGAAGGGCTGCCCGTGCAGCGCGCCACCCGGAGCTCCGGCGACGGCCGACCGGTCGGTCCGGCGACCCTGGCCGCCGGTGGCCGGGGTGCACAGCCGGGTACGGAACGCGGCAGGCGCGCATCGGCGTTCCCCGGAACGGGAACGCCCGCTGCGCAGCCGGCCGGGCCCGGAGGCAGCCGCCCGGTGGTTCCCGTGACGGTTCCCGCGCGCCCGGCCCCTGGTGGCCTTGGCGTGCGGCGAGCCGTACAACTCACCGGCCAGAGACGCGGGTTGATCGGCGAGCGCCGTTTGTCGGCCGTCCTCGCCACCCCGCCGGTACCGTTCACGACCACCGCCACCGCTTCCACCGGTGCCGTCCCGACGCCGGCGCCACCCGTGGTCCGGGCCGTCTGGCCCCACGCGCTCGCGTCCCGTACGGACGGCCGACCGGCGGGCGAGCCGATTGCCACCGCAGCCGCAGCCGCAGTCGCAGTCGCAGTCGCGGCCGTCCCGCAGCGCTCGCGTCCACGTGCGCATTCCGGGCGCTCGCCGGGCGCCGGAGGCAGCGGCACCGCGACCAGGGAGCCCGCCTCGCAGGGGAGTCCGGCGCAGCCCCGCACCCCGTCGGCGGCCACCCGGCCGGGCGGCGCAGCCGGTGCGGAGGCGTCGCGCGGGCTCATGGCCGCGGTGCAACGTTCCCTCTCCCGGCGTCCGTCGGCTCCGTCTGCTTCGTCGGCTCCGGCAGGTCCGGCGGCGCCCGCCGCCACCCCGACCGCGGCGGCCCCCGCGGACCCGCCGCACGCCCCGCCCGGCCGAACCCCTGCGGCAGTCCCGACCATGAGCGCTCCCGCGACGCCATGGGCAGGACAGCCCAGTGCCACGAGCGCGGACCACCCCGCCCCTCAGGCTGGCGCCGCCACCCCGCCGTCCGCACGGGTGAGCACCCCGCGCCCGCCGGTCGTCCGGCTCAGGCCCGTGACGACTCCGTCGATCCAGCGCCTTCCGACCCCCTTGCGCTTTCCGCAGCCGGCCCCGGCGCAGCCGCCCGCCGTCGCGGGCACGAACCCGGCACCAGGCCCGTACACCGCCACCGCGGCCGCGCCCGTCGTCTCCCGCGCCCTGCTGCCGCCCGGCCACGCCACGAGCACCGCCGCCGTACGGCCCGCCCCGTCCGCGCCGCCGGTACCGACCGCGTCGCACCCACCCGGCACCGCGCGGCTGTTGCAGCGGGTGGCCGAGCAGGCGGGCCTGACCGGGGTGCCGCTGACCGCCGTGCCGGCGCGCACACCCACCACGGTGCAGCTCGCCCCGTCGTCCCAGCCCGCCCCGGCGCCCGCGAGGGCCCCCGGCGGAACCCCTGGCGGAACCCCCGGCGCGCCGGCCACGCATCCGGCCGCCGACCCCTCCGACCTGGACGAACTGGCCCGGCGCCTGGTCGAACCCGTCGGCCGACTGCTGCGCACCGAACTGCGCAGGGGCAGGGAGCGCGGCGGCAGACCGTACGACATGCGCCGCTGAGCCCGCGCCGGAAGGCAGCTCGGAGCGCCGAGCCGAGCGCAGCGCAGAACACAGACCAGGCGGAAGGCCGACAGGAGGCCGCAGCGAAGTGACCGGAAGCAGGGAGCGGAACCGATGACCGACACCATCTTCGCGTCCAGTGTGTTCTTCAGCCTGACCATCGGCGGCAACGACCTGGGCGAGTTCACCACCTGCTCCGGACTCGGCGCCCAGGTCGAGATCGAGCAGTACGCGGAGGGCGGCAACAACGGGTTCGCCTGGCAGTTGCCGGGCCGCATCACCTGGTCGAACATCACGCTGACCCGCGCGGTCACCGCCGACACCACCAAGATCGCCCGCTGGCTGTCCGAGATCGTCCGGAAGGTCGAGCCGAAGGACGGCGAGATCGTGGCGCTGCGGCCGGACCTGAGCCGGATCGTCGGCTGGCAGGTGCTCGGGATCGTCCCGGTGCGCTGGGAGGGGCCGTCCTTCGACCCCGCCAACTCCCTGGCCGCGATGGAGACCCTGGAGATCGCCCACGCGGGCCTGCGCCCCTCCTGACCTCCACCCGCCCCCGCAGCGAGTCCCCTCAGCGAGCCCCCTCGACCCACGGAAGGAGCACCAGGATGTCCCCAGCGGTCCCCGCGAGCGTCACCCGGGCCCAACTGACCATCATGGAGCCCCCATCCACGGTCGGCGCCCAGCCCGGCGGCGTGCTCGCGCGGCTCAGGCTCCAGTTCAACCCGGCGACGCTGGTGCTGCGCAAGACCACCGAGTGGCGGCGCACCCCGTCCCGGATGGCGGGCGAGTCCGCGTTGCCCGAGTTCGTCGGCAGCGGTCCGCGCTCGCTCTCCCTCGACGTGTTCCTGGACTCCACCGCGACCCACGACAACTCGGTGGAGCGCGCGGTGGAGCAGCTGATGACGGCGTGCGTGCCCACCCCGGCCAGCCTGGCGCGCAAGACGCCGGCCAGCCCGTGGATCCGGCTGGACTGGGGCACCCTGAAGACCACGTCGTTCAACGGGGTGCTGACCGGCCTCTCGGTCACCTACTCGCTGTTCGACGTCGACGGGAAGCCGCTGCGGGCGGTCTGCTCGCTCAGCATCGACGAGGCGAGCGTCGACCCGGCTGGCCAGAACCCGACCTCGGGCTCGCCGGAGGCCCGCAGCACCCACCGGGTGATCGCCGGCGACAGCCTGCCGCTGCTCGCCTGGCGCGCGTACGGCGACGCCACCGCCTGGCGCACCATCGCGGAGGCCAACGACATCGACGATCCGCTGACGCTGGTCCCCGGCGTGGACCTGATCGTGCCGGGGATCGAGGAACTCACCCGGACCGGGCAGCCCCAGGGCGGTCGGCCGTGACCACACCCGAGGCCCGGGGCGGCCGGTCCTTCGCCGCGGATCCCGTCGTCGAGGCGCCGGGCCCGCTGCCGCCGGTCTGGGCCGCCCAGCTGGTCTCCTGCGACATCGAGGAGAGCGTCGGCCTGCCCGACACGGCGGTGCTGAGCTTCCGGGACGCGAACCACACCTTCCTCTCCGCCACCGGGATCACCATCGGCACCCCGCTGCGGATCTCCGTGGTCACCGTGCAGGGGAACACCCGGGCCCGGCTGTTCACCGGCGAGGTGACCGCGCTGGAGCTGGAGGTGGACACCACCGGCTCGTACACCGTGGTGCGGGCCGCGGCGGTCACCCACCGGCTGATGCGCGGGCGCCGGGTGAAGGCCTTCCGGAACATGACGACCGCCGACATCGTCCGCCAGGTCGCCACCGGCGCGGGCCTGACCTGCGGGAAGGTCGACGCCTTCCCGGTCGTCCACCAGCAGCTCTCCCAGGCGAACGTGCCGGACTGGGAGTTCCTCCAGTTCCTGGCGCAGGAGAGCGGCGCCCAGGTGCGGGTCGACGACGACGGGAAGCTGGAGTTCGTCCGGCCCGATCCCGCCTCCGGCGCGCCGGCCCCCTCCACCCCCGCGCCGCAGAACCCGCTGGTGCTGGAGTACGGCCGCAACCTGCTGGAGCTGCGCGGCGTGCTGACGGGGGCCGGCGGCGCGGACACGGTCGAGGCCCGCGGCTGGAACGTCACCACCAAGAGCGCCCTGGTCGCCACCGAGCCGGCCGTGACCTCCAGGACCGTGCAGCCGGGGATGAGCCCCTCGGTGGTGGCTTCCGCCTTCCCCGGCAAGGCCAAGCTGACCGTCGCCGACACCCCGTACCGCACCCAGGCGGAGACCGCCGCCGTGGCCGGGTCGCTGGCCGCCTCGGTGGCGGCCGGCTTCGGCGAGCTGGAGGTGGTCGCCGAGGGCAACCCGCGGCTGCGGGCCGGCACCGCGGTCGCCCTGGGGAACGTCGGCGCCGCCTTCTCCGGCCGCTACACCGCCACCGGGGTGCGCCACCTGCTCGAACCGTTCCGCGGCTACCGGACCACCGTGGTGGTCAGCGCGGCCCCGGACCGCTCGCTGGCCGGGCTGACCAGCGGCGGCAACGCCCCGCCGCGCGGGCCGCGGATGCCGGGCCTGGCCGTCGCGGTGGTGACCGACGTCCGGGAGCCGGGCGGCGGGCAGCGCGGCTGGGTGAAGCTGAAGTTCCCCTGGCTGGACGACACCTACGTCTCCGACTGGGTGCGCACCGTGCAGTGGGGCGGCGCCGGCGGCGGCGGCGTGGTCAGCCCCGAGGTCAACGACGAGGTGCTGGTCGGCTTCGAGCAGGGCGACCTGGACAGCCCGTACGTGCTGGGCGGGCTCTACAACGGTGTGGACCGGCCCTCCCCGCACGACGTGCCGCTGGTCGACGCGGGCTCCGGCAAGGTCAACCGCCGCTCCGTGGTGTCCCGTTCGGGCCACCGGATGGAGCTGCTGGACGTGCCGGGCGGCAGGTCCGGCGTCCACCTGGCGAGCGGGAACGGGAAGCTGGAGGTCAGCCTGGACCAGCAGCGCGGCGAGATCGTGCTGACCGTCCACGGCCTCGGCGGCTCGGCCGGCAGCACGGTGCGGCTCACCCCCTCCGGCATCACCCTGGACGCGGGCACCGGGACGGTGGACGTGCGCGGCGGATCGGTCACCGTGCGGGGCACGACGGCGGTCACCGTGGACGGCGGCGCCCAGGCGGTGCTCAAGGGGGCCCTCGTGCGGATCAACTGACGGAACGTCACATCGAGTAAGGCAGCAAGCGCGTGCCCACGACCAGCGGGGCACCCACGGAAACGGAGACCGCAGATGCCCCCCGCAGCCCGGACCGGCGACCCGACCGACCACGGCGGTGCCCTCACCACCCCGCCGCCGGGCGCCGCCCTCAAGGTGGCGACCGTGCTGATCGGCGGCCGGCCCGCCGCCGTGGTCGGCACCGTCCACGCCTGCGTCGTCCCCCCGCACCTGGCGCTCGGCCCCGGCAACCTCGTGATGCCCTCGCCGGGCGCGGTCACCGGGGGAGTGGTGCTGATCGGCGGCCTGCCCGCCGCCCGGATGGGCGACAAGACGACCTGCGGCGCCACCATCGTCGCCGGCGCGTTCAACGTCCTGATCGGGGGCGCGGCATGACCGGCAGCTTCATCGGCCGCGGCTGGGCCTTCCCGCTCCGGGTGAACGCCACCGGCGGCATCGGCATGGTGGAGCGCGACCGCGAACTCGCCGAGGCGATCCGGCTGATCCTCGGCACCGCTCCCGGCGAGCGGCCGATGCGCCCCGAGTTCGGCTGCGGCATCCACGAGTACGTCTTCGCCCCGGGGGACAGCACCACCGCCGGGCGGATCGCCCGCGAGGTGCGCATCGCGCTGGAGCGCTGGGAGCCCAGGATCGAGGTCGACGACGTGGTGATCGCCTTCGACAGCGTCGAGGAGGGCACGCTCTACATCGACGTCCACTACACCGTGCGGGCCACCAACGACCGCCGCAACCTGGTCTTCCCCTTCTACACCATCCCCGAGCACCCGGCCGCGGACGCCCTCGCCACGACGGCCGGGGGAGCGAGCTGATGGCCCTGCCCTCCCCGAACCTGGACGACCGCCGCTTCCAGCAGCTCGTCGACGAGGCGAAACGGTACGTCCAGCAGCGCGCCCCCGAGTGGACCGACCACAACGTCTCCGACCCTGGCGTCACCCTGATCGAGACCTTCGCCTACCTGGTCGACCAGCTGCTCTACCGGCTGAACCGGGTGCCGGAGAAGAACTACGCCGCCTTCCTCGACCTGCTCGGCATCCGGCTCTTCCCGCCCGCCGCGGCCCGGGCCGAGGTCGACTTCTGGCTCTCCGCCCCGCAGCCGGAAACGGTTCTGCTGCGGGCCGGGACCGAGGTCTCCACGCTGCGCACCGAGACCGACGAGGCGGTGGTCTTCTCCACCGCCGAGGACCTCCCGGTCGTCCCCAGCTCGCTGGAGCGGCTGGTCACCGTCTCCGCCTCCGGCGAGCAGTCCGACGTCACGGCCCGGCTGGCCGACGGTACGGACGTGCCCTGCTTCCAGCACCGCCCGGTGGCCGGGGACGCCATGCTCCTCGCCCTGCCGGCCGTGGTGCCGCGTTGCATCCTGGTCGTCCGGCTGGACAGCCGGGTGGAGGGCGTCGGCGTCGACCCGCGCCAGCCGCCGCTGGCCTGGGAGGTGTGGGACGGCGCGCGCTGGATCCCGTGCGAGACCGGCGAGGACACCACCGGCGGCCTCAACCGGCCCGGCGAGGTGGTGGTGTTCGTGCCCGCCGGGCACACCGCCTCGGTGGTCGCCGGCCGCCGGGCCGGCTGGCTGCGCTGCCGGGTCACCGAGCCGCGTCCGGGCCAGCCGTTCTACTCCGAGTCCCCGACCATCCGCCGGGCCGAGGTGTTCACCGTCGGCGGCACCGCGACCGCCGTCCACGCGCAGACCGTCACCGGCGCGCCGCTCGGCTCCTCCGAGGGCGTCGCCGGCCAGCGCTTCCGGCTCGCCCGCCCGCCGGTGCTGCTCGACGGCGAGCCCCCGGTGGTCGAGGTCGCGGCCGGCGAGGGCTGGGAACGGTGGACGGTCGTCGAGCACTTCGGCGAGTCCTCGCCCGCCGACCGGCACGTGGTGCTGGACGCGACCACCGGAGAGTTCCTCTTCCCGCCCGCGGTCCGCGAACCCGACGGCAGCCTGCGCGCCTTCGGCGCCGTACCGCCCAAGGGGGCGCAGCTGCGCGTCCCGCACTACCGCACCGGCGGCGGGATCGCGGGCAACGTCGCCAGGAACACCGTCACGGTGCTGCGCAGCTCCGTCCCGTACATCGCCCGGGTGGACAACCGGGAGGCGGCCAGGGGCGGGGTCGACGGCGAGACCGTCGAGAACGCCAAGGCGCGCGCCCCGCACCAGCTGCGCCTCCAGGAACGCGCCGTCACCGCGGGGGACTTCGAGCTGATCGCCCGGCAGGCGGCGCCGTCCGCCGCCCGGGTCAGCTGTGTCCCGGCCGGCGGCGCGGAGGCGGGGGCGGTACGGGTGCTGGTGGTCCCGGACGCCGTCGCGGACGAGGGCGACCGGCTGCGGTTCGAGCAGCTGATCCCCGACGAAAAGCTGCTGGCCGCCGTCGCCACGGCCCTCGACGAGCGGCGGCTGATCGGCACCCGGCTCGTCGTGCAGCCGCCCACCTACCAGGGCGTGACGGTGGTCGCCCGGCTCACCACCCGCTCCGCCGACCCCGACCGGGTCCGCGAGGAGGTGCTCGCCGCGCTGTACCGGTACCTCAACCCGCTGCGCGGCGGCGCCGACGGCACCGGCTGGCCGTTCGGCCGGGCGGTGCAGTACGGGGAGGTGTTCGCGGTGCTCCAGCGGGTCGCGCCCGTCGCGGGCGTCGAGGAGCTGCGGCTCTTCCCGGCGGACCCGATCACCGGGCGCCGGGGCGCGCCCGCCGAGCGGGTCGAGGTCCCGCCGGACGCGCTGGTCTTCTCGCACCAGCACCAGGTCGTGGTCACCGCGGTCGCCGAGGACGGGGCGTCATGACCCGTGCCGCCGTCCCCGGGCTGCCCAGCCCGCACCCGATCGGCGCGCTGCTGCCCGCGCTCTTCGCCGACGACGACCTCGCCCAGCGGTTCACGGCAGGCCTGGACACCGTCCTCGCCCCGGTCTTCGCGACCCTGGACAACCTGCCCGCGTACTTCCGGCCGGGCCTCGCCCCCGCCGACTTCCTCGACTGGCTGGCCTCCTGGGTCGCGGTGGAGACCGACCCGGCCTGGCCCGTGGAGGTGCGCCGCGCGGTGGTCGAGCGCGCCGTGGAACTGCACCGCTGGCGCGGCACCCGGCGCGGCCTCACCGAACGGCTGCGGCTGGTGCTCGGCGCCGGAGCCGAGATCGTGGACGGCGGTGGCGCTTCCTGGTCCACCGACCCGGACGCCGGGCTGCCGCCCGCCCCGGGCGGGGACGTGCTGGTCCGGGTCTGGCCGCTGCGCGGTCCGGCACCGGACGAGGACCAGGTGCGATCCGTCGTCAGGGCGGGCTGTCCGGTCCATCTGACCTGCCGGGTGGAGATCCTGCCCGGCCCACCCGGGCGAACGGAGGGCTGACGGATGCCGGTGTGCCCCGAATGCGGAACGGCCAACGGGGAGGGGGACGACTTCTGCGGCAACTGCGGCGCCTACCTCGGCTGGTCGCGCGGCGCCGCGGCCGCGCCTGCGGCGGTGCCCGCGACCGCGCCCGCACCCGCCGAGCCCGCGCCCGAGCCGACGGCCGCTCCGACGGCCGCTCCGACGCCCGCACCAGAGCCCGCGCCCGCCGGAACCACGCGGCGGAACGGGTCGTGGCGCACGGCACGCGCCAAGGCAGAGCCGAAGGGGGAACCCAAGGAGGAACCCAAGGAGGAACCCAGGCCGGAACCCCGGCCGGAGCCCAGGGCCGAGGAGCCACCCGTCCCCGCCACCACCGCCGAGCCGACGCCCCCGCCCGCCGCCGAACCCCCGAGCCCGGGCACCGCCCCTGTCCGCCCGGCCCCCGCCCAGCCACCGGCCCCCGCCACCGAACCGCGGGCCGACCCGGTGGCCGACCCGGTGGCCGTCCAGCCCGCCAAGCCCGTCGCACCCCGTCCCGTCGTCCGCGCGGCCGAGGCCACCGAGACCCAGGACGGCCCGCCCTGCCCCCGCTGCGGCACGCCCAACCTGCCCGAGCGGAAGTTCTGCCGCCGCTGCGCCGCACCGCTGACCACCGCCGCCGCCGCGCCCGAACTGCCCTGGTGGCGCACCCGTTGGCCGTTCCGGCGCCGGGTGCGGATCGGCGGCTCGGGCAACGCGCTGCGCCGCACCATCGCCCTGCTCGTGCTGATCGCGCTGGTCGTCGCCGGGGTCCTGCTGTACCCGGCCGGTCAGCGGGGCTTCCAGGACGTGCTGGACAAGCTCCGCGGCACCGCGCCGGTCACCCCGGCCGCCACCTCGGCGAGCGCCGCGGCCGAGGGCCATCCGGCCGCCGCGGCCGACGACGGCCTGAGCAACACCTACTGGGGGGCGCCCGCGACCGGGGACTCCGTCACCTTCTCCTTCCGCACCCCGTTCCGGCTGGTGGACCTGATCATCCACACCGGCGGCTCCGCGGACCCGCAGCAGTTCCGGCAGCAGGCCCGCCCGACCGTCCTCACCCTGGAGGTCACCGAGAAGGGCGGCGAGGTCCACACCCAACAGGTCTCGCTCAACGACCAGCCGGGCCCGCAGACCGTGCCGACCGGGATCAGCGACGTGACCCAGGTGAGGCTCACCGTCCGCGAGGCCGCCGGAACCGGCCCCGACCGCGCCATCGCCCTCGCGGAGGTGGAGTTCTTCAAGCGCACCTGAGCCGGCTGCCGGGCGCGTCCCACGCACCCGGCGGCCGTCCCGGGCCCGTGCCCCTCACACCAGCAGGAGACCCCCGCACCGCTGGGCGCCGTCCTTCATCGCGATCAGGTTCGCCACGACGTAGGAGATGTTGTTCCGCGAGTGCCATTCGGTGGGGAAGTACGTGACCAGCCGCGAACTCTGGAACCGGGCCCGGATCTCCGGGACGAAGGCCCGGTACTGGTCGTCCGTGTAGTACCAGAAGGAGTTCTCGTTGTAGAAGGCGACGTGGGTCGGGTCCTGGTACGCCCCCCGGCCGTCCGAACTGGGCGTCATGGTGAGGAGCATCCCGCCCGGGGCCAGCAGCCGGTACAGCTCGTTGATCAGCGCGATCTTCTCGGGCACGTGCTCCAGGAAGTCCACCGCCCGCAGCACGCCGACCGAGTCGTCCGGGAGGTCCAGGCGCCCCGGCAGGGTCGCGACGAGGTCGACGCCCTCCCCGGGGTACTGGTCCACCCCCAGGTAGCCGGGCGGCTTGCGGTGCGCCGCGCCGAGGTCCAGGGCCAGCAGCCCGCGGCGCTTCGTCCAGGCCAGCGCGTTGGCCTCGATGTACTTGTCGTACAGCGCGACGGTCTCGCGCTGGATGTGGGCGTTCACCTCCGTGTCCCGCTGGGTGTTCCCCGGGTGCATCCGCTGGAGGTACAGGCAGCGCGCGATGTGGTGGAAGTCCCCGGCCTGGAACAGGCGGCACATCAGGTCCTGGTCGTCCAGCACGGTGCGCGTGGCGTCGTACCCGCCGACCTGCTCGTAGGCCAGCCTGCGGAACGCCCGCACGTGGTTGGGCGCGTACCAGATGTACGAGACGTTGTGCGGGGTCGGCGCCATGGCGAGCACCTGCAACAGCCGGCGGCCGTCGACCTCCGTCTCCTCGTACCGCCAGCCGTGCTCCTCGTTGAAGCGCGAGTCGTCCCGGCCGCCGTCCTCGGTGATCTGGGCGGTGTGGCTGTACACGAACACCACGTCGGGGTGGTCGTCGAAGGCCGTCGCCAGCTCCGCCAGGCAGTCGCCGGCCAGCAGGTCGTCGTGGTCGAGCTCCACGAGGATCTCGCCCTTCGCCAGCTCGCAGGCCCGGCGCTTCGCCGCCCCGACGCCCCGGATCCCGTCGTTGACCTCCACCCTGATGCGGTCGTCCGGATGCTCGGGCCGCCATCGCGCGCCGTTGTTGAGCACCACGATCCACTCCCAGTCCGAGCGGCTCTGCGCCTTGAGCGTGGCGAGGCACTCGTCGAGGAAGCGGGGCTGGTGGCTCGGGGTGAAGACGGAGAACTTCGGTGTGGCGAGCGGGGTCATCGGTTGGCACCTGTCTGAGGGGCTGTCGGTTCTGAGGTCGGATCCGTGCTCACGGAGTCCCGGAACTCCTCCGGGACGAGGGGCCGTAGCGACGGGTCGGTCCGGACGGCGGTCCGGAAGGACTCCTCGGCCTCACCACGGCGGCCCTGCTTCGCCAGGTCGTAGCCGAGGTTCAGATGCGCGGTGGCGGCCTTCGGGTCCGCGGCGACGATCCTCCGCAGGATCGAGACGGCCTGGTCGGTGTCGTCCGGCCCGAGCAGGACCGCCTTGTTGAAGAGCGCCGGCTGATACCCGGGATCGGTCCTCAGCGCGCTGTCGTAGGCGGTGAGGGCATCGGCGGAGCGGTTGTTCTGCTGGGCGACGACACCGAGGTTGTACCAGGCCAGCTTGTTGCCGGGATCCAGCGTCAGGACCTGGCGGAAGATGCTCTCCGCCAGGTCGTGGTTCCTCAACTCGCCCTGCTTGATCCCTTCCTGGAGCAGCACCTCGCCGGGCGGGACCGCGGCGGGAGCGGACCTCACCGCCCCTGGACCCGCCGCCCCTGGACCCGCCGCCCCCGGACCCGGCGGGGCCGTGCCCGTGGCGCCGCCTGTGGCCAGGTGGAGCCAGCCCGCCACCGCCGCGGCGGCCACCGTGACGGCGAGGCCCTTCCATAACCATCTTCGTTTCACAGGATTTCCACCTTGCCGTTCCTATGGGGCAGCTCACCCGGCCCGCGGGAGGCGGAGCCGAGTGAGCTGGAGGGTGTTCCGCGGGCGGAGGCGCGGGCACCACCGGATTCCCGATGGGTGCCTAAGGCGCGCACACCGCGTACGCGGTGACCTGGGCGAGCGGTGCCACCAGGCTGTTGACCTGCCATCCGGTGGCCGGCGACGTGGCCGAACCTCCGACCGGTTCGCTGGCGGTGACGTTCACGGCGAGCCCCTGGAAGCCACCGCCGACCGCGTGCGTCCCGGTGGGGCAGACCGCCGTGGCGGTACCGGTGCCGGTGGCCGTGATGACCACGCTCTGCGCTCCGGAGGCCGGCCCCTGGGTGCCCTGGAAGCCCTGCGCTCCCTGGGTGCCCTGCGACCCCTGGCTGCCGGTCGCGCCTTGGGTGCCTTGAGAGCCCTGGGCACCGGTGACACCTTGGGTTCCCTGGGTTCCTTGGGCGCCGGTGGTGCCCGGGTTGCCTTGGGTGCCCTGTGACCCCTGGGCACCGGTGGAGCCCTGGACGCCCTGTGCTCCCTGGGCGCCGGTTGCGCCTTGGGTTCCCTGGGCGCCGGTTGAACCTTGGGCGCCGGTGGTGCCCTGGACGCCTTGGGTTCCTTGGCTGCCTGTTGCGCCTTGGGCGCCGGTTGCGCCCTGTGTTCCCTGGGTTCCTTGGGCGCCGGTGGTGCCCGGGTCGCCTTGGGTGCCTTGGGTTCCTTGGGCGCCGGTGGTGCCCTGGACGCCTTGGGTTCCTTGGCTGCCTGTTGCGCCTTGGGCGCCGGTTGCGCCCTGTGTTCCCTGGGTTCCTTGGGCGCCGGTGGTGCCCGGGTCGCCTTGGGTGCCTTGGGTTCCTTGGGCGCCGGTGGTGCCCTGGACGCCTTGGGTTCCTTGGCTGCCTGTTGCGCCCTGGGCGCCGGTGGCACCCTGGATTCCCTGGCTGCCTTGGGCACCGATGGTGCCCGGGTCACCCTGGAAGCCTTGCGCGCCCTGGGTGCCGGCGACGCCCTGGGTCCCCTGGACACCGGCGGCGCCTTGGCTGCCCTGCGTACCTTGGACCCCTTGGGTGCCGGTGGTGCCCTGCGAACCTTGAGCACCAGTGGCACCTTGAGCCCCGTTGGCACCTTGAGCGCCCGTGGTGCCCTGGGTTCCCTGGAAGCCCTGGGCGCCGACGGAACCTTGGTTCCCCTGGCTGCCCTGGGCCCCTTGTGCTCCGACGGGCCCCTGGCTGCCCTGGGCGCCTTGGCTGCCCTGCGGACCCTGCTGCCCGGAGGAGTGGCCGCAGCCGCAGTGGTCCTCGCAGCAGTGGTCTCCGCCGGAGCCTCGCGTGGCTATGCGGTGGACGAGGTCGGAGGTCACGGCGCCGTTCGGGCCCGGCACGTTCGCATGGTCCGTGCTGACGGATCGTGTGATCGCGTCGGCCAGCGCTGCCGTGGTCGATGCCAGATTGACGGTCGCGGCGAGGGCGGCGGCTGTCGACAGCATGGCGATGGATCTGACACGGGATCTTCGGAGGGATTTCTTGTTCATGGACGGGAACTTCCTGAGAGGCGATGCACGGACACCGTCGTGCGGGCTGGACCTGCGGGTATGCGCAGGTGCGCCGCGACGGTCATCGGGTGGCATCAGTATGTTTCGGGCGTCGCCCGCACCTCGGGTGCGTTCCATCCGTTGCCCGCCGAATGTCACCCACCCGGGTTCGACGCGCCGGAACACCCGGATCCGAGTGCCCGTCACCTCGGGGCAGCCGGTGACAGTCGGGCGGGGTCTGGCGCCCGCTCACGGCGACGGGCATGAACCGGTGGTGGCGGGCGGCATCGCCCGGCACCACCGCGGCGGCGGAGCCGCCTCAGCCGTAGACGGCCACCCGGGGTTCGACCGTCCCCTGGACCGGGGCCGACGCGACGACGGTGATCCGGTAGTGCTCGGTGAGGGTGCGGTGGCCGTGCAGGACGACCTTCGCCGGGACGAGCGCGGTGTACAGCGTGCCGGTCTGGCTGGCGAGCGGCGTGGTGTGCCAGTGGCCGTCGGGGGACTGGGCTTCGAGCCGGATGCTCGACGGACTGAGGAAGGGGCCGGTGGCGGGGGATTCGACGAGGATCTGCGGGGCCACCGTCCGGTCCGTCGAGGCGTCGTTGCGGTAGGTGACGGTGAGCGCCCGCGTCGCGTGGCCGGACGGCAGGGAGGAGGCGGGCAGCTCCACGAAGCCGACCGGCGGGGCGCCGGTCGCCGTCTGCGCCTGGGCCGGGGCGGTGAGCAGGGCGGCCGGCAGGGCGGCGAGGGCGGCGGCCAGGGCCAGGCTGCGACGGGGGATCTTCCGGGTGCGCATGGCGCCTCCTGCGGTCGACGGCCGGGGGGCGCGGAGCGCTCCGACGGTCCTGGCGGATCGGTGCCCCACCACCCTGCCCCCTCACCCGGAAGGCCGCACCCGGAAGGCCGCACCCGGTGAGCGGGCGCCGGGCCCGGAAGGAACGTCTGGGGAGGCGGCCGGACTGGGCCGAACGTGCGGGCGGCGGAGCCACGACGCCGATGCGCCGCCCCCGCCGCGGCCTGTCCCCTTACCTTGGGCGCAACCCCGGCCCGGCGGCCTCGCGAGGACTTCCTGCTGGTGATCGCCGGGGCCCTGCTCTCGGTGCCGATCAGCATGTTGCGCGCCCAGGCCGCCGCCTACGTCCGCCCCACCTCCAGGGCACCGCAGAGACCACCCGGCAGGTGGTGCTGCGCCCGGTGCCGCCGGGCTGGGGCGGGGTGGACTCGGCGGCGCGCTACCTGGCCGCGGACGTCGAGGCCCGGGTGGGCGGCGACTTCTACGACGTGCTGGCCACCCCGTTCGGGGCGAGGGTGCTCCTCGGCGACGTCCAGGGCAAGGGCCTGCCGGCGGTCTCCTCCGCGGCGGCCCTGGTCGGCTGCTTCCGGGAGGCCGCCTTCCACGAGGCCGACCTGGCCACCGTCGCGTCCTGGCTGGAGGAGCGGCTGCACCGGCAGAACCTGCTGGCGGAGCAGCTGGGGGAGCGGGAGGAGCGGTTCGCCACGGCGGTGGTCGTCTGGTTCCCCGCGGATGCGCCGGGGGAGGTGGAGGTGGTCAACTTCGGCCACGACAGCCCCCCACGTCCTCGGCCCCGGGGGTGTACGGCAGCTGCCGCCGGGCGACGGCGCCCCGCTCGGGCTGGCCCGGCTGGCCGGGGGCTGCCGGAGGTCCGGCGGCTGCGCCTGGGTGTGGGCGAGACGCTGCTGATCGTCTCGGACGGGGTGACCGAGGCCCGCGACCGGGCGGGTGCCTTCTTCTCCCTGCGCGACTACCTGGACCGGCTGGCGGGCGGCTTCGGCGTGGTCGATCCCGGGCGCCTGGTGGACGAGGTCGCCGCGGCCGTCCTGCGGCACACCGGCGGCCGGCTGACGGACGACACCGCTCTGCTCGCCGTCCGCAGGCCCCCGGTGGAGGGCACGGAGGCCGGTCTCAGTCGTCGATCCGGCTGATCGCGCAGCCCAGCACGCCTGGGAGCCGGGCCAGTTCGGCGGTGAGTGCCGGCAGGTCGCCGCGGCCGTGCAGGGTGACGGTCACCTCGGCGATCCGGCCGTCCGGGCCGGGACCTTCGCCTCCGCATTGGCCGTCGTCCGGGTCGGGGTGGCCGTCGTCCGGATCGCCCGGCGGGGCGGGCCGGTCGGCGGCGGCCGGTTCCACGGCGGCCAGTTCGGCGACGGTGAACCCCTCCGCGGTGATCCGGACGAGCAGCGTGCGGAGCAGGCCGTGCCCCGCGGTGTAGGTGATGCGGCAGGTGGCCGGCCGGGCGCGCAGCCTCGGCAGGCGGTGGGTCAGGGGCCGCAGCACGTAGCCGACGAAGAAGTAGGCGGCGGTGGCCGCGGTGGCGAGCAGCGGCAGTCCTGCCGCGGCCGCCGTGCCGATCGCGGCGGTCAGCCAGACGGTGGCGGCCGTGGTCAGCCCGCGGATCGAGCCGCGCTGGACGAAGATCACCCCGGCGCCGATGAAGCCGAGCCCGGAGACGATCTGGGCGGCCATCCGGGACGGGTCCAGTGTGACCTCTCCGGAGCGCACCACGTCGCTGAAGCCGTACTTGCTCACCAGCGTGAACAGCGCCGCGCCGAGGCCGACGACCGTGTACGTGCGCAGCCCGGCGGCCTTCTGTCTGATCTCCCGTTCCAGGCCGATCGCGCTGGCCAGCACCAGGGCGATGCCGAAGTCGGTGAAGTGGACCCATCCTTGCCCGAAGGGCTCGATGACCGCGCCCAGTGTCCTCAACTCCTCCTGCCGTCCACTCGTCCCGCCCGCTCCCCGGAGGGGCGGGCACGACCCCGGTTCGGCGAAGCGGGTGCCCTCGACCCTACGACTCGTCAGCTGATCGGACCGGCGCTCGGACGAGTCCACTGGAAGGTCGGGGGGCGAACGGGAGGCGCGAGCGGTGGCGCGCCGTCGCGATGGCGGCGCCCTCGCGGCCGGTGGGTTCAGGCAGCGGGTTCAGGCCGCGTGGACGGGCCGCAGCCGGTAGGCGTCACCGTGGGGGACGACTCGCCCGGCGGTGGGTGGGGCGAAGTGGGTGCCCAGCAGCAGGGTGTCGGTGCCGGCGAGGGAGGCCAGCAGCGCCCGGCGGGTGGCCTCGGACTGCCGAGGGTCGATGTCGACGCACGCGCCGATGGCCGGGTGGGCGAGCTGGACGGGGTGGTGGACGCAGTCGCCGGTGATCAGCGCCGTCCGGCCGCGGCTGGTCAGTTCGACCGCGACGTGCCCCGGGGTGTGGCCCGGGGTGGGGACCAGACGCAGGCCGGGGGCGAGTTCGAGGCCCCCGGCCGGGACGTCGACCGGGTCCAGCAGCCCGGCCCGTTCGACCGGGAGCACCGAGTCGCGGAACATCTGCGTGCGGGCCTCGTCCATGGCGTACCCGGCCCAGAACTCCCGTTCGGCGCGGGCGGTGACGTAGCGCGCGTGGGGGAAGGTGGGCACCCACGCGCCGTCGGCCTTCCGGGTGTTCCAGCCGACGTGGTCGGCGTGCAGGTGGGTGAGGAGCACCAGGTCGACGGCGTCGGGCGGGAAGCCGGCCGCGGTGAGCCGCTCCGGGTAGTCGGTGCGCAGGTCGTGCCAGGCCGGGTCGGCCCGCTCCTTGCCGTTGCCGATGCCGGTGTCGACGAGCACGCGCAGCCCGTCCAGGACGAAGGCGAAGCTGTGGCTGTCGAGGCGCAGGACACCGTCGGCGTCGGCGAAGTCGGGGCGCAGCCAGTCCTGGCGGGCCACCACCTCGGGGGTGGCGCCGGGCAGCAGCCACGGTCCGGTCGCGGGCGGCAGCGGGACTTCGTCGATGCGGTGGACGGTGAGGTCGCCGACCGTCCAGGAGGGAATGGGGGTGCTGGGCATGGGGACGGATCCTCCGCTGTAAAAGCAATGCGTTTGCGTTAGCGCGACGGTAGAACCTACAGTCGCACTAACGCAAATTCTTGGCTTTTGGCGCGGGGGTGCCCGGCCTCCGCCCCGGCCGCCAAGCTGCCGAGGCGCCGAACCGACATGGCGCCAAGCCGCCCACGAACAGGAGCGAACCGATGGACCCCACGGAACTCACCCCGCCCGAGGCGGCCCGCTGGGCCGCCAGGGCCGGACTCGCCCTGCCGGCCGAGCGCCACGCCGCGGTGGCGGCCACCGCCGAGCACATCGGCTCCGTCGTCGCCGTCCTGCGGGAGCTGGACTTCGGGGACACCCCGCCCGCCTCCGTCTACCGCGCGGGAGGGGAGAACCCCGATGCAGCCGTATGAGCTGACCCTCGCCGCCGCCGCGACGGAGATCCGCGAGCGGCGGCTCTCCCCGGTCGAACTGGTCGACTCGGTCCTCGGCCGCCTCGACCGGGTGGAGCCGTACCTCGGCGCGTACGTCTCCGTCGCCCGCGACCAGGCGCGCGAGACGGCGCGCGAGGCCGAACGGGAGATCGCCCGGGGCGGCTACCGGGGGCCGCTGCACGGCGTCCCGGTCGGCCTCAAGGACCTGATCGATGTCGCCGGAACGCCCACCACGGCCGGCTCCCGGGTCCGGGACGGCCACCGCGCGACCGCCGACAGCACCGTCGCCGCCAGGCTGCGGGCCGCCGGCGCCGTCCTGGCCGGCAAGACCCACACCCACGAGTTCGCCTACGGCCTGACCACCCCGCAGACCGGCAACGCCTGGGACCGCGACCGGATCGCCGGAGGGTCCAGCGGCGGATCCGCCGTCGCGGTGGCCTCCGGTGCGGCGACCTTCGCGCTCGGCACGGACACCGGCGGGTCGATCCGGGTGCCCGCCGCGCTGAACGGGATGGTCGGCCTCAAGCCGACCTACGGGCTGGTGCCCCGCCACGGCGTCACCCCGCTGTCCTGGTCCCTCGACCACGTCGGCCCGATCACCCGCACCGTCGAGGACGCCGCCCTGGTGCTGGGCGCCCTCGTCGGCCACGACCCGCGCGACCCCGCCTCGTCGGCCGCCCCCGCCGTCGACTACCGGCCCGAGCCGGACCCGGACCTGACGGGCCTGCGCGTCGGCGTGCCGGCCGACTACTACGTCGACCACGTCGACCCGGAGGTGGCGGCCGCCGTCCACCGCGCCGTCGCCCGGCTGGAGGCGCTCGGCGCCCGGCTCGTCGAGGTCGAGATCCCGATGGCCCGCTACCTGCTGCCCACCCTGTGGGGCCTGGTGGCGCCCGAGGCCAGCGCCTACCACGCGGCCACGCTGCGCACCGTCCCCGAGCTGTACCAGGCCGACGTCCGGGTCCTGCTGGAGGCCGGCGAGCTGATCGGCGCGGTCGACTACCTGCGCGCCCAGCGCGCCCGGACGCTGATCAGGGAGGCCTGGGCGCGACTCCTGACGGAGGTCGACGTGATCGCGGCCCCGACGGTCCCGATGACGGCGGTGCGGGCCGGCCAGGAGGCGGTCACCTGGCCGGACGGCACCGTCGAGAGCGTCGCGGACGCCTACGTCCGGCTCTCCGCCCCGGCCAACGTCACCGGCGTGCCCGCGCTGTCCGTCCCGGTCGGCCGGGACGCGGCGGGCCTGCCGATCGGCCTGCAACTGCTCGGGCGGCCGCTCGGCGAGCGGACCCTGCTGCGGGTCGGCCACGCCTACGAGCGGACGCAGCCCGCGCGGTCGCTCGCACCGGTCCTCCCCGCGGACGGACCCCCGGGCTAAACGCAAGGATTGCGCTTTAAGATGACGGTATGAGTCCTCGGCAGATGGTCCGCCCGGGTGGGCGCAGCGCCCGGGTCCAGGAGGCGGTGCACACCGCTGTGCGTGAGCTGCTCGCGGAAGTCGGCCGGGAACAGCTCACCGTGCCGATGGTCGCCCAGCGGGCCGGAGTCACCCCGTCGACGGTCTACCGCCGCTGGGGCGACCTCGCCGAGCTGCTGTCGGACGTCGCGGTGGAACGGCTGCGCCCCGACGCCGAGCCGCAGGACCGCGGGGACCTGCGCGCCGACCTCACGGCCTGGGCCGCACAGTTCCTCGACGAGATGGGCTCCGCCTCCGGCCGCGCCTACGTCCGTGACACCCTGCTCGGCGACCCGGACGGCGGCAACGCCGGCCAGTGCTCGGCCTACGCCGCCGAGCAGCTCGACCTCGTCCTCGCCCGGGCCCGCGCCCGCGGCGAGGACGCCCCCGAGGTGGAGACCGCGATGGACCGCGTCGTCGCCCCCCTGATGTACCGGATCCTCTTCCGCCCCTCCGGCCTCGACGCCGACTACGCCCGTCGGCTGGTCGCCGGCCTCCTCGGCGATCCGCCCGGTGAGACGGCCTGACAAGCAGTCATATCCCTTGGCCGGAACGTGAATGCGCGCTGTGCGAAGTGCGGCACCGCGCGCCCGTCCGTGCGTTAACCTCCTTTTGGCATGGACACATGCCGACCTCACGACTGGGGGAATCGCATGGCAGTCGGACGACGGCAACTCCTCACCTCCGTCGCGCTCACCGCCCTCGCCGCGCCCGTCCTGGCCAGGGGTACCGAGACCCGCGCGGCCGCCGCCCCGGGCGCGGCTGGGGCCATCGGCTCCGGGCCGTTGTTCATGCAGGTCGTCGCGCACGAGGACGACGACATCCTGTTCATGAACCCGGACCTGTCCAGCGCGATCGCGGACGGCACGCCCTCCGTCACGGTGTTCGTCACCGCCGGGAACGGGAGCGGTGACCCGTGCGCCACGGTCTGCTGGGACACCGCCGGCGAGCCGCTGCGCACCTGGAACCGGCAGATGGGCGCCGTCAACGCCTACTCCCGGATGGCCGGGGTCGGTGACACCGACCCGGCGACCGACGAGGTCGGGCACTGGACGGTCGAGGCCTGGACGGTGGCGGGCAAGCAGGTCGAACGGTACGTCCTCAAGGGGCGGCCGGTGCACCTGGTCTTCCTCAACCTGCACGACGCCAAGCTCGGCGACGTCCTGGCCGGCGCCACCGACACCACGATCGTCCCGGTCGGCAGCCCGCTGTCCGGGCCGTCGACCTACACGGCCGCGGACGTCGTCGAGGTGCTGCTCCAGTTGATGGCGACGTACCGGCCGACCGTGCTCAGGGCCCAGGACGAACTCCCGGACAGCCGCTACTCGGGCGACCACAGGGACCACGTAGCCGCCGCGAAGTTCGCGGGCGAGGCGGGCCGGCTGTACGGCGGCTCCCTGATCCAGGTGAACTACCGGGACTACAACATCGGCGACTGCCCGGCCAACCTCGACCAGCCGACGACCGCCACCAAGGACGCGGTGTTCGCCGCGTACGCCAGCCACGACCACTCGTCGGGGAACTACCTGCCCTCCTGGTTCTCCCGGATGTACTACCGCTGGTCGCGGGGCACCTCCTGGGCCGGGGTGAACCAGGACGGCCGGCCGCAGGTCTTCGTCGTCCGGGCCGGGGCCCTCCACACGTCCTGGCGTCAGCCGGACGGCAGCTGGGGAGGCCCGCTGCGGCTGGCGGACCCGGGCGGGCGGCTGGCCCCCGGCATCACGCTCGGCACCAACGCCGACGGCCGGCTGGAGGTCTTCGCCCGGCGCCTGGCCGACCACCACATCGTCTCCCTGCCGCAGGGCACGCCCAACGGCTGGTGGTCGGACGCGTGGACCGACCACGGCAACCCCAACGCCGGGTCCGGCAACGAGTCCCAGGTCGGTGTGCCCGTGGTGGCGGCCTCCCAGGACGGGCGGCTGGAGATCTTCGTCAAGAACGGCGGCGGCGGCCTCAGCACCACCGGGCAGAGCGCCCCGAGCGGCGCGTGGGCGGGCACCTGGGCGGACCTGGGCGGCACCGACCTCCAGGACCCGGTCACCGCGATCCGCGACGGCGCCGGGGCGATCGAGGTCTTCGCGAGCACCCGCAACGGGATCCTGGGCTGGCGGCAGGGCGCTCCGAACGGTGCCTTCGGCGCCCCCGGCGCGATCCCGGGCGCCCGGCCGGCGAGCCCGCCCAAGGCCGCGCTCGACCAGGACGGCCGCATCGAACTCGCGTACCGCGAGGTGGGCACCGGCGCGATGCTGGTCAGCTACCAGGTCCGGCCCGGCGGTTCGTGGAGCCAGGCCCCGGCCGCCCTCGGCGGACACGGGGGAGTGGGCGAGCCGGCCGCGGCCACCCTCGCGGGACGGGTCGTCCTGTTCGAGCGCAATCGCGGCGGCGGCGTGAGCACCACCGCCCAGAACGCCCCGAACTCCGGCTACGGCCCCTGGCAGGACCTCGGCGGCACCGTCCTCGACCACCCGGCCGCGACCGTCGACGGCGCCGGCGTCCTCCACCTGTTCGCCATCGGCACGGACGGCCGCGTCCACTACCGCACGGGCACGACGCCCACCGCCTTCGGCAGCTGGCAGGCCCTCCCGCTCTGACCGCCCGCCCGGCCCCCGGCTACGGCTACGGCTACGGCTGTATCGGGGGCGCGGGCGGGGGCGGGGCGAGGAGCATCGGCCAGTCGCCGTCGGGGCCGAGGAGGTCGTCGAGCGGGGTGTCCGGTGCGGCGACGAGGACCATCGCGCCCTCGGAGAGCCGGTCGGCCACCTCCGGGGCGACGGCCGCCTCCGCGCGCAGGACGACGAGGGCCTCCGGGTCGGTGGCCGAGCGCAGCGGGAAGTCCGCCGGGTTGCTCTCCGTCCGATCCAGCACGGCCGGGTGGACGGCGATGCCGACCGTGAGCCGGCCGTCGGCGTACGCGTGCTCGGCCCAGCCGTCGGTCTGCACCAGGTAGAGGACCTCGTCGCCCTCGTAGCAGTTCCCGCCGAGCCGTTCCACGGCCTGTTCCCCGGGGGTGCCGTCGGGGTCGGCGACCAGGACGGCCACCGGGGCGTCCGGCTCGTCGGGGTCGAGGCCGGAACGGACGTACAGACGGGCCACGGCGGCACCTCCGGGTCGGACAGCGGGTCGGGCCCCAGTACACACGGCGCCACCGACAGTGCCGCCGGCGGGGCCGTCAGCCGCCGTCCATCAGGCGGTACATGCCGATCGAGCCGTGGGTGGCGGTGTCCGCGAAGCCGAACTTCTCGTAGAGGAATCGTGCCGGGCCGTCGGCGATCAGCGAGACGTACGCGGTGGCGGGCGCCCGGCGTTCCAGTTCCCCGGTGAGCGCGGCCATGATGCGCCGGCCGAGGCCGTGGCCCTGGTGGGCGGGGTGCACGCAGATGTCGGTGATCTGGAACGCGGTGCCGCCGTCGCCGATGATCCGGCCCATGCCGATCGGCTCGCCCGCGTGGTGGAGGACCACGCCGTACCAGGTGTTGGGCAGGGCGAGCGCGACCGCCTCGGGGGCCTTGTCGGAGAGGCCGGCGTCGGTGCGCAGGCGACGGAAGACCTCGACGGTGGGCACACCGGCGCGTAGTTCGTAAGGGTCAGTAATCGAGTTCATGGCTTACATTCTATCGGTGGGTGCGCCCGCGCCGTTCCGGCCGCTCGGGTGAACGCGCGGTGCGACATGCCGGGCGGGGCAGGGGGTCGCTCGGACGGAGGCGATGATCGCCGGGTTCCCGGAGCCCCACCCCATCGGAGGCGGACATGCGGATTCTTCTCCTCGCCAGCGCGTTCAACAGCCTCAGCCAGCGGCTGCACGCCGAACTGCGCGACCGGCGCCACACCGTCGACCTCCAACTGGCCGGTGACGACGTGGAGTTGCGTGATTCGGTGCGCCGCCTGCGGCCCGACCTGGTGCTCGCCCCGATGCTGCGCACGGCGATCCCGCGCGACATCTGGACGCGGCTGACCTGCCTGATCGTCCACCCGGGGCCGCCGGGCGACCGAGGCCCGTCCTCACTCGACCGGGCGATCCAGGAGGGCCGCACCGAATGGGGCGTCACGGTGCTCCAGGCCGAGGCGGAGATGGACGCCGGACCGGTCTGGGCCTGGGCGCCCTGCCTGCTGCCCGAGTACGGCAAGAGCGACCTGTACCGCAACGAGGTCGCCGACGCGGCGGTGGCGGCCGCACTGCTCGCCGTGGAGCGCTTCGCCTCCGGCACGTACCAGCCGCAGCGGCAGTCCGGCCCCGGCTGGAGCGCCACCGTGCGCACCCGGCCCGTCCTGCGCCAGGAGGAGCGCCGGATCGACTGGACGGCGGACCCCACCGAGGCGGTGCTGCGCCGGCTCCGCGCCGCGGACTCCAGGCCCGGGGTGCTCGACCGGCTGTGCGGCGGCGAGTGGTACCTGCACGGCGGGCACCGCGAGCCGGTGCTGCGCGGCGCCCCGGGCGAGCTGCTCGCCACCCGGACCGGCGCGGTGTGCCGGGCGACGGTGGACGGCGCGGTGTGGATCGCCGAACTGCGCCGCCGCACGCCCGGCGGCCCCGCGGGCGTCAAGCTCCCGGCGGCGACGGCGCTCGGCGGCCTGCTGCCGGCCCTGCCGGAGGTCCCGGCGCCGCTGATGCCGGAGGAGCGGGACGGCCCCGTCTGGTCGGACATCCGCTACCGCGAGGCCGGCCCGGTGGGCCTCCTGCGCTTCTCGTTCCCGGGCGGCGCGATGTCCACCGGCCACTGCCGGCGGCTGCTGGCCGCGTACCGCTTCGCCGCCGCCCGCCCGACCTCGGTGCTGGTGCTCGGCGGCGGCCGGGACTTCTTCTCCAACGGCATCCACCTCAACGTCATCGAGGCCGCGCCGGACCCGGCCACCGAGTCCTGGGACAACATCACCGCGATGGACGAGCTGGTCGACGCGGTGCTCACCACCACCGACCGGCTGGTGGTCGCCGCGATCGGGGGCAACGCGGCGGCCGGCGGGATGATGCTGGCGCTGGCCGCGGACGAGGTGTGGTGCCGCGGCGGCTCCGTCCTCAACCCGCACTACCGGCTGATGGGGCTGTACGGGTCGGAGTACTGGACGTACACCCTCCCGCGCCGGGTGGGCCCGGCGGCGGCCGAGCGGCTGACCCACCAGGCACTGCCGCTGTCCGCGGCCGCCGCCGAGCGGATCGGCCTGGTCGACCGGGTGCTCGGCTGCGGCCCCGAGGAGTTCGGGCCGGGCGCGGCCCACCTGGCCGGGCTGCTCGCCGCCTCGCCCACCACCCAGCAGCGGATCGCGGCGAAGAAGGCCGCGCGGGAGGCCGACGAGCGGGCCAAGCCGCTCGACGCCTACCGGGAGGAGGAGCTCGCGGTGATGCACCGGCAGTTCTTCACACCCGAATCGCCGTACCACGCGCTGCGATCCGCGTTCGTCCGCAAGCGCCCGGTAGCGACGGGGGCCGCGGCGCGCGTGTGACCCGAACGGACCCGCCCGGCTTGCCTCCTCCGGCGCCGGCCCGGGCCGCGCGGACCGGCGCGCGGCCCCGGCCGTTGCTATGACTGGCATTCGAGCCAATACGTCCGGCTCCCATCCCCGAGGAGGCATCCTCATGGGTGCTGCAACAGCTGCCACAGCGGAACAGACCGACACCGACGTGGTGCACATTCTCTGGATCAACGCCGGCCTCAGCTGCGACGGCGACTCCGTCTCGCTGACCGCCGCGATGCAGCCGAGCATCGAGGAGATCGTCACCGGCGCCCTGCCCGGCCTGCCCAAGGTCGCGGTGCACTGGCCGCTGATCGACTTCGAGTGCGGCCCGGTCCAGGGCGCGGACAACTTCGTCGAGTGGTTCTTCAGGGCCGAACGCGGCGAGATCGAGCCGTTCGTGCTGGTCGTCGAGGGGTCCATCCCCAACGAGAAGATCAAGGAGGAGGGCTACTGGTGCGGCTTCGGCGACGACCCCGCCACCGGCCAGCCCATCACCACCAGCGAGTGGCTGGACCGGCTCGCCCCCAAGGCGACCGCCGTGGTGGCCATCGGCACCTGCGCCACGTACGGCGGCATCCACGCGATGGCCGGCAACCCGACCGGCGCCATGGGCGTGCCGGACTACCTGGGCTGGGACTGGAAGTCCAAGGCCGGGCTGCCGATCGTCTGCGTGCCGGGCTGCCCGATCCAGCCCGACAACTTCGCCGAGACGCTCACCTACCTGCTCTACCAGCTGGCCGGCTCCGCGCCGATGATCCCGCTCGACGACAAGCTGCGGCCCGCCTGGCTGTTCGGCGCCACCGTCCACGAGGGCTGCGACCGCGGCGGCTACTACGAGCAGGGCCAGTTCGCCACCGACTACGGCACGCCCGAGTGCCTGGTGCGGCTCGGCTGCTGGGGCCCGGTCGTGAAGTGCAACGTCACCAAGCGCGGCTGGACCAACGGCATCGGCGGCTGCCCGAACGTGGGCGGCATCTGCATCGCCTGCACCATGCCGGGCTTCCCGGACAAGTTCATGCCCTTCATGGACCCGCCGCCCGGCTCCCGGGTCTCCTCCAACGCCAGCAGCGCGTACGGCTCGCTGATCCGCCGGCTGCGCGCGATCACGCTGAAGACCCTGGACAAGGAACCCAAGTGGCGCCACACCGGCCGCCACCTGACCACGGGCTACCGTCCGCCCTGGTGACGCCCCGGGGCCGCGCGCCGTCGGGCGCGCGGCCCGCCGCCGACCCAGGCCCGCTCGCCGACCCCGCTCGCACAGACCCCCGCTCGCACAGACCCCCGCTCGCAGACAAGGACACGACAGACACGATGGCAACACCGACCACCAGGGCGGCCGGCGACGGCAGCGGCCTGACCGAGATGTCGTGGGACCCGATCACCCGGATCGTGGGCAGTCTGGGCATCCACACGAAGATCGACTTCAAGCAGAAGCGGGTCGCGGAGTGCTACAGCACCTCCTCGGTCTTCCGCGGCTACAGCGTCTTCATGCGCGGCAAGGACCCGCGCGACGCCCACTTCATCACCAGCCGGATCTGCGGGATCTGCGGCGACAACCACGCCACCTGTTCCGTCTACACCCAGAACATGGCGTACGGGGTGAAGCCTCCGCACCTCGGCGAGTGGATCATCAACCTCGGCGAGGCCGCCGAGTACATGTTCGACCACAACATCTTCCAGGAGAACCTGGTCGGGGTCGACTACTGCGAACGGATGGTCCGCGAGACCAACCCCGGCGTCCTGGAACAGGCCGAGCGCACCGAGGCCCCGCACGCCGCCGACCACGGGTACCGGACGATCGCCGACATCATGCGCTCGCTCAACCCGATCGAGGGCGAGTTCTACCGCGAGGCACTCCAGGTCAGCCGGTACACCCGGGAGATGTTCTGCCTGATGGAGGGCCGCCACGTGCACCCCTCCACGCTCTACCCGGGCGGCGTCGGCACGGTCGCCACGGTGCAGCTGTTCACCGACTACCTGACCCGGCTGATGCGCTACGTCGAGTTCATGAAGAAGGTCGTACCACTGCACGACGACCTCTTCGACTTCTTCTACGAGGCCCTGCCCGGCTACGAGGAGGTCGGCCGGCGCCGGGTCCTGCTCGGCTGCTGGGGCAGCCTCAACGACCCCGACCACTGCGACTTCACGTACCGCAACATGACCGACTGGGGCCGGCGGATGTTCGTCACCCCCGGCGTCGTGGTGGACGGCAAGCTCGTCACCAACGACCTGACGCAGATCAACCTCGGCATCCGCATCCTGCTCGGCAGCTCCTACTACGAGGACTGGCAGGGCAAGGACCTGTTCGTCACCCACGACCCGCTCGGCAACCCCGTCGACCCCCGGCACCCGTGGAACCAGCACACCATCCCCGCCCCGCAGAAACGCGACTTCGACGGCAAGTACAGCTGGGTGATGTCCCCGCGCTGGTTCGACGGCAAGGACCACCTCGCCCTCGACACCGGCGGCGGCCCGATCGCCCGCCTGTGGTCCACCGCCCTGTCCGGGCTGGTCGACATCGGCTACGTCAAGGCCACCGGCCACAGCGTGCGGATCAACCTGCCCCGCTCGATGACCAAGCCCGAGGCCACCTTCGAGTGGAAGATCCCGCAGTGGAGCAACGCCATCGAGCGCAACCGCGCCCGCACCTACTTCCAGGCCTACGCGGCCGCCTGCGCCCTGCACTTCGCCGAGAAGGCCCTCGACGAGGTCCGCGCCGGGCGCAGCCAGACCTGGGAGCGCTTCGAGGTGCCGGACGAGTCGATCGGCTGCGGCTTCACCGAGGCCGTGCGCGGCGTGCTCTCGCACCACATGGTGATCCGCGACGGCAAGATCGCCAACTACCACCCGTACCCGCCCACCCCGTGGAACGCCAGCGTCCGCGACAGCTACGGCACCCCGGGACCGTACGAGGACGCCGTGCAGAACACCCCGATCTTCGAGGAGAACCCCCCGGAGACCTTCAAGGGCATCGACATCATGCGCGCGGTACGCAGCTTCGACCCCTGTCTGCCCTGCGGCGTGCACATGTACGTCGGCGGCGGGCGCACCGTGCAGACCATGCACGTGCCCACCGGCCTGAGCGGACTCACCGCATGACGGCCGAGCAGACCGGCCTGCGGATCCAGCAGGCCCTGGACGCCCTCACCGACACCGGAGCCGAGCAGGCGGGCGAGCAACTGGTCCGCGAACTCATGGAGTTCTACGGCCAGGGCCTGGCCAGGCTGGTCCCGGCGCTGCCCCCGCCCGCCCTGGACCGGATGCTGGACGACCCGGCCGTCGCCGGACTGCTGCTCCTGCACGACCTGCACCCCGAGGACCTCACCGCCAGGATCGACCGGGCCCTCGCCAACCTGCCCGAGCGGGTCGAGGTGACCGGTTTCGACCCGGCCACCGGCACCCTGCGACTGCGCCGCACGGCCACCGGCTGCGGCTGCGGCGAACAGGACGTGGAGGCCGCCCTCGCCTGCCACGCACCCGAGGTGACGGCCGTCGAGCTGGAACGCGCCCCGCAGCTGCTCCAGATCGGCACCCGCCCGCAGCCGGCCGCGGAGGTGCGATGAACACCCGCCGGATCTCCCGCGACGGCACCGCCCTGCTGCAACGGCTGCGCGAACCGGCCCCGCCGCGCCCCGAGCAGTGCGCCTTCTGCGGCCACGACCTCCCGGCCGGCCACCGCCACCTGGTGGACGTCGAGGAACGCGCCCTGGCCTGCGCCTGCACCGCCTGCGGCCTGCTGTTCCGGCAGCCGGGCGCGGCCGGCGGCCGCTACCGCGCCGTGCCGGACCGCTACCTCACCGACCCCGCAGGGGAGTTGGACCAGCGGGCCTGGTCGGCACTGGGCATCCCGGTCGGCACCGCCTTCCTGTTCCGCAACACCGTGCTGGACCAGCTGCTCGCCTTCTACCCGGGCCCGGCCGGCGCCACCGAGAGCGAGCTGGACGAGGACACCTGGCAGCGCGCCCTCGGCGGCAGCCGGCTGGCCGCCGCCCTGGAACCGGACGTCGAGGCGCTGCTGCTGCGCCGCACCGGGGAGCACGTCACCTGCCTCCTGGTGCCGATCGACGTCTGCTACGAACTGGTCGGCCGGCTGCGCCGGTGCTGGCACGGCTTCGACGGCGGCGCCGAGGCACGGGCCGAACTCGACGAGTTCTTCGCCAAGTTGGCCGCCCTGGCCCGCCCGCTGCCCGCGGCGGTGACGGCGTGACGGCGCTCGGCTTCGCCTGCACCGGCGTGCGTTCCGACCCGTACGCGGCCGGGCCGGCCCTGGTCTTCCGGCTGCGCATCACGGCGCCGGCCGACACCCGGGTGCACGCCCTCGCCCTCCAGTGCCAGCTGCGGATCGAACCCGGCCGCCGGCCGTACGGCGACACCGAGGGCGAACGGCTCACCGACCTGTTCGGCGGGCGGGAGCGGTGGGCGACCACGCTCAACCCGATCCAGTTCGCCACCGTGCCGCTGCTGGTGCCCGGCTTCACCGGCGACACCGAGATCGACCTCACGGTGCCGTGCACCTACGACCAGGAGGTGGCCTCGGCCCGCTACTTCCGGGCACTGGACGGCGGCGAGGCGCCCCTGCTGCTGCTCTTCTCCGGCACCGCCTTCGCCGGCCCCGGCGGCTTCCAGGTCAGCCCGGTGCCCTGGGACCGGGAAACCAGGGTGCGGATGCCGGTGCGCGTCTGGCGGGAGGCGATCGACCGGCACTTCCCCGGCTGCGGCTGGCTGCGGCTGCCGGACGACGTGATGGACGAGCTGCTGGCCTACCGCTCCCGGCGGGCCCTGCCCTCCTGGGAGGCGACCGTGCGCGAGCTGCTCACGACGGCGGCCATCGAGGGGACGGCCCGGTGAGCGGCTACCCCGAGCGGATCGAGCAGGGCTTCGCCGCCGCCCGGCAGATCGCCGACGCGGTGCTGCTGGAGGGCTACGTGCTCTACCCGTACCGCGCCTCGGCGGCCAAGAACCGGCTGCGCTGGCAGTTCGGCGTCCTGGTGCCGCCCGAGTACACCGCCCAGGGCGGCGAGCACTCCCACCAGCGCACCGAGTGCCTGATGGAGGCGCGCGAGGGCGACGTGCTGGCGGTCGAACTGCGTTTCCTGCGGGTCCAGCGGCGCACCGTGGAGAAGGCCACCGCCGTCGGCTTCGAGTCCGTGGAGCGGCTGGAGCTGGCCGACCGGGACCTCGTCGAGTGGGACGAGGGCGTCGAGGAGCGGATCGAACTCGTCGTACCCGTCGAGGAGTTGGCGGGCGAAGGGGTGCAACTGCCGTTCCGGCTGCCGGGCATAGGGGAGACCGGGCTGGTGCACGAACACGGCGCCGTCGTCGGCCGGCTGGTGCGGCGGCGCGAACAGGTCGACGGCCTGGTCTGGCTGCGGGCCGAGGAACTGCCGGGCCCGTACCGGGCGCAGCGGCTCACCGTGGAGGTGGAGAACACCTCCGCCTGGATGCCGCTCCGGCGGGCCACCCGCGACCAGGCGCTGCCGCGGTCGCTGGTCTCCGCCCACCTGCTGCTCGGACTGGAGCACGGACGCTTCCTGTCCGTCACCGACCCGCCCGAGTGGGCCCGCCCCGCCGTCGAACGCTGCCGCAACGAGCGCACCTGGCCGGTGCTGGTCGGCCCGGACGGCGAGCGCCGGGTCGTGCTCTCCTCGCCGATCATCCTGGAGGACCACCCGCGGATCGCCCCCGAGAGCCTCGGCACCCTGTACGACGCCACCGAGATCGACGAGATCCTGGCGCTGCGCACGGCTGCCCTGACCGAGGAGGAGAAGCGGGAGGCCAGGGGCACCGACGAGAGGGCGGGCGCGGTCATCGACCTGGCCGAGTCCATGCCGCCAGAGGTGCTGGAGCGGCTGCACGGCGCCATCCGCGGACTGCGCGAGGTCACCGGTGCCGCCGGCGCGGACCAGCCCTGGTGGGACCCGGCCGACGACCCCGCAGTCGACCCGGAGCGGGACCGGGTGCTGGTCGACGGCCGCGAGGTCGGCGCCGGCAGCCGGGTGCTGCTGCGGCCGGGCCGCCGGCGCACCGACGCCCAGGACCTCTTCCTGGACGGGCGCACCGGCGTGGTGGAGGCGGTGCTGCACGACCTCGACGGCTCGGTGCACCTGGCCGTCACGGTGGAGGACGACCCGGGCGCCGACCTGTGGCGGGCGCAGGGGCGCTTCCGCTACTTCCAGCCCGACGAGGTCACGCCGCTCGACGGGGGCGCTCCCGGGGCTGCTCGCGGTGCCGGTGCCGGGTCCGGTGCCGGGGTCGTTCCGCTGGAGGGGCCGTGACGCGTCGGACGGTGTTGGTCGCCGGGGTGGGCAACGTCTTCCTCGGCGACGACGGCTTCGGGGTCGAGACCGTACGGCGGCTGTCCGCCCACCCGCTGCCGGCGGGCGTGGAGGTGGTCGACGTCGGCGTGCGCGGGGTGGACCTCGCCTACCGCCTGCTCGACGGCCACCACACCGCCGTCCTGGTGGACGCCACCTGCCGCGGCGGTGCGCCCGGCACGGTCTACCTGATCGAGCCGGCCGCCGAACGGCCGTCGGAGGTGCCGGTCCTGGACGGGCACCGGATGGGGCCGGACGCGGTGCTGGCGCTGCTCGCCACGCTCGCCGCCGGCACCGGCGGCGAGCCGCCCGCACGGGTACTGGTGGTCGGCTGCGAGCCGGCCTCGCTGGAGGAAGGGATCGGGCTGAGCGAGCCCGTCGCCGCCGCCGTGGAGGAGGCGGTCCGAGTGGTCCTGCGGGTCGTGGACGAGGCCGCGCAGCCGGAGAAGGAGACGACACCATGCTGAGGAAACTGTTCTGCGTCGCCCTGCTGGCCGGGATCGGCGCACTGGTCTGGCAGAGCCTGCCGGACATCAAGCGGTACCTGCACATCTCCCGGATGTGAGCCGCGGACTGCTGCGAACGGCGCAGCCCCGTACCCGGTGGCGGCGCGGCTTCGGGCCGATGCCGCCACCGGGCCCTGTAATGGGGGCCGCTGCCCCTCGCCCTTCCCCCTCTTGCCCTGCTCTCCGCGACCCGCGCGCCTCGCACCGATTGGGGATCCATGCACGAGATGTCGATCGCCGAAGCCGTCGTCGCGCAGGTGGACGCGGCCGCGCGCGAGCACGGCGCCCCGGGAGTGGCACGGGTACGGCTGAGGGTGGGCGAGTTGGCCGGTGTGGTGCCCGAGGCCCTCGACTTCTGCTTCGAACTGGCCTGCACCGGAACCCTGGTGGCGGGCGCGGGGCTGGACACCGAGTCCGTCGCGGCCCGGGCCCGCTGCACCCCCTGCGCGGTCGAGTGGGCGGTCGGCATGCCGCCGGACCTCGGCTGCCCGAGCTGCTCGGGAGGCGGCGGCGTCGAGCTGCTGTCCGGGCGCGAGTTGCAGATCCTCGACGTCGAGTGGTCGCAGAGAGCCGGCGTCCCGGCCGAACAGAAAGGCTGATACCGATGTGCCGCACGGTCGACCTCCGTCAGGCGGTCCTCGCCCGCAACGACGACAGCGCCCGCGCCCTGCGGACGGCCCTGGCCGCGCGGGGGACGGCCTCGGTGAACCTGCTGTCCAGCCCCGGCAGCGGCAAGACCGCCCTGCTGGAGGCCGAGTTGGGGCTGGCCCGGCGGCGCGGGGTGGCGGTCGCCGCGCTGACCGCCGACCTCGCCACCGAGAACGACGCACGACGGCTGGCCCGTTCGGGCGCACCGGTCAAGCAGGTGCTCACCGACGGGCTCTGCCACCTGGAGGCCCGGATGCTCGCCGGGCACCTGGACGGCTGGCTGCCGCCGGAGTGCCGGCTGCTGTTCGTGGAGAACGTCGGCAACCTGGTCTGCCCGGCCTCCTACGACCTCGGCGAGACGCTGCGAGTGGTGCTGGCCTCCGTCACCGAGGGCGAGGACAAGCCGCTCAAGTACCCGACGGCCTTCGGGCTGGCCAACCTGGTGCTGGTGACCAAGACGGACCTGGCCGCGGCGGCCGAGTTCGACGAGCCGGCGTTCCTGGCCAACGTCCGGCGGGTGAACCCCGGGGTGGAGGTGCTGAAGACCTCCGCCCGCACCGGCGAGGGCGTCGGGGTGCTGCTGGACCGGGCGCTGGCCGTGCTGGACGGGGCGCAGCCACACCGGCCGGTGATGGCCGCGGCGCCGCCGCACTCGCACGAGCACGATGACGAGCACGAGCACGAGCACGATGACGGCCACGCGCACGACCACGCGCACGGGCCTGAGCACCGGCCTGAGCACGGTCATCACCACGGGCACTCCGCGGTGGGGGAGCGCGCGTGACGGCCGGTCACCCCGGGCTCGACCGCGAACGGCGCCGGGTCGCCGTCCGCGGTCTGGTGCAGGGCGTCGGCTTCCGGCCGTTCGTCCACACGCTCGCCGGCGAACTCGGCCTGGCCGGCACCGTCACCAACACCGGCGAGGGCGTCCTGGCCGAGATCGAGGGCCGTCGCGACGCCCTGGACGCCTTCTGCCGGCGGGTGGCCGGCGACGCCCCGCCGCTCGCCCAGGTGGACTCGGTGGAACACACCCCGCTCACCGCCACCGGCGCCACCGGCTTCCGGATCCTCCCGTCCCGCCCCGACGGCCCACGCGCCACCCTGATCCCACCCGACACCGCGACCTGCGCCGACTGCCTCGCCGAACTCGCGGACCCGGCCGACCGCCGCCACCGCCACCCGTTCATCAGCTGCACCAACTGCGGCCCTCGGCACACCATCGTCACCGGCCTGCCGTACGACCGGTCCGACACCACCATGGCCGGCTTCCCGATGTGCCCGGACTGCGCCCGGGAGTACGCCGACCCCGCCGACCGCCGCTTCCACGCCCAGCCCGTCGCCTGCCACGCCTGCGGGCCCACCCTCGCCCTGACCGTGCCGGGACGCCCCGCACCGGGCGGGGAACAGGCCCTCTCGGAAGCCCGGCGGCTGCTCGCCGACGGCGCGATCCTCGCCGTCAAGGGCCTCGGCGGCTACCACCTCGCCTGCGACGCCCGCGACGCCACGGCCGTCGCCCTGCTGCGCCGGCGCAAGCGGCGCCGCGCCAAGCCCTTCGCCGTGATGGCCCGCGACCTCGCCACCGTCGAGGCCCTGCTGCCCGTCGACCCGGTCGAACGGGAACTGCTCACCGGCCAGGCCCGGCCGATCGTCCTGCTGCGCCGCACCGGCCGGCCGATCCCCGATGCCGTGGCACCGGGCAGCCCCGACCTCGGGGTGATGCTCCCGTACACGCCGCTGCACCACCTGCTGCTGGCCGCCCCCGGGCCCGACCTGCTGGTGATGACCAGCGCCAACCTCTCCGGCGAGCCGATCGTCACCGACGACCGGGAGGCGCTGGACCGGCTCGCCCCGCTGGTCGACGGCTGGCTCACCCACGACCGGCCGATCCACGTCCCGTGCGAGGACTCGGTGGTGCGGGTGGTGGACGGCGAGCAGCTGCCGCTGCGCCGCTCGCGCGGCTACGCGCCGCTGCCGATCCCGCTGCCGGTGCCCGTCCGCCCGGTGCTGGCGGTCGGCGGTGACCTCAAGAACACCTTCGCGCTGGCCAAGGGCGGCTACGCCTGGCTGTCGGGCCACATCGGCGACATGGACGACCTGGCCACGCTGCGGGCCTTCGACCGGGCGGTGGAGCAGCTCGGCACCGTCAGCGGGGTGCGGCCCGAGTTGCTGGTCGCCGACCGGCACCCCGGCTACCGCTCGGTCCGGCACGCCGAGCGGACCGCCGCCGGACGGCCGGTGCACCGGGTCCAGCACCACCACGCCCACATCGCCGCGGTGATGGCCGAACACGGCCTGGACGGCGGCCGTCCGGTGCTCGGCGTGGCCTTCGATGGCACCGGCTACGGCGAGGACGGCACGATCTGGGGCGGCGAGGTGCTGCTGGCCGACTACGACGGGTTCCGCCGCCTCGCCCACCTCGGCTACGTGCCGCTGCCGGGCGGGGACGCGGCCGTCGAACGCCCGTACTGCACGGCGCTGGCGCACCTGCGCGCTGCCGGGCTGCCGTGGACGTCGGGACTGCCGCCGGTCCGGGCCTGTGGTGAGCATGAACTACGGCTGCTGGGGCGCCAGTTGGAGCGAGGGCTGAACTGTGTGCCGACCTCCGGCATGGGGCGGCTCTTCGACGCGGTGTCCTCGCTCGCGGGGATCTGCCAGCGGGCCGGCTACGAGGCCCAGGCGGCGATCGAACTGGAGGCGGCGGCCTGCGAGTTCGGCCGTGCGGACGGCTACCGGTTCGGCCTGCCGACGCGGGCGGACGGCTGGACCGCCGACCCCGGGCCGGTACTCGCCGCCGTGGTGGCCGACGTGACCGCGGGTGCCCCCGCCGGGCTGGTCGCCGCCCGCTTCCACGGCGCGGTGGCCGACCTGGTCCGACGGATCTGCACCGCCGCCCGGAGCCGGTACGGCACCAGCACGGTCGCGCTCAGCGGCGGCGTCTTCGCGAACGCGCTGCTCTCCTCGGCCTGCGCGGGCGGCCTCCGGGAGGACGGCTTCACCGTACTGCGGCACCGCCGGGTGCCGCCCAACGACGGAGGGCTGGCACTCGGCCAGCTGATGGTGGCCGCCAGGTCGTCGGCCACCCGGGAGGAGTGAGAGCGGATGTGCCTGGCTGTGCCCGGCAGGGTGACGGAGATCGGTGAACGGGACGGAGCCCGGATGGCGGTGATGGACTTCGGCGGCGTGGTCAAGGACGTCTGCCTGGAGTACCTGCCGGACCTCGCGGTGGGTGAGTACGCGATCGTCCACGTGGGCTTCGCGCTGCAACGGCTGGACGAGGAGTCGGCCCGGCGCACCCTCGCCCTCTTCGAGGAACTCGGGCTGTTGCAGGAGGAGTTCGGCGACCCGTGGGAAGCCGCGGGGGTCGACGCGGTCGAGGAGGCCGGACGGTGAAGTACCTGGAGGAGTTCCGCAACCCCGAGCTGGCGGCCGGGCTGCTCGCCGACATCAGGGCGACGGTCACCAGGCCGTGGGCGCTGATGGAGGTCTGCGGCGGTCAGACGCACAGCATCATCCGGCACGGCATCGACCAACTGCTGCCGGACAAGGTCGAGTTGATCCACGGTCCGGGCTGCCCGGTGTGCGTCACCCCGCTGGAGGTGATCGACCGGGCGCTGGCGATCGCCGCCCGGCCGGAGGTGATCTTCTGCTCCTTCGGGGACATGCTGCGGGTGCCGGGCACCGACCGGGACCTGTTCCGGGTCCGCGGCGAGGGCGGCGACGTCCGGGTGGTGTACTCGCCGCTCGACGCCCTGCGGATCGCCCGGGAGAACCCGGACCGGGAGGTGGTCTTCTTCGGCATCGGCTTCGAGACCACCGCCCCGCCGAACGCCATGGCCGTCCACCTGGCCCGAAAGCAGGGCCTGCGCAACTTCAGCATGCTGGTCTCGCACGTCCGGGTGCCTCCCGCGATCGAGGCGATCATGGACTCCCCGGACTGCCGGGTCCAGGGCTTCCTCGCCGCCGGGCACGTGTGCAGCGTGATGGGCACCGCCGAGTACCCGGCGCTGGCGGAGCGCCACCGGGTGCCGATCGTCGTCACCGGCTTCGAACCGCTGGACATCCTGGAGGGCATCCGGCGGACCGTACGGCAGCTGGAGCGCGGCGAGCACACCGTCGACAACGCCTACCCGCGGGCCGTACGGGCCGAGGGCAACCCGGCGGCCCGCGCCATGCTGGAGGACGTCTTCGAAGTGGCCGACCGCTCCTGGCGGGGCATCGGCATGATCCCGCGGAGCGGCTGGCGGCTCTCGCCGCGCTACCGGGACCACGACGCCGAGCACCGCTTCGACGTCTCCGGGATCACCACCCGCGAGCCCGCCGAGTGCCGCAGCGGCGAGGTGCTTCAGGGGCTGCTGAAGCCCCACCAGTGCGAGGCCTTCGGCACGCTCTGCACACCGCGCACACCGCTCGGCGCCACGATGGTCTCCAGCGAGGGGGCGTGCGCCGCGTACTACCTGTACCGGCGGCTGGGTGTGCCGGGTACGTCCGTCCAGGCCCAGGAGGCGACTCGCGTTGGCTGACATCGACCTGGTCACCGAACTGCTCACCGACCTGCCCGGCGGGGCGCCGGGCCGAAAGCCCGCCGAGCGGCCTGCCGAACTGCCCTCCGAGCGGTCCTCCGAGCAGCCCGACTTCTCCGGGTGGAGCTGCCCGCTGCCGCTGCGCGACCACCCCCGGGTGGTGATGGGCCACGGCGGCGGCGGGGCGCTGTCCGCCGAACTGGTGCAGAACCTCTTCGCGCCGGCCTTCGGCGGCCCGGTGCTCGCCGGGCTCGGCGACTCCGCCGTCCTGGAACTGGGCGGTGCCCGGCTGGCCTTCTCCACCGACTCCTACGTGGTTCGGCCGCTGTTCTTCCCCGGCGGCTGCATCGGCGACCTCGCGGTCAACGGCACGGTCAACGACCTCGCCATGAGCGGGGCCAGGGCGGCTTACCTGTCCTGCGGCTTCATCCTGGAGGAGGGGGTGGAGATGGCGGTGGTGGACCGGGTCGCCCGGGCGATCGGCGCCGCCGCCCGCACCGCCGGGGTCGAGATCGCCACCGGCGACACCAAGGTGGTCGAGGCCGGGCACGGCGACGGCGTCTACCTGAACACCGCCGGCCTCGGGATCGTCCCGGCCGGAGTCGACATCCGGCCGCAGCGCGCCGTACCCGGTGACGTGGTGATCGTCAGCGGGCCGATCGGGCTGCACGGGGTGGCGATCATGAGCGTCCGGGAGGGCCTGGAGTTCGGTGTCGAGGTGCGCAGCGACACCGCCCCGCTCGGCGGCCTGGTCGAGGCGATGCTCGCCGCCACCGCCGACCTGCACGTGCTGCGCGACCCCACCAGGGGCGGCCTGGCGGCGTCGCTCAACGAGATCGCGACGGCGGCCGGCGTCGGCGTCGTGCTCAGCGAACGCGCTGTCCCCGTCCCCGAGCCGGTGGCCAACGCGTGCGCCGTGCTGGGGCTGGACCCGATGTACATCGCCAACGAGGGCAGGCTGGTCGCCTTCGTCCCGCGCACCTCGGCGGACGCCGTGCTCGCCGCGATGCGCGCCCACCCGGACGGTGCGGAGTCGGTGGTGATCGGGGAGTGTGTCGCCGACCACCCCGGGATGGTCGTCGCCCGCACCGGCTTCGGCGGTACCCGGGTGGTCGACCTGCCGATCGGCGAACAGCTGCCGCGGATCTGCTGACGCCCCCGGTGTTCGCGCCGCCCCGGGAGAGGCTTCCCGGGGCGGCGCGTCGGCGGGGTCACCCCAGGAAGCGGCGCAGCGACCGTGACATCGCTCCGACGAAGCCCTCCCTGACCTCGTCGGCGACCAGGTCGAGGGACAGGTACGGGTTGAGGTCCTCCAGCTCGACCAGGAGCAGCCGCCCGTCCGGCGCCCGGCAGGCGTCGACCCGCTGGATCCCGTGGGCGAGCGTGTTCCAGCCGACGAAGCCGCGCGCGAACTCCAGGTCGGCCGCGCTCGGCTCGTACGGCTCCAGCACCCAGCGCAGGGCCGGGTCGGGCGTGTGGAGGGCGTACTGGAAGGCGTCGTCCACGAAGTGGAACGAGACCTCGTAGCGGAAGTCGATCCGCGGCTGGACCAGCACCTCGCCCCATTCGAGACCGTCCAGCTCCCGGCGGGTGAGGAACCGCAGGCCGATGCTGTCGGCGCCCTCCTTGGGCTTGACGGCGTAGCGGTCGGCGGCGGGCAGCCGGCCGAGGTCCTGCGGCCGGTCGACGGTCGGTATGACCGGGTGGCCCTGCTCGGTGAGTTCCAGCAGGTACTGCTTCCCCGCCATGTCACCCCGCCCGGTCAGCGGGTTGTAGACCCGCACGCCGTCGGCCAGGGCCCGGGCCCGGAAGCGGGCGTACTCCTCCCGGTAGTGCAGCACCGGCCCGCTGTTGCGCACCACGACCGCGTCGAAGCGCCCCATCAGGGCCCGGGCGTCGAGCGGGTGGCACAGGGCCAGGTCGAACCACTCCCGCAGCCGGGAGGTGAGGAGGACGTCCTCGTCGCCGTACCGCCGCCCCCGGGCCGGGTAGGCCAGGTCCGTCACGTACAGCAGGCTGGGCCGGTCGGGCACGGGCGCTCCCTCGGTCGGTGGTGGGGGAGCGAATCTACCGGGGGGCGGTGGCCGCGCCGGCGGCCGGGCGGTCAGGACGTGGTCTGGGCGGTGCAGGTGCCGAGCTGGTCGCCGGGCTGGATGGTGCCGTCGCCGAAGGTCTGGTTCATCACGGTGGCGAACTCCGGCAGGACGATCATCCGGATGTCGGAGAGCGCCAGGTCGACCCGGGGCGGGACCAGGGACTGCACGTCGGGGGTGATCTGGGGCCGGGTGGGGATGTCGTAGACGGGGATGCGGGTGCCCGCCGGGTCGCTGCCGGTCTGGACGACGAAGGTGCTGTCGCCGGAGAGGCTGCCTTCGAGGTTCGTGGCCTGGACGTAGTGGCCGGCGGCGTCGGTCAGGCTGAAGCCGCCCTTGGCCGCCGTCCGGATGTAGACGGAGTTCGCCAGGGTGACGGGGTTGCCGACGGCGGTGAGGTCGATGGTGACCGTGCCGGTGGCGTCCTTGTCAAGGAAGGCCGAGGCACTGCTGCCGGGCGTGAGGGGCTTGAAGGTGACGCCGTCCTTCGTCCACGAGACGGTGCAGTCGGCGCTGCCGGTGGCCATGTTCAGGGTGACGGGCGCGCCCGCGTAGGCGACGGTCGCCAGCACGACGGCGCCGGCGATGCCCACGGCGACGGCGGCGATCCTCTTCGGGGACATGCGTGGGGACTCCTGATCTTCCGGGTGCTTCCCCCCCCGGATTCCCTCCCCGCCCCCAGCGTTCCGGGCCCCTTCGTGTACGGCAATCCCGATGAGCCCAGACGCGTCATCACCCACGGTCACGGTCACGGCCAGCGGGCCTGGCGCCGCGCGAACGCTCGGCCTCCTCCGGAGAAACCGTGACGCCAGCGGACCTCTCGTCAGCCGGAGACGGTCCTCCCGTTTGTCCGGGGTCTGCGTGCGGTAGTCCGCTCGTGCACCCTCTGGCCGGGGGCCGGCGGCCGACCTCGGCGCCCCGCTGCTGGACCTCTCTCGACGTGAGGACACGTTGTGTCCTAAAGTGGAATATGTGTCCTTCCGGGGTTCCGCGGTTGCGCCGGGCGGCTTGCCGCTGCCCGCGCCCGCCGGGGGTGATCCGCGCCCAGTGCCCCGGCGGGAGCGTTCGACCGAAGACCGAAGGAGGACGACGGCGATGGCCGACACGTTCGAGACGGGCAAGTCCGACCTGGTGAACCTGGCCCACCAGCGGATGGAGACCGCGATCCCCGACAACGGCTGGACGGTGCGCCAGAAGCTGGCCCTGACCTGCCGCATCCTGTTCGACGCCGGGCACGACTCCGGGCTGGCGGGCCAGATCACCGCCAGGGCCGAGCGTCCGGGCACCTACTACACCCAGCGCCTGGGCCTGGGCTTCGACGAGATCACCGAGGACAACCTGCTCCTCGTCGACGAGGACCTCCACGTCCTGGAAGGCGACGGGATGGCCAACCCGGCCAACCGGTTCCACAGCTGGGTCTACCGGGCCCGGCCGGACGTCAACTGCATCATCCACACCCACCCGCTGCACATCTCCGCGCTCTCGATGCTGGAGACCCCCCTGGTCGTGTCGCACATGGACATGTGCCCGCTGTACGACGACTGCGCGTTCCTGGAGAAGTGGCCCGGAATCCCGGTCGGCAACGAGGAGGGCGAGATCATCTCCGCCGCCCTCGGCGACAAGCGCGCGCTCCTGCTCGCCCACCACGGCCAGCTGGTCGCCACCGGGACCGTCGAGGAGGCGTGCACGCTGGCCCTGCTCTTCGAACGGGCCGCCAGGCTCCAGCTCCTGGCCGGCGCCGCCGGGAAGATCCAGGAGATCCCCGAACTGCTCGCCCAGGAGGCGCACGACTGGATCTCCACCCCCAAGCGCGGCCAGGCCAACTTCGCGTACTACGCCCGCCGCGCCCTTCGGGCCGGCCACGGCGACGCCCTCGCCACCCGGAAGGACTCCTGACATGGCCACCACCGTCCTCGAGGGGATCATCGCCTACCCGGTGACCCCGTTCTCCCCTGCCGACGGCACCCTCGACCTCGCCCGGCTCACCGAGCTGATCGACCGGCTGGTCCGCTCCGGCTGCCACGCCATCGCCCCGCTGGGCTCCACCGGCGAGAGCGCCTACCTCGACGACCAGGAGTGGTACACCGCCGCCGAGGCGTCGGTGTCGGCCGTCGCGGGCAGGGTGCCCACGGTCGTCGGCATCGCCGACCTCACCACCCGAAGCGCCGTCCGCCGCGCCCGGTTCGCCGAGCAGGCCGGGGCGGACGTGGTGATGGTGCTGCCGCTCTCGTACTGGAGGCTGGACGAGCGCGAGATCACCCGGCACTACACCGAGATCGCCGACGCGATCGGCATCCCGCTGATGGTCTACAACAACCCAGCCACCGCCGGGGTCGACCTCACCCCGGAGCTCATGCACCGGCTGGTCGACCAGGTGGAGAACATCACCATGGTCAAGGAGAGCAGCGGCGACATCCAGCGGATGCACCGGCTCACCCAGCTGTCCGACGGCGCGCTGCCCTTCTACAACGGGTCCAACCCGCTGGCCCTGGAGGCGTTCGCGGCCGGTGCGGCCGGCTGGTGCACGGCGGCGCCCTGCGTCATCCCCGACCTCACCCTCGATCTGTACCGGGCGGTTCGCGAGGGCGATCCGGACACGGCCCGCCAGGTGTTCTACCGGCAGCTGCCGGTGCTCCAGTTCCTGCTCGGCGGCGGTCTGCCGACCACGGTGAAGGCGGGCCTGGCCCTGTGCGGCCTGGACGTCGGCGAGCCCCGGCGCCCGTTGCTGCCGCTGGACGGGGCGCGGACGGAGCGACTGGCCGCGCTGCTGTCCGCCGCGGGGGTCGCCCTGGCCGCCGACGCCGGGCCGAAGGGCTGACGTCGGCCCGACACGTCAGGGCAGGGTTCGTCAGGGCAGGGTGGGAACCCGGTCCGAGGGGCCGGCCGGGTCGTCGTGGATGACCACGAGGATCTCGGCCGGCTCCGGCCCGGTGCTCCGGCAGCGGTGGGGGAGCGCCGAGTTGAAGTACACGCTGTCCCCGGGACCGAGTTCGACGCTCCGCTCGGGGAACTCCAGTACCGCCGTGCCCGCGTGGACGAAGAAGAACTCCTCGCCCATGTGCGACTTGAACGGCGAGTCCGTCGGCGCGGTCGGCGGATACATCATGAACGGCACCATCTGCTTGCCGCCGAGCCCGGTCGCGATGCCCTCGTAGCGCGAGGCGCCGGAGCCGGCCCCGGCGCCCATCGGGGTGCGCTCGCCGGCTCGGACGACGGTGACGAGCTCGGGCTCCACCTCGTCCGAGAAGAGCCGGCCGACGTCGACGTTGAGGGCGTGGGCCAGCTTGAGCGCCGTCGAGATCGACGGGTCGCTGATGCCGCGCTCGACCTTGGAGAGGTAGCTCTTGGTGACGCCGACCTGCTCGGCGAGTGCCTCCAGGCTGAGCCGGTTCTGCTTCCTCAGCACCCGCAACCTGCCGGCCATGTGCCACCTCTCACCCACGGAATCGTTCGGTCCATTATCGGCCCGGCCACCCGGACGGCCGCGCCACCCCCGTACCGGAACGCGAGAGGACCCGGGAGCGTAGCCAGCTCCCGGGCCCCTGTTTGCCGCCCAATTGCGCACACCGGCACGTTTAAGGGCCGTGGATCAGATTGAAATCGACGCGTTCTGCCTTTGAACTACCGTGCCACGGAGCGGCACAGACAGGACTCGAACCTGCATTCGTCGATATTCGTCCACACCCGGTCGATCCGGTGTTCGGCGGCGAATGCTGAGACTGGAGCGAGAGCCTGAGATTCACGGGGCCTGCCTCTGCCTGGTTTGGGCTACCCCGGCCGGTGGTGCCGGGGGGAGGATTCGAACCTCCACTGTGACCCCTGGTCAGCTTCAACATCAGTGTCAGCTTTTCGCACCGCGCAGCGCACCCGCCCGGTTCTCCCGGTACGGGTCGTTGTCGCGCCCGGTGCACCCGCCCGGCTCCCCGGACGGGCGATCATGGGGCTACCGGAACAGGTAGCCGAAGACGGCGTCGCCCACCCTCCGGTCGGTGACCTCGACGGCGTTGGCCTCCTCACGGGCGAACTTGACCGCCTGCTGGAGCTTCTCCACCCGCTCGGCGAGCTCGTTCACCCGGCGGGCCGGCAGCGCGCCGGAGAACTTGACCGTGGTCCAGTAGCCGACCGCGATGTCCTCGTAGTAGACCTCGACCTGGGCCGGGTGCTTCTCGGTGGCCTCGGCCTTGACGTGGTTGCGCGGCACCTTCTTGGTCCGGATGGTGCGCACCGGCTCGGTCTTCCAGGAGTCGGTGGACGGATCGAGGTTCCAGGACTCGGCGGCGTCCAGCACCGGGAGCTTCTTCACGAAGGTGAACAGGTCGGTGAGCTGCTTCTCCAGGAAGAGCAGGTACGGCACCGGCACCTGGGCGAGGAGCACCTGGCCGTCCACCACCACGTCGGCGCGGGCGTCGACGTTGGCCCAGTCCTTGGTGGCCGTCACGTCGAACAGCCGGGTGAGGGTGTTCGCGGTGGACCGCAGGATGTCCTCGGCCTTCAGCTGCACACGGGTCGCCTCGGGCGGCAGCTGCTCGCCCTCCTCGTCCTTGGGCTGGTAGGTGCGGGAGATCCCGGCCAGCAGCGCGGGCTTCTGCAGGTCCTGGTGGGCCTGGGTCAGCTCCTGGAAGGACTTGGACTTGACGCCTTTTTCGACGGCGATGATCTGGTTCAGCTTTGCCACGTCCGGGACGCTAGCAGCCTCGAACGGATGGGCGACACCGAATTACCGATCACCCTGCCGGCCCTGTGGGGCCCCGGCCTCCGGTAGGGCCGATCGGATGGCGCCCCCGGTTCCCGGCGCGTCCGGGTGGTGAGGAGAGCGGATCGGCGGCGGTCAGCGGGTTAGGTTCGACCCCGTGACCGGCAATGACGTGGTTCTGGCGCTGGTGGTGGTCACCGCGCTGGGTTTCGACTTCACCAACGGGTTCCACGACACCGGCAACGCCATGGCGACCTCGATCGTCACCGGCGCCCTTCCGCCGCGGGTCGCGGTCGGCGTCTCGGCGGTGCTGAACCTGGTGGGTGCGTTCCTCTCGACCGCGGTCGCCGCGACGATCGCCAGCGGCCTGGTGGAGAGCCAGAGCGTGACGCTGACCGTGGTCGTGGCGGGCCTGACGGGCAGCATCCTGTGGAACCTGGCGACCTGGTACCTCGGGATCCCCTCCAGTTCCTCGCACGCGCTGATCGGCGGCGTGGTCGGGGGGACCGTGGCGGCGGCCGGCACCTCGGCCGTCAAGTGGCACGGCCTCGTCGCCAAGGTGATCGTGCCGGCCGCCCTGTCACCGGTCATCGCGGGATCGGTCGCGGCGCTCGGCACGTACCTCGTCTACCGCCTCACCCGCGGCGTCGCCGAAGGCCCGCGCACGCGCGGCTTCCGGAGCGGTCAGGTCGGTTCGGCCTGCATGGTCTCGCTGGCCCACGGCACCAACGACGCGCAGAAGACCATGGGCGTCATCACCCTGGCCCTGATCGCCGACGGGAGGCTGGGCGGTGGGGCGAAGGCCCCGGTGTGGGTGATCGCCTCCTGCGCCCTGGCCATCGCCCTGGGCACCTACATCGGCGGCTGGCGGGTCATCCGGGCGCTGGGCAAGGGACTGGTGGAGATCGAACCGCCGCAGGGGATGGCCAGTGAGTCGGCCTCGGCGGCGGTCATCCTCTGCTCCGCCGACTTCGGCTACTCGCTCTCCACCACCCACGTCGCCACCGGGTCGATCCTCGGATCGGGGATCGGCAGGAGGGGCGCGGTCGTGCGGTGGAACATCGCCCGCCGCATGGTGGTGGCCTGGCTGCTCACCCTCCCGGCCGCGGCACTGGTCGGCGCGCTGGCCTACTGGACCGCCCGGGGGATCGGCGGCACCGTCGGCGTGGTGAGTGTCTTCACCGTCCTGGTGCTGGCCTCGGTCGCCTTCTTCATCGCGTCCCGCTACCCGGCCGTCACCCCGGAGAACGTCAACGCGGCGTGGACCGGCTCGGTCGTCCCGGTGCCGCCCCCCAGCGACAAGGTGGCCCCGTGAACTCCTGGATCGACCCGGAGGCGCTCTGGAAGATCGTCGTGGTCGGCTTCCTCGCCGGCGCCGGGCTGCCCGCGCTGTTCGCCATCGCCGTGCGCGCCCTCAACCCGGCGGCCGGGGCCGAGGGGGACGGGGGCGTACGTGCCACTGCCGGGGTAGGCGGTTACGCCGTGGCCGCGGTGTGCTTCGCGGTGGTCCTCGCGGCGATCGGGTGGGGCATCCTCCTGATCGTCCGCCACAGCTGAGCGCACACCGCTGCCTTTGACCGTCCACCCCTGCGGGCAGCGTGGCGGCGGGCCGCGGCAGCTCGGCAGCTTGCCCCGCCGAGCTCGCCCGTGGGATCGTTCGCAGCGCGCTTTTGACGCCTCAACAGCTCTACGGGTTACGTTGGGGGCTCCGCGGGGCGGCGCTCCAAGTCATGCAATGAAATGGCAAAGCCGTCGCATCGCCGCAGGTCGCGAAGTGTCCTCCCCGCACCCGCGGGGGTCAGCCGGCACCATCCGACGATCGTGGCTTCCGATCATAGTCCTCCCCGCACCCGCGGGGGTCAGCCGTCGGCGAGGGCGGCCTTGCGCGCGTGGTTCTTGTCCTCCCCGCACCCGTGGGGGTCAGCCGGTGTACATCCCCTGCGCCCCCAAGGGGGAGTGGTCCTCCCCGCACCCGCGGGGGTCAGCCGTCGCCTGGGTCCGGATGGCGGTCGGGCGTTCGTCGACGTGGTCGAGGGGCAGGCGCCGGTTCCGGGGGAGGTTCGGGTGACCAGGTTCTGCATGGCCCGCGTGGGGCCGGCGGGATCCTGGCATCGCGGGGGCGTCGTGCTGTCGAGCGCCGTTCGTCGGCTGAGCCGCGAGGGCGGGTGTCAGGCGGTGGCGGGTGGGTCGGCGAAGGCGTGCCGGTAGGCCTGGGGGGTGGTGCCGAGGCGTCGGGCGAAGTGGTGGCGGAGGTTGTCGATGCTGCCGAAGCCCGCGCGGTGGGCGATGGCGGCGACGGGGTCGTGGGTGGTCTCCAGGTGGTGCTGGGCGAGCAGGACCCGCTGGCCGGTGAGCCATTGCAGCGGAGTGGTCCCCGTCTCCTGCCGGAAGTGCCGGGCGAAGGTCCGCGGGGAGAGGCCGGCGTGGCGGGCCATCGCCTCGACGGTCAGGTCCCGGTCGAGGTTGGCTTCGATCCAGGCCAGGGCGGGGGCGAGGGAGCCCGTCCGGTCCCGGGGTACGGGGCGTTCGCGGTACTGGCGCTGGCCGCCGTCGCGGTGCGGGGGTGCGACCATGCGGTGGGCGAGCGCGTTGGCGACGGCGCTGCCGTGTTCCTTGCGGATCAGGTGGAGGCAGGTGTCGACCGCGGCGGCGGTGCCGGCGCCGGTGATGACCGGGTCCTCGTCGACGTACAGCACGTCCGACTCGACCCGGGCCTCGGGGTGGCGGCGGGCGAGTTCCCCGGTGAAGCGCCAGTGGGTGGTGCAGCGCCGTCCGTCGAGCAGCCCGGCCTGGCCCAGCAGGAAGACGCCGGTGCAGATGCTCAGGACGCGAGCGCCGCGCCGCACGGCGGCCCGCAGGCTGTCGGCGAGGGCGTCCGGCTGCCGCACGCCCGGGTCGTAGGCCGGGACGCAGATGAGGTCCGCGGAGGCCAGCCGTTCCAGCCCGTGCCGGGCGCGCACCTCGAAGCCGTGCCGGGTCGGCACGCTGTCGCCGGTGGCCGAGACGAGGGCGAAGTCGTAGACGGGGAACGCGTCGTCGCCGCGGTCGATGCCGAAGACCTCGCAGAACACGCCCAGTTCGAAGGCGTGGGCGCCTTCGAGGGCCAGGACGGCGACATCACGGAGCATCGGCTTCGGGCCTCCTCGAACCGGTTGGCAGGAATTCCAGCCTATCCGTCGTTTCTGCCACTGCCCGCGGGCGGCCCGTCCTGCGAGGCTCAGGGGCGTACCCCTCTTCAGTATGCGAACAGCTAGGCGCCCGATGACCATGCACACCCCCGGCTCCACCTCCGACTCCACCACCGCCCTCCCGGCGCGGGCGGCCCAGGTCCTGCGCGCACTCGCGCTCGACGAGGACCTGAAGTGGCGCATCCCCGGCGATCCGGTCCTGGGCCCCCTGACCCGCAAGGCAGCCCGACGGTACGTGGCCGGTGAGACCCTGCCGGACGCCCTGGACCGCGCCCGGCAGGTCCTGGCGGCCGGCCACCGCGTGAACGTCGAGTACATGGGCGAGAGCTGCCGTGACGCGCGGCGGGCCACGGAGGAGACCGAGGTGTTCCTCGCCGCCGCCCGGCTGCTGCCGTCCGGCTGCTCGATCTCCCTCGACCTGTCCCACATCGGCCTCGTCGTCGATGCCGGGCTCGCCCTCGCCAACGCCTCCCGCATCGCCCAGGCCTGTGCCGTCACCGGGCGGGAGATGGTGATCTCGGCCGAGGGGTCCGACCGCACCGACGCGGTGCTGGACCTGCACCGCAGGCTGTGCGAGCGGTTCGACCACGTGGGTCTCACCGTCCAGGCACGCCTGCACCGCACCGCGGACGACCTGCCGGAGCTGCTCGGCCGACCCGGCCGCATCCGCCTGGTCAAGGGCGCCTTCCTTGAGCCCGAGACCATCGCGCACCACCGTGACTCGCCGGCCCTGCGCGCCGCCTACCTGACGTACGCGCAGCAGCTGGCCGACTCGGGCCACCTGTGCTCCTTCGCCACTCACGACCGGGACCTGATCGACCGCATCGAGCAGCGGATCGGCGGGACGGGCCGTGAAGGTGCCCCGTGGGAGTTCGAGACACTGCTCGGCCTCGGGCCCGGCATCCTCGACGCCATGGCCGAACGCGGGCACCCCACGCGGGAGTACATCGTCTTCGGCACCGAATGGTGGCTCTACGTCTGCAACCGGCTCGCCGAAGACCCCCAGCGCGTCCTCCAAGCCCTCGTCGACGCGGCCGGGTGACCGGGCGTCCGCTCCCAGGCGCGAGTCGTCGCGTCGGGGGCGGGCTCCGCCGTACGACCAGGTGCCCGGTGTGGAAATCCGGTGTCCGGCGGCGGGCCTTCCGGGCGAGAATGCGCGCATGGACGACGTGGCGGGGCTGGTGGGGCGCTTGATGAGTGTGGCGCGGGTGGCGCGGGACTCGGAGGCGGACGACGACTGCCACGCCTACTGGGGGCTGGTCTGGGAGACGGCGCAGCGGGAGGGCGGCGAGGCCGCCTGGCGCGGTGGGGCGGGGCTGCTGGGGTCGGCCGATGTCCTGGAGCGGAAGGTGGGCGCCGATCTGGTGGGGAGCCTGGCCGAAGCGCACGAGGATCTGCGGAGCGAGGTGGCAACCGCCCTGATGGCGCGGGCCGACGTGGAGACGGAGACCTGCGTGCTGCTGTCCCTCGCCCGGGGCCTGGGCCGGTCACAGGATTCGCGCGCCGTGCCGGTGCTGGTGAGGCTCTCCGGACACGAGGAGGCCGAGGTGCGGTGTCAGGTCGCCTCGGAACTCAGCCTGACCAACAGCGGGTCGGCCGACGGGCCCGATGTCCGGGCGCTGATCCGGCTCACCCGGGACCAGGACGCCGACGTCCGCAACTGGGCGGCCTTCACGCTGGGATTCCAGCTGGAGCACGACACGACCGCGATCAGGGACGCGCTCTGGACCTGCACCACCGACGAGTGCGACGAGGTCCGGGAGGAAGGCGCGCGGGGGCTGGCCAGGCGGCACGATCCACGGGCCGTCCCGCTGATCGCGCGACTGCTGGCATCCGACGACGGGAACCGCGCCTTCATCCTTGAGGCAGCGGCGATTCTGGGCGTCCCCGAACTCCTGCCGGCTCTTGAGACCTGTGAGCCCGACTCACCCGAGACCGACCGGGTCATCGCGGCCTGCGACCCGGTCCGGCGGGCCCGGATGGAGGGCGACGCCTGGACGGTCGTCGTGGAGTTGGAGCGGCTGCGCTCCGACCTCGGCGCGGCTCTCAGCTCACCGCGCTACGAGTCGGTGCACGGCATGCAGGTGACCCACCGGGAGTCGGGAGACGCGGTCTACGACGTGGCCTCACTGCTCTCCCGCGCCGGCGGGGACCCGGCGCGGGCGGCCGAGCTGGTGGTGGCCGACCTCACCGGTACTGCCGTGAGCGGACCGCGGGCTGACGGCCTCCCGGAGTCTTCGAGGTAGGCGTCGCCGGGGAGGCCGGTCGTCACGGCATTGCCGGACGGGGCCGCCGCGCAGGTGCTCAGGACTCACGGCTGCCCACTGCTCGTCGGCCGTATGGTGCAACTCGCCCGGCAGGATGGGCACATGGCCGCCTGTGGAGGCGGACGGCCCCGGCCCGCCGGCCGGACCGGCGTGCTCGACCGACGAGGAGAGATCCATGTCCACCGCACCGATCGCCCCCGGCGACTTCCCCACCAGTCCGCTCGCCCTGCGCTTCGCCGACCCCGCCCGACAGGTCAAGGCCCGCGCGTTCGCCGTCGAGCAGGCGAAGGCCGCCACCGAGGCGGCCGGCCTGCTGGCCCGGAGGTGGGAGGCCGCTCCGGGGCGGCCGGCCAGGGTGGCCGCGCTGGCCGCCGTCCACGCGCACCTGGTCGACTGGCGCTACCGTCTCGCCGTCACGATGGGTCCGCGTCCCGGCACTCGGATCGCCTTCTTCCCGGAGCGCTTTCGCACCCCGATCCGGGAGGGTGACACCAACTACGACCGCCTCGGCGAGGTCGGCCGGCTGAGAGAGGGCGCGCAGTGGGACCAGGCCGCGCACGCCTTCACCGGCGGCCTCGCGACCCCGGCCTGGGAGGCCATGGTCCGCTACGGCCGTCTCGCCGAGGAACGCTTCGCGGTCGAGGGCGTCGAGGGCGACACCCTCCAGAACCGGGTGCTGCTGCCGGACGGACGGCTGGTCGCCGGCAACCGCATCCTGCGGGGCGACGCCGCTCACCGTACCGACGCCGAGCTCACCGCCAGGTACGCGGCCCGGGGCCTGAACACGTCCTGGATGGAGCGCGGCGGAAACCCGGTCTACACCGCCTCGCCCACTCCCCGGGACAGCGCCGTCCTGCACGCCGCCGCCCTCGACCTGCTGGCCCGTCCCCGTCTCACCGCCGAGGACTACCTGCTGGCCCGCTACCTGCTCTTCCAGGCCCCGCAGACCAAGAAGGGGAGCGACGCGGTGAGCAGGACGTTCGTCGTCGCGGTCGGCGCCGTCGCCCTCCCCGGCGCCGCGCCCGCCCTGCCCGAGGACATCGACCTGCGCTGCTACGTCCTCGGCCAGTGCCTGGCCACCTGTGCTTCGGCCGGGACAGGACGGTCCTGTGACGTGCGCGGTGCGCGCGAGGCCGGGGGCCGCGCCGCCCGCGGCTGAGCCGCCCGGCCCGGGCGCCGGGGGCTCCGGGATTCCGGGCCGGTACGGCGTGAACGGCCCGCCCGGCGTCATCGGCCGGGGCGCGAGCGGTGGGTGCTCCCGCTCGCGCCGCGGCCCGTGCGGGGGTGGCCGGTCAGGCGGAGACGCCGCAGTACTGCTGCTGCTTGCCGATCACGCGGTAGACGCAGTCGGCCGTCTCCACCAGGCGCAGGACCGCCTCGCGGTTGCGGCTGGTCTCGCGGCCGATCACCTCGTCGGGCGGGTAGAAGCCGCTGCTGCCGTTCGGGCCGGGGTACATCTCGAAGGTGTAGGCGAAGATCCGCTGGGCGCCCCACAGCCAGTCGTCGATCGCGCCGTCGGTGATGTAGAGGTCGCTGGACTGTTCGGGGGTGTAGCCGTTGGTGGCGGCCATGCTGCGGCCGAGGGTGGCGAAGGTGTTGTAGTCGTCGGCGGTCATGCCGGGGGCGGTTTCGGCGGTGGTCCAGCCGTACGGCCAGAGCACCAGCTCGCTGTAGGTGTGGAAGTCGATGGCAGCGGTGATCTGCTGCCTGCCGCCGACGACCCGGCTGCGGACGAAGTCGGCGACCACCCTGGTCTCCTTGGCGGACTCCGGGGCGCCGCCCCGGTAGGTCTCGCTGGAGGTGGAGCCGGAGGAGCCGCCGCAGCAGCCCCACTTGTAGTTCCAGTTGCGGTTGAGGTCGGTGCCGACGCTGCCGGTGCCGGTGTTGGGCTGACGGTCCTTGCGCCAGCTGCGGTAGCGGCCGGTCGCGATGTCGTACTCGCCGCCGTCCGGGTTGAGGTCGGGGATCACCCAGATCTCCCGGCTGTTGACGGCGTCGGCGATGCGGCTGTCGGTGGCGTACTTGTCGCCGAACTCGTGCAGCAGGTAGAGCGACATCTCGACGGTGAGGTGCTCCCGGGCGTGCTGGTGGGCGGTGAACAGCACCTCGGGTTCGTCCTCGTCGGTGCCGACGTTGTCGCTGATCTTCACCGCGACGATCGGCCGGCCCTCGTAGGAGGTGCCGATGACGCGCTTGCTCATGATGTCGGGGTGCGCGGCGACGACCGCGTCGATGTCGGCGTTCGCCTCGGCGTGGTTGTGGTAGCCGGAGTCGGCCTGGGGGAAGTCGTACACCGGCCCGGCCAGGCCTTCGTCACCGGGCCCGGCGCCGTGGCGGGGGCCGGGCAGCGCGACGGGGGACCAGCCGAGCGCGCGCAGCCGGGCGGCCTCGGCGGTGGTGGCGGTGACGATCACCGCTTCGGGCAGGACGGCGTCGACGGAGGCGCCGGTGGCGGCGACGGCGGTGCGGTCGGCGACCGTGCGCGGGCCGTCGAGCCGGTACTGCCGCGCGGTGTCGGCGGCCGTGTCCGCCGGGGCGGCGGAGGGTGCCGACGGGTGGTCGGGGGAGGCGGCCTGGGCGGTGAGCGGGGTGGCGAGGGCGAGTGCCAGCAGGACGGCGGTGGCCGTGGCGGGCTTCCCTCGGCGGGGCAGTCGCATGACTGTCCTCCTGTGGGGGTCCGTGAAAGCGGAGCGGTGGAGGAGGTGAGGCGCGCGCCAGCCTGATGGTCCGTCAATGTCATGCGTTCGTCAAGACGTTCGGAGAGGGGGCGCGGCGGCGGAGGCCGGCACCCCCGGTCCGGCGGCTCAGCGGCTCTTGGTCAGGACGGCCTCCGTCCAGTCCCTGAACAGGGTGATCAGGGTCGAGCAGCGGGCGACCCCTCCGGGAAGGGCGGGCAGCAGGACCAGCGCGGGCAGGCAGACCGCGATCACCATGACCAGGGGGACGAGCCCCAGGGCGACGATGAGGGTACGCTGGCGCGCGGCCAGCCGGTGCAGGGCGGCGGGAAGCATCGATTCTCCTTCGACTGCGAGGACTTGGGTTCACCGACGTGGGTTCACCGCCTACGCTTTCGTGCGGCGCGGGCGTTGCGCCACGGGCAACGCGTTGCCGATCGGCGGCAACGGCGTGGCGGGCGGGCACGGCTGTGATCGGGGAGTCGCGGGTGTTGGATCGGCACAGGGACGTCTCGGAGCCCTTCGGCCCGCCGGAGGCGGAAGTCCGGGCGTTCATCGAGTTCATCGGCCGGCTCTTCGCGGTCCTGGACACCACGCTGACCCGCTACGCGGCCCGCTGCAACCGTGACAAGGGTTCCGTCTCGCGGTACTTCACGGGCCAGCGCATCGCCCCGAAGGAGTTCGTCGACGAGTTGCTGCGCCATGTCGGGGAGCTGGGCGGCCAGTCGGTGACCGCCGAAGTCCAGGACCAGGCGCACCACTTGAGGATGGAGGCGTTGCGCGTGCGCAACGCCTCGCGGCATGACGTCGAACAGCTGCGGGACAAGCTCGGATCCGCCGAGCGGGAGCTGCACCTGGCGAGCGTGCGCGAGCGGCACCTGCTGCGCGCGCTGGAGGCGACCGAGGCGCAGGCCCACCAGGCCGAGCAGCGCTACCGGCAGCTGGAGGCGGACTGGGCCGCCGCCCGCTACGCCTCGGGTGCCGTTGGCGCGCTGGAGCTGTACGAGGAGTCGGACGGGGAGCCGGGCGGGGCGAGCGGGGTCAGGGACGAGTTACTGGGCCTCAAGGCGGAGTTGGAGGCGCTGCGGACCGAACTCGCGCGTGCGCAGTCGCTCAAGCACGTGGCGGAGGAGCGCTGTGTGCGGCTGGAGGCCCGGCTGCTGGCGGCGGAGGCGACGCTCGACGCCGAGCGTGCCGCCGGGCGGCTCAAGCCGCCGCACGTGGAGCTGGAGTCCGTGCGGATGGCGCTCAACCGGGAGTTCGGGCAGCGGGTGGAGCGGTCGCTGGACCTGGCGACGGTGGCCGGGGAACTGTCCGGCCTGCTGGTCCGCCGGGTGGCCGACTTCGTCTCGGTGGACCTGGTCGCCGGGCTGACGGACGACGCCGAGCTGCCCACCGGCAGGCCGGACGACCGTACGCTGCTGCGCCGGGTCTCGCTGGCCTTCACCCCCGGCGCCGAGCAGTGGAGCGACGAGCCCGGCGAGGGGACACTGCTGACCGCGCCCGGCGCCACTCCCCGGGGCAGGGCCCTGCAACAGGGCGCCCCGGTGCTCGTCCCGGTGATGCGGCCCGGGACGACCGCCCGGGGGACGGCCGCCTCGGACGCCGGTGCCTCCTCGCTCCCGGGAGCGGTCGGAGGCTCCGTCCTGGCGCTGCCGCTGGGCGTCCGCGGCACGGTGTTCGGCGTGGTCACGCTGGTCCGTCAGGCCGGCCGGGGGCCCTTCGGCCACGGCGACGCGGACCACCTCCAGGACCTCGTCGTCCGTGCGGCCCTGTCCATGGACATCGCGCGCCTGCACGGCGCGGAGCTGAAGGTGGCGGCGACCCTCCAGCGGTCGATGATCCCGGAGCTGCCGCCCGCGATCGCCGGCATGCGGCTGGCCCACCGCTATCTGCCCGGCGAGCGCCGGGGAGGGGCCGGGGGCGACTGGTTCGACGCGTTCCAGCTGCCGGGCAGCCGGGTGGCCCTGGTGGTCGGCGACGTGATGGGCCGCGGCCTCCACGCGGTGCAGACCATGGCGCGGCTGCGCGCCGCGGTCCACGCCCTGGCAGGTCTCGACCTGCCGCCGGGGCAGCTGCTGCGCCACCTGGACAACCTGGCCCACAAGCTCGGGCCCGAGCACCTCGCCACCTGCCTGTACGCGGTCTACGACCCGATCAACCGCACCTGCGAACTGGCCGGTGCCGGCCACGTCCCCCCGGTGCTGGTACGTCCGGACGGCACCAGCGAGCTGCTGAGGATCCCGTCCGGGGCGCCGATCGGGGTCGGCGGAGTGCCGTTCCTGACCGCGGCCGTCGACGTCGTGGACGGGTCGATGCTGGTGCTCTGCACGGACGGCCTCGTCGAGGTCCGCGGCGGGGACACGGGCGTGGGCCTGGCCGCGCTCTGCGGCAGCCTGATCGATCCGCGGCAGAGCCCCGAGCAGGCCTGCGACGCCCTTCTGGACCGCCTCCAGCCCGGCGAGCGGGAGGACGACATCGCGCTCCTGGCGGCGCGTCTCACCGGGATCCCGCCGGCCGACGTGGCGACCTGGCAGCTCGAACCCGAGCCGGACGAGGTGGCGCGGGCACGACGGCTGGTGGTCGGACAGCTCTCCGCCTGGGGCCTCGAAGTCCTCAGGGACACCACGGAGTTGCTGGTTTCCGAGCTGGTGACCAACGCCATCAGGGTGGCGCGGGACCGGGTGCAGCTCCAGCTGATCAGGGCGGACCGGCTGCTGGTGGAGGTCAGCGACGACAACCACAACCTGCCCTCGCTGAAGCCCGGCGAGGTGTGGGAGGAGATCGGCCGCGGCCTCACGCTGGTCGCCCAGCTCGCCGAGCGCTGGGGCACCGCTCGCAAGGCGGTCGGCAAGGTCGTCTTCTTCGAGCTGCCGCTGCCCCCGCACCGGAGGTAGGCGGCACCCCGGTGGCATCCCGCATTCCGGGCGCATCCCGGGCGCGGCTGCGCCCCGGTGGCGGAACGCGGATCAGGACGGTGGGGTGCGCAGGCTCGGTACGGAGGCGGGCAGGGCCCGGGTGCCGGGTGGAGGTGGCGAGGTGGCGCCGGCGGCCCTCCGGCGTCAGGCGGCCGCCACGGACTGGGGGAAGGCGAAGACGCCGTCCGGGTCGTAGCGGCGGGCCACGTCCTTCAGCCGGGGCAGGTTCCCGCCGTAGTAGGCCCGGCCCCAGTCGGGCAGCATGCCGTCGATGTAGTTGACGTACGCGCCGCGTGCGCCGAGATCGGCCAGTCCGTCGCGGATCGTGTTCACGGTGGCCCGGACCCGGTCCTCGTTGAGCGATGTGGCGGCGGCGTAGACCTGGGCGCCGGCGAGCGAGTCGCGGTGCGGGAACGCCGTGGCGTCCGGGGCGAGCCCGCCGACCGCGCCGCCCAGGGAGTCCAGCAGCAGGTCGACGCCGGTGCGGCCGGCCATCAGCGAGGTGACCCCCGCCGGATCGAGCGGCGCAGGGCCCAGCATCCGGGAGACCGCGACGAATCCGGCCCGCGGCAGGACGCCGCCCTCCCAGGTGGGGTGGCACTGGGCGATGGTGTCGTTCGAGCAGCCCGCCATGAACTTCATCGCGCCGAGGTAGTCCCTGGGGGAGACGGAGCGCGAAGTCGGGGTGGTCCCGGCCGCCGTCACCAGGCGGTCGAGCAGCGGGTTCGCGCCGCTCGGGTCGCCCACGTAGCAGCCGACGATCCGGCAGCCGGGCGGCGTGCCGCCGGAGATCTGACAGCTGGCCCAGAGCTCGGACGGCGCCCCGGCCACCCACTGCTGCCAGGCCCCCAGCACGTCGGTCACCGAGCCGGCCGGGAAGCCGAGCACGAAGACGGTCAGGCCGGGCGCGGGGGCGGTGGCGAAGCCGAACCGGGTCACGACGCCGAAGTTGCCGCCACCGCCGCCGCGCAGCGCCCAGTACAGGTCGGGCTCCGTGGCGGGCGAGGCGGTGAGCAGGCGCGAGTCGGCGGTGACCAGGTCGGCCGAGGCCAGCCGGTCACAGGTCAGCCCGTACTTGCGGGTCAGCACACCGATGCCGCCGCCCAGGGTCAGGCCGCCGACCCCGACGGTCGGACAGCTGCCGCCCGGAAGCAGCCGGCCCGCCTGGGCCAGCGCCGCGTACACCTCGATCAGGCGGGCACCGGCGCCGACCTCGGCGGTCCCGTCGGGGTGCACCTGGACATCGGCCATCCGGCGCACGTCGATCACCAGGCCCCGGGAGGGGATGCTGTACCCCAGGTAGCTGTGGCCGCCGCCGCGGGCCGCGATCGGGATCCCGTGCCCGCGTGCCACGTCCAGGCAGGCCCGCACGTCGTCGGCCGACACGCACTGCGCCACGGCGGCGGGCGACTGACCGTCGTTCAGCGTGTTGTACGCGAGCCGGGCGGTCCCGTAGCCGGGGTCCGCCGGGAGCACCAGCCGGGTGCCCAGGCGTGCTCGCAGCGCCCGCCAGTCGGGCGGCCCGGCCGCCAGGCTGCGGGCGCGGGCCGGGAAGGCCACGAGCGCCCGGGCGGGGGCACCGCCGGTGGCCACCGCCGTGGCGGCGGCGCCGAGGGTCGCGAGGAAACGTCGTCGGTCCATGGTCATGGCTCGCCCTTCTCCCGGCGGCCGGCGCACGGGTGCTGTCCAGCCGATCGTCACGCAGCGACGCCACCCGGGCCTGCGGAGCTGCGCCTTCCGGGAGCGCGGCGGCGGGCGGGACCGGGCGGTACTGGGTGGACCCCGCCTGGACCCCGTCTGGATCCCGTGTGGTGAACCGTTCGTCAACGACGTGGCTGGATTGCCATTCCGGCGGGCGGTTTGGCCTGAGAATCGGAGGTCCGGTGGGCGACCGGCTGTCAGGTGTGAGCAGGGGCGTGCTAGACCGGATGTGTTCAGCACTCGGGGGCGTTCGCGTCGAACGCTCCGTCCCGTGTACGGCAGACAGGCGGCCATGACCCTTCGTCGTATGAGTTCACCGGAGCAGGAGGACGTTGCCCTCGGCGTGCCGCCGGTGCCCGCCGAGAGCGTCCGGGACGAGCCGGCCGAGGCGAACGCCGCTGCGGCCGGGCTCGTGGCGGGGCTCCTGGAGGGGCGGCGCTCCGGTACGGACGACGAGACGGCAGACGCCGCCGAGGAAGCGATGAGCATGGATGAGCTGCCCCTGTGGGTTGAAGAGCCGGCCGTCGGACAGCCGGAGGGCCGGCCGGCAGCGGGAGCCGTGGACCTTCCGGACCTCGGAGCGCAGCTTCGCGAGGTGGCTCAGGCGTGGCAGGAGACCGTGCCCGACGGGCGCGGCACCGCCGACGACCTGCGCGCGGTCCTGGAGGCCGATGTGGAGGCTCTCCACGTCCGGTGGCAGAACGTCGCCTCGCTCCCGGACGGGGCGGAGCCGACGGCCGCCGCCGCACCGGGCCGGGCGGATGCGCGCAGCGCGGCGACCGCCGTCGACGCCGCGCTCCGCGACGCCGACCGGCACGCCGAATCCCTGACCGGTGTCCCCGAGTGGCAGCAGGTCCGCATCGTTCGTGACGCGGTCTCCCGGCTCTGGCACACGCTCGCCGAAAGAGCCGGTGAGTCCGCCGGCCGCCTCCTCGGCGACCAGCGGGTGTCCGAGTTCCTCCGCACCGTGTCGGTCCGCGCGTGCGAGACGATCGCCCGGCTCGCCCAGCTGGCGGCCGACCGCCTCCGCCGCGACCGGGTCGCGCTGCCCAGCGCGGAGGCCCTCCTCGCACTCGGCGCGGCGGCGGGCGTCTACAGCCGGTCCGTACGGCGGTCGAACAGTCTGCCCGCGGCGGAGGCGCTGCTGGTCCTCGGTGGTGGGCCCCGGCAGGAAGAAGCCCCGACACGGTCGGCCGCCGAGGTGGACGCCCCCGGGCTGGTGGCCATGGGCCGCGCCCTTCGGAGACCAGGACCCGCCATCCAGCTGTCGGCCACCGCCGCACGGCTACGCTCCGGCAGCCCCGCCCAGGGGCGGCGAGGCGCCCCGGCGGCAGAGCAGCCGGCGCACCTCACTCCGGGCGTGGCGGAGCAGCGCGGGCGGAAGCCGCACCAGCGCTGAGAGGGCGTCCGCTCCGCTCGGCCGGCAGGGCCGCGGTGACGCGGGGACGGGGCGGCGGCGCAGTCAGGCGTCGTCGGAGGGCTCGCCGAGGCAGCGGGGGACCGGGACGCCCTCGACCCACTCGGCGGAGCAGCCGCAGTTCTCCGGTGATCCTCTTGGTGGAGGCGCCCCACAGCGCGTCCTCGCCGGCATCGCACGAGGCCTTCACGCCCTGCCGGCAGTGCTGCGGGCAGGGCGTGAAGGCGTGGCGGGTGCCGGGGGTCAGGGCTGCTGCGGGTCGGTCCGCGGGGAGAGCCGGCCCGCCAGGCGGACCGCGGCGAGGGCGACCGAGTACCCGACGGTGAACAGCAGCACCGGGAACACGACGGCGGTCGGGTTCATGACGGTGTGGACCACTAGCGTGGGGGCGATCAGGGGTGGCACGGCCAGGACGGCCGCGGTCAGGGCCGCGGAGCGGACCGTGCGGGCGGTGCAGGCGACGGCCGCGCCGGCGACCACGGGGGCGGCGAGGTGGAACGTGGTGCGGAAGGCCGTTGCCGCGCCGGCGCCGTGGGTCAGGGCGAGGACGACGTCCGAGGCCACGAGCGTGGTCACGACCGCCCACGGGACGGCGGAGCGGGGTCGGGTGGTGCGGTCCGGCGGGGCGATCAGCAGCACGAGGGCGTTGAGGGCGAACAGCGCGGCGTCGGCGCCGCCGAGACCGTAGGTGAGCGGGATGTGCACGCCGGGCAGTTCGGGGCGGACGAGGAGGCCGGGCAGTGGTGCCAGGACGAAGGTGGCCGCCGCCAGGGCCCTGGCGGCGGTCCATCGGCCGGCCAGGGCCGTGACGGCCATCAGCGCCGCCGGGACGAGCAGCGCCAGCGCGGCCACGAGTGATCCGACGCGTGCCCCGCTGTCCGGGTCGGTGGCGGCCCGCACGGCCCACCAGAGGTGCACGGCGGCGTAGCCGCCGGCCAGTGCCGCGGCGAGCGGGGCCGCGGTGGCCAGGGCCAGGCCCGTCGGCCGGTGGGAGACCAGGCCGAACCGGGCCCGGGCTCCGTGCCCCGCCACATCGGCGACCTCACGCAGCCCGGCGAGCGGGTTCGCGGTGCGGACGCGGCGCTCGGCGTGGTCGGCGACCTCCGCCAGCGCGTGGGCGCCGTAGGAGGCCGGGTAGAGGGCGAGGGCGCCGCGCAGCAGACGGGCCGTCAGGCGGACGGGCTGGTGGTCGTGGTGGTTCCGGGGCGGGATCATGCCAGGCCTCCCGCGAGCTTGGTCCGGGTGACGGCGAGGCGCCGGTCGGCCTCACGGAGGGCGGCCCGCAGTCGCTCGCTCTCGTCCGTGAGGGCCTGGGTGCCGGTCGGAGTGAGGGCGAAGACGCGGCGGGGGCGCCCGTGGACCGTCTCCTCCCGTTCGACCCGGATCAGGCCTTCGGCGAGCAGCCGGTCCAGGGTCCCGTACAGGGTGCCGGCGCCGAGCTGTACCCGGCCGTCGGAGATCGCGGCGACCTCGTCGCCGAGGGCGTAGCCGTGCCGGGGCTGGTCGGCGAGGGCGGTGAGCAGCAGGAAGGTGGGCTCCTGCATGGAGCGTTTCTTCGTCACGACCGCCACAATAGTACGGTGACCGTAGTGTCTGGCAAGGGCAGGTGCGCTCAGGGGCGCCGGACGGCGCGGAAGGCGCAGGGTGTCGCAGATGCTCTCGCTGGGCTGGCGCCATGCGGTGCCGTGGCGTCGGAAGTAGCGGAGGCGGCCGATCCGCGGGCGGTGTGACCTGCATCCTCGCTGTCAGGCGTCGTGGCGGGGCGCCAGCAGGTCCGCGGTGACCTCGCGCAGGTTGCGGGCGCCGGCCAGGGCCATGGCCTCGGCCAGCTCCGCGCGGCGTGCCGTGAGGAGGTCCCGGACGGAGGTGCTGCCCCCGGTGGCGAGTGCCCAGAGGACCGGTCGGCCGATCAGGACGGCCCGGGCGCCCAGGGCGAGGGCGGTGAGGACGTCGATCCCCGAGCGGATGCCTCCGTCGACCAGGACCGGTACGTCGTCGCCGACTTCGGCGGCGACCGGCGGCAGGGCGGCCGCGGAGGAGAGGGCGCGGTCGAGTTGCCGGCCGCCGTGGTTGGAGACGATGATCCCCGCCGCGCCGGCCCGGACGCAGGACCGGGCGTCATCGGGACGCAGCACGCCCTTGACCACGACGGGCAGGCCGGAGACCCGCCTCAGCTCCCCGATGATGTCGAAGCCGATGGACGGATCCTGCTCCCGGTCCGGTGAGCGGGTGCCGGGTGCCATCGCGCGCGTTCGCAGGTCTCCGTCGGCGAGCGGGAGCGGGTGGCTCCGCCTGGCCTTCCGTGCGACGACGGGAGCGTCGACGGTCAGGACGAGCGCGCTCGCTCCGGCGCGGACGGCCCCTTCCACCTGGCTGAACGTCAGGTCGCGGTCGCGCAGGACGTAGACCTGGTACCACCAGGCGCCGGCGGCCGCGGCGACCTCCTCGATCGGGCGCGTCGTCCGGGACGAGAGCACGAGCAGGGAGCCGGCGGCGGCGGCCCCGGCGGCGGTGGCGGTTTCGCCGGAGGGGTGCGCCATCGTGTGGAACGCCGTCGGTGCGAGCAGGACGGGGAGTGAGAGCCGGCTGCCGAGCAGGTCGAGGCCGGTGTCGACCGCGGAGACGTCCCTGAGGATCCGGGGGAGGAGGCGGTGCGTCCGCCAGGACTGTTCGGCTTCGCGGAGGGTCACCTCTCCGGCGGCGCCGGTCGCGTAGAAGTCGTAGGCGCCCGGGTCCAGCCGGGCGCGGGCCGATCGTTCGTCCTCGTCCGGGGCGGCGTTATCGGACTCGTGCATCCGGAGCTCCTGGTGACGGGTGTCGTCCGGCGGGTTCCGCGGTGTCCTGCGGCAGGCAGGCTAGCATCTGGATCCGCCTCCAGTGGTCCGCCCAGTGGTCGGCGGCCGCGGCCGGAACGCCGCAGGCGCGGACGATGGTGATGACCCGTTCCAGCGGCGGCAGGCGGTTGTGGCGGACGTCGAGGGACCGGGCGAGGGTGCTGCGGGGGAGTCCGGTCCGCCGTTCCAGCCGGCGCAGCGAGGGCTCCCCCACCCAGGCCTTCAGGAGGCGCAGCTGTCTGACGAACTCGGCGGGCGTGGTGGCCGTCGCCGGGTCGGGGGCGGAGGGTGCGCCGGCCGCGCCGGGCACGACCGGGTGGGGGAGGTGCTGGTCGGGCCGGTGCCCGGTCGGCAGGGACCGTTCGGGGGCGAGGGCGAGCAGGGCGAGCTGGGTGCGGTTGGCCGAGCCGGTCTTGGCGCGGATGCGGCGCAGGTAGGTCTCCACGGTGTGGGGGCTGATGTGCAGGCGCCGGGCGATCGCACCGTAGGTGAGTCCCTGGGCGAGGTGTTCCAGGACTTCGACTTCGCGGGCGGAGAGGGTGGCGGGCTGCGTCGGTGGGGTCATCGGGCCCTCCTGGTCGGTCGAGCCATGGGTTCCGGTCCGGTCAAGCCATGGGTGAACGCGGCTGGACGGTCACTTGTCGCATGCTGGGCCACAGGGAGCGAGGCCGCCCCAGGAGGTGTCGGCGAGGACCGTGTACGGCGGCGGCGTGGACGCTCCTCCGGCGTCCGCGGCCGCGTTGCCGGGTGCGGTGCCCAGGAGGAGCAGTGTGCAGGTGAGAGCGGTGGTGCCGAGCAGGCTGGCGGTGGTGGAGATGCGCTTCACGGAAGTCCCCTCGGGGTGCGCTGACGAAGCCGGTGTGCGCTTGGCGGTGAGCTTTTCACCGGCTTGTTGTCTGGACCATGATGAAGACGCCTCATCAAACTGCATGGCACCAAAGGGAACGGGGGACGATCGTGGGCAATCCGGCTGAATCCGACTTACCGGCAGATCCTTTGGAAGCGCGGGTGTACCAGTGGGTCCTGGTGCACCGCCGGGTGGACCCCGAATCCGTCGCCGCGGCCCTGGGTGTCCCCGTGGAGAGCGCCGTGGCCGCGCTGCGGCGGCTCGGTGAACTGTGTCTGATCTCGCCCCTCCCCGCCGGGGCGGGGGCAGGCTACGCGATCCCCCCTGAGGTGGCGATGGCGCAGCTGGCCGCGCCGGGCGAGGACCGGATCCGCAGGGAGGAGGAGTGGATCGCCGACCGGCGCGTCCTGCTGTCCGGCTTCATGCCGTACTACTACGGCGTCGATCGGCACCGGGACGTCGGCGTCGAGGTCCTCACCAGCCTCGCGGAGGTGCGGTCGGCGCTGAACCACGCCGCCGACCGGTGTCGTACGGAGGTGCTGGCCAGTCAGCCCGGCGGGGGGAGCCGGAGCCCGGAGGCCATGCAGGAGGCGCTCGTCCGGGACCGGGCCCTGCTCGGGCGCGGCATCAGGATGCGTACGCTCTACCACCACACGGCCCGCTTCAACGGCCCGAGCCAGGCGTACGTCGAGGCCGCCTCGCGCCTGGGCGGCCGGTACCGGACGAGCCACGAGCTGTTCGGACGCCTGATCGTCTTCGACCGGCAGCTGGCCTTCGTCCCGGCCGACGACGACTCCTGGGGCTCGGTGGCCGTCCGGCAGCCGTGGCTGGTCGCCTACCTCTGCGAGATCTTCGAGCAGACCTGGGACCGGGCCCGGCCCTTCGCGGTCGCCGCCGCCGAAGGCCTGGAGAAGGTCGCCCAGGACATCGACCGCACCATCGTGGAACTCCTCGCGGCCGGTCTCAAGGACGAGGCCATCGCCCGGCGCCTCGGCATGTCGCTGCGCACGGCTCGCCGTCACATCGCCGACATCATGCAGCAGTTGGGCGTCGAGAGCCGGTTCCAGGCAGGCGTGGCCGCGGTGCGGGCAGGGCTGTTGCCCGACTGAGCGCGGGTGCGTCCACGAGGCCCCGGGCGCCGGCCTGCCGGCCGGCTGGGGACCGGAACCACTTGACTGCCCTGACGCGTGACGGACGCCCACCATGTAGGACTCGGAGGAATCGTCCTCCGGGCTCGAAAGGGGCTGACATGCACTGGGGACCGGAAGAGCCGCACGAGGGCGGCTTCCTGGAGGAACTCGCGAGGTTCGTCTCGGCACGGGACGGGAGCGGACCGGCGGTCCTGTGGCCGGAGTGCGATCCGGCATCCGTGGGCGGCGTCCCGGCGCAGGACCTGGGCTCGGTCCTGGCGGACGGGCTCGCCGGGCTCCTCGGCCGGGCCGTCGTCAGGCTGGCGGCCGGGCCGCCCACCGGCACGTTCACCCAGCTGGCCTTGGATCAGGGCGAGTTGGTGGTGCTTCAGGAGTCCGGGGCCAGTGGCGTCGAGGTGGCCCCGGGCGGGGAGCCCGACCCGGCGGACGCGACCGGTGACCGCGCGAAGCCGCTCGTGCTGCGGCTGCTCCGGGGCGAGGTGCTCTACCTTCCGCCCGGGTCCCGCGCGGTACTGCGCCACGAACCCGGTACCCGCCATGTCCTGCTGCGGATCGCCGTCCGCCCGGCCGAGGCGCGATGACCCCTTCGGGACCGGTGGGGAAGGACCTGTCCTCGGGGGTGTCCAGGGCCGTCCAGGCCTGTCCCGATCGGTAGCCGGGAATGGGGGGTTCCCCTCATTCTCAAGGAGTCGGCACCGGGCGATCAGCCCGCCGGGACCCAGGAGTCCGCTGCCGCGCTCTCTCGCCTCCCGCTTCACCAGCCGCTCATCCGGACAAGGAGCCTCCATGGGCAAGATCGCCGTGCTCACCAACGACCTGCAGAGCGACGTCACCACCCTGACCGCCGAACGCGCCGCGGTGATGGCCGCCGCGCAGCCCGGCTTCACCGGGTTCCTGGACGAGATGCGCAAGCGCGGCCACGTCGTCTACCACCTCCAGCTGATCAACCTGCCCGACGACCCGAACGCGAACCGCCGGGCCGACGGAACCCTTCCGCTCCAGCGCGGCACCGAGGGGGCGGCCATCCTCCCCGCCTTCCTCGCCGAGGGCGACGTGGTCGTCGAGAAGACCAAGGACAGCGGCTTCTACGAGACCGAGATGCACGACCTGCTCCAGGCGGCCGGCGTCGACACCGTGCTGGTGACCGGGCTCCAGACGCAGATCTGTGTGCAGACCACCGCCGCCGACGCCTTCTTCCGCGGCTACAACGTCTGGGTGGCCTCCGACTGCGTGGTCTCCGACAACGCCGCGGACCGCGACCGTTCGCTCACCTGGCTGAGCGGGTACTGCGCCACCGTCGCGGACTCGCGGGAGGTCCTGGACACCCTCGACGCCAAGGGCGAGCTCCCGCGCAGGATCCCCAAGACCCTTCCGTAACGGTCCTTCCCGTCGTCCGACGGAACCCGCGTCCGACGAAGTCCGACGAAGTCCGACGAAGTCCGACGAAGTCCGACGGACATCCGACGGACATCCGACCCGACATCCGACGGACATCCGACCCGACATCCGACCGGACATCCGACCGGACATCCGACGGAACCCGGCGCCGGGCGCCGTTCCCGACCCGCCGCCCACGGCGCCGGGTTCCGTGATCCCCATCCCCCCGTACCGGAAAGGCAGGACGTGCAGATGGCAAGCGCGGTGAGCGGCCCCGACCAGGTCCTTCTCGACCACGGCAGCGGCGCCAAGCTCAGTCACGAGCTGATCTCCCTGATCGTCGACACCCTCGGCGACGTGTACATCGGCGAGATGGAGGACAGCGCGATGCTGTCGATCCCCGCCGGGCGCATCGCGATGACCACGGACTCGTTCGTGGTGGACCCGCCGTTCTTCGGCAACGGCGACATCGGCAAGATCTCGGTCTGCGGCACGGTCAACGACCTCGCCGTGGTCGGCGCGCGCCCGCTCTACCTCACGCTCGGGCTGATCCTGGAGACGGGCCTGCCGATCCCGCGCCTGGTCCGGGTGCTCACCTCGATCCGCGAGGTGGCGCGCGAGGCCGGGGTCCAGATCGTCTGCGGCGACACCAAGGTCGTCCGCAAGGGCGAGGCCGACCAGATCTACATCAACACCGCGGGTGTCGGCGTCTTCGAGCGGGAGCCGCTGCGCATGCGCGACGTCCGGGCCGGCGACCGGGTGATCCTCAGCGGACCGATCGGCAACCACACGGTCCACCTGCTGTCGATCCGTGAGGGGCTGGGCTTCGAGCAGCGCGTGCTCAGCGACTGCGCGCCGCTGAACGGACTCCTGGACGGGCTGCTGTCCACGGTCGGCGCGGGGGCGGTGCACTCGGTCCGCGACGTCACCCGGGGCGGCCTGGCCGCCGTCCTGCACGAGTACGCCGGCTCGTCCGGGCTCACGATCCGCGTCGAACAGGACAGCCTCCCCGTCCAGTTCGAGACGGTGATGGCCACGGACATGCTGGGCATCAACGCGATCCACTCCGCGAACGAGGGGTGCCTGTGCCTGTTCGTCGACCCCGCGGCCGAGGAGGAGGTGCTGGCGGCGCTGCGTTCGCACAGGTACGGCGCGGAAGCGGTCACGATCGGCGAGGTCACCCAGGACGCCGAGCCGGTCGTCCTGATGCGCGGTCCGGACGGCCGGGACTCCGTGGTCGAGGAGCTCGAGGGCTCCGAGCTGCCGCGGCTGTGCTGAACGGGGGCACGAGGAGATGACGACGAACAGCGAGGCGAACGAGCGGCGGCGCATCCGCGTCCGCGGCGTGGTCCAGGGCGTGGGCTACCGGCCCTTCGTCTACAAGCTCGCACTGAGGCACGACCTGACGGGCTGGGTGCTCAACGACCCGGAGGGCGTCCTGATCGAGGTCGCCGGCCGGGCCGGACAGGTGCACCGGTTCACCGAGGGCCTGAGCGCCGAGGCGCCGCCGCAGGCGCGGGTGACGGACGTCCGGGTCGAACAGCTGGGCCCCGACGCGGCGGGGGCGGAGGCCTTCGTCATCCGGGAGTCCCGGCACGGCGGCGTCCGCAGCACCATCGTCCCCGCCGACTCCTACGTCTGCGCCGACTGCCTCGCCGAACTCCGCGACCCCGCGGACCGGCGCCACGGCTACCCCTTCGTCAACTGCACCAACTGCGGCCCGCGGTACTCGATCATCCGGGACCTGCCCTACGACCGGGCGGCCACCAGCATGGCCGGCTTCACCATGTGCCCGCCCTGCGCCGCCGAGTACCGGGACCCCCTGGACCGGCGCTACCACGCCCAGCCCAACGCCTGCCCCGACTGCGGCCCCCGGCTGCTGCTCGCGGGCCCCGGGGTGACGTCGGCCGAGGGCGCGGCGGCGCTCACCGGCGCGCTGGCCGCGCTCGCCGAGGGCCGGATCGTCGCGGTCAAGAGCATCGGCGGGTTCCACCTCGCGGTGGACGCCCGCGACGCCGAGGCGGTCGCCCGGCTGCGGACCCGCAAGCGGCGCGACTCCAAGCCGTTCGCGGTGATGGCCCGTGACCTGGACACCGTCTCGTCCTTCGCCGAGGTCCGCCCGCCCGAGGCCGAGCTGCTGCTCTCGCCCGCCCGCCCGATCGTCCTGCTCCGCAAGCGGGGGCGGGGCCTGCCGGACCAGGTCGCCCCACGCAACCCCAACCTCGGGGTGATGCTTCCCTCCGCGCCGCTGCACCACCTGCTGGTCGATCGGGCCGGCCTGGACGCGCTGGTCATGACCAGCGGGAACATCTCGGGCTACCCCATCGTGTACCGCAACGAGGACGCGCTGGAGCAACTCCTGGACGTCGCCGACCTGATCCTCTACAACGACCGCGACATCGAGGTCCGGGTCGACGACTCGATCGTCCGCTACTCCGAGCACGCCCGGCTCGGCGCCCCACTGGTCAGTTTCATCCGCCGGGCCCGCGGCTACGCGCCGTACCCGGTGGAGGTGGGCACCGAGCTGGCTCCGCTGGTCGCCTACGGAGCCGAACTGAAGACCACCGTCGCGTTGGGCAGCGGCTCCCGCGTCTACGTCAGCCAGCACATCGGCGACATCAAGAACGACGAGACCTTCGGCGCGCACCAGGCGGCCGTCCGGCACCTCGCGACCCTGCACGACCTCCACCCGCGGCACGCCGCCGTCGACCTGCACCCCCAGTTCCGCGCGACCCGCTTCGCGTCCGAGCGGCAGGGGGACACCTTCGAGCAGGTCGTCCAGGTGCAGCACCACCACGCGCACATGGCGTCCTGCATGGCGGAGAACCGCCTCGCGGGCCGGACGATCGGCGTGATCTTCGACGGCACCGGCTACGGCCTGGACGGCACCATCTGGGGCGGCGAGATCCTGGTCGGTGACCTCCGCGAGGCCGAACGGGTCGCGCACCTGCGGACCCTGCCGCTCCTGGGCGGCGACCGGGCGGTCACCGAACCGATCAGGACGGGCTTCGCCCTCGCCCTGGACGCGTTCGGCGACCCGGCCGCGGCGGTCGCGGCGTTCCCGGTGCTGGAGACCCTCGACGACCGGCAGCGCCACGTCTTCACCACCATGGCCAGGCGCGGCGTCAACTCCCCGCCCGCCTCCAGCATGGGCCGGCTGTTCGACGCCGTGGCCGCCCTGCTCGCCCTCACCACGCACGCCGAGTACGAGGCGCAGGGCCCCATCGAGCTGGAGGGGCTGCTCGGGCGGGACTTCACCATGGCGCGGCCCGAGGAGCGCTACCGCTTCGGCGCGACGCCCCGGGACGGCGTGACGGAGATCGATCCCCGCCCGACGGTCCGGGCGCTCGCCGCCGATCTGGCGGCCGGCCTGGACACCGCCGTCATCAGCCGTCGCTTCCACTCGGCCGTGGTCGACATGGTCGTCGAGCGCTGCCGGGCGCTGGGCGAGGTCGGCACCCGGCAGCTCGTCCTGTCCGGCGGCGTCTTCCTCAACGAGTTCCTGCTGGTCAACTGCCTGGTGGAGCTGCGCGAGGCGGGGTTCGACGCGTACTGCCAGCAGCAGGTGCCGACCAACGACGGCGGCATCTCCCTGGGCCAGATCGTGGTGGCCGACGCCCGGCTGGCGGGGGCGTGAACGCGCCCGACCGCCTTCGGCCGGCGGACCAGCCCCCGACATCCACCTTCGACCGTGCGCGCCCGGCTGCCGCGGCCTCCCCCCGGGAGCGCGGACGGGCAGAGCGAGGAGAGAACGAGCAATGCAGAGGTACCTGATCACGGGAGGGCGCGGGTACATCGGGTCGGTGCTGGCCCGCAGACTCGCCCGCTCCGGAGCGGAAGTGGTCGTGGTCGACAACGGCATGGTCGGCGGCCCGGAACTCGACCTGCCCGGCATCGGCTACGTCGACGGCGACGTCCGCGACACCGGTTCCTGGGAGAAGGCCCTGGAGGGCGTGAACGCGGTCGTGCACCTGGCGGCCATCGTGGGAGACCCCGCCTGCGGCGTCGACCCGGACACGGCCTGGGAGGTCAACTACCGGGGCACCATCCAGGTGGCCGAGGCCTGCCGGCGGGCCGGCGTGCGGTCCCTGGTCTTCGCGTCGACCTGTAGCAACTACGGGGTCACCGGCGACCGGGAGGTCGACGCCTGGTCGCCGCTGGCACCCCAGTCGGTCTACGCCGAGTCCAAGGTGATGGCCGAGCACTACCTGCTCTCGCTGCCGCACGACATGCTCTCCTCCCGCCTGCTGCGCTTCGCCACCATCCACGGCCTCTCGCCCCGCATGCGGTTCGACCTCGCCGTCAACGTCATGACGGCGAACGCCGTCGCACGCGGTGCCGTCACCGTGCACGGCGGTACCCAGTGGCGCCCGTTCCTGCACGTCGAGGACGCGGCCGCGGCCGTACAGCTCACCCTCGGCGATGTCCGGCGGATCGGCACCACCGTCCACAACTGCGGTTCCCGCGAGGAGAACTACCGGATGGACGCCGTCGGCGACCTGATCGCCGAGGAGGTGCCCGGCACCGGCGTGGAGATCCGCAAGGAGCAGACGGACCCGCGCAACTACCGGGTGAACTTCGATCCGATCGCCCGGGAGCTGGGATTCAGCCCGAGCCTGCGGGTGGTCGACACGGTGCGCCACATCCGGGACGCCATGCGCGACGGCGAGTTCGCCGACTTCGGCGCCGCCCGGTACAGCAACCACCAGATCGCGGTCGCCCGGCGCGAGGGGTCCGTCCGGACGCGGGCGCTCTGACCGGACGCCGTGACCGGACGCCGCGACCGGACGCCGTGACCGGACGCCGTCGACGACCAAGCCCTGAGGAGCCCTTCCATGACGCAGATCCCGCAGAGCACCGTCCGCCCACCACGCTTCCCCGAACTCGTCCCGCTGGCGCGCCCGACCATCGACCTCGACACCGGGATGGGCCCCGCCTTCCAGGAGATCCTCCGGTCCGGCATGCTCACCAACGGCCGGCACGTCCGCGAGTTCGAGGAGGCCGCGGCCGCCTATCTCGGCGTCGCCAGTGCCGTGGCGGTGAGCAACTGCACGACCGGCCTGATGCTCGTGCTGCGCTGCCTGGACCTGACCGGCGACATCGCGGTCCCGAGCTTCACGTTCATGGCGTCCGGCCACGCCGTCGACTGGGCGGGTCACGGCGTACGGTTCGCCGAGTCCCACCCCCGCACCTGGACCCTCGACCCGGAGGCCCTGGCCCCGGTGCTCCCGGACGTGGCGGGTGTGATGGGGATGCACACCTTCGGAGCCCCGTGCGACGCGGACCGGTTGCAGGAACTGTGCGACTCCCGGGGCATCCCGCTCATCTTCGACGCCGCGCACGGCTTCGGCAGCCGCTACCCCGACGGGAGCATGGTCGGCGGCAAGGGCGTGGCCGAGGTGTTCAGCCTCAGCCCGACGAAGACCCTCAGCACCGGGGAGGGCGGGCTGATCGCCACGAACGACACGGCACTGGCCGCCAGACTCCGGACGGCCAGGGAGTACGGGAACCCCGGAGACTACGACAGCCGCGTCATCGGGCTCAACGGCCGGATGACGGAGGTGTCCGGACTCATGGGGACGCACGCGCTCAGGGCCCTGCCGCGCTGGCTCGACGTCAGGAGGGCCCTGGTGGAGCGCTACCGCTCGCGCCTGGGCGGCCTGCCCGGCCTGGAGTTCCAGCAGCTCCCGGCCGGCGCGGCGAGCTCGTACAAGGACCTCGGGATCCGCGTCGACGGTGCGCGGTTCGGGATGAGCCGCGACGCGCTGTCCGAGCGCCTGCACCGGGAGAACGTCAGTAACCGCCGGTACTTCAGCCCCGCGCTGCACCAGCAGACCGCGTACCGGGGCGTTCCCGTCGGCACGGAGCTCTCCGTGACCGAGGAACTGGCGTCGAGCGTGATCACCCTGCCGCTCTTCTCACATATGCCCGCGGATCTCGTCGATGAGATCTGCGATCTTGTCACCGAGCTCCACACGTCCGGCTGAGCCGTCGTCACGTCGGCGGAGCGGACGGGCAACGACTGGCCAACGATCCGGCACAGCACAGAAGTGGTGGTACAGCATCGTGAACGACTACGTGTCAGACCTGCGCAGGCTGGTGGGAACCCGGCCGCTGATCCTCCCCGGGACCTCGGTCGTGGTGACCGACCCGGCCGGCCGGATCCTGCTCCTGGAGAGGGCCGACACCGGCGGCTGGGGACTGCCCGGCGGACTCATGGAGCCCGGGGAATCCTTCGAGGAGACCGGGCGGCGCGAGCTGAAGGAGGAGACCGGTCTGGAGGTCGGCGAGCTGCACCTGCTCGGGGTCTTCTCCGGAGTGGAGTACTACTACCGCTATCCGCACGGCGACGAGATCTACAACGTCACCGCCGCCTACACGGCCAGGCTGCCGCAGGACGCCGTGGTCGCCCTGGACACCACCGAGAACAGCGCCTGGCGCTTCTTCGCCCCGGACGAGATCCCGGACACCGTGATCAGCCCGGAACGCCCCATCCTCGCCCGGTACACGCGGGCCGAGCAGTGAGCCCGCCGGCCGCGGACTACGCGGAGTTCATCGGTTCCGTCCTGAGCGAGGCGTCCGAGCTGGCCGTCCGGATGCGCGGCGGCGGCCCGGGTACGGACGGGGGCCAGGTCCGGGGCACGGCCCGGGGCACGGTCAAGCCGGAGGACGAGAACCAGATCGTCACCGACGCCGACCTGGCCCTCGGCGCACTGCTGACCGGGCGGATCGCCGACCGGTACCCGGGGCACGCGATCCTGGAGGAGGAGAGCGGCGCGACCCCGGGCGACCAGGAGGTCACCTGGGTCGTCGACCCGCTGGACGGCACCAGCAACTACGCCGCCGGCAGCCCCCTGTTCGGGGTGATGGTGGCGGCGGTCGGCCCCCGGGGGGTGCTCGCGGGCGGACTGGCGCTGCCCGCGTTCGGCACCGTGTACGTCGCCCGGACCGGCCGCGGCGCCACCCGGAACGGGCGCCCGCTCGGACCGCTCCCGGCCACCGGGCCCGGTCGCGCGCTGGTGGCCTACGGGATGGACAAGGGCCCGGCCGAGCTGATGGCCGCCGAAGGCCGGCTCGTGGCCGCCATCGGGTCGACCTGCCTCGGTGTCCGGATGAGCAACAGCGTCTTCGACATCTGCATGGTGGCCGACGGCGCCTACGCGGCGTTCGTCCACCGCGGCTGCCGGATCTGGGACGTGGCGGCCGCCGTCTGCGTCCTCCGGGAGTGCGGCGGGACCTGCACCGATCTGCAAGGCCGGCCCCTGGACCTCACCCGCCCCCTCGACAAGGCGGACCAGGTCTTCGAGGTCTGCCTCGCTTCGGCCGACATGCACCCCTCCCTGCTGGCCGCGGTGCGGGCGGCGGCCGTCGACGGCGCGGTCACGGCCGAGGGCGATGCGGTGACGGCCGGGGGCTACGCGCCGGCCGAGGGCGATGCGGCGGCACGCGGCCCCGCGGACGGAAGGGACTGACCCCGTGAACCCCATCCCCGCCGCCCGGCCAGGACAGGACGCCGGAGTCGGCCTCCTGGCCGTCCTCAAGGGAGTGACCGGCGGCTACGACGCCAGTGCCATGGCCGGCGCGCTGCTGCTGGTCACGGACCACTTCGGGCTCACCACCGCCCAGCAGGGCTCGCTGTACGCCGCGACCTCGGCCGGCTGGATCGCCGGCGTGCTGCTGGGCAGCAGACTGGTCGTCACCCTCGGCCGTCGCGCCACCCTGATCTGGCTGGCGCTGCTCTACGTGGCGGCCACCGCGCTGGCCGTCACCGCGCAGAACGTGGTGTGGATGGACGCCAGCCGGCTCGTCCAGGGCACCATGATGGGCGTCGCGATCGTGGCGATGCCCATCTTCATCGCCGAATCCGCCTCCACCCGCGCCCGCGGACGCATCGCCGTCCTGTACCAGGTGGCGACGTCCTTCGGGTGCGCGCTGGGCTACCTCTGCGGCTACCTCCTGATGGGCAGCGGGCAGTGGCGTCTGATGCTCGCGATTCCCGGCGTCCTCGCCCTCGCCAGCACCGTGCTGCTGACCCGGCTCCCGGAGACCGAGCGCTGGCACCAGCTCCGGCGGGAACGGCGGGCGGGCCCGGCCGCCGGCGCCCCGCGCGGGCCGGGCACCCTGCGCACCATGCTCGGCCCTCGCTACCGGACGCTGACGGTCTTCGTCGTCGTCCTGGGCTTCTTCGTCCAGGCCACCGGCATCAACGCGGTGGTGTTCTTCGGCCCGCGGATCTTCCAGCACATGGGCTACACGGACTCCTTCGGACTGCTCGTGCTGCCGGGCCTGGTCCAACTCGCGGGCGCCGCGGCGGCGTTGGTCTGCGCCCTGACGATCGACCGGTTCAACCGCTTCGGACGGCGCCCCGCCCTGCTCGCGGGCACCGCCCTGATGGCCCTGGGACAGGCGCTGATGGTGGTCATGTTCGCCGCCGACGCCGCCGCGGCCGTCGGTCTCCTCGGCCTGGTCGTCTTCATCGTCGGGTTCAACTTCGGCTTCGGATCGGTGGTGTGGATCTTCGCCGCCGAGGGCTTCCCGGACCACCTGCGGGGCGCCGGAGCGTCGGCGATGCTGCTCACGAACCTCACCGCGAACCTGCTCGTCGCCCAGTTCTTCCTCGGCCTGCTCGACGCCGTCGGCGGGATGCTGACGTTCGTGGTCCTGCTCGGCGTCACCGTCCTGTCCTGGCTCTTCGTGTACGCGCTGGCGCCGGAGACGAAGGGGCGCTCCCTGGACGAGGTCCAGTCCTACTGGGAGAACGGCCGGCGCTGGACGGTCCCGGACGACCGGCCGGTCACCGGTGACGCCCCCGTCCGCACCTGACCCCGCCCGTCCCCGGGCCCCAGCCGACCTGGGCCCTTGCGTACCCGGGCCCTTCCGCACCTGCCATCGTCCGTACCCGATCCCCGTCCGTACCCGACCCCGTGCGCATGGTGCCCCGGGGAAGGCCGTCCGCCCGGAACCAGAAGGGGAGGTGGGACCCGTGCCACGGCGCAGTGCACCGGGGTCGGTGCTGGTGATCGGACCCGGTCCGGTCACCACCGGCCAGGCCGCCGAACTCGACTCGGCGGGAACCCAGGCGTGCCGGGTGCTCAGGGAGGAGGGGCTCCGCGTCACGGTCGTCGACAGCAACCCGGCGACGATCACCACCGACCCCGAACAGGCCGACGCCACCTACCTGGAACCGGTGACGGCCGAGACCGCGGAGAAGGTCATCGCCAAGGAGCGGCCGGATGCCCTGCTGCCCACCGTCGGCGGGCGGACCGCACTGGCCATCGCGCTCGCCCTGCACGAGTCCGGAGTGCTCGCACGCTACGGCGTCGAGCTGATCGGTGCCGACATCGACACCATCCGGGCCGGCCGGGACCGGGGCGCGTTCCGGCGGATCGCCCGGCGGGCCGGCGCCGAGGTGGCGCGTGGCGTGATCTGCCGTTCGCCGGCGCAGTGTCAGACGGCGGCGGACGACCTCGGCTACCCGGTGGCTGTATGGCCCGTCCACCACGCGGGGGGCACCGGCCCGCGCGTCGCGCACGACCGGCGGGAACTGTCCGCCCTGGCCGACACCGCGCTGACCGCGGGCCCCGCAGGGGAGGTGCTGCTGGAGGAATCCCTGCTCGGCTGGAAGACGTTCGAGCTGGAGCTCCTGCGCGACCGCGACGGCGACGTGGCCGTCGTCGGGTCGACCGAGTACCTGGAGCCGATGGGCAGCCACGCGGGCGACTCCATCGCGGTCACCCCGGCCATGACGCTCTCCGAACGGGACCACCGGCGGATGCGCGACGCCGCCGCGGCCGTGACGGCCGGGCTCGGCGTCACCGGCGGCGTCACCGTCCGGTTCGCGGTCGACCCGCGCACCGGCCGGATGACCGCGGTCGCGACGAAGCCCGGGACGACCCGCTCCAGCGCGCTGGCCGCCACGGCCACCGGCCTCCCGCTCGCCCGGATCGCGACCAGGCTGGCGCTCGGGCACACCTTGCGCGAACTCCACTTGCCCGGACATCGCCTGAACGGGCTCCGCGGCCAGACCATCGCGCAGCCCCCGCCCATCGGTGAGCCGAGCCCGGACCACGTGGTCGTCAGGGTGTCCCGGTTCGCGTCCGGGGGAGAGTCGGTGGCGATCGGCCGGTCCTTCCCCGAGGCCCTCCACAAGGCGCTGCGCCCGCTCGCCGCCGACGGCCGCATCAACCAGGTGCACCAGGCCATCCGGGCCGGTGCCACCGTCGACGAGCTGACCGCCGCCACCGGCATCGACCCGTGGTTCCTGGAGCAGATCGCGCGCGTCGAGCAGGTGGCGCGGCTGGTCGCCGAGGAGCGCGGCGCCGCCCTGCCGCAGACCCTGCGGCTGGCGAAGCGGCACGGCCTGTCGGACGCCCGGATCGCCCGGCTGCGCGGGATGTCGGAGGAGGCGGTGCGGGAGCTGCGCCGGGTCCTCGGCATCCGCCCCGGGTACCCCGCCACCTCGGCCGGATGCCGCTACTCCAGCTACGCCGCTGAGCCCGGGGCACTCTCGCAGCCGTCCACCGACACCCCACCAAAGATCATCATCCTGGGTGGAGGGCCGACCCGGACCGGCCACGGCATCGACTCCGACTACCTGTGCGCCCACGCGGGATCCGCGCTCGCCGCCGCCGGTTACGACCCGGTCCTCGTCCACTGCGCCCCGGCCTCCGGAGCCGACGGAGGCCCCCGCCTGTACTGCGAGCCGCTCACCTTCGAGGACGTGCTCGAAGTGGTGGCCGCCGAGCAGGCGACCGGCGAGGTCGCCGGAGTGCTGCTGCACCTGGGCGGCGAGACCCCGCTCGGCCTCGCCGACCGGCTCGCCGAGGCCGGCGTGCCGATCATGGGAACCCCAGCGGCCTCCCCGCCACTCCCGGACCCGCCGCGCCGGCTTCCGGACGACGCCACGGTGATCGACGTCGACGCCCTCTACGACGGCAAGGAACTGTACGTGGGCGGCATCACGGAGCACGTGGAGGGCGAGCACGGCCACTCCGGCGACCCGGCCTGCACCCTGCCGCCCGTCACACTCGGCCGCGCCGACCTCGCCCGGATCCGCGAGTCCACCGAGGCACTGGCCGCCCGGATCGGCGCCCACGGGCTGATCGCCGTCCGGTTCGCCCTGGCCGCCGGTCTTCTGCACGTGCGCGGGGCGCGCCCGGGGGCGGGCCGCACCGTGCCGTTCGTCTCGAAGGCCACCGGAGTGCCGCTGGCCGGGGCCGCGGCCCGGATCATGCTGGGAGCCGGCATCGCCGAACTCCGCGCCGACGGGACACTGCCGGCCGCCGGCGACGGTGGAACACCGCCGCCGGGCACGGCGATCGCGGTCAGGGCGACGGCGCTGCCCCGGCCCGGGTTCCGTACGGGCGAAGGCGGTTGCCCGGCCACCTCACCCGCCTCGGAGACGGCCGTCACCGGTGAGGTGATGGGCATCGCCGCCGGTTTCGGCGCGGCCTACGCGAAGGCGCGGGCCGCCGCCCACCCCCGGCTCCCCGCCAAGGGGCGGGCCCTGGTGTCGATCGCCGACCGCGACAAGCGGGTCATGGTGCTGCCGCTGAAGGTGCTCGCCGACACCGGCTTCGAGATCCTGGCCACCGAGGGAACCGCGGACGTCCTGCGGCGCAACGGCGTTCCCGCCAGGACCGTCCGCAGACCCGGTGCCGGACCGGGCCCGGACGGCGAGCCCACCGCCGTCGACCGCATCCTGGCAGGCGAGCCGGACCTCGTCGTCACCACCCCGTGCACCGCACCCGCCCGGCCCGGAGCCCCGGACGACGGCCGGGCCCTGCGCACCGCCGCTGCGATCCGGGGCATCCCGTGCGTCACCACGGTCCTGGGCCTGGCCGCCGCCGTCCAGGGCATCGAGGCCGAGAGCCGCGGCGCCCCGGGGGTGTCCTCCCTACAGGAGTACGCGAAGAGGCGGGCGCGATGAACGACCCGCCTGAGACCTGGGGCGGGCTGAGCGGCGCACCCGGTCTGGAGCGGCGGCCGGGCCTCGGGTAGCCTCCGGACGGTGACGTCTCCGCAGGTGCGACTCGACCCGATGACCGAGGCCGAATTCCAGGCCTACTTCGCCCACATCGTGGCCAAGTACGCCGCCAGCAACGTGACTTCGGGCAACTGGACGGCCGAGGAGGCCGCGGCGAGGTCCGCGGAGAAGCTGGCCCAGCTGCTGCCCGACGGGCTCGCCACCGACGACACCCGTCTCTGCCTGGCCCGGGACGCCGTGAGCGGCGAGCGGGTGGGCATCTTCTGGCTGCACCTGCGCCCGCACGGCACGCAGACCGCGGCCTTCGTCCACGACATCGAGATCGACGCCGGGCTGCGCGGTCGCGGCTACGGCCGGGCGGTCATGCTCGCGGGCGCCGACCTCGCGCGTGAACTCGGCGCGGTACGGATCGGACTGCACGTCTTCGCGCACAACGAGACCGCGATCGCGCTGTACACCTCGCTCGGATTCGCCACCACCGACCTGGTGATGTCCCTGCCGCTGTGACGGACGGGGGATTGTGGCCGGCAGGCGCCGATGTGGGCTGATCGCTCGTGTTCCTGGTGCCGCAGGATGTCCGGGTCCTCGCACAGGCGACCGTGCGGCCTGCTTCCGCCGGACCGGTGGGAGGCGTGGGCCTCCGTAGGCGGGAGCTTCCCGGGGCCACTCGTGTGGGTGAGATGTCGTGTCGTCGGCCCGGGGCCGGTCCGGGCAGCCAGGAGACTGGCCGCGCCACATGGGTGACGACGGAAGGACCGACATGGCGGAAGAGCTGTACGCGACGCTGAAGACCAACAAGGGCGACATCGTGATCCGGCTGCTGCCGGACCACGCCCCCAAGACGGTCAAGAACTTCGTGGAGCTCGCCACGGGCGAGCGGCAGTGGGTCGACCCGAACACGGGCCGGCCGAGCAACGGGCCGCTGTACGACGGCACGGTGTTCCACCGGGTCATCGAGGGCTTCATGATCCAGGGCGGTGACCCGCTGGGCAACGGGACCGGTGGGCCGGGGTACAAGTTCGCGGACGAGTTCCACCCGGACCTGGCGTTCACCAAGCCCTATCTGCTGGCCATGGCCAACGCCGGGCCCGGGACGAACGGTTCGCAGTTCTTCATCACCGTCGGGCCGACCACCTGGCTCACCGGCAAGCACACCATCTTCGGTGAGGTCGCCGACGCGGCCGGTCAGAAGGTCGTCGACGCCATCGCGACGTCGGAGACCGGCCGCAACGACCGCCCCGTGCAGGACGTCGTCATCGAGAAGGTCGTGATCGAGACCCGCTGAGTGGCGAGGACTCGGGGGCGATCCGCCCGGACGGCCGCCGTCGGCTCCGTGGAACGGAGCGGAGGCGCCAAGCCCGGTCGGATCGCCCCCGACGGTCCGTCGGTCGGCCCGTCGGTCGGTCGGTCCGTCGGCGGTCGGATCAGGACGCGGGGACCGAGTCGGTGAAGGACGTCCCCGCGGCGCGGTAGCCGGCCACGGCGGCGCCGACCTGGGCGGGGGTCAGCACCTGGTCCTTGACGTGCAGGACGTAGTCCACCTGCTCCTCGTAGGCGCGCTCCTCGGTGCCGGCCCGGCCGGTGAGGTCGGTGAGCCACTGGTTGAAGGCGATGACCATCGGCCGCTCGGGGAGGTAGCGGGCGTCGTGGCGGGCGAACTCGACCCCGTCGACGTAGTAGACGATGCCGCTGTCGTCGATGGTCAGGACGAGGTCGTGCCAGCCGTCGAACGAGGTGCGGGCCGTGGTGTACACGTTGTCGGAGCGCTCGGGGCCGTACGTCTCCCACGAGGTGGCGAAGAAGATGTTCGAGGTCTCGCCCCAACCGCCGTTGGGCAGGTACTCGAAGTCGTACTCGGAGTAGTCGTCGGCCATCGGGGCCTTGAGGTCGTTGATCGCGAAGAAGCTCTGCACCAGGTGGTCGCCGTCGGGGCCGGAGACCGGGGCGTCGGAGAAGCGGACCCGGGCGGCGTACGTGCCGTTGCGGAACTTCGTGGCCTGGCTGTGGAACTCGCTCTGCCGGGTGGACTCCGCGCTGCCGGCGGTCGTGGTCCGCAGGGTCATCACCGAGTTCCCGGCCGCCTTGGCGAAGGTGACGTTCTCGGGCGCCCAGGCCGCCCCGCCCACGCCGGGACCGCCGCCGCCCGAGCGCGCGTTCCAGCCGTGGGCGGCGAGCGCCGGGTCGTCGTGGCCGGCGTAGTCGAGGTCGTCGAAGAGCACCGCACCGGTCGGGACGGTCGGCGCGGTCGGGGCGGTGCCCCAGACCTGGGCGCCGCCGACGCTGGCGGTCACCTTGGCCCAGTTCGCGTACCCGGTCTGTGTGTTGCCGAAGGAGTAGTCGTCGCCCTGCTCCACCGACTGCCAGTCGGAGCGGTGGAAGCGCAGTTGCAGGTCCCCGCTGTCCGCCCCGGGGGCCAGCGTGCCGGCGCCCGCGGTGAAGCCGATCTCCAGGTAGCGGTCGGCGGCCGCGCCGGGCTCACCGATGGTGCCGAAGGTGCCCGTGACGTTGGCGCAGCCCCGGACGGCCCAGTCGCAGGCGAAGCGGTAGGCGGCCGGGGGGGAGTCGGCCTTGAAGTAGTAGCGCAGCTTGACCTGGTTGAGGGCGACCGGCGCGGAGCCGGTGTTGACGACCTTGAGCCACGGCGCGGCCTGGGCGGTGCCGCTGCCGCCGTTGCGGTACTGCACGGCGAGCGTCTCGCCGGCGGCGGCCGCCGGCAGTGCGCCGAGGAGGCTCGCGCCGAGCCCGGCGGCGACGGCGGCGGCGAGCACCGCGCGAACGCGGGGGCGTCGGCGGGTGGTTCGGGTGCTCATGGGGTGGGGTTCCTCTCCTGACGTGGGGGACGGCGCGCGGCACCGGCGGAGGGGAGCCCGGTTTCACCTCGGGTCGAGCGGTGGGGGGAGGTGGTGGCGGGCCGCGCGATCAGAAAGTGGCATAGACCAATTTCCCCGTCAACCCCGCACCGCCCGATCGGCCGGAACGCGGCCGTCCGCCCCGCGGAGTGGCTGACGCGGAGACGTGTCTGGCGCGGTAGCTGGTGCGGATGGTCCAGCCGAGCCGGATGTGGTTGTAGGCCAGCAGGGTGTGGGGCAGCACTGCGTCAGGGGTGTCGCCCGCGGCCTTGACCGCCGCCTTCAACATGGGGGCCACCGCTGGAACCTCGGCGACGGTCCGCGCGGCCGCGGCGATGTCCTGCTGGTTGTCGAGGGAGGCGAATCCTGCGCGGATCGCCGTCCAGTTCCCGGCCTTCGCGGCGTCCTGGAAACGGCCGAGTTCGGGAACGGCGCGGCTCATGTTGTAGATGGGCCCGGACGGTGTCGCGGCAGATGGCATGCGCAGATGATACGGATCCGGACGACACTCGCAACCGGAGGGTGACGGTTACAGCGGGAGCCCGTCCTCCTGGCCGAGGTGACGGCCCATCTGCGGAGCGCAGGGAGTTTGTCCGGGCCCGTGCGGACGGGCCGTACGCCGGACCCGGTCAGCCCGCGAGGCGGAGGAGGAGCTCCGGCAGGTCGGTGGCCGCGTAGCGGGGCCGGAGGCGGGGGAGGCGGGTGGTGTCGGAGAGGAGGAGGACGGGGCCGTCGTCGGGGTGGTCGGGGAGGCGGCCGTGGCTGCCGCGGACGTGGCCGGCGTCGAGGGGGATGACGGAGAGGGTGGAGCGCAGGCCGAGTCGTCGGCGGGCGAGGGCGGTGGCGACGCGGAGTCCGACCAGGCGGTCGGCGGGGTCGAGGAAGAGCTCGGCGGGGTCGTAGCCGGGCTTGCGGTGGATGTCGACGCAGCGGGCGAAGTCCGGGGCGCGGGCGTCGTCGAGCCAGTAGTAGTAGGTGAACCAGGCGTCGGGTGCGGCGACGGCGACGAGTTCGCCCGCCCGGGCGTGGTCGAGTCCGTGCGCCGCCTTGCCGGCGGTGTCCAGGACGCGTTCCACGCCGGGCAGCGCCCGGACGAGGCCTTCCACCAGGGGCAGGTCGGCGGGGTCGCGCACGTAGATGTGGGCGACCTGGTGGTCGGCGACGGCGAACGCCCGCGACGTGGTCGGGTCGAGGTACTCCATCCCGGCCTGCGCGTGCACCGCGAGGAGGCCGGCCGCGCGCAGCGCGCGGTTGAGTACGTCATGAACCGCTCGGCGTACGTCCCGCTCCACGGCTGACCCCCGAGGGTGCGGGGAGTACCCTTCGCGACCTGCGGCGAAGAAGGGGCTTTGCACTTTCTTGACCACTCTGCCGGGTGTGCAAGTGAAGGCTTCGCCTGATCCGTTGTACACGTTGTCGAGGTGTCAGACCTGCTCGCACATCGTGTCACGATCGGCCTGGCGAGGGCCACTGTTGCTCTGTAGGTCCGCCGATTCGGCCTGCGTGGTGGGAGCGGAACGCGGATGGACAGGTTGGTTAGCCGAACTTGACGGTTGCCCGGTCTCGGTGATCGCATCCACGGCTGCGGAAGCAACTCTCCCACGACGCGCTGCGCATCCTCACCTCGCGGAGTACCTGGCGATCGGGCGGAGGATCTGACGGGGTGACGGGCCGGACGGCCGAGGATCACGTCCCTTCCGCCTGGGCCTCACCGGGGCGGCTTCCCGCGTCCCGATCAGGTAGCCCGGAGCGCCGAGGTGATGACGGCGCGAGCGTCCTCCCCGTACACCGCGGACTCGCGGAGCCGGTCGAAGGCGCGGTGGAAGAGGTGGACGCGCTCGTCGGTGATCGTCTCGCCTCCCCGGTAGCCCTCGACCTCGACGCGGGCGCCGTCGAAGATCCCGAAGCCGTCGCCCGGGTAGACCGTGAGCCTGGCGCGGGCGGGGATGATGCCGAGGCGGAGACCGGGCCGGGACGACATCGTCTCCAGGAGGTGTTCGAGCTGGGGGCGCATCACGGCCGGGCCGCCGATGCCGGTGAGCAGGGCCTGTTCGCCGAGGAGGACGTGGTAGGTCCGTCCGTCCTGGCCGATGTACTGGGCGCGGGCGACGCGTTCGGAGGCGCCGGCCTCGATGTCGCGCGGGACGGCGTGCAGGTCGACGACCAGGCGCAGTACCTCCTCGGCGTAGGCGCGGGTCTGCAGGCTGCCCCAGACGAGGTCGGGGCTGTAGCCGTGGTAGTGCCGGGTCTGCTCGACGAGCGCGCGGAATGCGGCCTGGGTGGGGCCGGTGCCCTGCCGGAGCAGGGCGGGCCAGTCGGGGTCGGACGTGGCCGGGCCAGCGGAGACGGGGTCGGGCATGGGGCTCCTCCATGAAGGGCGGTCGGCGGAGCCGCCGGTCGGGCCCGGGGTCGTCAGGCCGAGCCTGCGGCGAGCGTGTCCCAGTATGGCTCTCTGTTGCTCTCACCAGGAGCCCCCGAAAGTCGGTCTGGTGAACGTGCATTGAGGACACGCCAGAAGCGTCTCGTTGATGCGGCGCTCCGGGTGGCTCGCCCGCCCTCGTTGATCTTGCTGCAAATGAATCTCTAGACACAACTGGTTTGTCATGCAAACCTTTCCGCATGACGACTCACCCTGTTCCACCCCCGAGCGACCCCCGCCACCTCCTGGCGATGAAGCGGGCCCTCGTCGACCGGGTCCGCCGTGAGCAGCGCGGTGCCTGGTTCCCCCTCCTCGTCTTCGCCGCCGTGCGGCTGGGCGCGGCGCCGGTGGTCCGCTACGGCCAGGGCGACCACCATCCCGGCGGCCTGCCGCCGGCCATGTGGTACTGGCCGGTGGCGCTGGTGCTCGCCTACGCCGCGATCAGCTGGTTCTACCTGCGTCGAGCCAGACGGCTCGGTCTGGGGACCCGGGTGGGGCCGTACCTGGCGCTGGGTCTGGTCCTGGTCGTGCTCATCACCGTCTACGTGGTGTGGACGGCCCAGCATCCCGGGTTCCTCGGAGACCTCCACGGGCCGTCGCCCTTCGCCCTGTTCTTCAACACGGTGGTGAGCCCGGCCGGCACGATCGGCCTGGCGCTGCTGCTGCTCGCCTGGATCGAGCGGAGCTGGCCGCTCCTCGCCATCACCTGCGGATACCTGGCCGCCATGCTCAGTTCCGGCACCCTCCCCGACCCGTCGCCGTGGGGCCTCCTCCCCGGCCTGCTGCTCGACGGGGGCATCCTGCTGTTCGGCGGACTCGGGCTCGCTCTTCTGCAGCGGGTCCGGGTACGGTCCGCCGCATGAGTGAACACCCCACCAGCAGCCTTGACGACGTCGTGCACCAACGCGTGCGCCTGGGCATCCTCGCGGTGTCCAAGCAAGCCCGGCGGGTGGAGTTCACGTTCCTGCGCGGCACGCTCGGTCTCACCGCCGGCAACCTCTCCCAGCACCTCGCGGTCCTGGAGAAGGCGGGGCTGGTCACGATCGACAAGGGCTACGAGGGCAAACGCGCCCGCACCTGGATCGAACTCACCAAGGCGGGCAGGAAGGCCCTGAACGACGAGATCGCGGCGCTCAAGACCCTGATCCACCAGCTCGAAGGGCCCGCGGTGCCCGGCGGGCAGGAGGGGTCCGAGGGGGAAGCCGACCCCGGTTCCGGGGCAGCCCCCGCGCCGGGCTGAGCCCGCCGGCGACGACCGGGCGGGTGACGACCGACCCCCCCGTCGGGCCGTCGGTGCCTTCCGTCCGCGCGGGCTCGAAGGCAGTCCCGCTCAGCGGCGAGGCGGTGGCAGCGATCCGGCACCATCGATACGAGGAGGACGCATGACGCAGACGCCCGTACCGTGGGGCATCGGCAGGATGAGGACGAAGCCGTACGCCGCCACCGCTGCCACGCTCCCCGCGACCATTCGCCCCGGCGACGGAGCCGGGCCGGGAGGGGCGACCGACTCGGCGCGGGGCTCGTGGGTGGGCTCGCCGGCCACAGCGGAAGGTGGCCGACCCCCGCGCGTGCGGGGAGAACGGGTCGGTGAAGTCGATGTACCCGTCGTGGTTGGGCTGACCCCGCGGGTGCGGGAAAGCGGTCCGGGGAGCACTTCACCGAGGGCCGTGAGGAGACGACCGCCCACTTCGGGGAGGCCGGCCTGGCCGAGCGTCTGCACTGGCTCACGCCCGGCGTCGCCGAGACGCTGTCCTAGCTGCGGCCTGGCAGCTCCAGCAGGGCCCGCACACGCGGTTCGGGTCACTCGCCGCCGAGTGCCTTGCCGTAGACCGCGGAGCTGCTCCGGACCGTCATGCCCACCCGCTGGTACAGGGACAGCGCACCGGTCTCCGAGTGCGTCCACAGCGTGCACGTCCGGCGGCCCCGGCGGTAGAAGGCCCGGAACGACGCCTGCAACAGCATCCGGGCGATCCCCTGGTTGCGGTGATCCTTGCGGACCGCGACCCGCTCGACGTATCCCTCGTCGGTGTCCGGGACGTTCAGCGACAGCACGGCGCCGACCATCTGATCGCCGGCGAACGCCAGCGGGGAGAGCGCCGGTGCGAAGGTGTCCAGCTCGACGGTGTGCCGGGCCCACTCCTCGTAGGGTTTCCGCCGCTTCTGCCACTCGTCGAAGGCGTCTTCGGTGAGCCGGTACGCGGCCCGTTCGTCACCGGGCCGGAAGCAGCGCAGGGTGATGCCGGGCGGCGGGGCGGGCACCACGGGTTCGGCCGGCATCCGGATCTCCAGCTGCCACTGGGTGACGAACGGCTCGTACCCGTGCGAGCGCAACAGCTCCACCGCTGCCCGGTCGCTGTCCCAGACCGTCTGGCTGAGCCGTTCACTGCCCGCCTGCCGTGCCCGTGTCTCGGCCCAGTCGAGCAGTGCGCCGCCCAGCCCCCGCCCGTGGTGGCCGGGGTGGACGTCGACCGCACTGCGTCGGCCGCCGTGCACCCAGGCCCGGCCGACGAGACGCCCGGTCGCGTCGTACACGAGCAGCGTGTCGACGGCCGGGTCGAGGCCGGGCAGTCCGAGGTCCGCGGCTATGCGGTCGCGTTCGGTCTCGGGACGGCCCAGGAGTTCGCGCTCGCAGGTGGCGACCAACTCGTGGACAGCGCGGGCATCGGCGACGGTCGCCGCCCGCGACCAGTAGGAAACCGGGAACGACGAGGAAACCGGGAACGACGAGGAGGAGAGATCAGCCATGACAAGACTCTGCGTCAACCGGTCTCGCCCTGTCGACCGTGTTGTCCGACCGCCGGCAGCCGGTCAGTGGAACGGCTGCGGCGGCGGGGGATCCAGGCGGACGAGGTGGCGGTCGGTCGTGCCGTCCGGCCTGTGCACCGTCCGGTAGGCGTACGGGACGGTGCCGCCGGGAAAGGTGACGACGCCTTCCTCCACGACGGGTCGTCCGTCGGCGATGGCGCGCAGCCGGGCGTCGGTGTCGTCCGGCAGCCGCGGGGCGGGCGGTCGCCCGTGTCGGCCCACCGCTCTCACCCGCCGATCAGCGTGCGCGGGTCGAAGGGCTCGTCGTCCCAGCCGTAGGTGGAGAAGCCCCGGCCGCCCGAGAGGTGGAGGGTGAGGGCGGCGTGGGCGGTCGGGAACATCGGCAGCGGCAGCCGGTCGGCGGGGGACCAGAACACGCCGAGGTGCTTGTCCGGCTCGGTGTTCGTCAGCTCGCCGCGCCAGGTGGTGGCGAGGAAGACGGACAGCAGGAACGGCCCCTGGCCGTCCCAGCCGTCGCGGACCTGGACCGTGTGGACGAGCCGCAGGTCCTCCGGTTCGACGAGCAGCCCGGTCTCCTCCCGCAGCTCGCGGGCGGCGGCCGCGTCGAGGCGTTCGCCGACCTCGACCTTGCCGCCGGGGATCGTCCAGGCCGGAGTGGTGCCCCAGCTGTCCGCGGCGTAGTGGATGGTCGCGACCAGGCCCTGGTCCCGGTCGTGGACGATCACGGCTACGGCTTGGCGAAGGCTCTCCACGGTGCTACCTCCAAGACGGTTGGGCGGACGGGGACTTCGGGCGGTCGGTGCGGGGCGGAGCAGCGGGTCGAGGTCGGGGTGAGCGTAGCGGAGGAGGCACGCCTCGCGCTGGTGGCCGGGCTTTCGGCGCAGCGCCGACGCCGCGGGTGCCGAGCCGTAGAATTCGGCGGTCAACGCCGAGGACCTCCGGCCGTTGCGCGCCCCTGGGGAAGGACATCGCATGCAGCACCCTTCGGACCCGCCGGAGACCGTCGAGCCTGAGGACGGCCGGAGCGGCACCGCCGACCCGACGACGGTGTCGACCGTCCTGGCGGAGATGCTCCCGGGGGTTGCCGCCGTCTTCGGTGAGGTCCCGGCGGAACTCGGGCCCGATCCGATCGACCTGCGGCTGGTGCCGGCCGCCGACCGCGAGCGGATCGCCACGGTGCTCGCCTCGATCGGGAACACGGCGACCGTGGCGGGCAACCTCGGAAACGCGGTCGCCGGGCTGCAGGGGCTCTACCGGCTCAGCGACGCGACCCAGGCCCTGCTGAAGGCCGGCGGAACGCTCGCCGTCAAGGACGGCATGAACCTGGGCACGGTGCTCTCCTCCGGCACTCTCGCCCAGGCCCGCTTCATCCCGGTGACCGCGGCGAGCACGGCGCAGCTGGCGGCCGCGGTCGGACCGGCGCTGGCCATGATCGCCCTTCAGACGCAGCTGGGCGAGATCACCGGACTGGTCAGGACCAACATCGCGCTGACGAGCCAGGTGCTCACCACCATCCGCAAGGAGCAGTGGGCCGAACTGACGGGGCTCGTCACCGCCGTCGACCGCGCGGTCGAGCAGGCACGGGAGGTCGAATCGGTCCCGACCTCCCTGTGGGACAGCCTCGCGGGCAGTGAACCGTTGCTGCTCAAGCAGCTCGAGCTGTACCGGCACAACGTCCGCGACCACGTCGGGCAGATCGACCGGTCCGACCCTCGCCACCACCGTGAGTACCTTCAGACGAACGCCGAGGCCGTCGTCTTCGACGCCAACGCCCTGCTCTCCTCCGTCAAGGCATGGACCGGGTACCAGGCGCTGCGCGCCGCGCGGGCGGCGGCGGCCGGACGTGAAGACGCCGACGAGGCGCGGTACGCCGACGTCATCGCGCGCGACACCCGCACGGAGCTCGACTCCGCACTCGCCGAGACGACGGGCCTCGTCGCCGCACTGACCCGGGAGCTGCGCATCACCGCCGCCCTCCCCGGACGCGACGCCCTGTCACAGTCGCTGACGGCGAAGCGGAGGGACTCGAAGGCGGCCCGCCAGACCTCCGTCCGTCTTCTGGAGGTGATCGAGCCCCTCGCCGACGCCCTCCGTCCGCCGGCCCCTCCGCTCAAGGCCCCGGGCATCCTCTGCGCACCCGGAACACTGGACCCCGAGCCGTACCTCCGCGTCCTGCGGTGGTCCCTGGAGGACGGGGAGACCCTGCGGGTCCTCGGCTTCCCCGACCAGCTCGACGCCCTCGGGCCGATCTCCGCGATCCTCGGCGGAGCGAAGGCGAAACTGGCGGCGGCGATGGACAAGGCCGCGGCGACTGCGCTGGTCGCCGTCACGGACCGCCGCGTCATCACGGCCAGGACCAGCGCGTTCCTCGAACAGGGCGAGATCCGCCGGGACATCCCGATCGACCACGTGCGGTACGTCCGGGCGGCGACCGCCCAGGACGGGAGCGCGCAGCTGGCGATCGACCTCGTCACGCGCGACGAGAGCATCCGGTGGCTCTTCCGCGCCGGCGTCGACCACACCCAGGTGGACGCGCTCGCCGCCGTGCTCGCCGAGTCGATGACGATCCCGGACGCCGAACGCGAGGAGCTTCTGCGGCGGAGCCACGCCCCCGTCGGCGGTCACCCCGTTCGGTGCGGTGGCTCGTAGAGGTCGTGCAGGCTGAGCGGCGCGGGCGGGGGCAGAGGTGGGCCGTCCGTCGGCGGGCAGGACCGGAGGAAGTGGGCGAGCAGGCGGCGGGACGCGGCCATGGAGGCCGCCGGGGAGTCGCGCAGGACGCCGTCGTTGGCCAGGACGAGGTGGACCCCGACGACGAGCATCAGGGGGTCCGCGCAGGGCGCGGTGTCCGACGGGTGGCCGGGGTCGGTGGGCCGGGTCACGAGGTGCTCCCGGCGGCGAGCAGCGGCAGGTAGTGGTGCATGTAGGGCGGGACCTTGAGGTCGAGCACCTCGTCGAACGGGACCATGCGTACGGCCAGGCCCTCGTCGCCGAGCCGCAGGTCGCGCTCCGGGCCGTCCCAGACGGCGTGCAGGACGCGGACGAGCGGGGAGACGTGGTGGTGCTGCGGGCCGGGGACGAGCCGCGCCCGGGTGATGGTGATTCCGGCCTCCTCGCGGACCTCGCGGGCCGCGGTCTCCTCGGGGGTCTCGTCGGCCTCGCGCCACCCGCCGATCGGGGTCCAGTAGCCGGGCCAGGCGATGCCGGGCCTGTCGTCGCGGTGGTGCATCAGCAGCCGTCCGGCAGGGTCGGTGACGAGGACCATGATGCCCTCGAAGTCGTCGGCGGGGCCCGGAAGTTCGAGGTAGGAGGCGGTGCCGGAGCGGTGGGCGCGCAGGATCCGGAGGAGCCGCCGGTAGCGGTCCGGGTTCAGGTGGGTGTGCCAGTCGTGGGCGGTCTCGAAGCGCCACTCGGTGTGCTCGGCCGGGTCGAGGCGGATCCGGGACTGCTGTTCGGGCGTGAGGACGCCGCCGTCGAAGACGTGGCCGCAGGCGGGGACGGGCTGCCCGGTGCCGGCCTGTTCGTGGACGACGGCGACCAGGCGCCGGCGGATGATGACATGGGGGTTGGCAGTCGGCCGGGCTCTGCCCACCGGTGGCCGTCGTGATCGGCGGAGAGGGTGATGGGAGTGCCGTCCCTGACGACCGTGGTGAAGACGAACTGGCGTACGCGCAGCCCGCGTTGGCTGGTGAAGTCCAGGCGCCGGGCGTACTCCAGCGGCAGGCCGGTGAGGCCGGTCTCCTCGGCCAGCTCCCGGGCCGCCCCGGCCTCCACCGTCTCGCCGTCGTCCCGGCCGCCGCCCGGGTACTCCCACAGCCCGGGCAGGACGTCGTGCACGGCCCGGCGGATCATCAGGACCCGGCCGGAGGCGTCGCGGACCACGACGCCGACGCCGATCCGCTCGACGCCCTCGCGGAAGGCCAGGTCGGTCAGCACCGTGAAGTCGATCACCGGGGGACTCCTCGCTCCGTCGGGCAGGCCTGTGCGGGTGATGGGCACGGCCGAGCCGGGCCGCTACGCGGGGTGCCCGTGCCCGGTGGCCGACTGCGGGGGCAGGACGTTCTCCGCGTACTGGCCTCTGACGTTCCCCTGCGGGGTGAAGTCGCAGACGACGTACGTGTCGTACCAGTACCACTCGCCGTCGTGGTGCCAGTCGGCCGCCCTGGCGCAGCCGACCTTCGTCGTGGACTTCCACACCAGCATGGTGAAGTTGCCGGTCTCCCTGCCGTCGGTCGAGTGGCCGGGGTCGGCGTAGTCGTAGCTTCGGTGTTCGCTGTACCACCTGGCCACCGCGTCCCCGCAGGTGTGCGGGGCCTGGTCGGGGTTCTTGAGCTCGGAGCCGGCGGAACCCGAGTAGAGCGTCTCGCCGTACCCGAGGGGCAGGCCGGTGTGCTGGTTCAGCTGCCCGTCGGGGCCCTGCTGCTGCACCCGCCGCCTGGCGACGTCCACGGCGCTCTGGTCGGTGGTCAGGGCGGGGGCGCCGTGTGCGGCCCGCGCGGTGTTGAGGGCGGTCAGGCAGTCCTGCTGGAACGCGGCGTCGGTCCTGTCGGGGATCGACGGGCCGGCCGCCGCGGACTGTGCCGCCATCATCGTGACCACGGCCGCCGCCAAGGCGGCCTTTCGGATGCGGTGTCCCATCGCGTGCTCCTCGCTCGTTCGCTGATCAAGGAATTCAACGCGGCACGGAGGAGGAGGACACGGCACCCGCCTGTTGGTCCGCAGGCCCGCGGGCTTCGCCGGCCTGCGGACCCGGGTCGTGGGTCAGCTGCCCTTCGGGCCGACCGTCTTCTTCTTCTGGAACGGTGAGGCCGCCTGGCCGAGGTCGGTGTCGATCTTGTACCGGTCGGAGGAGACGTGCTCGCCGAGGGCCACGAGGCGGAACTCGGTGCCGTTGAAGAAGTAGAAGAGCGTGACGCTCGTGACGCCGGCCTTGCCGGCGCTGGCGTGGAGCACCTGGACGTCGCCGCCGTCGACGGTGTGCTTCCCGCTGTCCTTGCCCTTGCCGTCGTAGGCGGCGTTGAGCGCCTGGCTCAGGTTGGTGAGCCGGGTGCCCTCGACGTAGGTCTTGAGGTCCGTCTGTGCGGCCTGCTGGTTGGCGTAGGTCTTCAGGGTCACGGTGGCCATGTGTCGACTCCTTGTGGTGTGGGATCTCGAAGGGTGGAGGTGCCGTCGTCGCCCTGCTGGAAGGCGCCGGGTGACGGCGGCGGTGGGCGGCCGGCGTCGGAAAGGCGGCGGGCAGGCCGGCGACTTCCAGGGCCGTGCCGGTGAGTTCCTCGTACGCACCCGCCCTGGCTTGCCGGGGCCGGCGCGTACGAGGAGTGGTCGAGTCGATTCCCTGAGTGATGAGAACACAAAGGGAACCCGAGCGACACGCGGTCGGTGGCGTTACGGTCGGAATCCGCCATTCTGTGGAGGCGGCGTACCTTCGGCCGCCTCCGGAGTCCGGGGACGCCAGGCCGGCGCCGTCGACGTCAGCCGTCCGGCCGCCCGGGTGCGGTGTACGGGATCACCGCGCCTCATGCGGGTGACGAAGGAGGGTGCCGTCACCCTGCGGGTCGTCGCCGGCCAGCACCGTGCCGAGCGCCGCAGGTGGGAGCCGACGAGCCGCCCGTTGAACGGACTCCGGCCGCCGGTCGGGATCGCGACGTGGCGCCTGGCCGAGGATCGTCCTGTTCGGGCTCACTCTCCTCGGCGCGCGGGTGGACGTCCCGGTCTGACCCGGCCAGACCGGGGCGTCATGCCTGCGAGGCAAAATGTACGGACAAGTCTTGCGGCCAGCGGGCGGCCGGGGCGGGCTCCCGGGCACGGTCGTGGCCGGCGCCGGCCTGGGGCCGGTGACCGGGCTGCTGGGAGTCGACGGCGGCTTCCTCGCGGTGCCCGCGCTGGTGGAGGTCGGCGCCGTCCAGCGCAGCGTGGTGCGCGCGCTCGACCGGCGCGCCGACGGCGTCATCGCCGCCAGGCTGGGACTGGAGGAGTCCACGCCGCTGGTCTACCTCGAACGCGTCCGCCTGGCGGACGAGGAGCCGCTGGCCGTCGACCGGACCTGGTTCCCCGCGGACGTGGCCCACCCGCTGCTGGACGTCGACTTCACCCCCACCTCGCTCTACGACGAGCTCGAACGCCACTGCGGCAGCCGCATCTACGGCGGCTGGGAACGCATCCGCGCCGTGGTCCCCGGCCGGGGGAACGCATCCTGCTCGACTGCCCCGAGACCACCGCGCTGCTCGCGATCGACCGGCTCGGCCACGACGCCGACGGGCGTCCGGTCGAATGGCGCCAGACGCTCGTACGGGCGGACCGTTTCGCCGTCGCCGCCGCGTTCTCCGCCCACGACTACCGGCTGGGCGCCTCGGTCCGGACACCCTGACGGGACCGGCCCCGTCCGGTCGTGTTCTCCGTGGCGGAGGCCCCGGCCGGTAGGATGGACGCCGCCCGCCGGCCGGTCGGGTACCCGGCCGGTGGCACCCCGGAGCCGGGCGGCACCGCCCAGGTCGGCTCATCTTCCCGTCCGACACCGGAGGTACAGCACGATGGTGAACCGCCCTGTCGCCGCCCTCGACGATCCGGTGGGCGAATCGCTCCGCGGTCACCACGCGCATCTCGGCCGCCGGCTCGGCGGGGCCTTCACCTACGTGCCGGGCGTCTCGACCTTCTCCGCGGTGTCCGCCGATCCGGACTCGCGGGCCTGGGCCGACCTCGCCCGACTGCTCGGCCCGGGCGAGTTCGCCGACATGTTCAGCAGCCCGGCCGTGCCGCCGGCGGACTGGGAACCGGTCTTCGTCCTCGAAGGCCGCCAGATGATCCGGCCCGACGGCGACCGGCCCGGTCACCCTGACGCCGGGACCGACACCGGGGTCGTCGAACTGGGCGCGGACGACGTGCCCGAGATGCTCGGCCTGACAGCGCGGACCCAGCCGGGGCCGTTCTGGCCGCGCACCCACGAACTGGGCACCTACCTCGGCGTCCGCGACCACGGTGCCCTGGTGGCGATGGCGGGCGAACGGCTCAGGCCCCCCGGGTGGACCGAGATCAGCGCCGTCTGCACGGCCCCCGAGGCACGCGGCCACGGCCACGCCGCCCGTCTGGTCGGTGCGGTCGCCGCACGGATCACGGCCCGCGGCGAACGCCCGTTCCTGCACGTCGCCGAGGCGAACACCGGCGCGATCGCCCTCTACGAGCGCCTCGGCTTCGAGACCCGCAAGCCGGTGACCTTCCGGGGGTTCCGGACGCCGTGACGGGGTCCGGGGGCCGAGTGGGAACGGATCCGAAGAACCGGGGTTGCCGTGAGCGTTTCTGACGGGCTGTGAGCCGACTCGTCCTGTGCGGGCCGAGGATCCGTCGTCGGTGACGACCGGCGGTCGGCCACCGTGCTTGCCCTTGCGGGCGGTGGTGTCGAGCCCTTCGAGGGTGGACTCGCGGATGTCCTCCCGTTCGGTCTCCGCCATCGCCGCGAAGAACGCGAACAGCGGCCGTCCCGGGCCGGTTGGGTCGTTGATGCCCGGCAGAGTGCCGCCTCGAACCGCGGCCGGCGGGGGTGGGCCTCCCAGGCTCGGCGAGCCGGGGCGCCGGGCGGTCGATGTGGACACTCAGTACAGATTGGATATACAGTCCAGATCGTGAGGGCCGTCGATGAGGGCATGGATCCGCGGGTGCGGACGCGGGCTCCGGTGGGCCCGCCGCACGACCCGGACACTGACCGGATCGGCGCCCTGGACGCAGCACTCGCCTCGGCCGTCCCGCGCGAACTGACCCCGCCGGCCCGGTGATCGGCGTGTCCGCCGGCGCCGGCCACGACGGGCACAGGCAGCGGCCCGGCCGATGACGACCGAGTCGTCCGGAAGGAAACCGCGATGACGAGCCACGCCGCCGAGGCTCGGAACGGATCTGGTGAGGATGGGCATGGAGTTCAAGCTGGTCGAGGTGTTCGGAAGCGGGCCCCTGACCGGGGGGCCGCTCGGCGTGGTCCTGTGTGATACCGCGTGTGACGATGCGCTGATGCAGCGACTGGCTGCCCGCCTGGCCATGCCGGAGACCGTCTTCCTGCGCGGCGGTGACGACGGGGAGGTGGACGTGCGGACCTTCACTCCCTACGTGGAGTTGGACTTCGCGGGTCATCCGCTCGTGGGAGCGGCCGCCGTGGCGGTGCAGCAGGGTCTGGCCACGCCTGGCTGGGTGGCCATGCGCACGCGCGGCGGGATCGTCCGCGCGCGGGTGGGGCCGGGAGCGGACAGTGCGGCCCTGGAGGAACGGCCCTGTCAGGTGGGTCCGCCCGTCGCGCCGGATCTCGTGTGCGAGGCAGTGGGGCTTGCTCCGGACGCGGCCGTGGGGCCGGTGCGATTGGCATCGGCTGGACTCGGGTTCGTCTGCCTCCCGGTGAGTGCCGCCGATCTTCCGTCTGCTCAAGCCCGGCCGCTCGAGGTCGCGGCGCTCGCCGGGCGGGTCCCCGGACTGGCCGACGTCTTCGGGGTGGCCGTGTTCGTCCCGCGGCTGCCCGAAGTCCGTTCCCGGGTCTTCGTTCCCGAGCCGGTGTGCGCGGAAGACCCGGCCACCGGCTCGGCCGCGCTGGCAGTGGCGGGATGGCTCGCGGAGCAGGGACGGCCTGAGGAGTCCCTGGCGTTCGACATCGTCCAGGGCACGGCCGAACTCGGCCTTGCCAGAATGCGGGTGAACGTCCGCAGGCAGGCTGATCGAGGTCTGCTCGCAAGCGTCGGCGGCGGGGTGCGCACCCTGTTCCAGGGACGGCTCATGCTGGACGGGACGGCCGGCCGGGCCTGAGGTCCGCCGTCTGGACGGCGACTCGTCGACCCGGCGCGACCAGGCCGGACGGCCGGGAACGAGCCGACCCCGTCGGGGCGCCGTTGCTGACCCGTCCGGCGTAGCGTGGCGCGCGGCGTGGGCGGGGTGCTGCGATCTTCGGAGGGACCCGGCCGGGTTCGACCGCCGGGTCCCGTCGTGCCGAGACCGTGGAGGCCCGGATGTGGCAGGCTCCCCCCGCCCCCGTCAGCCGTGAGTGGCGTCCGGTGCTGGACATACCGGCGCCCGGTCCGCAGAACCGCTGGACGGTGCTGCTGCGCGCGCTGCTGCTGATCCCGCAGTTCGTGGTGGTGTGGGTGCTGTCGGTGGTGGCGTTCTTCGTCACCGTCATCGGCTGGTTCGGCGCGCTGGTGCTCGGCCGGCTGCCCGGCTTCGTGGCGGACTACCTGTCCGCGTTCCTCCCGTACGACACCCGGGTCACCGCGTACCTGATGCTCACCGTGGACCGCTACCCGCCGTTCCGGTTCGAGGCGCCCGAGTACCCGGTGCAGGTCGGGCTGCGGCCGGGGGAGCTGAACCGGCTCGCCGTGCTGTTCCGCATCATCCTGGTCATCCCGGCGTCGATCGTGCAGGGCCTGGTGTACGCGGGGTGGTGGATGGCGGCGTTCGTCCTCTGGCTGGTGGTGCTGATCCTCGGCCGGATGCCGCAGCCGCTGTACGAGGCGACGACGGCGATCCTGCGCTACCGGATGCGCTACACCGCCTACCTGGTGATGCTCTCCTCCGCCTACCCCAAGGGCCTGTTCGGCGAGGAGCCGGGCAGTGAGCCGGAGGGCCGGGTGTCGGCCACCCGGCCGCTGGTGCTCAGCGGCGCCGGGCGCGGGCTGGTCGTCCTCTTCCTGATCCTCGGCCTGGTCTCCTGGGCGACGGGCTCGGTCACCGCCTCGGTGAACTCGGACGACGATGACCGCGACGACGGCGTCGACCCGGCCGAGCGGGTCGGCGCGCCGCTGGTGCCGGGCCCGCCGGCGACGGGCCTCGGAGCCCGCCCGGGCGTCACGGAGCGTTGAGGCGCGAGGCCGCGCCGTAAAGTGGCAGTACTGCCAAGTTGCAGAAATGCCAACAGTGGATGACGGGAAGCCGAAGGATCGCACCGGGCCCCGAGAGGGCCTTGAGAACGACCGGCGGGACGTGGTTCCGTTCCGGTCGTGACCCCGATGAGCTCCTCCCGGCCCAACATCCTGTTCACGGTCAGCGAGGACTGCCCGCCCCGCTTCGGCTGCTACGGCGACCCGCTCGCCACCACCCCCCACCTCGACGCCCTCGCCGAGCGGGGCACGCTCTTCACGAACGCCCACAGCCCCGCACCCGTCTGCGCGCCCTCGCGCTTCGCCCTGCTGACCGGCGTCGCCCCGGAGAGCCACGGCCCCGCCCACTCCCAGCGCGCCAGGCCGCACCTCCCGGAGTGGATGACCACGTACCCGGAACTCCTGCGCGGCCTCGGCTACTACTGCACCAACAACGCGAAGACCGACTACAACTGCGACGCCGACCCGCAGGCCGTCTGGGACGACTCCTCCCGCACCGCGCACTGGCGCGGCCGGCCCGACGGCACCCCGTTCCTCGCGGTGTTCAACTACGACCCGACGCACGAGAGCGCGGTGTTCGGCCGCGAGGAGTCCACCGTCGACCCCGCCGAGGTCCGCCTGCCCGCCTACCTGCCCGACACCCCCGAGATCCGCGGCGACTTCGCCCACTACTACCGGCACATCGCCGGCATGGACGCGTTCGTCGGACGCCTCCTCGCCGAACTGGAGGAGGACGGCGAACTCGACAACACCATCGTCATCCACACCTCCGACCACGGCGGCGTCAACCCCCGCTCGAAGCGCTGGTGCTACGACGAGGGCCTGCACGTCCCGCTGATCGTCGCCGCCCCGGAACGCCACGCGCACCGCTTCCCGGCCCCCGGGACCCGCGTCGACGCCGCCGTCTCCACGATCCGCGTCCCGCCCACCCTGGTCGCACTCGCCGGCGGCGAGACGCCCGCGCACATGGGCGGCGAGAGCCTCGCCCGGACCTCCTTCGACACCGCCGGCGCCCTCGCCTTCTCCATGCGCAACCGGATGGACGAGCGCCCCGACCTGATCCGCACCGTCCGGGACGCACGCTACCGCTACATCCGCAACTACGCCCCGCACCGGCCCTACGGAACGCACCAGGCCTTCGCCTGGCTCGCGGCCGGCTACCGGTCCTGGGAGGCCGAGCACCTCGCCGGGCGCCTGACCGACGTGCAGGACGCCTTCTGGCACGAGAAGCCGGGCGTGGAACTGTACGACTGCGTCGCCGACCCGGACCAGGTCCGCAACCTGGCCGGCGACCCGGCCCACGCCGAGGCCGAGAAGCGGCTCGACGACGCGCTGCGCGCCCACGTCCTCGCCGTCCACGACAACGGCTTCCTGCCGGAGGGCTCTCCCGCCGAGGGCTACGACGCCTCCCGCGCCGCCGACGCCTACCCGCTCGCCCGCATCCTCGACATCGCGGACGCCGTGGGCCACCGCGACCCCGCGAGGATTCCCCGCTTCACCACCGCGCTCGCCGACCCGGACGCCACCGTGCGCCGCTGGGGCGCCATCGGCCTGCTGGCCCTGGCCGCCGGCGCCCTGACCGCTGAGGCCACCGCCGTCCTGCGCAGGACGGCCACCGGCGACCCCGACCCGCACGTGCGCGTCGCCGGCGCCGAGGCACTCGCCAAGCACACGGGCGACCCGGCGGCCGTCGCCCTCCTGGCCGGGTTCGCCGCTCCCGCGCACCCGGAGAGCCTCCGGCTCGAAGCCCTCGACGCCCTCACCGCGCTCGGCCCGGAGAGCGTGGCCCCGCACCGGGACGTGGTGGCCGCGGCGGCCGGGGAACCCCTGGAGTACGTCGGCAACGCGGCCCGCTACCTGCTCCTGCGCATCGACGGCGGCTACACGCCCCAGGCCAGGGTCTTCGACATCGAGGGCATGATCGCCCGGGCCGCCGCGGCCGGTGACCCCCGTGCCGCCGCCGCGGCCGGGAACCGGACGCCCGGGGCCGTACCCGGCGGCACCGACCCGGCCTGACCGCCCCGCCCCGCTGCCGGGCGGTGGCCACGCCGTCCGGCAGCCCCCCGCGCCTCATGACAGGACCGTACGATGCCCGACCCCGACACCCCGGCCGCCCCCCACGCCTGCTGCGGGCCCGCCCGGACCGCCGTGACCCCCGTCGCCACGAGCCTCCCCCTCCGGCCGGCCGCCCGGCCCGCCACCGCGGGGGCCGGCCTGCGGGACACGATGATCGACCTGCCGGGCGGTGAGTTCCTGATGGGCTCCGCCGACCCCGACGGCTTCGCCGGGGACGGGGAGGGACCGGTCCGCCCCGTCCGCGTGAGCGCCTTCCGGATCGACGCCCACGCCGTGTCCAACGACCACTTCGCCGCCTTCGCCGCCGCCACCGGCTACCGGACCGACGCCGAACGGCTGGGCTGGTCCTACGTGTTCGCCGGCTTCCTGCCCGCCGCACTGCGCCGGGGGGCGCCGCGCCCGGACCGTACCCCGTGGTGGTGCGGTGTGGCCGGCGCGACCTGGCACGCCCCCGAGGGCCCGGGCAGTTCCCTGGAGGGCCGGGGCGACCACCCGGTGGTCCACGTCTCCTGGGACGACGCGCAGGCGTACTGCCGCTGGGCGGGCAAGCGCCTGCCGACCGAGGCGGAGTGGGAGTACGCGGCGCGCGGCGGCCTGGAGCAGCGCCGCTACCCGTGGGGCGACGAGCTGGACCCGGAGGGGGAGTACCGCTGCAACATCTGGCGCGGCACCTTCCCGGCCAGGAACACCGCGGCCGACGGCTACCGCGGCACGGCCCCCGTCGACGCCTTCGAACCGAACGGCTTCGGGCTGTACAACGTGTCCGGCAACGTCTGGGAGTGGTGCGCCGACTGGTGGTCGACCGAGCACGCCACCGGCGCCGTCGACCCCCGGGGCCCGGCGGACGGCCGCGACAGGGTCATCCGCGGCGGCTCCCACATGTGCCACCGCTCCTACTGCAACCGCTACCGGGTCGGAGCCCGTACGGCGAACAGCCCGGACAGCTCCAGCGGGCACGCCGGGTTCCGGTGCGCGGCGGACGTCCGCTGAGCGCCCGGTGGTCGGGTTTCGGCCATCCCCGGCGCACCTGCTTCCGGGACCTGCCGCAACTCGCCCGCCCCGTGCGAACGTTGAAGGGAACAGGGCTGCCGGTCGACGGGGGAGGGTGGTCGGGGCGTGGGTGCCGAGGTGCGTACGGTCGAAGTCCCGCTGGGGGACGGCACCGACGGGGTGCTGCGGGTGCAGATCCGTGAGGTCGACGAGTCGCTGACCCGGGTCGGGCGCGGCAACGGATCCGTGGCGCGGGCGTCGCGCTCCTTCGGGGAGATGCTGGACGGCATCCGGCCGGTCGCCGACAGCTTCGTGGGCCGGCTGAGCGGGCTCGTCCACCGGCCGGACGAGATCACGCTGGAGTTCGGCGTCTCCCTGTCGGCCGAGGCGGACATCGTGATCGCGAGCACGGCCACCGAGGCCAACTTCTCGGTGACCCTGACGTGGAACTCCCCGGCCCCGCGCGACACTCCGTGACGGGCGCGGGATGAGCACCGCGAGCGGGGCCGCGAACGCGGACGCCGCGCTGGGCTCCGCCATCCTCCGCGTCGCGGGCCCGGACGGGACGCCCGGCGGCGTCGGCTTCCTGGTCGCCCCGGACCTGGCCGTGACCTGCGCCCACGTCGTCACCGACGCGCTGGGGCTGCCGCGCACCCAGGCCACGGCGCCGGCGGGGGCCCTGACCCTGGACCGGCCGCTGTCCGGCACCGGCGGCCCGGTCGCGGCGGAGGTGGCGCACTGGGTCCCGATCCGGGCCGACGGCACCGGGGACGTCGCCGTCCTGCGGCTGGCGGCACCGGTCCCCGGCGCGACCCCCCTGGCCATGGCCTCGCCGGCGAGCGTGTGGCAGCACTCCGTGCGGGTCGCGGGTTTCCCCGGCAGCGCCCCCGGCGGCGTGTGGCACGCCGGGCGGCTGCGCGGCGCGACCGCCGAGGGGTGGGTGCAGCTCTCGGGCGCCGACCGGCAGGGCGTCCCCGTCGACAGGGGCTTCAGCGGCAGCCCCGTCTGGGACGAGCAGGTCGGGGCCGTCGTCGGGATGGTCGTGATCGCCCAGCTCTCCGGGGACCGGCAGAGCTTCATGATCCCCACGCGGACGCTGATCGCGCAGGTCCCGCCGCTCGCCCCGGTCCTGGCTCCGGCCGCCCCCTTCCGGGGCCTGGGCACCTACCAGGAGGCGGACGCGGAGGTGTACTTCGGCCGTGACGCCGAGGCGGCGGACGTGACCGCGCTCCTCGACGCGGGACCGCGGCCCTGCGTGGCCCTCGTCGGCCCCTCGGGCTGCGGCAAGTCCTCACTGGCCCTGGCCGCGGTGGTGCCGCGGATGCGGGCCCGGGGCCACGAGGTCCTGGTGGTGCGGGCCGCCGACGGGATACCGGTGCGCACCGCCCTCGCGGTGGAACTCGCCCGGCTGGCCCGGCCGGAACGGCCACTGGAACAGGCCGGGCTGCGGCACCTGGAGGAGTCCCTGACCCGCCACGGCCTGGCGGCCATCGCCCGGGCGGCCCTGGGCGAACGCGCCGGCCGGCTGCTCGTCGTCCTCGACCAGGCCGAGGCGGTGCTGACCGACCCCCGGCGGGCGGACGACGACACGGTGGGGCTGCTGTTCCCCGACCCGCACCCGCCGGGGCTGCGGGTGCTCGTCACGCTCCGGGCCGACTTCCTGGACACGGCCCTGTCGCACCCCGTCCTGGGCCCGGCCCTGGACCGGGCCGCCGTCCGCCCACTGCTGCCGATGAGCAGGGCCCAGATGTCCGAGGTGATCCTGCGGCCGCTCGCCCGGATCCCCGCCGTCTCGTACGACCCCGGGCTGGTCGCCCGGATGCTGGACGACGCCGGCGCCGAGCCCGGCGCCCTGCCCCTGCTGGGCTTCGTCCTGGCCCGGCTCTGGGACGAACGGGCCCTGGGCCGGCTGAGGTTCGCCGCGTACGAGGAGATCGGCGGGGTGCGGGGCGCCCTGGGCCGGCACGCGGAGGCCGCCTGGCGCGAGTGCGTCGGGGAGGCCGAGTGGGAGGACGCCCTGCGCCTGCTCACCGCGCTGGTCAGACTGGTGCCCGGGAGCGAGGCCCCGCTGCGCGCGGTGCTGGGCCGGGCCGAGGCGGGGGAGGAGCGGTGGCGGATCGCCGTCCGGCTCGCGGAGCGGCGGATCCTGGTCGTCGGCGCGGACCCGGAGCGCGGCCAGACCGTGGAGCTGGCGCACGAGGCGCTCATCGGCGCCTGGGACACCCTGGCCGGCCAGGTGAAACGGGACCGGCAGTTCCTGACCTGGCACGCCGACTTCCGCCACGACCTGGAGCGCTGGCACGAGCTGGGCCGGGCCGGGGAACAGCTCCTGACGGGCGCGCTGCTCGACACCGCGGTTGCCAGGACCGAGCAGCGGGCGAGTGAACTCTCGGCACCGGAAAGGGAATTCCTCGAAGCAAGCTTGGCCCGGCGGGCTCAGGAGGCGGCCCGGGCCCGCTGGTCCAGAAGGCGCCGGCAGGCGGGGATCTCCACCCTGGGCGTCCTGCTCGCCGTCGCCGTCGTCGCCTCCACCCTGCTCCTGAGGGCCAACGGCGCACTCGACGAGGACCTGCGGCGGGCCGCCTCCCCGCAGCTCGCCCAGCTCGCGAGCCGGCTCGACGACGTGTCGCTCACCACCTCGGCCCTGATGAGCGCCGCCGCCTATCACACGGCCCCGACCCCCGAAGCGCAGACCGCCCTGTTCGAACAGTACGTCCGGATGCGGCACGTCGAGCGGATCGCGCTGGAGGGCAGGGGCGAGATCCGGGACGCGTTCCTCAGCGAGGACGGCCGGCGCGTCACCGTCGGCCTCTTCTCCGGCGACCTCCTGGGGGTGGACCTCGGGACAGGCGCTCCGGCCCTCTCCCAGATCCGGGACGGGGACGTCCGGCGGGTCACGGCCACGGCCGACGGCCGCACCATCGCGACCTCCACCCCCTACGGCCTCGTCACGGCGGGCACCCGTCAGACCGACGGCCGCTGGCGGACGGTGAGGCTGCGGGACATCGAGCAGGCCCACGGCAACGCCAGGCCGGCCACGGACCTCCGCTTCGACGCCACGGGGCGGCGGCTGCTCGCGGCCGTTCCCGGAGAAGGGGTCTCGGTGTGGGAGACGGCCACCGGAACGCGGGCCGGCGGCACGCTCGCGCCGCCCGCCGGGTGGCACGTCTCGGACGCCTGGTTCGGGCCGGACGGCGCCGCCGTGATCGGCCGGATCGTCCCGGACGGTGCCGCCGCGGGGGCGAACGGCCGACTGGTGCGCTGGCAGCTGTCCGACGGCCGCCTCGACGAGGAGCCCTGGGGCGGCCAGGAGGCCGGGCAGGTCACGGTCAGCGCGGACGGTTCCACGCTCGTCCGGTGCACCGCCGAAGGAGTCCTCCAGGCCTGGGACCTGACCGGGCCGCCCAAGGTGAAGCACCAGTACGACACGAGCCAACTGAGCCTGGTCTGCCCGCTGTACGTGCCCAGGCTCGACCGGACCGGGCGCTACCTGATCAACCCCGTCCAGCGGTTCGGGACCACGCTGGGCCGGTTCCGGTTCCTGGTACTGGACCTCCAGGAGGGCCGGCCGGCCACGCTCGACCTGCCCGCCCCGGCCCAGCAGGACGAGGTCGTCGGCGACTCGGCCACACCGCCGGCCGTGAGCCTCGCGGGCCCTCCCGACGCGATGAGGGTGGCGGTCAGCGCGGGCGGCACCCTCGTCGTCGCCCGGGTGCCCGCGCCGACCCCCTTCGACACCGCCATGCTCACCGGCCTGATCAGGACCGTGAACGTGGACCACGAACGCGTCGCCGGCATCGACGCGGACGGCGCCACCCTGCGCCTGTGGGACCTGAAGACCCGTCGCCAGCTCGCGGCACTGCGCCCCTCGACCCCGCTCGCGCGCAGCTACCCGATCTTCAGCCCGGACGGCAGACGGCTGCTGACCGTCACGACCGACGGCCTCGGGGTCCTGGTGTGGGACCTGAAACAGGGCGGCACCGGCCCCGAACTCGCCGAAGCCCGCCGCCTGGACCTGCCCGCTCCCCCCGGCATCGACCCGGCGCGCGCCGATCCCCGGACGGGCGAGATCCCGGCCTGGGTCAACGTCTGGTTCGACGGCGACGACCACGCGGTGGTCTCGGCCGTCTCCTACGTGTCCCGCTGGGACCTCGGGACCGGCACCCAGGCGGGGCGCACCTACCGGCCGTCGACCCAGGAACCGGTCGAGCTGTCGACCGCGGCCGCCAGTGTCTTCGGCGTGGCCCGTCCCGGTCGGCAGCAGGCGGCGGTCCGCACGGGGGGAGACGAGATCCAGATCTGGGACTTCAAGGAGGGCAAGGTCGTCGAGACCTTCGACTCCGGGAACGGCACACCCCGGCAGATGGCCTTCGACCGGACGGGCCGGCTGCTGGCCGTGGTCACCACCGCAGGGGGCCTCAGGATCCGCGACATGGACGAGCACACCTGGCGGACGCTGGCCTACCAGGGCGTCCAGTGGCTCAACGGCTTCCCCTCCGCGTCCTGGCTGAGCACCACGGCCACGGCCAACTCGTTCACCTTCTGGGACGTGGACCGGGGTGCGGAGCGGTACCACTTCACTCCCGGCTACGGGGCCACGGGCGACTGGTCCCAGGACGGCGGGCGGCTCGCCTGGGTGGAGGGCTCGGCCGTGGACGTGCTGCCGCTCGACCCGGAGACCTGGCGCGAACGGGCCTGTGCGCTGGCGGCCAGGGACCTGACCGCCACCGAGCGCAAGCTCCTGCCCCCGGGCAGCCGCTCGGACGCCTGCGCGGCGCCGACGACGTGACCCCGTGGCGCCCGCCCGGCGGACGCGGCGGCCGGGTTCCCGCCCGCCGCCCGTCACCCGGAGGGTGGGTGGGTCGTTGATCCGACTAACGCTGCTCCGCGGGGGCAGCGGCAGTCGGAAGCGGCCTGGAGGAGTCAGCGGGTGTCCACCGTCATCGATCCGTTCACCGGTGCCTACGCCCCGGTCGGCGCGGAAGTCACCGCGTTCGACCTGCCGGTCACCGGCACCGTCCCGGCCGAGCTCAATGGCCGGTACCTGCGCAACGGCCCGAACGGGATGCGGCCGGAGGACCTCAGGCCGCGGCACCTGTTCGCCGGGTACGCCATGGTGCACGGGGTGCGGCTGCTCGACGGGCGGGCCAGGTGGTACCGCAACCGGCTGGTCCGCAGCGCCGCCGTGGCCGAGGCCCTGGGGGAACGGGCCCGCCCCGGCGCCGCGCCGCGGATCGCCGACGTCGCACCCAACACCCATGTGATCGGGCACGCCGACCGCACCTACGCGCTGGTCGAGGGCGGCTTCCGCCCGTACGAACTCTCCTACGAGATCGAGACGGTGGGGGCCAGCGACTTCTGCGGCACGCTGCCCGACGGGTTCGCCGCCCACCCCAAGCTCGACCCGGTCACCGGCGAACTGCACGCGATCACCTGGCAGCGGGACAGCGCGGACCTGCGCCACCTGGTGCTCTCCCCGCAGGGCGCCGTCACCCGGGCCGTGGACATCCCGATGCCGCACCGGCCGGTGGTCCACGACATGGCGCTGACCCGGAACTTCGCCGTCGTCCTCGACCTCTCGGCGCGGCTCGGCACGGCCGACAACCTGGCGCGCAAGACCTATCCGGCGGTCTGGAACGACACCGGCGGCGCCCGCGTCGGGCTGCTGCCCCGCGACGGCGCCGAGGTCCGCTGGTTCGAGGTCGAGCCCTGCTTCGTCTTCCACACGCTCAACGCCCACGAGGACGGCGACCGGGTCGTCATCGACGTGGTCCGCTACCCGAGGATGTTCACCGGCGGCGCGCTGGACGGCCAGAGCAGCCCGACCCTGGACCGCTGGACCGTCGACACCGTCTCCGGCAAGGTCACCGAGACCCGGCTCGACGACCGGCCGCAGGAGTTCCCCGCCGTCAGCCCGGCGGTGGTCGGCGGCGCCCACCGCTACGGGTACTCCACCGTCGCCACCGACCTGCTGCGCCACCTCGCCGCGACCGACCGGCGGGAGGACCTGCCCCCGGAGACCGCCGGCGACGCGCTGATCAAGCACGACCTGGGCCGGCAGAGCAGCACCGTGCGGCAGCTCGGCGCCGGGCGCCACGCCGGAGAGGTCTCCTTCGTCCCGAGGGACGGCGCCCGGAGCGAGGACGACGGCTACCTGCTGGCCTACGTCCACGACCCAGGGCGGGGCGCGAGCGACCTGCTCGTCCTCTCCGCCGAGGACTTCACCGGCGCCCCGATCGCCACCGTCCACCTGCCGGTACGGGTACCGGCGGGCTTCCACGGCAGCTGGATCCCCGACCCCGTCGTCCGAGAGGAATCCCCGTGAACACCCAGCCCAGTCAGCCCACCCCGGCCGAGGCGGTCGCCCGGCTGCGCACGACCTTCCGCACCGGCCGCACCCGGCCGCTCGCCTGGCGCACCGAACAGCTGACCGGGCTGTGCGCCCTGCTGACCGGACACCGCGACGAGATCGCCGACGCCCTCCACGCCGACCTGCGCAAGCCGCGCACCGAGGCCGACCGCGCCGAAATCGACTCCACCGTACGGGAGATCGACCACACCGCGCGGCACCTGGAGCAGTGGCTGCAGCCCGATCCGGTGCCCGCCTCCGCGCTCACCCGGCTGCCGCCGGGAACGACCGCCCACACCCGGCACGACCCGCTCGGGACCGTCCTGGTGATCGCGCCCTGGAACTACCCGGTGCAGCTGGCGCTGGTGCCGATGGCGGGCGCGCTCGCCGCGGGCAACACCGTGCTGGTCAAGCCGAGCGAGCTGGCGCCGGCCAGCTCGGCGCTGCTGGCGCGGCTGCTGCCCCGGTACGTCGACCCGGCGGCGGTGACGGTGCTGGAGGGCGGCCGGGAGACGGCCACCGCCCTGCTGGCCGAGCGCTTCGACCACGTCTTCTACACCGGCAACGCCGACGTCGGCCGGGTGGTGATGCGGGCCGCCGCCGAGCACCTGACCCCGGTCACCCTCGAACTGGGCGGCAAGTCACCGGTGTTCGTCGACCGGGACGTCGATCCCGAGGTCGTCGCCGCCCGGGTGGCCCGCGCCAAGTTCTCCAACGCCGGGCAGACCTGCGTCGCCCCCGACTACCTGCTGGCCGACCCGGCGACGGCCCGTGCGCTGGAGGGAGCGCTGGCCCGGGCGGTCGAGGACCTGTACGGCCCCGACCCGGCCCGGTCGGCGGAGTACGGACGGATCGTCAACGAGCGGCACTTCGACCGCGTCGTCGCCCTCCTCGACTCGGGACGCACCGTGTTCGGCGGCCGGCACGACCGCGCGGACCGCTACATCGCGCCCACCGTACTGGCCGAGGTGAAGCCGGACGCCCCGGTGATGCGGGAGGAGATCTTCGGCCCCGTCCTGCCGATCCTCGACGTCGCCGGCCTCGACGAGGCGATCGCCCTCATCAACGACCGGGAGCACCCGCTGGCGCTCTACGCCTTCACGGACAACGGGGACACCCGGCGCCGGCTCGCCGAGGAGACCTCCTCCGGCGGCCTGAACTTCGGCCTCCCGGTGGCCCACCTGAGCATCCCCGAGCTTCCGTTCGGCGGGGTGGGGGAGAGCGGCTCCGGCCGGTACCACGGCCGCTGGTCGATCGACACCTTCAGCCACCGCAGGGCCTGCATGGACGTGCCGCTGGGCTGAGCCGTGCCCGGCGGACGGCGGCGGGGGCCTGTCGGACTCCCGCCGCCCGACGTTCCGCCGCCCGACGTCCTGCCATCGCCGACAGTGACTGCGTCACCCTCCGGCGCGACTGTCAGTGAGCCGCGCTAGGTTCTCGATACCAGCCGGAGCAGTGGAGGGGTGTCGTGACCGACCGTACGAGCGAGCCGATCGGCTGGGACGAGGTGCGCGCGCTCATCGCCGCCCGGATCCCGCAGGGCGTGGTCGACCGGCTCTTCCCCGTACCCGCCACCGAGCTGCGCCACCTGCGCACACCGCTGCTCAGGCTCCGCACCGAGCTGGTGCGCGAACTCTCCTCCGACGACATCCCCCGCTACGTCGCCGCGTACGACCAGCTCGCCGCCCTGCAACTCGCCGGGATCCTCTCCGCCGCCACCGCGGCGGAGGCCCACGACTGGCTGACCACCCGCCGTCTGCTTGACATCACCTGGCCGCGGCCCGGCGGCGGGTCCACCAACCCCGACCTCCACACCCTCCTGCTGGCCCTGCTCCGGCCGCACCGCGACGCGGCGTTCCACCACGAACTCGCCGGCCGGCTCGCCGCCTGGCTGCCCGCGCGAGGCGACGGCTCCCGCTGGTTCATCCTGCACGGCCTCGCCGTCTGGTCCGGCGCCGAACCCCCCGCCACCGACGGCTACGTGACCGGCTGGATGCGCGAAGGCAGCCTGGTGCGCTCCTCCTACCACCGCGAGATCGGCGAGTGGTTCGCCGACCGGGGCCTGCGCGAACCGGTTCCGCACCACGACACCCTGCTCTCCTGGCTGCGCGCCCAGCCCCGGCTCGTCGAACTCGTCCGCCGGCTCTTCGAAGTCCCGGACGTCGGAACCGAGTTCGCCGACCCCTACGCCGCCCGGTCCGGGCCCGACGACGCATGGCCCACGGCACTCACCGCCCTGGCCGGCGAAGGCCTGCTCGACCGCGCGGAACTGATCGACCGCTGCCTCGGGCGCCTCCTGCGCGGCGACCGGCCCGGCAACCTGCGCGGATTCCTCCACCTGTACGCGGCGCTGGCACCCGACGCCGAGGAGGTCCTCGCCCGGGCCGGCGACCACGTCCGGCTGGCCGCCGACGGCGCGCCCGCCGCCGCCAAGGCCGCCCAGGCGGCGCTGCACACCGTGGACACCCGGCTGTCGGCCGAACTGTTCACCGAACTCACCGCCGCGGTACTGGCCCGCCCGGAGAAGGCACTCGCCACCGCCCAGCTGAGCCGGGCCGACGCCGCGCTGCGCCGTGACCCGGCCGGAGCCGACGGCCTGCTGCCCGCCGTGGCCGTGGCCTTCACCCACCCGGCCCCCGCGGTCCAGGAACGCGCCCTGGGCCTGGTCGCCCGTCATCTGCCCCACGCCACCCCCGCCACCGCCGAGGCCGTGCGCGCCGCCGCCACCGGTCTCGGCCCCGCCCTCCAGCCGGAGGCCCGCCGCCTGCTCGCCGTCCCGGACGCGACCGCCGGACGGCAGGACGACGCACCCGTCGCCCTCGCACACCCGGGGCCCGCCGCGCTGCCGACGGCCCCCGCCGGGCCGCTCGACCTCACGGAGCGGCTGGGCGCCCTGATGGCCGACCGCCTGCCCGGCCCCGGTGAGTTCGAGGTCGTGTTCGCCGCCCTCGTCGCGGAGCACCACCGCGACCCGGCCGCACTGCGGACGGCCCTCGCCCCGCTCGCCGCCCGCCGCGTCGACCACCCGGTGCCGGTCTGGGAGGCACGAAGCGTCGGCGGAGCACTCGGCTGCCTGCTCGACGCCCTGACCGGCCGACCCCGGGAGTCCGCCGCGCAGGCGACCGACCTGCTCGGCTACCCGCTCTACCTGCGCACCCCAGCCGTGATCCCCGCAGTGCGCGCCAACGAAGCGGCGTGCCGGATCACCGACGCACCGGTGCCGCTGCTGCTCGCCACCCCCACCGCCGGCGACGGCACGATCGACCCCGCCGTGTTCAGGGAACGGCTCGCGGCCTACCGGGTCACCGGCGCCCGCCCGTGGCCCGCGGACCTGGCCCAGTCGCTCCTCCGGGTGCCCCCGCACGCGCTGCCGGCCGTCCGCGCCACCGCTGCCGGACTCGGCTGGGCCCTGCCTCCCGACACGGCGCCGCCGGCACCCGACCGGTTCCACGTCCAGACCCCGGCCATGCCCGAGCGGAGCCTCGACAACGGCTTCACCCCGCCCACCCTTCCGCGCATCGCCCCGCACGCCGTCACCGGGGAGCCCGCACCCGACGGCGTCACCGGACTGGTCCACACCCTCCCCGACCCGGCCGAGACCGGCCGGTTCAACGGAGTGGCCGTGACGCAGCCCACCGAACTCGCCCACCTGCCCTGGGCGGCGCCCTGGCACCCGGAGGCCGTCGCCGCACACGGCCTGCCGGTTGGGGTGCTCCAGGCGGACACGACGAGCGGCTCCGGGGGCACCAACCCCCTGCTGCCCCGGGTCGCCGAGCTGCCGGGCGAGTTCGGCCCGGTGAGCCACCTGCTGCTCGCCTACGGGCTGACCGCCGTCGGGGCGGATCACCGCACCGCCGCGCTGGACGCCGTGCTCGCCATGACCGCACGCGGCCGGCTCCGGCCGGAGGCGCTCGGTGCCTGGCTCGCGCAGCTCTGGCAGCTGTCCGTGGCCAAGCCGAACCGGGTCCTTCCCGTCCTGGCCGAAGCCGCGCGCGGCGGCGCGGGCCGGACGGTGTGGGAGGTGCTCGCGGCCCTGATCACCGGGCTCGCCGCCGAGCCCGGCCGACGCGGGCTGGCGGACGCCCTGGTGCTGGCCGCCGAGTGCGCGGCCGCCGAAGGCATCCGCACCACCCTGCCCGTACTCGACGCCCTGGCCGTACCGGCCGCACCCCGCCGGGTCCGGACGGAATCGGCCCGCCTGGCCGGGATCCTCGCGAGCTGACCGTTCCGGCCGTCGGCCACGCCGGCCACGCGGGCCCGGGGGGCGGGTCAGGGCAGCAGCAGGCCGGCGAGCTCGTCGAGCAGTTCGGTGACCCGGCGGGCCTGCTCCGGGTCCGGGAGGGCCTTGGCGATGACCGGTTCGGCGGGCCGGGCGACGTGCGAGCGGATGGCGTCCCTGGCCACCTCGGAGGCGGTCAGCAGGGTGCGCCGCCCGTCGGCCGGGTCGGGGGCGGCGTCGAGCAGGCCGTGTTCGCGCAGCCGGGCGACGGAGACCGAGACGTGGCTCTGGGCGAAGCCGGTCCTGACCCGGATCTCCTGGACGGAGGTGGCGGGGTGGCGGTAAACGTCGGCGATGACGGCGATCTCCCCGGCGGTGAGATGCTCGGAGGCCGGGTCGATGATCAGGGCGCGGCCGAGTTCGGTCAACCGCTTGCCGAGTCTGAGGAGTTGCACGCCGTCCATGTCCGACAGAATACATCTTCACTGATGCATCGGTGGCGATGTAGATTGCCCGGCATGACGACCTCAGAACCGTTCAGCCCGGTCTCCCGCACCGCCCTGTCCGTCGCCCGGGTGCGGGCCTACGAAAGCTCCCGTCCCGCCCCGCTCTTCGTCGACCCGTACGCCGCCGCGTTCGTCACCGCCGCCGGACTGCCGCTCGACTTCTCCGGTACGGGCAGCAGCCTCGGCAGGGCCCTGGTCGCCCACGGCATCCTGCGCACCCGCCACTACGACGACCGGCTGCTCGACGCCGGCGCCGACCAGGTGGTGCTGCTGGCGGCGGGCCTGGACACCCGCGCGTACCGGCTGGACTGGCCGGCCGGCACCCGGGTGTTCGAACTCGACCTGGACCCGGTGCTGGCCTTCAAGCAGCAGGTGCTGGACGGGCTCGGCGCCACGCCGCACGCCGGACGCACCGCCCTGCCCGCCGACCTGCGGGACCCGCGCTGGCCCGACCGGCTGGTCGCGGCGGGCTTCGACCCGGCGCGCCCCTCGGCCTGGCTGGCCGAGGGACTGCTGGTCTACCTGACCGCCGAGGAGGCGGCCGCCCTGCTCACGACGGTGACCGGGCTGGCCGCCCCGGGTAGCCGGCTGCTGCTGGAGCAGGGCCGCGACGTGAGCCGCACGCCCCACGACCCGGAGCTGGCCCACCTCACCGCACTGTGGCGCGGCGGGCTCGGGCCCGGCACCGACGGCTGGCTCGACGGGCACGGCTGGACGACGGAGGTCACCACCCTGGTGCGGCTCGGGGAGAAGCACGGGCGCTCGCTTCCGGACCCGTCGGCCACCACGGCGTTCATCGAGGCGCGGCGACGCCCGACCGGCTGACACCGCTGCCGGCGGCCTGCCCGCCCCAGATCAAGAAGTTGCCTGCCCGGTCACCGAACTGACGATTCGTCATGTCGGGCCGGCTGGGGCGGCCAGGTCCCGGCGGCCAGGACGCCGGTGGCGTAGGCGCGCGCGACCAGGGCGGTGCGGTTGGGGACCCGCCAGCGGCGGGAGAGCCGCGCCAGGTGGTAGTTGACCCCGTCCGTGGTGACGCCGATCTCGCGGGCGATCTGCGCGGTGGTGTCGCCCCGGGCCGCCGCGGCCAGGATCCGCGCCTCGACCGGGCTGACCTCGGCCCGCGGGCCGGGCGTGGCCTCGCTCGCGGGCTCGGCGGCGCGCAGCGAGATCAGCAGGTTCGGGATCTGCTCCGGGGTGTCGCCGACCAGGTCGACGGTCATCTCACCGTGCCGCTCGCGTCCGCCGACCGATGTCCAGGAGACCCGCGCCGGGTACCGCGAGCGGCGGTGCATCCGGACGGCCTCGGTGAGCGCCTGGAGCGTGGCGCTGTCCCACAGGGTGAAGAACTCCAGAATCCTACGGTTGTGCAACTCGCCCGGCAACCGGCCGAATTCGGCCGCCATCGCACGGTTGACGATCAGGATCCGACCGCCGAACTCGCACACCACGATCGGCAGCGGCACGTGGTCCAGCAGCCGCAGCGCCCGGTTGCGCCAGATCACCGCGGGGTCCCGGCTGCCGTCGGGTACGGGCGCGCAGCCCTCGTTCGTTCGCATGTGTGGTTCTCCTCCCCGTGGCGCCCGCGCGCACCAGAGCTGACGGTCCGTGGGCAAGTCCGCGGGCACCCCTGGCACTACACAATCATGTAGTGACTGCCGTCCGCGGTTCCGCCCGGTGGGCGCAGAGTGGAGGAAGCGATACGTTTCCTGCCGTGGGAGGGGTCCACCGATGACCGATACCGTGGAGAGCACGACCGAGGGCGAGCACGTGGCCGGGGCCGGGCGCGGCGCCGTCCCCCTGGTGGACATCTCGTCCGCGCCGCCGGTCGCCGTCCCGATGCTGCGCACCATGGACCTGGCCAGAGAGCACGGCCCGGTCTTCTGCCAGCGGCTGCACGGCCGGGACGCCCTGATCGTCAGCGGGCTGGAACTGGTCGAGGAACTGGCCGACGAGACCCGGTTCACCAAGTCGATCGGGCCCGGCCTGGAGAACGTCCGCCAGTTCACCGGGGACGGCCTGTTCACCGCCTACAACGACGAGCCCAACTGGGCCAGGGCGCACGACATCCTGATGCCCGCCTTCGCGCTCGGCTCGATGCGCACCTACCACCCGGTGATGCTGCGGGTGGCCCGCAGGCTGGTCGCCTCCTGGGACCGCAGGGAGGGCGCCGGGCTGCCGGTGGACGTGCCCGGCGACATGACCCGGATGACCCTGGACACCATCGGGCTGGCCGGCTTCGGCTTCGACTTCGGCTCCTTCGAGCGGGACGAGCCGCACCCCTTCGTCGAGGCGATGGTGCGCTGCCTGGACTGGGCGATGACCCGGCTCACCCGCGACCCGGAGGCGGACCACCGCGAGCGCGACGCCGCCTTCCGGGCCGACGCCGACTACCTGGCCGCCGTAGTGGACGAGGTGATCGCCGCCCGCGCCGGAGAGGGCGTCCAGGGCCCGGCCGAGGACCTGCTCGGCCTGATGCTCGGCGCGGTGCGTCCCTCGGACGGCAGCCGGCTGGACGCCGAGAACATCCGCAACCAGGTGATCACCTTCCTGATCGCCGGCCACGAGACCACCTCCGGCGCGCTCTCCTTCGCGCTGTACTACCTGGTCAAGAACCCGGCCGTGCTGCGGCAGGTGCAGCGGGAGGTGGACGGACTCTGGGGCGACCAGGCCGATCCCGAGCCCGGCTACGAGGACGTCGGACGGCTGCGCCACACCCGGCAGGTGCTCAACGAGGCGCTGCGGCTGTGGCCGACGGCGCCCGCGTTCAGCCGGGAGGCGCGCGAGGACACCCTGCTCGGCGGCCGCATCCCGCTGCGCGCCGGGGAGACGGTCTTCGTCAGCACGCCGATGCTGCACCGCGATCCGGCGTGGGGCGACAACCCGGAGCTGTTCGACCCGTCCCGGTTCGACCCCGAGCGTGAGCAGGGCCGCTCCCCGCACGCCTTCAAGCCCTTCGGCACCGGCGAACGCGCCTGCATCGGACGGCAGTTCGCGCTGCACGAGGCCGTCATGCTGCTGGGCATGCTGGTCCACCGCTACCGGCTGATCGACCACGCCGACTACCGGCTGAGCCTCAAGCAGACGCTCACCATCAAGCCCGACGGGTTCTCCCTCGGCCTCGCCCGGCGCACGCCCCTCCCGGTCTCCGCCGCGGCGGGGGCCGTGGAGCGGCGGGTCGGCGTGCCGGCCGAGCGCCCCGGGAGGGTCCGCAGGGGGACCGGACTGCTGCTCCTGCACGGCTCGAACTACGGGGCCTGCCGGGAGTTCAGCCGGCAGCTCGCGGAGGCCGCCGCCGACCTCGGCTGCGAGACCGAGATCGCCCCGCTGGACGCGTACGCGGACGGGCTGCCCACCGGCCGGCCGGTGGTGGTCACCGCCGCCTCGTACAACGGGCAGCCGACCGACGACGCGGCCCGTTTCGTCCGCCGGCTCCAGGAGTCCCGGGAGTCTCAGGGGACCGATGGGACCGATGGGACCGATGGGACCGACGGGGTCGGCGGTGCCGAGGCGGGTCGGTCGGCCGCCGGGGTCGAGTACGCGGTGCTCGGCATCGGCGACCGCACCTACGCCGCGACCTACCAGCGCGTCCCCGCCCTGATCGACGACCGGCTCGCCGCGCTCGGCGGCACCCGGCTGCTGGCCCGCGCCGAGGCCGACGCCTCGGGCGACCTGGCGGGCGCCGTACGGCAGTTCACCGAGGAGCTGCGCGAGGCCCTGCTGGCGCGGTACGGGGACGCCGACGCCCCGGCCGCGTCGGAGCCGGAGGCGGCGTACTCGGTGACCGAGGTGACCGGCGGCCCGCTGGCCGCGCTGGCCGCCCGGCACGACATGGCCGAGCTGACCGTCACCGCCGTCGGCAGCCTGACCGACCCCGCCTACCACCGGGTGAAGCGGCTGGTCCGCCTCGCGCTGCCGGAGGGCACTCGCTACCGGACCGCCGACCACCTGACCGTGCTCCCGGCCAACGACCCGGTGCTGGTCGAGCGCGCCGCCAAGCTGTTCGGCGCGGATCCGGAGACGGTGCTGGGCATCGTGGCGCACCGGCGCACCGGACCGGCCGTCGACCGGCCGCTGACGGTGCGCGAACTGCTCACCCGGCACGTCGAGTTGCAGGACCGACCGAGCGCCGGGCAGCGCGCCGCGCTGGCCGCGCTCAACCCCTGCCCGCCCGAGCGGGCCGCGCTGGAGGCGCTGCCCGAGGACGACCCGCGCACCCTGCTGGACCTGATCGAGGACCACCCCGCGGTGCAGGAGCGGCTCACCTGGCCGGTGCTGCTGGAGCTGCTGCCCCCGATCCGGCCGCGGCACTACTCGGTCTCTTCCTCGCCCACCGGCCGTCCGGACGAGGTGGAGCTGATGGTCTCGGTGCTCAGCGGTCCGGCCCGCTCGGGCCGGGGCACCTTCCGCGGCACCGGCTCCGGCCACCTCGACCGGGTGGCCGTGGGCGACACCGTGCTGGCGCGGATCCAGCCGTGCCGGGAGGCGTTCCGGATCGGCCACCGCACACCGGTGGTCATGATCGCGGCCGGGACCGGCCTGGCGCCCTTCCGGGGAGCCGTCGCGGACCGCCGGGCGCTGCTCGCGGAGGGGGCCGAACTCGCCCCGGCGCTGCTCTACTTCGGCTGTGACGACGCGGACGCGGACTACCTGCACCGCGGCGAGCTGGAGGCCGCCGATGCGGCCGGCGCGGTCTCGATGCGGCCGGCCTTCAGCGAGCGTCCGCAGGACGGGCGGCGCTTCGTGCAGGACCGGATCGCGGCCGAGGCGGCCGAGGTCTGGGAGCTGCTGGACGCGGGCGCCGAGGTGTACGTGTGCGGCGACGGGGCCAGGATGGCGCCGGGCGTCAGGGCGGCCTTCCGGGCGCTGTACCGGGAGCGCACGCCGGGGGCCGACGAGCAGCGGGCGCAGGCCTGGCTCCAGGGCCTGATCGAGGCCGGGCGGTACGTCGAGGACGTGTACGCGGGCTGACCGGTCGCCCCGGACACGGCCGTCGGCCCGCCGCACCGGTGCGGCGGGCCGACGGCTCGGACGGCCGGGGGTCAGTACACGCTGACGTTGTACGCGGAGAGTGCCGCGTTCACCGGCTGGTAGAAGGTCGTCCCGCCCGCGGTGCAGTCGCCGCTGCCGCCCGAGGTGAGGCCGAGCGCCTTGGCGCCGTCGTACAGCGGGCCGCCCGAGTCGCCCTGCTCGGCGCAGACGTTGGTCTGGATCAGGCCGGTGACGGTGCCGCCGCCGGTGTAGCGCACGGTGGCGTTGAGCCCGGTGACGGAGCCGCCGTGGGTGCCGGTGGTCGAGCCGGTGCGCTTCACCGCCTCGCCGACGTAGGCGTTCGGGGCGGAGGTGAAGCCGCCGGGGTGGCTGAGTGCGGAGTTGTCGTAGCGGACCAGGGCGTAGTCGTGGCCGGGGAAGGTCGTGCTGACGGTCGGTCCGATCCTGGTGGTGTGGTTGGCGTCGGTGTACCAGTCGGAGGCCACGTTGCCGCAGTGCCCGGCGGTCAGGAAGTAGTGGGTGCTGCCGCTCACCACGTTGAAGCCGAGCGAGCAGCGGTACTGGCCGCCGTAGATGGCGTCGCCGGCGGCGACCAGCGGGGTGAACACGCCGCTGACCCGGTGGATGGCCAGGGTGGACGCGGCGGGCCCGGCGGCGCCCATCAGCTTGGCGATCGACGCCGGGGACACGGTGCTGTCGGCGGTCACCACGACGCGTCCCGCGGCCTCGTCGACGTACCAGGCGGTGCCGTCGACCTCGGCGTTCAGGACGGCTTCGCTGACCGCCGACAACTGCTCCGGCGGTGCGGTGCGGGTGGGGGCGGCGGCGGCGCCCGGCGCGACGACCGCGGTGGCGGTCAGCAGGCCGAGGGCCGCGGCGAGCAGGCGGAAGTGGCGTGTGGTGCCGGTGCGGGGGGTCCTGCGCGTGGTCCTCACCGATCTCCTCCTGGGGGGTGAGCGGCCCTGGGGGTCGGGGCCGTGAAGCGCGGTCAGGCGGTGGGCGGAGTCCGGCCGGGGCTTTTCCGGAAGCGCGGCGGATGATCTGCTCCTGACAGACACTGACCGGAAGTATGAGGAAACGGACCGTTCGGTACAAGCTTCCTGAGGGGGTGTCGGCGGACCCGCGGGCCGGGGAGGGAGCCCGCGGATCCGCCGTTCGGCGGCTTCCCGGCGGCCGGAGCCGGAGGCCCTACCGGGCGGGCACCGGCTCGGGCCCGGCCAGTCGCCGGCCGCGGTGGAGGGCGTGCAGGGACAGCGCGCAGATCACTCCGAGGGCGCACAGCGCGAGCCAGGGGAGCGCGGCGAGCCCGGCCGCGCGGGCGGCGTCCAGGGCCGCGCCGGTCAGCAGGTTCCCGAGGGTGATGCCGACCCCGCAGACGGTGTTGTAGAGCCCGTAGTGGGTGGCGACCAGCCGGTCCCCGGAGAGCCGGACGACGGTGTCCATCTCGAAGGGGTAGGCCAGCATCGTGCCCAGGGCCAGCAGGAACGCGGCCAGGGCCGGCGGTCCGACGGCCGATGCCCAGCGCCAGGGGCCCGCGCCCGGGACGGGCAGGGCCGAGGCGGCGAGCAGCGGCAGGAAGGCCGCGCCCATCACGGCGACCCCCGCGACCAGCGCGGTGCCCGGCGCGATCCGGGCCCGGCACCAGGCGGTGACCCTGGTCTGGAGCAGGATCGTGCCCAGCCCGGACACCACGAACAGCAGCGCCGTGGCCGCCGTCCCGCCGCTTCCGTCGCCGCCCAGCCGGCGGACCTCCAGCGGCAGCGCCAGGTACACCTGGAAGGACAGCACGTACGAGCCGGTCATCGCGCCCGCGAAGAGCAGGAACGGGCGGTTGGCCAGCACTCCGCGCCACTGGGCGAGGACCCCGGTGCGCTCCGGGACCTCGGCGGGGCCGTCGCCCCTGCGGGCCGGCAGCGAGCGGATCTGGACCGCGCTGAGCACCGCGAACACCCCGGCCGCGACCAGGCAGGTGGTGCGGAAGTCCACCGCGGTCAGGGCCATGCCGACCAGCGGGCCGAGCAGGATGCCCGCCTGGTAGAAGACGTTGAACAGCGCGAACGCGGCCACCCGCCGCTCGCCCGCGCCGGAGGCCACCGCCAGGTACGCCCGGACGGCCGGGTTGAACAGCGCCCCGGCCAGCCCGGTCGCCGCCGAGGCCGCGATCAGGGCGGGCAGCGAGGCGGAGAGGCCGAGCGCGGCGAAGCCGGCGGTGCGCAGCAGGCAGCCCGCGACGATCAGCGGCTTGTAGCCGAACCGGTCGGCCAGCGTGCCGCCGACCAGGAACATGCCCTGCTGGGTGAAGTTGCGCACCCCGAGCACCAGCCCGACCGTCCAGCCGGCCAGGCCGAGGCCGCCGGACAGGTGCGCGGCCAGGTAGGGCATCAGCATGTAGAAGCCCAGGTTGATGGTGAACTGGTTGACCATCAGCAGCCGGACGCTGCGCTCGTGGCCGCGGAACTGGGCGGTCAGCTCCCTCACCCGGCACCGCCCGCGGCGCTCGGGAGGGTCAGCGGGTCGACCACCTCGGCGCAGCGGGTCCAGCGGGTGACCTCCCGCTCGTCGGGCCGGGCGAGTTCGTCCGGGCCGTCCGCCGGCGGACGGTCGAGCAGGCCGTGCGCGGAGCAGTACTCGTCGTCGTAGACGGTGCCGAGGTAGCGCTGCGGCCCGTCCGGGAAGACCGCCGCGATCCGGGTGCCCGCGGGCCGGGTGCGGGCCAGCCAGCCGGCCACCAGGGCGACCGCGCCGACGCTCCAGCCGCCGGTGGCGTAGTGCGAGGAGGCCAGTCGGCGGCAGGTCCAGACGGCCTCGTCCGGGGCGACCCAGTGGACCTCGTCGAAGGCGCCGTAGGCGACGTTGCGCGGGTGGATGCTGGAGCCGAGGCCGCGCATCAGCCGGGCGCGGGCGGGCTGGCCGAAGATGGTGGAACCGATGGTGTCCACTCCGACCACCCGCAGGCCCGGGTAGAGCTGGCGCAGCACCCGGGAGGTGCCCGCCGAGTGCCCGCCGGTGCCGACGCTGCACACCAGCACGTCCAAGTGGCCGAGCTGGGAGGCGAGTTCGAGCGCCAGCGGGGTGTAGGCGGTGGTGTTGTCGGGGTTGTTGTACTGGTCGGGGCACCACGAGCCGGGGTGGCGGGCCAGCAGTTCGGCGACCCGGTCACGCCGGGCCTGCTGCCAGCCGCCCCGGGGGTGCGGGCTGGTGACCGCCTCCACCTCGGCGCCGTAGGCGGTGAGGAGCCTGGTCATGGCCGGCTCCAGCCCCGGGTCGGTGACCAGGGTGACCGGGTGCCGGTGCACCATGCCGGCCAGCGCCAGCCCCAGGCCCAGCGTGCCGCTGGTGGACTCCACGATCCGGCCGCCCGGGCGCAGCTCGCCCCGGTCCAGGGCCCGCTGGACCATGTGCAGGGCCGGGCGGTCCTTGAGGCCGCCGGGGTTGAAGCCCTCCAGCTTGGCCCAGAAGCCGCGGCCCGCCGGGGCCAGCGGCTCGCCGATCCGCAGGACCGGGGTGTTGCCGACCAGGCCGCCGAGGGCCGGGCGGTCGTCGGTGCGATGGGTGAGGGACGTCATGTCTCGTCTCCTGTCGGGAGGTTGGCGGAACGTTCGGCAGCTCGGGCGGACGCCGAGCCGCTATATCCGCCACCGACCGGTGACCAGCAGGGGGCCTCTCGGCCCGGGGGTACGGGCGGCGCGCACGACGGGGGCCGCCGGGCGGTCCGCCGGCGGCTGCGCCCGGTCGACGCCGGGGGTGGTGACCGGAGGCAGGGTGCCGGAGGGGACGGGCACGGCGGGGGACCGCAGCGCCCGGTGCGCGGGCGCGGTGTCCCCCTCCTCCGGGCAGGAGCGCTGCGAGGCGTCGGCGGGGACACCGCCCGGCCCGGGCGCGAACGTGAACGTGGGCGCGGAATCGGAGGGGGTCGTGGACGGGGACGTCGTGGCTTGCGCGGTCGCCGTGGGGGAGTGGGGCTGATGGGCGCCGAGGTGCTGCGGTGCGCAGCCGACGGGCAGCAGGGAGAACAGGCCGAGCAGGAGCGCGGCCAGGAGCCTGACGGGCATGACGGGACTCCGCGCGGCCGCACGAGGCGGCAGCGGATCGGTGACGGTCGGAAGGAGCGGACGCGGGCGGCGGTCGCCGGCACGCACCGCCGCGTGGGCGGGGCGTGGCAGGGCGCGGCCCGGGCCGGTCTAGACCCTCAGGTTGGCGATCCGGTGCGGGAGTTCGGGTGGTCCGGCCTCGGCGGATCCGGCCGGCGGGCCCGCAGGGCCGGGCGCCGGCACGGCTTCCCCGGTAGCGGGCGGGACGGTGGCGGCCGACCAGGCGGTCTCGGCGCCCGGCCCGTCCTCGGGCTTCCCGGACAGGCAGTCGCCGCCGGGGTGGTCGGCGTCCTCGTCGTGCTCCTGGTCCTGCTCCTGGCCGTGCTCCGGGTGGTTCTCGTGGTGGTGCGAGGGCGGTGTGGTGTCGCCCGCCGCCGGAGTCTGGGCGGAGAAGACGATCCGGATCGGATCGGTGTGCCCGGCGCCGTTCTCCGCGCCGAACCCGTGCGCCGTGAACACGGCGATCAGCAGGGCGCCCAGCCAGAACAGCCGCGCCGCCACCCCTCGGGGGTGGGCGCGTCGTGTACGCAACGGCGACCGGGCGGTGACCATGTCGTGATCCTAGCCCGACTTCCCGCTCCGCCACAGCACGCCTCCATCGAAGTGATGAATGGTCAAGTGCCCGATGGGCGGCGGAATCGAAAGAAAGTGTTATCGGTGCGGACGGGGAGGGTCTCCTGGGTGAGGGAGTGAGCGCGCGACGTCGTGGGTGAGGGACCACGACGGGGCCCGGAGCCCGAGGCGCTCCGGGCGCGCCCGCTCCCGCCGCGCCGCCGGATCGTCCCGTCCGGCCGGCGCACCCGGCGGTTCGCACGCCTCCCCCACGGCTGCGGACCGCCGGGGTCACCAGGGCGGGCTCACGCAGCCGGGGCGTGCTCCCTGGCCAGCCGCCACACCAGCTCCTCGCCGGTCTCGGCCGGGGCGAGCGCCTCGGCCGGGCGGCGCAGGTGCTCGGTGAAGCCGAGACGGGCCGGGACGGCGCCGCTGGCGTGGTTGGCCGGGTCGTGCACGATCTCGACCCAGGCCACCCCGGGAAGCCGGAAGGCCTCGTCGGCCACGGCCCGTGCCGTCCTGGTGGCGAGGCCGTGCCCGGTCGCGGCTGGGTGCAGCCAGTAGCCGATCTCCCGGACGTCGTCCGGGGTGTCCTCGCGCCGGAACAGCCCGCAGGCCCCGACGATCGCGCCGTCCCGCGTGATCGCGTACGTGAAGTCCTGCCCCTTCGCCCAGAGTTCGGCGCGGCGGCCGAGGAACTCGGCGGTCTTGGCGTGACTGTGCTCGGCGACCCAGGGCATCCAGGGCCGCAGGTGCTCCAGCGACTCCTCGATGACGGCGAAGAACTCGGGCAGGTCCGACTCGGCGGCGAAGCGGCGCAGGGTCAGTCCGTCCAGGGCGATGACGTGCGGGGGAAGGTCCATGACGGGAGGATGGTCCGTACACCCCTCACCGGGCAACGGGTTTTGCCGACGGGCCCCGGGCCCCGGGCCGCGTCAGCTCCGCCGTGTCAGCTCCGCCCCGCCGGGTGGCCGGCCGGGGTCGGGTCGGCCGGGGAGTGCCGGCGCAGCAGGACGGCCGCCTCGCGGTCGGTGACGTCGTGGAACTCGCCGTACCAGGGGCCGGCGGCGTGCGCGTAGCGGGGCAGGTGGAGGCAGACCACCTGGTCCACGTCCCGGCGCAGGTCGGCCGCGACCCGGGCGTCGCCGATCGGTGCCGCGAGGATCAGGTGCTCGGGGAGGTCGGCGGCGAGGGCGTGGAGGGCCGCCCGGGTGGTCAGGACGTCGGTCAGGCCGTCGGAGACGAGGACGGCGGTGCGCCCGTTCAGCGGGAGCCTGGTCCGGCCCTGGCGGTAGAGCGCCTCGCGGCGGCGGACCTCGACCCGTTCCCGTTCCACGCTCGCGCCCAGCTCGGCCGAGGTGACGCCGAGGCTCTTCAGGGTGTACCGGTCGAACAGCGGCGGATCGCCGTCGGCGATCGCGCCCACCGGGCGGTCGTGGCCGGGCACGGCCAGCGCGCGGACCACCGTGGCGTCGAGCGGGGCGCCCAGGGCCTCGGCGACCTCGGCGGCCACCGGGAGCCCGCCGGGAGCGAGGCCGAGGACCACCACCCCGGCGCCGGTCCGCCCGTCCAGCAGCGGGACGAGCCTGCGGGCCAGCTGGTGTCCGGCGGTGCTGCGGTCGAGGAATCTCACGGGCCTGTCCTTGTCCTCCAGGTGGTCGAGCGCTCCGGCCGGGACGGGGCCGAGGGCCGGAGCGGCGGGCGGCCTGCGGGCAGCACCCGCCCGGCCCCGCCACCACGGCGCCTTCCCCGTCGTGGCGGGCTCTAACGTCCGGGGTGTGAGCCGGGGCGTGCGTGGCGGCAAGGGGGCGTGAGCCTGGGGACGACCCGGGGGCGATCCGGCGCGTGCCGCCCGGCGGGCCCCGGCCTGATGGTGTGACGCGGCGCGGCCGGGGCAGGCGCAGGGCATGGACGACCGGCGGACGGTGCTCCCGCCCGTACCCGGGGTGCTCGCGGGTACGGCCGTCCGCGCGGCCCGGTACGGTGCGCGCGACGATGGTCCCGACGGCGCCCCGCCGCCTCGACCGGACCGGGAGCGGGCCAAGCCGGGGTCATCCGGGCAACCCTGCGAACCGACCGGCGGTCACGAGTCCGGCGACCTGCGCATCGGGGCCGGCGACCGGGGGCCGGTACGGATCGTCGCCGTGACAGGGGAGCCGGACCACGACACCGCGGAGGGGCTGCGCGCCGCCCTCGCCCACCCGCCGTCGGCGGACGGCATCGAGCGGCTCGTGGCCAACCCCGCCAACCCCGCCAACCCCGCCAACCCCGCCGGCCTCGCCGGCCTGCGCTTCTGGGACTCGACCAGGCCGAACATCCCGCAGTGCGCCCGGCTGGACACCCGGGCGGCCGGGCCGTGGCCGGAACCGACCGGTCCGCGCCCCGTGGTGGCGCGGCCGTTCGCCGTCACCGGCGCCGACGGCGCGCTGCCGGTCCACCCCGCCCTCCGGACAGCCCTTGAGGCCTCCGGCGAGGGCGCCGCCGGGCCGGCCCCGCCGCCCGGACCGAGCTGAGGAGGCAGGCCGTGGACCGCCCCGGGAACGGTGGGCCGCCAGGCCGGGAGCAGGCCAGGAGACTGGCGCTGGCAGGCAGCGCCGGCGCGGTGCAGCGCAGCCGGGAGTTCAGCCGGCGGGCGCTGGTGTCCTGGGACTGGCTGCCGACCGTCGACGAGGAGCGGCTGGCCGCGGCCGAGGACGTCCTGCTGATGGTCTCCGAGCTGGTCACCAACGCCTGTCTGCACGCCCCCGGCGGCCCGCGCGAACTCCGGCTGTACTGGGACGGCGCCCGGCTGCGGGTGGAGGTCGCGGACGCCAGCCCCGTCCCGCCGCGGCTGCGCCCGTTCGCCGGTGCGGGACGGCCGGGCGGGCACGGGCTGCGGGTGGTGGACCGGCTCGCCCGCGCCTGGGGTTCGCAGCCCGAGGACGGCGGGAAGCTGGTCTGGCTGGAGGTGCCGCGCCCGCCGGCCCTGGCGGCGGCCGGTGCGGACGGGGGACGGGTCGGGGAGCCGGAGCGGCCGGGCTGACCGGAGCCCCTGTCCGCGCCGGGGTTTCCGGCGCGCCACAGCGGACAGCCGCGTGGGTGTGATCGCCGGCCGCGGCCGGTGCGAGGCGTCGGCCCGTCGGCCGGCGCGGGGCCGGACCGCGCGAGAGGAGCCCGCCGCCATGACGCAGCACCCGCGCAATCCCGCGAGCCCGGCCGTCGACCGGGCCGAGGGGCTCACCGTCGAGGTCCGCCCGTGGGCCCTGGGCACCGTCCTGGTGCTGCTCGGCGAGCTGGACCTGGACTCGGTCACCGAGCTGCGGGCCGCCGTCGACCGGGCGCTCGTCGCGCCGGCCACCGTGGTCGTGGTGGACTGCGCCGGGCTGGAGTTCTGCGACTCCACCGGGCTCAACGTCCTGCTGCGGGCCAAGGCCAGGGCCGCCGTGGACGACAGCCGGATCGAGCTGGCCAGGCCCCGGCCGCTGAGCCTGCGGATGCTCGAACTCACCGGCGCCACCGACGCCTTCCCGATCCGCGAGACCGTACCGGAGCCGGGCTGAGTCCCGTACCGGCCGGAGTCCCGTGCCGGCCTTCCGGCCCGGAGCACCGCCCCGCCTCGCGTGTCGCCCCCCGGCGCACGGTGGCACAGTGGGAGCAGGGCGGCGCCCCGCCGCCCTCGGGGCCGAGTGCCCGGACGGCGTGCCCCGGCCGTGCGAGCGATCCGGACGGTGGACGGATGGACGAGCACCCGGTACGCGGAACCCCGGCGGACGACGATCCGGCCGAGCAGGCGCTGCGGCAGCTGCTCGCCGGGCTGACGGCCGTGCGCGACGGGGACTTCCGTACCCGGCTCGTCCCGGGCCGGCCAGGGGCGCTCGGGGAGATCGCCGAGGTCTTCAACGGCATGGCCGACCGGCTCGCCCGGGTGACCTCGGAGGTGACCAGGGTGGCCAGGGAGGTCGGCACCGACGGCCGGCTGGGCGGGCAGGCACGGGTGCCGGACGCGACCGGGACCTGGCTGGAGCTGACCGACTCGGTGAACGCGATGGCGGGCAACCTGACCTGGCAGGTGCGCAACATCGCCCAGGTCACCACGGCGGTGGCGCGCGGCGACCTCACCCAGAAGATCGAGGTGGACGCGCGCGGCGAGATCCTGGAACTCAAGAACACCGTCAACACGATGGTCGACCAGCTGTCCTCGTTCGCGGACGAGGTGACCAGGGTGGCCCGCGAGGTCGGCAGCGAGGGCCGGCTCGGCGGCCAGGCGGACGTCCGGGGTGTCTCCGGGACGTGGAAGGACCTCACCGACAACGTCAACGTGATGGCCTCCAACCTGACCGGCCAGGTCCGCTCGATGTCCGAGGTGGCGACCGCCGTGGCGCGCGGCGACCTCTCCCGGAAGATCACCGTCGAGTCCAAGGGCGAGGTCGCGGCCCTCGCCGACGCGATCAACACCATGGTGGACACCCTGTCCTCGTTCGCGGACGAGGTGACCAGGGTCGCCCGCGAGGTCGGCACCGAGGGCATCCTGGGCGGTCAGGCCACCGTCCGGGGTGTCTCCGGGACGTGGAAGGACCTCACCGAGAACGTCAACTTCATGGCGCACAACCTGACCAGCCAGGTGCGCAACATCGCCCAGGTCACCACCGCCGTCGCCGAGGGCGACCTCACCCGCAAGATCGACGTGGATGCGCGCGGCGAGATCCTGGAGCTGAAGACCACCGTCAACACGATGGTCGACCAGCTGTCCTCGTTCGCCGCCGAGGTGACCAGGGTGGCGAGGGAGGTCGGCAGCGAGGGCCGACTCGGCGGGCAGGCCAGGGTCGAGGGCGTCTCCGGCACCTGGAAGCGGCTCACCGAGAACGTCAACGAGCTGGCCGGCAACCTGACCCGGCAGGTCCGGGCGATCGCAGAGGTCACCAGCGCCGTCGCGGCCGGCGACCTGACCCGGTCGATCAGCGTCGACGCCTCCGGGGAGGTCGCCGACCTCAAGGACAACATCAACGCGATGGTCGGGTCGCTGCGCGAGACCACGCTGGCCAACCAGGAGCAGGACTGGCTCAAGACCAACCTGGCCCGCTTCTCCGCCGCCATCCAGGGCCGGCGGGACATCCGCGCCGTCGCCGGGCTGATAGCCGACGAGCTGACCCCGCTGGTCGGCGCCCAGTACGGGGCCTTCTTCCTCGCCGAGGAGGGCCCGGACGGCCCCGGACTCGCGCTGCTCAGCGCCTACGGCCGCCCGGTCGGGGAGCGGCGGCGGCTGCGGCCGGGGGAGTCCCTGGTCGGCCAGGCCGCCAGGACCCGGCGAACGGTCACCGTGGACGAGCTGCCGCCCGGCTACGCCACCGTCTCCTCCGGCGCGGGCGCCGCCGACGCCCGCTCGCTGGTCATCCTGCCGATCGCCCTGGAGGAGTGGCTGATCGGCGTGATGGAGTTCGCCTCCGTCCACCCGTTCACCCAGGTCCACCGCGACTTCCTGAGCCGGTTCGCCGAGGTCTGCGCGGTCAACCTCGGCAACCTGCTGGCCAACGCCCGCACCGACGAGCTGCTCAGCGAGTCCCGGCGGCTCACCGCGGAACTCCAGGCCCAGTCCGAGGAGTTGCAGGAAGGCCAGGAGGAACTGCGCCGCTCCAACGCCGAGTTGGAGGAGAAGGCCGCGCTGCTCGCCCAGCGCAACCGGGACATCGAGGCCAAGAACCTGGAGATCGAGCAGGGCCGCCAGGAACTGGAGGAACGCGCGAAGGAGTTGACCCGCACCTCGCTGTACAAGTCGGAGTTCCTGGCCACCATGAGCCATGAGCTGCGTACCCCGTTGAACAGCCTGCTCATCCTCGCCCAGCTGCTCGCCGAGAACAGCGGCGGCAACCTCACCCCCAAACAGGTCGAGTACGCGGGCGTGATCCACTCGGCCGGCACCGACCTGCTCCAGCTCATCAACGACATTCTCGACCTGTCCAAGGTGGAGGCCGGGAAGATGGAGCTGGTCATCGAACCCTTCGAGCTGCGCGAGCTGCTGGAGTACGTGGAGTCCGGTTTCCGGCCGCCGGCCGACGAGAAGGGGCTCGCCTTCGAGGTGTCCGTCGGCCCGGCCGTGCCGGAGCGGATCGTCAGCGACCAGGCGCGGCTGCGCCAGGTGCTGCGCAACCTGCTCTCCAACGCCGTCAAGTTCACCGACACCGGGCGGGTCGAACTGCGGATCGAGCACGTCGAGGGGGCGCAGCTGCCGCCCGGGTCCGGCGGGACGCACGCGGCGGTGGCCTTCCACGTGGACGACACCGGGATCGGCATCGAAGCGACCCACCTGGGCGCCATCTTCGACGCCTTCCAGCAGGCCGACGGCTCCACCGCGCGGCGCTACGGCGGCACCGGCCTCGGGCTGTCGATCAGCCGGGAGCTCGCCCGGCTGCTCGGGGGCACCCTCACGGTCCGGTCCACGGCGGGGGAGGGCAGCCGGTTCACCCTGTACCTGCCGTTGGGCGGGCATCCGTCATGACCGTCCCCCGGCCGGGGCGCATCGCGTCCCACCCCGCGGGCACCCGCGCTCGGCGCGCAGCCCCCGCGACCCGGCGTAGGGAGCTGCCGTGACCGCCGGGCAGGACCCGGTGGAGCGCACCGCCAGGGCCCTGGCCGAGACCGTCCGGCGCCTCCGGGCGGCCGCCGCCCGGGCGCACGCCGAGGCCCGGGCCCGGGCCGCCGTCGACCTGGCCACCGGCATCCTGGCCGAGCGGCTCGGCCTGCCGGTCGCCGAGGCGGCCGTGCACCTCGCGCGGCTGGCGCGGGAGGCGGGCGTGCCGGTGCTCGCGCTGGCGGCGGACATCGCGGGGCTGCCCCAGCCCCAGCCGCAGCCCCAGCCGCAGCCGCAGTCGGAGCCGCGGTCGGAGCCGGAACCGCAGCCGTCGGCCGTGGCACCGCCGACGGTCGGGCCGTCCGAGGCCGGTCCGCCCGTCGTGCCCGCGCTCGCCGCCGCGCCCGACCTGGAGCACGCGGCCGGAGCCGTGCTGGACCAGGCCGCGGCGGCCCTCGGCGTCCGTGCCGTCGCCGTCTGGCAGCGGCTGCCGGGCGGCGCGCTCGCCCTCACCGCGCACGCCGGGCTCACCGTCGAGGAGGCGGTCGACTGGGCCCGGGTGCCGCCCGGCGTGCCCACCCCGGCGCGGCTGGTCGTCGACGGCGGAGCCGAGCTGTGGCCGGGCGGGCCGGGGACGGGCGAGCCGGGGACGGACGGGCCCTCGGTGGGCACCGGCGCCCACCGGGCGGTGCTCCCGCTGCTCGACGGGGGCCGCCGCCGGGGCGCCCTGGAACTGCTCTGGCCGCCCGCCGTCCCCGCCCCGGTGCTCGGCCGGGCCCAGCGCCGCGAGCTGTACGCCCTCGCCGACCTCTGCGCGACCCTGCTCGGCCCGCCCCCGGAGCCGGTGGCCCCCGAGCAGGCCGCAGCCCTCCTGGACGGGCTGCCCGCCCCCGCGATGCTGCTGGCGCCCGTCTCCCGGGCCGACCGGATCGCCGACTTCACGCTGCTGCGGGTCAACGCCCGGTTCCGCGACCCGCTCGGCCGCCCCCGGGAGGCACTGGAGGGCGCCTCGCTGCTGGAGACCTACCCGGTCGCCTGCGCCGCCGGACTGCTCGACCGGGTGCTGCGCGCGTACGAGACCGGCGTGCCGTCGACCGCCGAGCCGATCCGGCTGGCCTTCCGGGGCGACGGGCCCGCCGTCCCCGCGGCCGTCCTGCTCTCGGTCGTCCCGCTCGGCGGCCGGCTGCTGGTCTGCTGGCAGCTGGAGGACGAGCAGGACGCGGAGGACGAACGCACCGCCCTGCTGCGGCAGGCCCAGCGGCTGGCCAGGGTGGCCGGGTTCGAGGAACGCCCCGCCGAGGGCCTGATCCGCTGGAGCGACGGGCTGCACGAGCTGTACGGGCTGCCGCCGGACGCCCCGCCGGTACCGCTGGACCGGCTCGTACGGCACACCCACCCGGACGACCGGCCGGCGGTCCGGCGCCTGCTGGACACCGTCCGGCACCACCACCGCACCGCCTCAGCGGTGGTCCGGCTGGACCGCCCGGACGGCACCCACCGCTTCACCCGGGTGATCGCCGAACCGGTGGTGGACGAGACGGGGAGGCTGGTCGCCGTCCGCGGCGCCTACCACGACGTCTCCGCCCAGCACTGGACGGAGGTCGCGCTCGGCGCCACCCGGGAGCGGCTGGCCGACAGCGAGCAGGAGTCGGCCGAGCGGGCGCAGCTGGCGCTCCGGCTCCAGCAGGCGATCCTGCCGGCCGCGCCGCCCCCGCTCGGCGTCACCGGCCTGCACGCCGCCGTGCGCTACCGGCCCGCCGCCCAGCGCGACCGGGTCGGCGGCGACTGGTACGACGTGCTGGTGCTGCCCGACCGGCGGGTGCTGCTCGCGGTCGGGGACGTGGCCGGGCACGGCGTCGGCGCGGCCACCGGCATGGTCGCGCTGCGGCACGCCCTGCGCGGCCTCGCCGTCACCGGGGCCGGCCCCGGCCGGCTGCTGGCGTGGGCCAACACCGTCGCCCTGCGCGAACCGGGCCAGATCACCGCCACCGCCGTCTGCGTGCTGCTCGACCCGGCCAGCGGCGAGCTGCGCTGGGCCCGGGCCGGCCACCTGCCGCCGATCCGGCTCGGCGCGGACGGCGCCGAGGTGCTGCCGCTGCCGCACGGCGTCCTGCTCGGCGCACTGGACGACGCCGCGTACGAGGAGCACACCGCCAGGCTCGACCCGGGCGACGTCCTGCTGCTCTACACCGACGGGCTGGTCGAGCGCAGGGACCGGCCGGTGGAGGAGTCGGTGGAGCAGCTGCTCCGCGCGGCGGGCGCCCCCGGTCCCGACCTGGAGCTGTACCTGGACCGGCTGCTCGAACTCAGCCCCGCCGACACCGACGACGACACCTGCCTGATCGCCGTCCAGACCGAGTAGCCGCCTTTACGGGGTGTCACGCGCCCTGCCCGGCTACCGTTGCCGCGCATGACCCACAGTGAGACCGAAGTCACCGCCGAGCTGATCCGGGACCTGCTGCGCGACCAGCACCCCGACCTGGCCGACCGGCCGCTGCGGCTCGGTGCGCGCGGCTGGGACAACCAGCTGTGGCGGCTCGGTGACGACCTCGCCGTCCGGCTGCCCTGGGCGACGGAGTCCGCCGACGCGCTGCTGCGCAAGGAACACACCTGGATGCCCGCCCTCGCCCCGCACCTGCCGCTGCCGGTTCCCGTCCCGCAGCGCCTCGGTGAGCCCTCCGGGCGGTTCCCGCGGCCCTGGATCGTCACCACCTGGGTACCGGGCGAGCCCGCCGACCGGGCCCCCGCGACCCGGGCCGAGGAAGCCGCCGACTCGCTGGCCGCCTTCCTGACGGCGCTGCACCGCCCCGCCCCGGCCGGGGCACCCGCCGGCCGCGGCCGCGGCGGGCCGCTGGCCGACCACGCCGAGGGGTTCGCCAGGTACCTCGCCAGGGCCGCCGGGCTCGGCCTGCTCCCCGACCCGGACGCCGTCCGCGCGGTCTGGGAGGACGCCGTCGCCGCACCTGACTGGGCGGGCCGGGACCTCTGGCTCCACGGTGACCTGCACCCGGCCAACGTCCTCACCGCGGACGGCACCTTCTGCGGCGTGATCGACTTCGGAGACCTCTTCGCCGGTGATCCGGCCTGCGACCTCGCCGCCCCCTGGGTCCTGCTGCCGGACGGTGCCGTCGACCGCTTCCACGCGGCCTACCGGCCGGGCCAGGACGCCGCGACCCTGCGCCGCGCCCGCGGCTGGGCGGTGCTCCGCTCCCTCTCGTGCATCCTCATCGGGGACGCCGGCGACCACGGCCGCCCCGGAGGCAAGCCCACCTGGGGCCCGCCCGCCCACGCCGCGCTGCGCCGCCTCGTCGCCACGGCCGGACGCTGAGGGCTCGCCGTGGCCGTTAGGGGCAGCCCCGGCCGGGTAGGCGCGACCGGACGAGGGGGATGACCGAGACCACGAGGGAAGGGGTCGATCCCCATGCTGCTGCTGGGACTTCTGTTGATGGCGGCGTCCGGAGCGTTCGTCGGACTGCTGGTCGCGGACAACCTCTCCGGCGGGCCCGACTACCAGGTGACGATCCTGGGCAGCGACCTGGTGACGCTGAACAGCCTGAGCATCTTCCTCGCCGGTGTGGCGCTGGCGCTGCTGTTCTGCCTCGGTCTCGCGATGATGCGGCTGTCCCGGCACTCCCGGCTGTCCCGGCGGGCCGGGCGCACCGCGCGGTCCTCGCGCACCGCGCGACCGGTGCGGCGGGCCGCCTCCGAGGACCGCGCCGTGGGCGGCACCGACGAGCTGCGGATGCCGCCGGAGGAGCGGGCCGCCGAACAGGGCGGCCGGGAGACGGCGGCGCGACCGGGCGGCCGGATCCGGCGCATGTTCGGGCACTGAGCGCCCGCCGGCTTCGATCCGGTCCCGGGAGGTCGCCGTGGACTCCGCGTTGCCTCGGGTGGCCGGGTGTGGCCGCCCCTGACGTGATCACCGGCCGGTGGTCACCGGGGTGCCGGCGCGGCTGGGGCCGTGCCTACGGGGCGTCCGACGGCGACGGGGCGTCCGACGGCGGCGGCGGGGAGGGTCGGAGGGCGGGGCCGAGGAGGGTGTCGGCGAGGCGGTCCATGTCGGCGGCCATGTCGATGTCCGGGTTGAGCAGCCACTGGAGCTGGATGCCGTCGGCGGCGGCGATGAGGATGCGGGCGAGCCACTCGGGGTCCACGGCGGTGGGGTCCTCGACGCCACGGGTGATGCGGTCGGCGATGCGGGTGCGGAACCGCTCGTAGCGGTTCTCGAAGAAGTCGTGGGCCGGGTGTTCGGGTTCGGCGGCCGCGGCGGCGAGGTCCACGAAGAGCTTGACCAGCCCAGGGGTGGAGGCGTTGTGGGTGAGGACGGCGGAGTGCGGTAGGCCGGCGCCGTTCCCGAACGGGTCGAACATCTCCGCCGCTGCCGCGTCGCGGGCTTCCAGGACGGCCGTGAGCAGCGCTTCCTTGCTGCCGAAGTGGTGCACGACGCCGGCGTACGTCATGCCGACCCTGGCCGCGATGTCGCGCAGCGAGACGCCTCGGCTGCCGGCCTCGGCGTAGGCCGCCAGCGCGGCGTCGATGATCTCCTGCCGTTTGGCCGAGGTCTTGGCGTAGGGCCCTCGTGGCTTGCTCATGGCGGGGAGTCTAGCGCTCCCGGGCACGAACACCTATCGGCGTCAGGTTTTCACCGGCGAAACCGTTGTGCTGTCATGTTTTCGTGCCTATGGTGAGGCCAGCCCCCTGTGCGAAGCGGCTGAGGGCCGTCATGGCAGATCGCCCACCCTTCCTCCCTGGCGCACCCCGACGCACCCCGAACCACCGTTCCACCGTTCCGCCCGTACCCAAGGAGAGACCGTGACCGGCTCGCACCACACCCCCCTGCCCGAGGGTTTCCTCTGGGGAGCCTCCACCTCCGCCCACCAGACCGAGGGCGGCAACACCAACAGTGACTGGTGGCCGATGGAGCAGGGCGCCGCCGCCGGCGGCGGCCACATCCAGGAGGTCAGCGGCGACGCCTGCGACAGCTACCACCGCTGGCGCGAGGACATGGACCTGCTGGCCGGACTCGGCTTCACCGACTACCGGTTCAGCATCGAGTGGGCCCGGATCGAGCCCGCCCCCGGACAGTTCTCGCAGGCCGCCATCGCCCACTACCGCCGTATGGTGGAGGGCGCCCACGAGCGGGGCCTGCGCCCGATGGTGACCCTGCACCACTTCACCTCGCCCCGCTGGTTCGCCGAGCGCGGCGGCTGGACCGCCGCCGGCTCCGGGGAGGCCTTCGCCCGCTACGTCGAGGCCGCCGCGCCGGTCTACGCCGAGGGCGTCGACCACGTCTGCACCATCAACGAGCCCAACATGATCGCCATCATGGTCCCGCTGCTCGACCTGATGCTCGGCAAGACCGAGCCCGGCGACCACGCCTTTCCGACCGCCGGTCTGCCGCTGCCGGGGGAGGAGGCCACCGAGGCCCTGGTCCGGGCCCACCGGCTGGCCGTCGAGGGCGTCAAGTCCCGCGCGCCGCACGTCCGGACCGGCTGGTCCGTCGCCAGCCAGGTCAGCCACGCGCTGCCCGGCGGCGAAGCGGCCCGCGAGGCCTACCTCCGGCCGCGCGAGGACGTCTTCCTGGAGGCCGCCCGCGGCGACGACTGGCTCGGCGTGCAGGCCTACACCCGTACCCTGATCGGCCCCGACGGGCCGCTGCCGGTGCGGGACGACGCCGAACTCACCCTGAAGGGCTGGGAGTTCTACCCCGGCGCGCTCGGCGACGCGCTGCGGCACGCGGCCGCCACCGCCCCCGGCGTCCCGCTGATCGTCACCGAGAACGGCATCGCCACCGCGGACGACAGCCGCCGGGTCGCCTACACCGCCGGAGCGCTCCAGGCAATGGCCGCCGCGATGGCCGACGGCGCCGACGTGCGCGGCTACTTCCACTGGAGCGCCCTGGACAACTACGAGTGGGGCAGCTTCGCCCCCACCTTCGGCCTGATCGCGGTCGACCGCCACACCTTCGCCCGTACGCCCAAGCCCTCCGCCGCCTGGCTCGGCGCGGCCGGCCGCAGCCGCGTCCTGCCCACCGCCGCCAACTGACCCCCCTTCCCGGACCGAGGAGCTCCCGCATGACCTCCGAGAACCTGACGATCGCACAGCAGGCCGCCCTCACCTCGGGCGGAGACTTCTGGCACACCAGGGCCCTGCCCGAAGCGGGCATCAAGGCCGTCACGCTCACCGACGGACCGCACGGCCTGCGCAAGCAGCCCGAGGACGGCGACGCCCTCGGCATCGGCGCCAGCGAACCGTCCACCTGCTACCCGCCCGCCTGCGCCCTCGGCTCCTCCTGGGACCCGCAGCTGGCCGAGCGGATCGGCCGGGCCATCGGCGCGGAGGCCGTCGCCAAGAACGTCTCCGTCGTCCTCGGCCCCGGCGTCAACATCAAGCGCTCCCCGCTCGGCGGTCGCAACTTCGAGTACTTCTCCGAGGACCCGCTGCTCACCGCGCGGATCGGCGCCGCCGTGGTGCACGGGGTGCAGTCCCACGGCGTCGGCACCTCGCTCAAGCACTTCGCCGTCAACAGCCAGGAGACCGACCGGCTGCGGGTGAGCGCCAACGTGGACGAGCGCACCCTGCGCGAGATCTACCTGCCCGCCTTCGAGCACATCGTCACCACCGCCCGCCCCACCACCGTGATGTGCGCCTACAACGCCGTCAACGGCGTCCCGGCCTCCCGGAACTCCCGGCTGCTCACCGAACTGCTGCGCGAGGAGTGGGGCTTCGACGGCGTGGTGGTCAGCGACTGGGGAGCGGTCGGCGACCGGGTCGCCGCCCTCGCGGCCGGCCTCGACCTGGAGATGCCGCCGTCCGGACGCGAGGCGGAGGTGGTAGCGGCCGTCGAGGACGGCACCCTCGACCCCGCCGCCCTGGACACCGCCGCCCGGCGGGTGCTGACCCTCCTGGAACGCACCGCCGCCGCGCGGGTCGAGGGCGCCGGCTACGACCAGGACGAGCACCACGACCTCGCCCGCACCGCCGCCGCCCAGTGCGCCGTCCTGCTCAAGAACGACGGCGGCCTGCTGCCGCTCGACCCCGGGAGCGGCGAAACCGTCGCCGTCATCGGCGAGTTCGCCCGCACCCCGCGGTTCCAGGGCGGCGGCAGCTCGCACGTCGTCCCCACCCGGCTGGACAGCGCCCTCGACGCGCTGCGCGCCCTCGCCGCCGACCCGGAGCGGATCGGCTTCGCGCCCGGCTTCACCCTCGACGGCGCGCCCGACCCGGCGCTGGTCGCCGAGGCGGTGGCGGCGGCCGGCGCGGCCCGGCACGTCCTGCTCTTCCTCGGCCTGCCGGAGTCGGCCGAGTCCGAGGGCTTCGACCGCACCGACCTCGGCCTGCCCGCCGACCAGCTCGCCCTGATCGACGCCGTCGCCGCCGTCAACTCCCGCGTCACGGTCGTACTTTCGAACGGCGCGCCGGTCCGACTCACCCCCTGGCAGGACCGGGTCGGCGCGGTCCTGGAGGGCTGGCTGCTCGGCCAGGCCGGCGGCTCGGCACTCGCCCGGCTGCTGTTCGGCCTGGACAACCCCTCGGGCCGGCTCGCCGAGACGATCCCGCTGCGGCTGGAGGACAACCCGAGCCACCTGCACTTCCCCGGCGGGGACGGCCAGGTCGAGTACGGCGAGGGGCTGTACGTCGGCTACCGCCACTACGACAGCCTCGGCCTGCCCGTCGCCCACCCCTTCGGCCACGGCCTGAGCTACACCACCTTCGGGTACGGCGACCCGGAGGTGACGGTCACCGGGGACAACCGCTTCGACGTCTCCTTCACCGTCACCAACACCGGTGCGCGGGCCGGCGCCGAGGTCGCCCAGCTGTACGTCCACGAGCGGGCGCCCCGGCTGCGCCGCCCCGAGCACGAGCTCAAGGGCTTCGCCAAGGTCTTCCTGGAGCCCGGCGAGAGCACCCGGATCACCATCGCCCTCGACGAGCGCTCCTTCGCCCACTGGTCGGTGCTCGACCACCGCTGGCGCGTCGACACCGGGGACTTCGACCTGCGGATCGGCGCCTCCTCGCGCGACGTCCGGCTGCGGACGGCGGTGACCTGCCCCGGCGACGGCTTCCGCCGGCCGCTCACCGCGGACTCCACCCTCGGCGAGTGGCTGGCCGACCCGCTGGGCGCGCAGATCATCGGCGCCGCCATGCAGGAGATGGCCGCCTCCGTCGGCATCGCCGAGGACAGCCCGCTGATGTCCATGGGCGCCGGCCTCCCGGTCAGCCGCATCCCGGCCTTCACCAGCAGCATCACCGCGGCCGACATCGCCCGCCTGGTCGAGGCCCACCGCGACCTGAGCGCCGGATAGGCCCTCGCGCGCGCCTGTGGCCCCTTTCAGCGGCTGATGCCGCGAAGGGGGCCGCGGGCCCTGCCACGGGGCCGGGGTGGCGGCAACGGGCCGACGGACCCACCGCTCACCGCCTGAGCGCTCCGGGCGGCGCGCTCAGGCCCGGGCTCCCCGGAACCGTTCAGCAGAGCACGTCAAGCCGTATGAGGGTTGTGGAGGTCGACCATGGCGCGCACGGGAGGCGGCAACCAGTTCTCGATCGACGAGTCCTTCCGGGAAAGCAGTTCGAGTACCCCGGGGGGTGTCGGACGGCCGTTCGGGTCACTCGAACTCGGGTGCGAGCTTCGTCTGATCGTCTCGGAACTGGTTGATCTCTCACCGTCGTTGCGGCGAGATGTCGCGCGATTCCCGGCTCGGTAGGCCGAGCACGTCCCTGGAGCGGTCCCGGTCCGGCCACTGCCGGGACTCGTACGCCGGGAGCCGTTCCGGCACGGCTCTGCGGCTCTGCGGCGCGGCGGTCGGCGGGGGAGCGGTGGCCCCTACGGCGTGGGCGGGCACACCAGGGTGCTGGTGACGGGCGGGTCGGGGAACTCCGAGCCGTCGTAGGCCTGCGTGCCGTCGCCGTACTCGAAGTGGAAGTAGTGCGCGGCGAAGCTGACGACGGGGTGCACCGTGCAGTCGGAGGTGGCGGGGTACTGGTAGGTCAGCGTGATGGTCCGGCTGGTGCCCGGCGCGATCGGCACCAGGGGCGCCGTCAGGTTCATGAGGGCCCGGAGTCCGAAGGGCTCCCAGCGCCCGAGGTCGCACCAGCTCACCTGGCCGGAGCACCCGGTGAGCACCGCCCGGGTGCCGGGGGCGGGTTGTGGACCCGCCTCGACCATGGGCAGCCAGATGTAGAGGAAGGTCACGTCGACGGCCTGGCGGTTGGTGAACGTGACGGTCAGCGTGCCGGTCTGGCCGGGCGTCACGGTGGGGTGGTCGACGCTGAAGGTGAAGTACGGCGGCTGGGCGGAGGCCGTGGCGGACGCCTGCGGGGCGAAGCCCATCAGGCTGACGAGGAGGGCGAGGACGGCGACGACGCCGACGCGTCTTGTCGCGGAGTGGGGTGTGCGCATGAGCGGGCAGCGTAGGGAGCCGGGACCGTCCCGTCTGCCCCCTGGCGGAGAACCGGCCATGATCCGGACGCCGGGATTCCCCGGCCCGGGGACGGGGACGGCGCTCCGGCGTGATGCCGAAGCGGGTGCGGTGGGCGGCCGGCGACTCGCTGCCGGAGAAGGCCGGGTCGAGGTATCCGCCGCTGGTCGAGGTGGCTGTCGCCGGTGGCGGCCCGGCTGCCGCCAGGGCGGGTGCCGCGGCCGGTCGTCGGGCGGGCGGACGGGGAGCCCGGCGAAGCGGGGTGCCCGAACCGTTCGGGCGGAAGTCGGCGGGTTCGTACGGGCGCGGGCCGGGGACGGCCGCCGGCCGCGAGCGGCTCGGGTTGTCCGCGAACCGCTCGTGTGCCGTCTATGTGCCGCTCATGTGCCGCTCGCGAACCGCTCCGATCTCCGTCAGGGCCCCGAAGGTGGTCCAGCACCACGTCATTCCGCAACGATCCGTTAGTCTCACGTGAGGTGATGTTTCTCGGCTTCGGGAGGATGACCCATGGCGGTGCACGTGACCGTGTGGGATGACCGCGATCGAGCCGGAGAAGGCCGGACCCCGACAGCTTCGGTGGTCCCGACGACCGCTGCCGCCCCCGCCCTCTTCGTCCACAGCATCTTCAGCTGGGGCAGCGACTCCACGTACGGGTTCGCCGGGCAGCGGCCCCTCGCGGACAGCCGACGGCTCCTCCTGATGGATCGCCGGGGCTACGGCGACAGCCCGGACACCGCGCGCAGCGACTTCGACGTCGACGCCGCGGACGTGGTGGAGGTCCTCGGCGACGGGGCCCGCGCCGAGGGGCTCGGCGGCGCCCATCTCGTGGGGCACGGGAACGGCGCCGTCGCCGCGCTCATCGCCGCCGCGCGCCGGCCCGACCTCGTCCGCTCCCTTGCCCTCATCCAGCCCTCCGCCTTCACCGCCGCCGCGCACCATCCGGTCGTCGCCGACCTCCTCGACCGGGTCCGCGACGGTGCCCCGGGCAGCTTGGACGGCGTCACGCCGGAGCAGTATCTGCGTGCGTCCACCGAGGGGTTGGGGATGGACATGCCGGAGCCCACGTCGCGCCGGCTCCGTGCCGTCGCCACCTCCATGGGGGAACGGCCCGTCTGGGAGGCGGAAATCCCGCTGGAGGTGATCCGGGGCGCCGCCCTGCCGGTTCTGGTGATCTGCGGAACCTGGGAGCCCGCGCCGGCCGCGTACCGCGAGCACGTGGGGCTCCCCCTCATGGCCGTGGCCGAGTCCCTCACCGACTCCCTCGCGGGCCGCCTGCTGCGGGTGCCCGGGTACTACCCGCACACCCAGGAGCCCGCCGCCGTCAACGCCGTCCTGCGGGAGTTCTGGGGCTGACCCGCTTCCATCCCGCGCGGAAGCACTGTCCCCGCATCCCGGGGCCGGGTCCAGTACTACGCTTTGCCTGCTCAGAGGCTGCGCGTGGTGGGTGTGGCGGGCTGGTGCCGGATCAGGGGCGGTCTTCACCGGGCTGTCCGTCGATGGTGTGCAGCCGGCGTTGGCAGCCGCGGGCGGCGGCCTGGAAGCACTCGTCCATCGCCCAGCGCACTTCGGCCGCACCGACCCCGCGAGGCCGGTGCGGCAGGGGATTGGAGCCTACGAGAGGAACTGCAGGGAGGACACCTTGGCGCGGGTGACCGGGATCGGAGCGCTGCCTCCCCGTTGTAGTTGATGTCCTTGTAGAGGCACAGCCGGCCCGACGGGCAGGCGGTCTTGCCCTACCCGGATGTGAGGTAGGTGTCGGCGGCCCGGTTTTCCGCCTGCACTGTCGAGGCGGCAAACGCCGGCGCCCCAGGAGACGCCGGCCCGCTGGTCTGTCTCGGCGAAGTTCGGCCGCCGGCAGCTCCGTTCACGGAGACGAACGCGTCGGACGGGCACAACGGCCAGGTCTCTTCCGCCCGCTGGGCTTCGCAGTCGACGTAGCGGATCCACCGCGGGCACAGGGACCGGGCCGTCTTCGCACCAGCGGCACGGCAGGCACCGTCAACCCTGCCCGCCCGGAGCGGTGGCGAGTCGGCCGAGTAGCGCCATCACGATGATCCGGATGTTCTTGTCGTTCGTCACCGCGCAGTGGGCTTCGACGCCTCGTTCGTCCGGGTCCTGATCCGGCTCGGTCAAGCCCACCCGGATCAGGTCGACGGCGTACTCGCGGCTCCGGGAGTAGTCCGCCGCGGCGTTCGCCGCTTCGACGTGGTCGATGCGGCCGGGATCCGCGGCCCGCAGCAGCGCCGGGGTGGGCGGCGGGCCCAACACCTCTCCGACCCACCCCGAGACGGCCTCCCGGGGGCAGCCCCGATCCAGGTCCGAAGAGGCCGCAGCGACGAGCGCCAGTCGGATGAGGAGCGACCCGAACCAGGTCGTGGCCTCGGCCGGAGGTGTATCCGTGCCTCCCGGCGGCATGACCGCCTGGTACAGAGCCGCCGGGTCGTCGGCGTGCGCGGCGGCGATGACCGCCTTCACCGCGTTGCCGAGGGCAGGCTTGTCGATGGTCATGTCGTCGGTTCTCCTCATGATCGGTGGCCGCCAGGTGCGCGGTGAACGGTCGGTGGAGGGCAGGCTTGCCCCGCTACAGGCGGCAGGTCGACCGGCCGACGGCCAGGACCGGTGCGGTTCTGCCTCACCCACTCCTTGAGTGCCTGACCTGTGGTCATGCAGCTGTGGACACCGTAGAGTCCCTGGATCGGCCCGCGCAGGCGAAAGCGGGTTCCGCCCCTTTCTGTCCCTCCTGAGTGTGTTCCGGTCAGCCGCGCGGAGGACCAGCAACTTCACCCCCGACTCGATCGTGACCAGGACGCCGGGCGGCCCCGAGGATCCGTCCTCCCGCCACACGGCCGCCGAAGCGATCGTCGGCCGCCGGTAGCGCGCCTGCCCCGCGGAATGGGTCACGCCCGAAGCCTCGCAGGTCACGACGGGGCCGGCCCGTGCGCCCGGAGACAGCTTCAGCCCCGCCCCCGCGACCGCGCGCTCGTGCCTGTTCCCTGGCCCCGGGAACAGGCACGGGCCGGCCGGTGAGCGCGACGCCATCGGACGCGAGCTGATCCACCCCGCAGCCCGGCACGGGCCGGCCGGCGGCCCGCAGCGCCATGCGAGCGGTGCGTGCGGGAGTGCGTCCTGGCCCGCAGCTGAAGCCGCGGGTCAGGGAGCTGGCACCAGATCAGACGGTCACCGTGTGGCCGGAATCAGGTTCGCCGGCTCGTCCAGCCACGCCCGGTGCTCCCCGTCCACGGTCAGCCCGAACCGTTCGAAGCCCGGCCGGCCCGCCTTCTCCCACCACCGGACGACGTCCTCGACCTCCGACCACACCCGGCGAGGACCCGACTGCCGAACCTCGTACCGTTCCGCGCCGTCCACGTAGTCGACCGTCGCCCACGACGTGACGCCCGTGTCGAACAACCACAGGGTGGTCATCCCGTCGCCGTCGCTGCGCCGGTAGTACACGTCGGGCACGCCCAAACCCACGACGAAGGACGCCAGCCAGTCGTCGACGACGCTCAGCGGGCTGAGATCGGTGAACTCCTGCACCGCATCCCCGGGCCAGTCACCGGGCAGGTAGTCGTCGACGGGCGGAGCCTGGTAGCGCTGCTGCCGCATCCGCATGAACGCCGAGGAGCCGGTGAACGGGCCCTCGGCGCTGTCGCCGGCCACGGCCAGGCGGGCCACCGCTCCGCCCCCGAACAGCGGCGAGAAGGGCAGCACCAGCACGCCCTGCGGCCGGATCTGTCCGATCACGGCTGCGGGGACCTCCCGCACCGAGCAGGTGAGGATCCCCCGGTCGTACGGGGCCTCCGGCGGGTACCCGTCCGCCGCGTCGCCCACCACCGCGGTCGGGACGGCGTCGAGAACCCGGAAGTTCGCCGCGGCCTGGGCGGCGACCTCCGGGTCCAGCTCCACGGTCACCACGTTGTGCGCACCCTGGCGCCGGGCCAGCAGTGCGGCGTTCCAGCCCGGGCCCGTCCCGCCCTCCCAGACCTTGTGGCCTTCGTGGACGTCCAGGTCGCGCAGCATGGAGGCCACCATCGTCGGCATGGACACCGAGGACGTCGGCTCCCGCGGCCCGCCGTCCGCACCGTCATCCCACTGCGTCACGATCGCCACGTCGGAGCACGCGAGCTCGAACCACCGCTCGGGAGTCTTAGCCCGGTCGCAGCGCTCGTAGCCGTCACTGGTGCTCGCCCAGAAGAGGTCCGGGAGGAACAGGTGGCGGCCGACGGCGAGGAAGGCCTCCCGCCAGTCCGGGGTCAGCGCGCCCGAGGCCTCCAACTGGTCGATCAGCCGGGCCTGCACGCCGGCGGCCATCACTTGTGCTTCGGATCGGGAGCCGGCCCCTGCCCGTCCGGGTTCGGCATCGGGCCGATCCGAGGGCCGCCGGGCTTGGCGTGAGAGCCGCCCTTGCCGTCGTTCGGACCGCCCTTGTTCTCGTCGCCCACGGTGCTCCTCCTCCTGCATGACGCTCCGAAGATCCGCTGGGCGGAGCGTAGTCGATCCGACACTCAAAGTGAATGGGACGGTTGTGGATCCGCTGCCGCCGGGCGAGATGGGCCGGCGGGCCGAAGGCCTGGCCGCCAGCGAAGAAGCCGTCCGCCACTACCGCATGCTGGCCGACGCGAACCCGAAGGCCTTCGACCCGCACCTGCAACGGTCCCTGACCGTGGTCGCCTGGCTCGAAGGCCTCGAACCGTAGCCGGGTGAGGCGGCTACCGCCGCAAGCTCCGGCGGGGGAGCATCACATGCTCGGAATGGCGCTCCCTGCCGGTCCTGCGTACCTTGCGGCGGCCGGCACCTGATGTGCCTCGCGCGGTGTTCGCCCGGATCTCCTGGGCGTCGTCGGGCTCGGTGGCCTGATCACAGGGTCAGGCCACGTGGTCAGGCCACGTCTCCCATGGCGCGGCGCCGGCTGCGGAGATGCCCACGGAGGGGTCCTCGGCCGTCCCCCGGCTTCGGGCCACGCCGGTTCGCTACATCCAGCTGGCGGCCCAGTGGTGGACGCCGTAGGCGTCGGGGAACTCCTCGCCCGCCCGGTGTTTCTCGTTGAATCCGTACGGATAGAACAGTTCGCTCGGGAAAACCGTGATCGCCGATCGGCCGGCCTCCTCCGACAGCCGCTTGTAGACGGTGGTGGCCAGTCCGGGACCGGTCTTCAACGCCGCATTCGCATCGGCGAACTCCTTGACCCTGAGGGGCAGTTCCTGCACACAGGCGGCCATGAACGGGTGGTCGGGCACCGCACCCATGATGCCCGTCGACACGTGTACGCCGTCCTCACTGGCGGCGAAGACATCCAGTTCCCCGAGGAGACGGTCCAGGGGGCGCAGGCACTCGAAGTCGGTGTCGATGTAGATGCCGCCGTGGCGCAGCAGGATCTCGTACCGTGCCACGTCGGACTTCTCCGACCAGCTGTCCAGCGCGACGAACGCGTCACCATTGGTGAGGAAGCCGGAACGGGAGGGGTCGAGGTCGTCCTCGGTCCACAGCCGGTACTCCCAGTCGGGGTGGTGGTGCTGCCAACTGCGGGAGTAGGCGCGGAACCGCTCCGGCATCGGACCGCCCATCCAGACCTGGTGGAAAACCCGGGGTATCGACACGTGATGGTCCTCTCTTCCGTTTCCGGAGGATTCGCCCCGACCGGAAGGACGGCGCGTTTCGTCCGCCCCACGGGAACGCCCGCGGGGCGGCGTGCACTTGCAGGATCCTCATGTCCCGGAACTGGAGTACAAGGCGGCCTGCGACCGCCAGAACACCAGCGCGAGCCACAGCAGCAGCGGCCCGGCGCACGGCGAGGCCAGGACGAGCCAGAGCGGGACACGGAGGTCACCGGCCCTGCCGATCAACGCGGTCGCCGGCAGGTAGGCCACGAAGGCGACAGGCACGAGGAAGGTGAGTACGAAGCGGGTGGGCCCGGGGAAGACCGTGAGCGGGTAGCCCCCGAAGGTGTTCATGACGTTGTCGACCACCGAACGCAGGGAGCGGTTGGAAAGGGTTCGGAAGGACAGCGCGCTGATACCGATCTGGACGGCGCCCTCGACCATCGCGCCACCCACCAGGGCCGGCACGAGGTAGAGGAGGGCCGTCGCCGAGTGCAGCGGGTCGAGGTTCCAGACGGCGCCGGCGAGGATGGCGGCCCCGGTCAGCAGGTCACCGACCGCCGGCAGGTGCGCCTGTCGGCAGAGCAGTTGCAGCAGGACCCCGGTGGGGCGGACCAGGTAGCGGTCGAACTCGCCGGTGCGAATGGTGAGGTCGAGATAGAAGAGCTGGTTGCCCGGTACCACCCAGAGGCCGTGCGATGTCAGGCGCATGCCGTACAACAGGCAGATCTCCGCCATGGACCATCCGCCGACCGTCCCGAAACGGGTGGAGACGACCCAGATGAAAACGAGACCCACTCCTTGGAAGGCGGCACCGCCGACGCAGCCGACCAGGAGGTTCCCGCGGTACTGGAGCTGGGCCTTCAGGGCCACGTGCAGCAGCAACCGGAACGCGAGCGGACGTGGGACAGGACGGGCGGCGGAACAGGGCGCGGAGTCTCCCGGGGGCGTCATGGTCACCCCCCCTGCACGACGACGCGTCGCAGGGCCCTGAGCCACACCAGTCTCAGGACCAGCCACAGCGCGATGGCCCAGGCGCACTGGACGGCCAGTGCCTGCAGGATGTCGCGGGTCCCGTGCATCTGGCCGAGGTACAGGGCAGTGGGGATGTAGACCATGGTCTGGAAGGGCAGCAGGCGGGTCACGTCGGCCAGCCAGTCGGGCATGAACCACAACGGCACCAGGGCCCCGGAGAAGAAGCGCGCCGTCATCAGGTAGACGGAGTAGACCCCGTCCAGTTCCAGGGTCCAGAACGAGATCATGCCGACGATCACGCCCAGCAGGAGGGCGCTGCTGTAGGCGGGAACCAGGCTGACGACGTAGGCGAGCATCGCCGTGGCGGAGGCGGGGGCCTGCGCGCCGCCCGCCAGCACGGAGAAGACCAGCGCGACGGCCACGAACGGAACCATGGCGAGGGTGCTGCCGGCCCTGGCGGCGATCATCTGGGAGGTGAAGCGGACGGGGCGGGCGAGATCCAGGGCCACGACGCCCTCCCGCACCCGTAGTTGGAGCGTCGACAGTCCCCCGGAATCCGTGAGCCAGGACTGCACCGAGGCCAGGACGACGTAGGTGATCTGGGTGGCGAGGGTGATCTCGTGTCCCCCCTCCACAGTCGCGCTTCCCGAGCGGGGGTAGACGGCGGTCCACACCAGACGAAGCATGTAGATCTGGAGCAACAGGCCCGCCAGGCCGAAGAGGACGTCGCTCCGGTAGGCGTACTGGCTGCGCGCCTGGACACGGGCCAGGGCGGTGTACGCCGCCAGGCGCTGACGCGGTCCCAGCCGGGCCGAGGGCCTCATCACCCGCCCTCGCTTCCGGAGTAGATCCGGTGGATGACACCCTCGAGGGCCGACTCGGTGATCGACAGGTCCGTGACGCGGTGCCGGGCCAGTACGGCGGCGATGATCTCCGGGCTCTGGGTTTCCTTCGGAGCGAAGCGGAGTGAGACGACCCCGGGTTCGGCGGCACCGGACCGCACGCACTCGACGCCGGGCAGGTCGACGCCCTGCCACGTGGTGCCTTCGGCGAGGTGGAACACCAGTTCCCGGTGCGGCGCGAACTGAGTCTTGAGCTCGTCGACGGCGCCGTCGTAGAGCACCCGGCCTCCGTCGATGAGGATGATACGAGTGCACAGCCGCTCGACGTCGCCGAGGTCGTGGGTGGTCAGGACCACGCTGGTGCCGTGCACCCGGTTCTGGGTGGCGATGAACTCGCGCATGCGTTCCCTGGCGATGATGTCCAGCCCGATGGTGGGTTCGTCGAGGAAGAGGATCCGCGGCTCGGGCAACATCGCGGCGGCGAGGTCTCCGCGCATGCGCTGCCCGAGGGACAGCTGACGCACCGGCGTGTCCAGGAACGGGCCCAGCATCAGCATGTCCGTGAAGTGGGTGATGTTCCGCCGGTAGCGGGTTCGCTCCACTCCGTAGAGCCTGCCCACCGTCTCCAGGGAGTCCCGCAGCGGAAGGTCCCACCACAGCTGGCTGCGCTGGCCGAAGACGACGCCGATGTTGCGGGCGTGCCGCTCGCGCTCGCGCCAGGGAACGACCCCGGCGACCTCCAGGTGCCCGGCGGTGGGCCGCAGAATCCCGGCGAGCATCTTGACGGTCGTCGACTTGCCGGCGCCGTTGGGCCCCAGGTACCCGACCAACTCCCCTTCACCGATCGAGAATTCGATGCCGTCGACGGCGAGCTTGCTCGTGTACTGGCGGGTGAGCAGGGTCCGCAGGCCGCCGAACGGCCCGTCGATCCTCTTGGGCCTCCGGAACTCCTTGACCAGGCCCGCCACTTCGATCAGCGACACACGACACCCTTCCTTTGACAACGGACGGCCGAACGGGAGGGACGTTCCGGTCGGTCGCGGGCCATCCCCGGCAGCCGGGCTCGCATCCCGGGCGGGTGCCGTATTCCATGGCGAAGGTGCCCGCCGGACCGAGGCGGGCACGCGTGGAGACGACCGCGGCGATGAGGTCCCCTGTGAGCGGTTCGACGGGCCCTTCGCCGGCGGGTGCAGCGCTCTCCGTGAAGAACTCCGGCAAGTTGTCCGAAGACCAGGTGGAGATCCCAGAGTTGCCCATGCTTAATTGTCCGTCTACAAAAAACGGCTGAGTCCCAAGTGAACTGCGGACAACCCGACTTGGCCGCGGACAGACGGGAGCGAAGAGTGGGAAGCACCGGCCGCCCCCAGGGGCGACTCAAGGGAGAGACCGAGCAGGCCGACGCGCTGGCCCGGTTCGTGCGCCAGCTGACCTCCGGACTCACCGTCCGTGAACTCGCCCAGCGGTATCCGGCGGGCAGGACCACGTGGAGCGAGTACCGCTCCGCGGGGAAGGACATTCCCTGGGACCTGCTCCAGCAGTTGGTCCATGACCTCACGAAGGACCCGTCTGCCCGGAAGGAGCTGCTCACCCAGGCCGGCCACCTGCACGAACAGGCGGTCCAGGCGGCTGCGGCGTACCCGTCACCGGCGGCGGAACGGTCGATGGTGCAGCAGGCGCTCGACCGGGCCAGGCACGCCCAGCAGCTGGCCGAGGCAGGCGTCGCGGAGTCGGAGGAGCTGATTCACGTCCTGGTGGCGATCGTGGCCGAGCTGTGGGGCCAACTGGGCTCCGGCATCGAGAACAAGACGCTCCGTGGCACACCGGTTCCCGACGCCACCGAGCTGCGGCGGGCCAGGCTGCGCGAGGCCACACGCAGCCTGGCCGAGCTGCGGCACATCAGGGAAAGCCACTGTGAACCGTAGGCCGCAACGGGGCGGACCCCACCGGAGGCGCGCCTCGCGCGCTCGTGCCGGCGGCCCGGCGCCGCGAACACCTCCCCGACTCGGTGCTTGGCGCACCCGGCCTCGGGGCCGGCCGGGGGTCGTGGAGCCGGACAGCTCAGCGGGGTCGGAGGCGAGTCGTAGGCGCGAGGTGCTGCCTTGTGTGGACTCCGGGACAGCGGCGCCGGGGCTCCTGGACCACCTGGAGGCCGAACGCGCCCGGATCAGCGAACGGATCACCGACCTCGCCGCGGCACGCGACCGACTCGACACGGTGCTCGCCAACACCCGTAACCCTCCGCCAGAGTGCACGCACCACCCGGAGTGGGAGGCTGAGGCCCGTCTGGCGGTCAGGCGGAGAAACGGATGGCGGCTCCGCCGGATCCGGTGACGCTACCGCGTTTCCCGGGGGCGGCCTCGGGCCTCCCCCAGCGCGGTGGTCGCGCCGCTGTACGGGCAGTTGACCGGAGAACAGCCCGATCGGCCTTGCCCGTCAGAGAGTTCGTCGCTTCGCTGTGTGGCGGCGTGGTAGGCGACGGGATCTCCAGGAGCCGGGTCCGCCGAGGGGCAGGAGATCGTCCCGCCAGCCGGACGGCAGTCGGCCTCGGACGGAGCGGGCCGCGTGTCCGCCCTCCCGTGCGGTGGCCGGGTCAGACCGGCAGCGAGACCAGGCGGTCGCCGGGGATGCCGGCCAGACCGGGCGTGTAGTAGTCGCGGATGCCGTCGGCCCAGGCGGTCACCGTGATCCGGTCGGCGGCATCCGGTTCGAACGCGTCGAACAGCGCGTGGATGTTGGGTGCGTCGAAGCCCCATGCGATCATCAGGTCGAGGAAGCGGGTCCCCGACGTGCTGACGCACCGGCGCCCCGAGGAGAGGGCCCGCCTCGACGCCCTGAGCCGCGCCTTCGACCCGCAGACCCGGCGACGGCTGGAAGCCGCCGAGATCGCGCCCGACTGGTCCTGTCTGGAGATCGGCGCCGGCGCCGGCACCGTCGCCCACTGGATGGCCGCGCGTTGTCACCGGGGGAGTGTCACCGCGACCGACCTGGACGTGGCATTGGTCCGGGAACCGGTGCCGGCCAACCTCGCGGTGCTGGTGCACGACGTCACGGAGGACGCCTTCCCGGAGGGGGCCTTCCAGCTGATCCACGCGCGCGCCGTGCTCATGCACCTGCCTCAACGCGAGCGGATCATCCAGCGGATGCTGCCATGGCTGGCCCCGGGCGGGGTGCTCCTGGTGGAGGACCTCGTCCACTTCCCTCGGCACGGACTGCCCGCGTCCTCCCCGCTCAGGCGGGTCATCGACGCCTGGTGGGCTTCCCTCGCCACATCCTTCGGAATGGACGACACCTGGGGTGTGCGGGTGGCGGCCGCCATGCGCGACACCGGCTACGAGCACGTACGGTCCGAAGCGGACCTTCCCGCCTTCCACGCCGGATCACCGATCGCCGAGTTCTCCCGGCTGACCATTCAGGCGGTCGCCCCCCGACTCGTCAGCACCGGACTGCTCAGAGAGGCCGACGTGCACGCCGGCCTGGAGGAGATCGATGACCCCGGCCACCTCTCCTTCCCCATCGCCGTCGTCGCCACCTCCGGACACCGCCCCGCGAACTGAGGAGGCAACGGTCCACCGGCCGACGGCGGGCTGCCCCGCCTCGGTGGTGCCCGCACCGGCTCGCGGACAGGACGGGGGGCCATGCCCCATTCCGGCCTTCAGGAGCCGCGCGAGGCCGGCCGCGCCGCCATTCCCGCCCAGACCGGGGCGGCCAACGACCTACTTCGAGTTGCCTTCATACGTGAGTCGTGCCAATCACCGGTTCTATCCGGACCGGCGCGGTCCGGGCCCGCGACGTGATCCGGACGCGCGGGTGCGCGGTCGTAGGCGCTCTCCCTGCGGCCCGAACATGATCAGGTATTCGACCGGTCCGCCGGGTTCGGCGTTCGCGACTCCGTGGGCGGTGCGGGTGTCGAACTCAGCCGTCTCCCCGGCGCTCAGGACGAGGTCCTGCTCGCCGAGCGCCAGCCACAGCCGCCCGTACAGGACGCACAGCCATTCATACCCGTCGTGGGAGACCTGCCGCGGCCGCGACGACGGCGCGTCGACGGCGGGCAGGACGTGCTTGTGGGCGTGCAGGCCCCCCACGTACCGGGTCAACGGCAGCACCACCTTGTCGCCGCCGGGACCCTGCGGCGTCCGGATGCGCGGTCCGGGTGCGGTGACGGGCGCGGTGCCGGCCAACTCGTCCAGGGAGACGCCGTACACCTTCGCGAGCTGCAGCAGCACCTCCAGGGTCGGCTTGCGCCGACCGGTCTCGATCCGCGACAGCGTGCTCGGCGAGATGCCGGTCGTGCGGCTGACGTCGGTGAGCGTGGCGCCGCGCTGCTCGCGCGCGGTCCGCAGCCGGGGGCCCATGGCCGCCAGCGTGTCGGCTGTGCCGTCGTCCGTCACCGTCGCCCCGCTCTCTCCAGCCGTGCGGCCTCCACCGCCCAGCCCTGCCCTGCCCTGCCAGCTTGCCAGAATGGCAACGGTGCTCGCGTCGGGAGGCCGCCCCACCACAAGATCAATGGGTAACCGCGGCCGCCCGTGAACCGAGGAGATGCCATGCACCCGCCCATGCCGTCCGCCGACCTGCGCCACCGCACCATCGAGGCACCCGCCGGGCGCCTGCACCTCGTCGAACAGGGCACCGGACCGCTGGTCCTGCTCGTCCACGGCTTCCCCGAGTCCTGGTACTCCTGGCGCCGCCAGCTCCCGGCCCTCGCGGCGGCGGGGTACCGGGCCGCGGCGCTCGACGTGCGCGGCTACGGCCGTTCCTCCAAGCCGGCCGCGACCGACGCCTACCGGATGCTCGACCTGGTGGCGGACAACGTCGCCCTGGTACGCGCCCTGGGCGAGGAGAGGGCGGTGATCGTCGGGCACGACTGGGGCTCCAGCATCGCCGCGGCCTCCGCCCTGCTGCACCCCGAGGTCTTCCGCGCCGTCGCACTGCTGAGCGTCCCCTACGCACCACCCGGCGGCCCCCGCCCCACCGACGTCTTGGCGCGGATGGGCGGCGACCAGGAGTTCTACGTCTCCTACTTCCAGGAGCCCGGCCGGGCCGAAGCCGAGATGGAGCCCGACCTCCGGGGCTGGCTCGCGGGCTTCTACGCGGCCATGTCCGCCGACACCATGCCCGCCCCGAGCGAGCCCGACCCCCACTTCGTGGCCCGCACCGGCGGCCGGCTGCGCGACCGCTTCCCCAGCGGCAAGCTGCCCGCCTGGCTGACCGAGGACGACCTCGACGTCTACGCCGCGGAGTTCGAGCGCACCGGCATGACCGGAGCCCTCAACCGCTACCGCAACATGGACCGCGACTGGGAGGACCTCGCCCCGTACGCCGGCGCCCCGATCAAGCAGCCGTCCCTGTTCATCGGCGGCGCCCTGGACGCCTCCACGACCTGGATGGCCGACGCGATCGACGCCTACCCGACCACCCTCCCCGGCCTGGCCTCCGGCAACATCCTGGACGGCTGCGGACACTGGATCCAGCAGGAGCGTCCCGAGGAGGTCAACAGCCTGCTGACCGACTGGCTCGCCTCCCTCCAGGGCTGAACCCTCGGGTGTGCCCTTCAGGCGCCGTCGCAGGAGATCCTCGGCCGACACACCCCGGAGCGTCGCCCGAACCTCACGTCCGCCCAGCGCCGCGCGTCCCCCGGCGCGAGCAGGGTGGTGGAACCTCCACCCGTCTTCGTTGCCTTCGACCGGCTCGAAGCCCCGGTACGCAACCGGCTCAAGCGCCTGCGGTACCGACCAACCGTCCTGGACGGTTTCCTCGCCGGGACCGGCCTCGGCCTCGACCCGCCGAGGGTGCCCTGAAACGCCGACCATGCCCTGAGGGCACGGCCGGCGTTCCGGTCGCGGGGCTACAGTTCGCGGAAGTACACGGCCACGGGCAGCTTGATGCACCCGAGGCTTTCGTACAGTGCTCTGGCCGGGGCGTGGAACTCGTCGCCGCCGGTTCCGATTTCGGCGTAAACGGCTCCGTGGGCACGCATGTGGCCGAAGGCGTGCTCGCACAGCTCGGTTGCCAGGTGGTCACGACGGTGGTGCGCGTCGACGGCGAGGATGCCGATGGTTCCGTGCTCGCGGGCGGGGTCGATCTCCCAGCCCACATAGCCCGCGATCTGTCCGTCGAGGTCCGCGACGGCGGCGTGCTTGTTGTGCTCCGGGGTGTGCAGCGTGGTGAGGAGAGTGTGGTAGTCCTCGCGCCACTGGCCGTGCTGCCGGGTGAAGACGACCTCGCCGACCAGCGGTCGGAAGGAGTCCTCGTAGAACGGCCCGAAGGTCTCGATGGTGAGCTCGGTCAGCCGCGGAAGGTCACGCGGCTCGAAGCTGCGGATGATCACGAAATGCGCCTCTCGCTGAGGGGTCGACAACCGGAGGGACAGGCATCGACGGGCTCGCTCGCGGCGAAGGCGGGCGGCGAGTGAGCCCTCAGCAGCGCATGCGCCGGGAGGCGAAGCATTCCATGCACAGCAGGTTAGTGAGGTCCTGCGACGGACGCAGACCTTTCCGACTGCTCGTCACCCTGAAACGATGAGCTCAGTAACCACCCTGGCCCGCCTTCCGAACCGCCGTTTCCACGTGCACGTGAGGGGCACGCGGCGACGGCTGAGCGGGTGGCAGGAGGAATCCGACCTCACCGCTTGATCTTCCCTGCACCGACCTCAGGTCAGGGCAGCTCCACGAATCGGTGGACGCGAAAGGACGTCAGGTGGTCGGGCTCGATGCTTGCCGAGTCCACCCGGTAGCGGCCGGCGCGGAGTTCGAGAACGGTGCTGTCCGCGAGAGTCCCGACCTCGGTGCCGGAGTAGGCGGCGTCGAACATGACGAGCTCGCCCGTGGTCTCAGGACAGGTCCTTCATCCCACTCGGCGCCGGGAAGTCCGGCCAGGACGATGTCAACGACACCTTCCTCGACCGGGCGGGGATTGCCGCCGGTCCGCCAGAACGGCCGTCTCGGGCTGGATGATGGCGCGGTGACGAACATCAGCGACGACCATGTGGAGGTCCACTTCCGGATGAACGTGGACGAGGACGGCTGGCCGTCGGCGAGTGTCGAGAGCCTGTGGGCAGTCGACCTCGGCGATGGGACGGTGCGGCTCGACAACACCCCCTGGTTCGTGCGCGGTGTCGCCTGCGAGGACGTCATCCGGGTGGAGATCGACGAGGAGGGCGTGCGCTGGGCCGGGGAGACGGTCCAGGCGTCGGAGAACTGCACGATCCGGTTGATCGTGCTGAAGGAGGAGGGCTCGGCCGCTGCCCGGCAGAGCGTGCTTGAGGTCTTTCACGGACTCGGCACGACGGGTGAGGGGATCGAGCAGTATCGGATGGTCGCGTTGGACGTCCCACCGGATGCGGACCTCCCAAGGATTCGGAAGCTCCTGGAGCACGGTGCGGCCAAGGAGTGGTGGGACTGGGAGGAAGGATGTGTCACTGCCGCCTGGAAGGCCGCGGCCTCAGTGTGAGGGACGCGCGGGCGGTGTTTCAGTGCGGTGGCCGCGGACCCGGAGCGTTGCCCGGACTACGGCGTTCGTATGGCTGGCTCCGTGAGTCGTGAGCACCTGTCACTCAGCGGCGAGAGCACCCCGTGTCACGGGAGAGTGATGCCGCCGGGTTTCGAGAACGCCACGGTCACGCTCTCGACACACTGGGTGGGGTGTGTTCTCAGGATGGATGTCCCAGGCTCGGCCGGGCTGAAGGGGGATCCCCTCCGAGTGACGATCGGCCGGGTGCACGCCGTGCTGGGTCTGGAGAGCGCCCCGTTCCACCTGCCCCCACGACGTGGACCCCGTGGGGGATCGCTCGGCGACGGCAAGGACCCCCTGGTCGGTCGGCCAGGGGGTCCACGCTTCACCTTTTCTTGTCCCCTGGCCTACCGGGAACGGCTCGTCAGGGTGCTCCGAGGCGCACCGCGCACAGGAACCGACGGCTCGTCCCGCGCGGCCGGGGCACCGCTCCCCGGCGGGGCTCCGGGGGCGGAGCGAGCGGTGCTCAGACCACCGCCCCGTTGTGGTCGCGCGGCCGTGCCGGGCCCGTGGTGTGCGGCGCCCGGGCCTCCCGCGGCCGGTCCGGGAACCGGCCCTGGAGCAGCACGACCACCGGCATCGCGGTGAACACCGTCGACGTCGTGCCCACCAGGACCCCGGCCAGCAGCGCCACCGAGAAGTCGGCGAGCGAGTCGCCGCCGAGGACCGCCAGGGCGACCAGGACGAACAGCGCCCCCATGCCGGTGTTCACCGTCCGGGGCAGGGTCTGCGCCACGGCGCGGTCCGCGAGGTCCGCCCAGCTCGCCTTCGTCCCGGTCCGGCGCAGCTCGCGCAGCCGGTCCAGGACCACCACCGTGTCGTTGACCGAGTACCCGACGATGGTGAGCAGTGCGGCCAGGAAGACGCTGTCCACCGGCTTGCCCAGCCAGGCGAAGAGGCCGAGGACGAGCAGCAGGTCCTGTGCCATCGCGATCACCGCGGCGGCCGCGAAGGTCCACCGGAAGCGGATCGTGAGGTAGAGCAGCTGGGCGGCGACCGCGAGCCCGAGCGCGGCCAGCGCGTAGCCCCGCAGTTCGCTGCCGAGGCTCGGCCCGATCAGCTCGTCGCGTTCCACGGACAACTCGCCGGTGACGTCGGTGAGTGCCTCCCGGATGCGCTGCTGCTGGTCGTCGCCGGTCTCCTTGGTGCGGACGGACACGCCGGTGTCGCCGGTCGTCTGCACCACGGCCTGCGGGAACCCGGCGTCGACCACCGCCGCACGGGCGGCGTCCGCGTCGACCCGCTGCGCGGCGGTGTACTGAGCCACCCGGCCGCCGGTGAACTCGACGCCGAAGTCCAGGCCGCGCCCGCCGATCCCGGCCAGGGCGAGCAGCAGCAGCCCTGCGCCGGCGCCCAGCCAGCGCCGCCGGTGGCGCATCAGCCGGGGCGGCCGCCGGGTCAGCCGGGTCCGGAGCCGGCCGACGGTGGCCATGCCGGTCAGGGTGGGCCGCCGGGCGACGGCCGGCCGTCGTACCGCCCACTCGGCGAGCAGCCGGGTGATCAGCATGGCCGAGAACATCGAGGCCAGCACGCCGATCGAGAGCGTCACCCCGAAGCCCTTGACCGGGCCGGTGGCGAACACGAAGAGTAGTCCGGCGGCGAGCAGCGTCGTCACGTTGGAGTCGGCCACCGCGCTCCATGCCTTCGCGAACCCGACGCGGAGCGGGCGCCGCAGGTCGCGCTCCTTGCCCGGGCCGGCCGCCCGGGGCGCGGTGTACTCCTCCCTGGCCCGTTCGAAGACCAGCACGTTGGCGTCCACCGCCATGCCGATGGCGAGCACGAAGCCGGCCAGTCCGGGCAGGGTGAGCGTCGCGCCGAGCGAGACCACGGCGGCGTACGAGATCAGTCCGTAGAGGGCGAGCGCGACGGTGGCCAGCACCCCGAGCAGGCGGTACACCGCGATGATGAAGGCCCCGGTGCAGAGCAGGCCGATGACCGCGGCCAGGGCGCTGGCCCGGATCGCCTCGGCGCCGAGGGTGGGGCCGACGGTGCTCTGCTCGATCACCGTCACCGGGACGGGCAGGGCGCCGCCCTTCACCAGGGCCGCGAGGTCGCGGGCCTCGTCGGCCGAGAAGCCGCCGGTGATCTGCGTCGAACCGCCGGTGATCCCCTGCCCGCAGGGCACGCTGTCCTGGACTCCGGGGGCGGACAGGACGCGGTCGTCGAGCACGATGGCGACCCGGCGGGCGGGGTCGGCCGGGGCGGCGCACGCCGCCTCCCCGGTGAGCCGGGCCCAGGCGTCGCCGGCCGAGCCGCGGAAGGAGAGGTCGATGCTCCAGCCGAGGCCCGTCCGGGTGTCGAGGACGGCCGAGGCGTCCTTGACGCCGTCACCGGTCAGCACCGGCGGGCCCAGCCGCAGGTGGCCGCCGGGCAGGCCCGGGTCGGCGAGGACCCGGGAGCCGTCCGCCGCAGGGGGGCCGGCCGGGCCGTCGGCGGCGGCGGTGACGGGGTGGAAGGTGAGCTGGGCGGTGCGGCCGATGACCCCGGCGGCCTCGCGGGGGTCCTGGACACCGGGGAGTTCGACGACGATGCGCTGTTCCCCGGCGCGGGCGAGCGAGGGTTCGGCGACGCCGAGGCCGTCGACCCGGCGGCGCAGCACCTCCAGCGCCCGGTCGGTGGCGTCCGCGTCGGCGCGGACGGTGGGCGAGTCCTGGGTCTCCAGGACGATCCGGGTGCCGCCGCGCAGGTCGAGGCCGAGGCGGGGCGGGGTGGTCAGGGCGACGTAGAGCGAGACACCGACGACGGCGAGCGCGACGAGCGCGCGCCAGAACGTGGCACGGCGAGTGGGCATGGGTACTCCACGGGCGGTCCGCGGGAGCCGGGCGTCCGCGGGGGACGCCGCACCCGGGACGGGCGGACGCGAGGGGACGGCGCGCCGCCGGGAACGCTCCGGGCACGGTGGCCGGAGTCCTCCCCGTCCGGGCCGCGGACAGGCCGCGGCACCCGGGTCGGCGGGCGCGGTGAGACGTCAGCTGGACCGGGTGGCGGGAGGACCGCGGGTGTGGCGGGGGTCGTAGTGGCCGGACGGCGGCGCCCGCTCCTGACGCGGCCCCGGGGCGTACACCCCGGGCCGGGGCCGGGGGACGTCCGTCCGGGCGGCCGGGAGCGCGGCAGGCGGGAGCGCGGGCAGCCGGACGCCGGGCTCGGCGGTGGCCGTCTGCCGCCGGGCGACATCGAAGCCGGGGTGGTCCGCTGCGCGCCGGACCTCCGCGCCCGCCGGGCCGAGCCGTACGGCGGGGGCGGTCGGGGCGGGGGCGGCCGGGGCGGCGATGGCGGGCGCCGCGTCAGGAACCGGCTGCGCCGGGCCCGTCGCCGTGCCGAGGAGGACCTGGCAGACGGCCCAGACCGCGAGGAACGCGCAGGACAGCGCGGCGGCCGCGGTCCGGCGTACGCGTCGCTCCACTCCGGACCCCTCCCCGCTCGTGCCGTCACCCGGTCCTGTCCGCAAGAACCTCTCACTGTAGGCGACGGCCCCGCGGCGGGGGAGGCCGGGTGGCGGAGCGGAGCGGACTGGCCGGGGCCACGGTCCGGCGGGGGCCGCCACCCGGCCCGGACGGACCCGTCCACCGGCTGCACCTCCCCGGACGGTCGGACGGCCGGCGGAACAGGGGAACGGCAGAACGACGGAGCGCCGGTTCCCCCGGGGAAGCGGCGCTCCGTCAGAAAACCCTCCCGGGCTCAGTCCTTGGCCGCGCCGCGGTCCTCGGACTGCTGCCGGGCCCGGCTGAACTCGCCGGTGCCGACCCGGGCGGCGAGGGTGTCGTCGGGGCCGGAGAGCAGCGAGCCGTAGCCGGTGGCGGCCCAGAGGCTGCGGTCGGCGGGCATCTCGAAGTAGGGGATGGTGCGCCCCTGGTCGCGGACGGCGAGCACCTGGGGTGCGCGGCGGGCGCGCAGGGCCTGGGCGCAGTCCTCGCAGACGGCGACGTCGACGCGTTCCCGGCGCCCCAGCGGGCGCCAGGTGGTGCGGCGGACGGCGGCGCCGTGCCGGGGGTCGAAGAAGCACAGCGGAAGCCGCGGTTCGGCCGCGAGCGCGGAGCGTCCTTCGGCGGCCAGGGCGAGCACGCCCGCCAGGTCGGGGATGCCGCGGGCGGCGTCCAGGACCCGGCCGGCCGCGTCGTAGGCGTCCAGGGCGCGGCCCAGGCCGGGGGTGGTGGCCCCGTCGGCGCCGTCCACGGCCTCGCCGAGGGCGAGCACCTCGGCGGCGGCCTGCCGGCGCAGCCCGGCCTCGTCGGCGGCCTGATCGGCGGCGAAGACGGCGTCGGGGAAGGTGAAGGCGGTGTGCCGGGGCGAGCGGCGGCGGAGCACCAGGAAGGCGGCACCGCCGACGGCGAGGACCAGCGCCGCGGCGACCGCGAGCAGGGTCCCCTGGCCACCGGAGGAGGAGTCGGCGGCCTGGTCCTTCGCCTTGGGCCGGGCCGAGTACTCGCGGTCGACCCGGGCGGCCTCGGCCTTGTAGACCGCGGTGCCCTGGCCGGTCTTGATCAGTTCGATGGCCCGGCCGACGCGGGCGGCCAGTCCGGCATCCTTGAGTTCCTTGAGCATGCCCACGGCCATGGCCGAGTCGCGGGTCTGGTGGGTGTCGTTCGGCCACTCGGTGCCCTTGAGCCAGCTCACGTACTCGTCGTTGGTGAGCAGGATCAACTGCGGCTGGCCGAGGCGTTCCTGGAGCACCGCGGCCAGGCCCTTGGCGCTGCCGCCGAACGCGTCGCCCTTCTTCAGCGGCACCAGCACCACCTTGATGGGCAGGCCGGTCGCGGCGATCTGGTCGGCGAGTTCCCGCTGTTGGGAGGCGGTGACGGCGGCCGCGAAGGACGGGTCGACGTAGACCGGGCTGGTGGCCAGCGCCTCGGCGATGGTCGTGGCGGTCGGTCCGGGGCCGGCGCTGTCCGCGCGGGCGGGGGCGCCGGTGCCGAGCAATGCCACGCAAGCCGTCAGCAGCGCGGCGAACAGCCCTCCGAGCAGGCGCCGGTCGGGGCCGGCGGACGGGTGGCGGACGGTCGGGTGGTCACTGGACACTGGCGGACTCCCTGGCCCTGAGGATGAGTGCTTCGAGCCCTTCGCGGGCGGCCGGCAGGATCTGCCCGGCCTCGTCCCAGGCGGTCCGGGTGCGGTCGTCCGCCCCGGGCAGGCGCAGCAGCCGGTCGCGGGCCAGGCCCGCACGGGCGGCCTGGTCGGCCCCGCCGCTGCGGAGGGCGTCCCGGCAGGTGGGGCACAACTGCGCGGACCGGGGGCCGATGCCGAGCTCGGCGAACCAGGCCGGCACCCGGCCGCCGGTGGCCTCGCCGTGCAGCGGGTCGAGCCGGCAGAGGGTGGGGTGGAGGTGGCCGCGGAGAGCGGCCAGCCCGGCCTCGGCGAGTACCACGACGGCGGCCAGGTCGCCCGCCTCGGCCGACCCGTCGGGGTGCTGCCCGCTGCTGTCGGCGAGGAGTCCGGCGGCGTCCAGGCAGTCCCAGGCGCGGGTGCGGCCGGGCGCGTCCTGGTCGGCGGCGGCCAGTCGCGCGGCGAGTTCGCGGACGCCCTCGCCGGCCCGGGCACGCAGGTGCCGCAGGGACGGCAGCGGGCCGGTGTGCCGGGGCTTGGTGTGCTGCGAGGAGCCGGCCGCGCGGGCGCGCCGGGAGCGGAGCACGGCCCGGGCGGTGGCGAGGGCAGCCCAGGCCAGCAACAGCAGGACGCCGAGCAGCATCACGCCGAGCGCGATGCCGCCGCCGAAGTCGTTGCTGAACAGGGCGGGCAGCCGGTTGTCGTGCAGTGGGGGCAGCGTGGTGTCGCGTTCCGCGGGATCGTAGCCCGGCTTCGGCTCGGCGGCGGCGACGGCGTCCAGCACCTGGTTCAGCCGCGGTGCCACGTTCAGACCCTTGGTTTCGCCGCGCGCGTACTTGACGTCCGTCGGTACGCGTGCGAAGCGGTGCAGGGTGTCCTGGCCGGTGCCGTAGCTGTCGAGTCCGATCACGCCGGTCAGCTGGTCGACGAGGATGTAGACGCCGTTGCGGCCGGTGCGTTCGTGGATCAGGGCGAGCAGCAGGTCGCGGTCGGAGCGGGTCTCGCCGTCGCTGTCGGCGGAGGTGACCACGATGTGCACCGGGCCCTTGGGGGCGAGTTCGGTGAGCCGCTGCCGGATCGCGGGCAGGTCGGCGGCGGTCAGGGCGTCGGGGCCGGACGGGTCCTGGTAGACCGGGTCGGCCGTGAGCCCGGTGGCGATTTCGTCGACGCGGGCGTTCAGGTCCGCCTGGGTGACGTTCAGGTAGGGGCTGTCGATGACCTGGGGGAAGGCGGTGGGCGCGTAGTGCACCACGCCGAACACGGCGGCGGCCGTCGCCAGCAGTGTCACCGGCAGCAGGCCGCGGAGGCGCCACCCGGCGCCCGGGGTCCGGGCAGCGGGGGGCACCACCTCCGGGCCCTTGTCCAGGCTGACGGCGGGCTTCCTGCCCGACTTCAGGCCGGTCTTGGGTCCAGCCTTCCGGCCGGTCTTCCGGGCGGGGTCGGCGCCGGAGGAGCGGGTCCGGCGGAGGGAGAGGCGAAGGCCGAGGGCCAGCACCAGGCCGGGGATCACCACCACGGCCAGCCCGAGCAGCAGGTTCTGGTTCTGCCGGTCGGTGGCGCTGATGTACGCGCTGGGCCGGTCGCTGTCGCGGTACCGGCCGTACACTTCCTCGGCCTTGGCGGCGGCCCGGTCCTTGCCGGAGGCGACGGCGTCGACGAAGTTCTCGAACCCGGCGAGCGGCCCGGCCCTGTACGGGGTGCCGTACAGGGAGACCCGGCGGGCCTCGTCCACCGGAACGTCGACGCCGAACGCGGTCGCGGTGATGAGGCCGTAGCCGCTGATCACCACGTAGAGGCCGTCCGCGCCGAGCCGGTCGTGCACCAGGGCGAGCAGCGCGGCGTCGCCGTCCGGCAGCGCCAGCACGTAGGTGGGGACGCCGGTGCGCTCGGCGAGGGCGGCGATCTCCGGGGCGAGCGAGCGCGGAAGCCGGCGCGGCTCGGCGGCCGAGACGTAGACCGGGTTCTTGCGCAGTTCCTCGGCCAGGCGCTCGGCCTGGGTTGTGCCGCCGGCGGGTTGACCGCTCGGCGCGGCGGTGGCGGTCGCCGTGGACGCTGCCGCGGGGCTCGGCCCGGCGCTAGGGTCGGCCGCGACGGCCGTTCCGGCGCTGCCGAGCAGTACGAGCGCCGCGAGCGCCGTGCCCGTCCGGGCCCGGAATATCCCGGTCCGTCTCCGTATCCCTGTCGGTGTCCGCATCTGCGCCCTCCCGGTGGTTCGGCCGGTCACTTTACCTGGGCTTGGTCTCGACGAGGGCGGACGCCCCCGGTCCCCGGGGGCGGCGCGAGGCGGGGGAGGGGGATCGGGGGCGGCGTCACGGGCGCGGCCGGAAAGTGAGCCGAGTGCTGGTGTACGGCGTCGTCACCGACGTGTGCGTGGCCGGATCGGTCCGCGAACGCGTCGCCCGTCCGTACTCGGGCGCCCCGCGCCCCCATGGCGCGGGGCGGGCCGGGCCGGAGGGGGGGGGTCCGGGGGGGGGGGCCCCCGGGGTTTTGTGTGGAGGATTATCCTAAAAGCCCCCCAGGACTTTCCCGCCCCGGAAAATCTTCCAGAAAAAGGAATT
>NZ_JBVJRP010000005.1:0-228599 GCF_055607525.1 Kitasatospora sp. NPDC036993 | reverse complement strand
GACGTCGTCGCCACCGACGGGGGTGTGACGGAGTCGGCCCACGAACGTGTCTCCCTTCCGGCCGCGGGCCCCCCCCCCCCCAGGGGAGAGGTTCCCCCCGGCCCGGATCGGGATGTCCGGGCCGGGGCGCCCCCGGGTGTGCTGTGCGAGGCCTGATCCGAACGGCCTCCGGGCATGTCCCGTCAGCGGAAGCTCTTCAGGAACAGGGAGTTCCCGTCGTCCTCGTAGGAGTTGTTCACCCCGTTTCCGCCGGTGTAGTCCAGGCGTTCCATGTCGGCCCAGTCCGGGATGGCGGTGCCGGAGGAGGTCAGGTGCTTGAAGAGACGCGGATCGGTGGCGTCGGAGCCGAACTGGTAGACGCGCTGGCGCGTCGAGTAGGGCTGGTACGGCAGGTAGGGGCCGCGGGCGGTGGTCTGCTTGGTCAGGGCGTTGTTGAAGAAGACGTTCTGGGGGCCGCTGGAGCCGGACCACTTGACGGCCTTGTTGCCCGCGCTCCAGTAGATCGGCCACCAGGTTCCCTTGTCGCTGACACCCCCCTCACCGCCGCAGTTGACGGTGCAGTTCTTGGAGGCGTGCTCGAAGGGCACGTGGACCACGTTGTTGTCGAAGAGGTTGCGGCGCTCCCATCCGCCGTGCAGGTTCAGGTCGGAGTCGAAGTCGTTGGCGAACGCGACGTTCCCCGAGGAGGACCACTGGAAGGTGAAGTGGCGCAGGTTGCGGGTGGTGTTGAACGCGTACAGGGAGTCCCACACGCGCGAGCCGCGCAGGTAGCCGTTTCCGCCCTTGCCCTTGTTCCAGGCACCGTCGAAGTAGTTGTTCTCGATCTGGAGGTTCTTGGCGACCTCGGTGACGATCGGGTGCGATCCCGTCATCTCACCGCGGACACCCCGTACCCAGGAGTCGGCCGCCCACTTGAAGACGATGCCGTGCATGGCGTACTCGGGCGCGAGGTTGCCGTAGTTGTGGACCGGGCAGTTCGGGCCCATGACCGTGCACGCGGGGTCGACGTGGTAGGTGCTGCCGTCGTTGGCCGGCATCCCGTCGAGCTGCTGGGCGAAGGTGAAGTCCTCGAACCCGACGTTCGTGATCATCTTGAGCGGGGTGACCTTGCTGGCGTAGACGGTGCCGGCCGGCAGCGGCGGTGAGCCGTCGGAGACGGAGTTCACGGGCATGTCGAACTCCAGGGGCTCGTCGACGGTGACGGTGCGGCCGCCGCCGTCGACGGAGGAGATCAGGAAGACCTGCTGGCGCATGTGCAGGTTGTCCAGGTAGCTTGCCGCGGCGGTCGTGTCGATCTGCTGGCTCTGGTAGAACTTCAGGCTGTTCGCCGCGCCGACCCACAGGTAGCCGCCGGGCCGGAACGCCGACATGTCGGCGTCGGGCTTGAGCTGGATGGTGCGTCCGCCCTGACGCGCGGCGTACGCGGTGTCGGCGGCGGTGCCGGCGACCTCGACGCCCGACTCCCAGTGCTGGTTGACCGAGCCCTCGAACAGGTCTCTGCGGTTCTCCGGCAGTTTGGAGATGTCGCCGCACATCCGCTGGTGCTTGGCGGACACCTCCCGGGTCTGCACGCGGAACAGTCCCCGTCCCGGCCAGATCCAGCCGCCGGTGCCGATGATCGAGCCGAGCTTGCCCGGGCACTCGTAGCGCATCGCGTCCTGGTCCCAGCGCGAGGGCGCCGGGTCGCTGGGGCCCTTGTAGAGGGTGTCGTAGCGGGTCGCGGCGTCCGGGCTGAACACGATGCGGGTCCCGCCGGCGCTGCCGGTGCCCTGCCCGCGGATCACCAGGTAGGAGGCGTCCACCGAGAGCTGCTTGCTGACGTTGACCGTGCCCCTGGGCAGTTCGATCGACGACAGACGGCTCGGGGAGGCGTTGGGCGTGCAGTCGGTGCGGACGTGGTCGATGGCCCGCTGGATGCCGTCCGTGTCGTCCGTGCCGTCATCGGCCCGCACCCCGTACGTGGCGGCGAGGTCCTGCGCCGTGATGCGGCACTTGGCGTCCTTGGAGCGTTGCGCCTCGCCCGGTAGCCGCTCGCCGCCCCGGTAGCCGGCCTTGCTCCAGTCCGGCAGTCCGTCGACGGGGCCCCGGCGGTTGCCCTTGGCCAGCAGCTGGCTGCTGTCGTCCAGGCCGCCGGGCGAGGTGCCGGGGGCACCCGCGCAGCGTGAGGTGACGGGGCGGCCGGTGAGCCCTGCGGTGATCTTGGTCAGGCAGGCGGCCAGGGCCTGCTGGCCGTAGTAGTTGGGGTGGACGGCCTCCTGCTGGTGGCCCTGGGCCGTCCAGCCGATGTCCTTGGTCTGCTCGCTGAGGTAGGGCACCCACCGCACCCACTCGGCCTTCGCCGCGTCCACCGGGGCGCCGAGGGTGTTGGCCGAGGTGGCCTGCTGGGCCGAGGTCGCGCACAGCTCGTGGCCGGCGAAGGCGTCCTGGACGTCCAGGAAGGACACGCCCGCCTGCCGCGCGGCGTCGCCGAGCAGGGCCGTGATGCGGGGGATCACCGAGTCGTGCGCCCAGTCGGTGTCCTGGTCGAGGAAGGGGCAGCCGCCCTGCGTGTAACGCCCGTACTTCTGGAACGGGTTGACGGAGTCCTGCGGGTAGCGGTACCGGCCGCTGCTCGGCAGCGGGTTGGGGTAGGACTGGAGCACGATGTCATAGCTGCCGTCGGGCTGGCCGCTGTCGTGCAGGGTGCTCCTGATCGCCTGCAGGGTCTTGACGACGTCGGCCTTCACCGCGTCGAGCTGGGCGGCGAACTGCGCTTCCTGGGACGCCCGGCAGCCGTTGTTGTTGACCGACGGGTACAGGTAGGCCTTGGCGCAGTCCGCGAGGATCTCGGAGAACCTCAGGTCGTTGCCCCCGATGGACAGGACGACCAGGGAGACGTAGCGGGTGGCCGCCAGGTCGTGCAGCTCCTCGATCTGCGGGCGCTGCCCCTTGAACGACTGGGACAGCACGGCGGCGGTCGTCGCGCCGGAGCAGGAGATGTTGTAGCGCCGGCCCGTCAGTTCCGCGCCGTGGATCTCGGCGGAGTCCGCACGGTCGCACGCCTGGCCGGGCTTGTCCGCGTACGAGGTGTCGCCGTAGACCAGGCTCAGGTCGTGCCGGCAGGTGCTCTCGTCGGCGTTGCAGTCCACGGCCGCCCGGTCGGTCCCCCACGCCGATCCTTCGGCATAGCTGTTGGCGTTGCCCGCCCACCGCCCGGCCTCACCGGAGATGTAGCTGTCGCCCATCGAGACCTTCGCCCCCTCGGCGGGATCGCAGACGCCGCCCTGCGGTGGCGGGAAGGGCGTCTGGCCGTCGGAGGCGGTCGCCAAGGCCGCGGTGGTGACGGCCGCCGGCGTCTCGACGGCGCACTTCCACCGCCACGTGTCGACGGGGTCCAGGCCCCAGGCGCCGCTCTGGACGCTCGGCGCGCCGGCCGTCAGAGCCGTGCCGACCGGCGCCCCGAGGGTCACCGCGAGGCCGTCGGCGTTGACGAGTTGGTTGTATCCGGTGTCCAGGCGCCACAGCTGGCTCTTCGCCGCCGGCACCTGGCAGTCGTTCTGCACCACCGCCCTGGCCGCCGTGCCCGCCGCGGCCACCCCGACGTCCAGGCACTTGCCCGACGCCCAGGCCCGCAGGCCGGAGTAGTCGACGCCGCCGATCCCGGTGGGACCGACGCTCTCCAGGACCTGCCCGAGGTCGTGCGCGACCTCCTGCGCGATGATCGGGGTGCCGTTCTCACCGCGCCGGTCCGGGCCCAGACCGATGGTCCGAACCCGTGCGCCGCCGGCCGGCGCCTGGTCGATCAGCCGGTACGCGACGGGCTCCGCCGCGGCCTGCATGGGGGCGTTGAACTGGACCGGGAAGTGGTCGGAGCCCTGCAACCCCCGCCTGGCCGTCCTGGTCCCCGGGTTCGGCGGCACGCTCGTGACCGCGTAGTCCAGCTCCGAGAGCCGCTGCCCGTCCGCACTCGAACGGGTGGGCTCGCCGCTGCGGCGCAGTACTCCTGCGGGCGGAACCCACCCGAGCGGCTGGTTGGGGTCCAGCAGGTTGAAGTTGAAGTCCCCCGCCACCGCCCACTGCCCGTTCGGGCCGGTGCCGCCGCGCTGCGCCACGCCCGCGACGATGTTGTTCCGGTCGTTGCCGCCGCCGGACCAGGCGTGCGCGCTGTAGTAGACGTCGCTGCCGAGCCGTACCCCGATCAGCGGACGGGGAAGGCTGTTGCCGAGGGGATCGGGCTGCACCACCATCGGCTCGGGTGTCACGTTGAACGGCAGGGCGCTGGTGCGCACGATGAGGCCGACGTTGACCCGGCCGGGGCGAGCCGGGTCTCCGTTGGTGTCGGTGATGGCCCAGAACAGGAGGAACGTTTCCTCGCCGATCGTGAAGTAGCTCTGCGAGACCACGATGTTCGCGGCTGCCGGGCCGGCCGCGGTGTTGTACGCCGCGGGGATCGTCTGGTCCCCCAGGGAGAAGAAACTCGGCGGCGGGCTCGACATCTCCTGGAGCGCCAGGACGGTGATCCGGGGGTTCTCGTGCAGGAACGGCTTGATGTAGTCCGCCCATTTCCCTCCGCTTCCCTGCATGTTCCAGGTGGCGAAGCCGAGGTCGTTGACCGACGCCCGTGCGGGAGGTGCCGCCGCCGTCAGGGCGTAGACCAGACCGATGAGCAGGGACAGCACGCAGCCGATCGCGGGGATCCGGCGCAGGGCGGGTGATCGTGGACGATCACATGGCAAGGGAGGCTCCCTGGGGTTCGGGGATGGGGTGACCGCACGCGTGCGGCCCGCCGGGGCGACTGCTCCCGACGGGCCGAGGGGTGGTCCGGTCGATCTGTGAGCGGGGTTCGATTCGGCAAAGGGGGGTGTGGGCGGCCGGCGTGCACCGTCCCGGCCCCGGCCGCGCGGGGTGTGCGCGGCCGCTCCGAGTCCACCACCGCCGGGCGCCCGGCGCCAGGCAGTCGTACCGGCAGAACTGGCACCCGGCATACTTCTGCCGGACATGCCGCGGCGTCACCACGGCACGCCCCACACAGGACCCGGACGATGAGCACCTCCAACCCCACACCCCGCGCCGACTCCTTCGGCGGCCTCCTGCGCGGCCTGCGCACCCGTGCCCGCCTCAGCCAGGAACAGCTGGCCCACGCCGCCGGGGTGAGCGTGCGCGCGCTGGCCGACCTGGAACGCGGCCGCACCCGCGGACCGCAGCGCCGCACCGTCCAGGCCCTGGCCCGGGCCCTGGACCTGGGAAGCGGCGACACCGAGGCGCTGGAAGGTGCCGCGAGTCCGGGACGCCCCCGGCCCCGGCCCGCCGCCACGGTGCCCGCGGGCACCCTGCCGCTGCCCCGCGACCTCGACGACTTCACCGCCCGCGGCGCGGCGCTCGCCCGCATCCGGGCCCTCGCCGAGGCCACCGGCGCCGCCTGCCCACCGCTGGCGCTGGTGACCGGTCAGCCGGGCCTGGGCAAGACCGCGTTCGCCACCCGCGCCGCCCACGTCCTGGCCCCGCACTACCCGGACGGCCGGCTCGCCCTCGACCTGCGCGGCATGGACGAACAGCCGCTCGCGCCCCGCGACGCACTGGCCCGCCTCCTGCGCGCGGTGGGGGTGGCCGACAGCGCCGTCCCCCACGGCACCCAGGACCGCTCGGGCCTCTTCCGCTCGATCGCCGCCGAACGCCGGCTGCTCCTGCTCCTGGACAACGCCGCCGCCGAGGAGCAGATCCGCCCCCTGCTGCCCGGCGGCGGCGCCTCACTGACCATCGTCACCAGCCGGCACGCCCTCACCGGGCTGGAGGCGGCAGAGCGGATCGACCTGGCCCTGCTGGATGCCGGGGAGTCGGCCGAGCTGCTGGCCCGCATCATCGGGCCGGCACGCGTCGAGCGGGAGCGGCAGGCGGCCGACGACCTCGCGCGGCTGTGCGGGTACCTGCCGTTGGCGGTGCGGATCTGCGGGCAGCGCCTGGCCGCCCGGCCGCAGGAGCACCTGAGCAAGCTCGTCGCCGAACTCACCGGCGAGGAGCGCCGCCTGGACGCCCTCCAGGCCGGCAGCCTGCGCGTGCGCGCCGCGTTCGCGCTGTCCTACCGGCAGCTCACCCCGCCCGCCCGGACCCTGCTGCGGCGCGGCGCGCTCGCGGCCGGGGCCGACTTCAGTCCCGAGAGCGCGGCGCTGCTGTCCGGTGTCGGTGTGCGCGAGGCACGGCTGTGCGCGCGGGAGTTGGCCGACCACGGGTTGCTGGAACCCCATCCGGTGCTCGAACGCTACCGTTTCCACGACCTGCTGCGGCTGTTCGCCGCCGAGCAGGCCGATACCGACGACGGGGCCGTGGTCCTGGAAGCCGCTCTCGACCGCACCGCCCGCTGGATGCTCGCCCGGGCGCGGGGGGCCGCTCTGCACTTCCACGCGGAGCAGGACCGGGTGTCCGCGGGGGATCCCGCCACCGGTCCCGATCCCGATCCCGTCACCGCGCCCGTCGGCCGGCAGCGGGCGCACGCCTGGCTGGAGGGCGAGCGGTCGCAGTGGCTGTGGGCGCTCCGGCGGGCGCTCGCCGCCGGGTGGCACCGGGAGGTCGTCGACACGGCGCAGGCGATGCACTGGTTCTCCGACCGGACGGAGCACTGGGAGCAGTGGGTGGAGGTGTTCCGGTGCTCCGCCGATGCCGCCCGCGCGCTGGGGAGCCGGCGGGAGGAAGCCGTCCACCTCAATTTCCTCGCCTGGGCCTACAACCGGTGCGTCCACGACCACCGCCGGGCTCTGGAGGCCGCCACCGCCGCGCTCGCCATCGCCCACCGGTGCGGCGACCGGCTCCAGGTGGGGTGGGCGCTGGGCTACGGCGCCAGTGCGCTGAAGCACCTGGGCCGGGTCGAGGAGGCGCTGGCCTGGCTCACGGACTGCGCCGCGTGTCACCGCGCGAACCCCGCCCCCGAGGGGCGGATCGCCGAACTGACCGCCCTCAACACTCTGGGGGCGCACCTGCGTGATCTCGGCCGGGTCGAGGAGGCGCTGACGATCCACCGGCACGGCGAGGTCATCTACCGTGAGCGGCTTGCCGGGTGCTCGCCGGACCTGGTCGCCGTGTTGCGGGCCGTCACCCTCCAGCATCTGGGCAACGACCTGGCAGCGCTGGGGCGTTGGGGCGAGGCGGAGCCGTTGCTGGGCGAGTCCCTCGTAGCGTTCGAGGGCGCCGGCATGCTCGCCTGGAGCGAACCCGTGCGCCTCGACCTCGGGATCACGCTGCGGTGCCTGGGCCGACACGACGAGGCCCGCGCGCAGCTGCTGGCCGCGGAGCGCTCCCTCACCGAGCTCAACAACCCGCGGCGCCGCGACGCCACCGCCGAGCTCCGTACGCTCGACGACGCTCGTACCGGCCGCCCCGGCGCCCCCAGTGGCCCGCTGGCATCGCTCCTGCCCGCCCGCGACCACCGCTGAGCCAGGCCCTGGCCCCGGGCGCCGGCGGCGATGCCGGTGGTGACGATCGGCCCGGCCCGGGGCCGGCCGGCCCCGGGCCGGTGGGCGTGATCAGTCGTCGTGGTGCTCTGCCCGCTCCTTCCTGTGGCGGGGGAGTCGGTGGGACCCGACCGGTCGTCCGCCGGCGAGGTGCTCGGTGACGATGCGGCTCGCGACACCCGGGTCGATCCTCCCGTACCAGACGTCGTCCGGCTGCACGACGGCGACGGGGGCCTGGTTGCAGGGGAACAGGCACCCCGTCTGGGTGACGAGCACGTCGTCGTCGCCGAGGCGCTGTGCGGTCAGTTCGCTGACCAGGGCGCGCAGTCCCTCCTCCGCTCCCCTGGCCGCGCACCGCGGGCCGCGGCACACCAGGACCTGGTGCCGGTGGCCGGGGACCTCCTCCCAGGCGGCGGAGGTGAGACCGGGCTCCGTGCCGGTGACGGCCTTCGTCATCGCGGCGACCGGGGCGACGGCGTCCGGCGAGTCGGCGAGGCGGGTCGTGACGAGGATGTCGGGGCGGTGGCCCGCGCGCTCGCGCCACCAGTGCGCGGCGATCCGCCGCAGCCAGGACTGGGCCGGGCCGGAGGCCGCGAGGCGCACGCCGATCACGACCACGGTCTCGACACCCGTGTCGGCCAGCCTCGTCAGCGCGGTGGAGAGCGAGTGCCGGCCACATTCGTCGTGCAGGCCGCTACGGGCTCGTCGGCCGAGGCCGTGATCGCGCTGTCGAGCGCCGCGCGTGGGGGCCCTGTGTGTCAGAGCGCGTCAGAGCGTGACGACCGGGGGCAGGCGGTCCAGGATGCGTTCCATGCCGCTGGTCCAGTTGGCCTCCAGCGCGGTGACGGCCTGGTCGATGTCGCCGTCCAGCAGGCACTGGGCGATCCGCTCGTGCTCCTCGGCGGCGCGTTCCAGGATCTCGTGGTCGCCGACCACCACCCGCTCGTAGCGGTGCAGGGTGAGCTTCAGCGACTCGATCATGTCGCGCAGCCGGGTGTTGGCGCAGCCGGAGAGCAGCAGGGCGTGCCAGGCGTCGTCGTAGCGCTCTATCGTGCCGTGCGGGGCCTGGGGGGCGGAGAAGGCGTGGGCCTCGGCGAGCAGTCGGGGGGCGATCTCGGCGAGGTGGGCCGGGTCGGAGGTGCGCAGGGCCAGCGACTCCAGGGCGATCACGATCGCGGTGAGGTCGAGGAACTCCTGTTTGCCGGTGGGGGCGAAGCGGAAGCCCTTGCCGCGTTCGCTGGTGATGATGCCCTCGCGTTCCAGGCTGATCAGGGCCTCGCGCAGGGGCGTTCGGCTGACGCCCAGTTCCTCGGCGAGCTGGACCTCGTTGATCGACTCGCCGGGGGTGAACCGGCCGCGGCCGAGCTGCTCCAGGAGTTCGTCCTTCACCTGCTCGCGCAGCGGACGCCGCTCGATCGCCATCGGGCTTCCTTTCGTTCTCGGTCGGTAGCGTACCGGCCGGGCGACCGGCAGTTGTGCTCGGGCGCCCGGGGCCGGGTACGAGGGGGCGGCTCAGGCGGTGCCGGCACCGTCCACGGCGATGACGGCGCCGCTGACGAAGGCGGCGGCGTCGCTGGCCAGGAAGGCGACGGTCTGGGCGATGTCCCGGGGCCGGCCGATCCGGCCGAGCGGGCGGTCGGCGGCGTCGGTGTAGAAGGCGTCCGGGTTCGCGCCGAGCTGGCGGGCTTCGTCGGCGAGCATGCCGGTGTCGGTGTCGCCGGGGCAGACGCAGTTGACCCGGATGTTGTCGGGGCCGTGGTCGATGGCCATGGCCCTGGTCATGTTGACCACGGCGCCCTTGGAGGCGCAGTAGGAGATGGCCCGGCCGCCGCCCCTGATGCCCCAGCCGGAGCCGGTGTTGACGATGCTGCCGCCGCCGTTCGCGGCCATCAGCGGGACGACCAGCCCGCTGAGCAGCATGATCGAGCGGACGTTGACGGCCATCACCAGGTCCCAGTCCTCGTCGCTGATCTCGGTGACGGTGGAGCGGCGGATGATGCCCGCGTTGTTGAACAGCACGTCCACGCCGCCGTGTCGCGCGACGGTGCTGCGCACGGCGTGGTCGCAGTCGGCGCGCTGTGAGACGTCGCAGCGGACGAAGGTGCCGCCGATGTCCTTGGCGGCCTGTTCGCCGCGTTCGGTGTCGAGGTCGAGGAGGACGACGGCCGCGCCGAGTTCGGTGAGGAGGCCGGCGGTGGCGCGGCCGATGCCGGAGGCGGCGCCGGTGACGATGGCGCGCTTGCCGTGCAGGTCGATCATGGGGGTAACTCCTCTGCAGGGGTCAGGCGGAGAGGCGGTAGACGGCGCCGGAGCGGCGGCCGGTGATCACCCGGACGTGGCCGGAGAGGGCGTCGTCCAGGTCGGGGTCGCCGGTGTCGAGCAGGAGGGGGCGGCCGGCCAGGGCGGCGAGCTTGGCCTCGGTGGCGAGGACCAGCAGCCGTTCCCGGCCCGTGGCGCGCAGCAGTTCGGGGGTGAGCTGCTGGTTTCCGCGGCCGAGCAGGAAGCCCTGGCCGCCGATGGGGGAGAGGGCGATGAACGGCGTTGTGGGCAGGGCGTGCAGCTGGTCGGCCCGGGCGTCGCGGATCAGCAGGCGGGCGGCGGTGGCGAGGCTGTCGGCGTGGCCGGGGCCGAGGGCGCCCTCGGGGCCGAGCCGCAGCAGGTCGACCCCGGTGAGGCTGGTGCCGGGGGCGCCGAGTGCGGTGGCCACCGCGTAGGTGGTGCTGCCGGGGCCGAGGAGCAGCAGCCCGCCGGGGCCGACCCGTTCGGCGACCTCGGCGGCGATGCCGGCCGGCGTTCCCGGGGCGGGCCCGGAGCTGCCGGTCTTGCGCTGCTGCACCCGGGCGGGCAGGACCGGGACGGTGAGCCGGCCGTACAGCCGGGCGGAGACCCGGCCGGCCCGCAGTGCGGCCTCGTCGCGGTCCACCACCTCGGCGGGTTCCAGGCGCACTCCCCGGCCGGCCGCCCAGGCCGCCGCCACCTCGGCGGCGGCCCTGGGGTGGACGGCGAACACGGCGGAGTGCATCTTGACCCCGGCGGGGATGCCGAGCACCGGCAGTCGGGGTTCGGGGCCGAGCGCGTCCAGCACGTCGCGGGCGGTGCCGTCGCCGCCGCAGAAGAGCAGCAGTCCGGCGCCGGCCGCGACCAGGGTGCGCACCGCGGCGCGGGTGTCGGTGGCGGTGGTGTCCGCCGTGGTGGGCCGGTGCACGACCCGGGCGGGCCGGCCGGCCGCCAGGGCGGCCTCGGCGCCCATCGGGCCGTCGGCGGTGATCAGCTCCACGTCCGGCGGGAGGTGGCGCAGCGTCAGCACGGCCCGTTCGAGCGCCTCGGGGCGGGCGCCGAGGTCCAGCGCGCGCCGCTGGATCTCGGCGCCGTCGCTGCCCTTGAGGCCGACCCGGCCGCCGATCCCGGCGACCGGGTTGACCACGAGCCCGATCCGGGGCCGGCCCTGCTCGGCCCCGGGCCCGTTGCGGGGCGGGTCCTGCTCGGCCCCGGGTCCGGTCCGGGGCCCGGCCGGGGGAGACGTCACGGCTGCTCGCCCAGGACCTTGCGGCGGTAGGCGCGCCAGCTGACCGCCCAGACCGCCGGGTCGTCCAGCGGCTCGTGCCGGATCCGGTGCACGGTGGAGCGGTGCGGGGCGGTGCGGACGGTGTCCGGGTCCTCGTACGCCTCGCGGGCGACCTCGGCCAGGATCGCCGCGTACTCGTCCAGGTCGGCGCGGGAGTAGGACTCGGTGGGCTCCAGCGTCATCGGCTCGGGGACGACGTACGGGTGGTGGCTGGTCCAGTAGTGGGTGCCGAAGTCGGCGGCGCGGTAGCCGAGGTCCTCGCTGTGCAGGCCGGTGTCCTCGGCGAGCTGCTGCCAGCTGTAGCGGACCTGTTCGACCCGGGGGCGCCCCTCGGCGTACGGGACGGAGACGCCGCGGATCTGCCGGACCCGGTGCAGCAGGTAGTTGTTGTTGAGCACGGCGGTCTCGGCGACCTCGCGCAGCCCCTCGGCGCCCAGGGCCGTGATCCAGGCGTAGGCGCGCACCAGGTTCGGCACGACGCCCAGGTAGGGGCGGATCTTGCCGACCGAGTCCGGCCGGTCGTCGTCCAGGACGTACCGCTCGCCGTCGAACTCGACGGTGGGGCTCGGCAGGTAGGGCGCCAGCTCCGCGGTGACGCCGCAGGCACCGGCCGCCGGGCCGCCGCAGGCGTGCGGGGTGGAGAAGGTCTTGTGCAGGTTGAAGTGGCAGAGGTCGAAGCCGGCTTCGCGGGCCCGGGTGATGCCGAGGATGCCGTTGGCGTTGGCCTGGTCGTAGGCGCACAGGCCGCCGGCCTCGTGGACGATCCGGACGAACTCGGCGATCCGGGGGTTGTAGATGCCGGTGTCCTCGGGGTTGGTGATGAGGAGGGCGGCGGTGCGCGGGCCGACGGCGGCGCGCAGCGCCTCGATGTCGGGGTAGCCGTCGGCGTCCGGGTGCAGGGTGATCACCCGGAAGCCGGCGGTCTTGGCGCAGGCGGCGTTGGAGGGGTGGGAGAAGGCGGTGGTGATGACCTCGTCGCGCTGCTGCGCCTCGCCGCGGGCGGCGTGGTGGGCGCGGATCACCGAGACGTTGGTCCAGATCGCCGCCGAGCCCGCGCCGGGCTGGAGGCTGACCCGGTCCATGCCGGAGATCTCCCTGAGCAACTGCTCCAGACGGTGGACGAGTTCGAGGACGCCCTGGACGGTGGAGGCGTCCTGGGCCGGGTGCAGGGCGGCGATCCGGGGGTCGCGGACGAAGGTGTCGTTGACCTTGGGGCTGTACTTCATGGTGCAGGTGCCCTGGCCGACGTCCACGTTGAGGTCGGCGCCGAGGTTCTCCTGGGAGAGCCGCAGGTAGTGCCGGAGCACCTGCTGCTGGCCGAGTTCGGGCAGGGCGGGCGGTGTCGCGCGGCGCAGCGCGGCGGGCAGCCGTTCGGCGGGGTCGCCGACGGCGGCGGTGACGGCGGGTTCGGGCAGCGGGGGCAGGACGCCGCGCTCGCCGGGGGTGCCCAGTTCGAAGATCAGCTTCTCGTCCCAGCGGGCCTGGTGGAAGCGGCGCAGGGCGGGCTTGGGGGCGACTCGCGGATCTACGGAGCCGTTTGTCTGATGATTCGTCACTTCACGGTCTCCTCAAGCGCGTCGGCGAGGCGGTCGATGTCGGCTTTGGTGTGCAGCTCGGTCACGCAGTAGCGGCCCTCGTCGGCCGCGGCCGGGGTGCCGCCGTGCAGGCCGAGGGCGAGCAGGGCGTCGGCGATCTCGGCGGCGGTGCGATCGCCGGTGTAGCGGACGGTGAAGTCGGCGAAGTGCACGGCCTCGGGGTCGGCCGGTTCGACGCCGGGGACGGCGGCGAGGCGCTGCCGGGCGTAGGCGGTGTTGGCGAGGATCGTGGTGCCGATCTCGCGCATGCCGTGCGGGCCCATCAGTGCGAGGTAGACCCCGGCGGCGATGCCGTGCAGGGCGGCGGCGGTGCCGACCCACTCCTTGCCCTCCTCGCGCAGCGCGAAGGAGGTGCGCTCGTACGCGACGTCGCCGAAGCCGTACTCGCCGGGGACGTCGGTGGGGACGAGGCCGAACAGCCGGCTCGGGTACTCGGCGACGAGGCGCTCGTCGTCGGGGCTGCCGATGAAGCCGGCGTTGCCGCCGCCGAAGCTCGGGTGGATGCCGAGCGGCTGGAGTTCGCCGCAGGTGAGGTCGGCGCCGAGGTCGGCGGGCGGGGTGAGCACGCCGAGGCTGAGCGGGTTGGCGTGGACGACGGCCAGCGCCCCGGCCCGGTGGGCGAGTTCGACGTACTGCGGCAGCTCCTGGTCCACCCGGCCTCGGTGGTCGGTGAGTTGGGCGTAGACGGCGGCCGCGTCGCCCTCGGCGAGCGCGGCGCGGACGGCGGCGGGCTCGGCCGGGACGAGGACGAGGTCGTGGACGCCCCGGACGTAGTCGCGGATCCGGGAGATCCGGTCCGGGTCGATCGCGCCGACCAGCACCAGCCGGCGCCGGCCGGTGGCCCGTCCGGCCATCCGCAGCGCGGTCGCGGCGGCCTGGAACCCGTCGTACGTCGGCACGTTGACGACGTCGACGGCGAGCAGCTCGGCCATCAGCGACTGGTACTCCCACAGTGCCTGGAAGCGGCCGTGGTCCTCGTACGGCTCGCCCGCGTAGGCGGTGAGGAACTCGCTGCGGTTGACGATCTCGTCCACGACGGCGGGCACGTGGTGGCGGTAGCAGCCGGCGCCGAGGAAGCTGCGGCCGGGCGGGACGGCGGTGTTGCGGGAGAGCAGTTCCTCCAGGTGGGCGGCCAGCCGGGCCTCGGAGCCGAGCGCCGCGGGCAGCCGCAGCGGGCGGTCCAGCCGGAGGGCGGCGGGGATGTCGGCGTAGAACTCCTCGACGTCCCGGGCGCCGACCGCCGCGAGCATCGAATTCCTCACCTCCGGGGCGGAGTTGGGGATGTACGGGTGGGTTCGGGGGACGCGTGTGCTCATCCTGGCACCTTCCGCGATTTCAGTCACAAGCCTTGACGGGGTTGTGAATGCTGAGTTCTGTATACAGCATTCGGCATTCACCAGTCGGGAGGCAAGATGTCCGCAGAAACCCGGCACAGAAAACATTCCCAACTCGCCCTTGGCCAGGGAGAATCGGCGGAAGATCCAGGGCGTCGCCGACTCCTCCGTGCCGGACTCGCCGGCGGCGCACTGCTGTTGACCGGTGCCACCGGCTGCGCGACCGGCGGAACCGGCGGCGCCAGCGCCAAGCAGCTCGCGGGCAGCCCGGGCGCCACCCTCGCCGGCAAGGTCACCATCTGGTCCTGGGACGTCGCCGCCAAGGCCATGCAGCGGCTCGGCAAGGTCTTCGAACAGGCCCACCCCGGCACCACCGTCGACGTGGTGGACATCGGCTACGACAACGCCTACGACAAGATCACCGTCGGGCTCGGCGCCGGCAGCGGACTGCCCGACATCCTCACCATCGAGGGCCACAAACTCCCCACCTACATCGGCAACTTCCCGAACGCCCTGGTCGACCTCACCGGCCGCGCCGGGACCCTCAAGTCCCAGTACCCGGAAGCCTCCTGGCGCACCGTGACGGACGCCAGGGGCCGGGTCTTCGCCCTGCCCTGGGACAGCGGGCCGTGCGCCCTGTTCTACCGGCGCGACCTGTTCCGGCAGGCCGGCGTCGACCCGGCCGGCCTGAACACCTGGGACGACTACCTCACCGCCGGCACCACCCTCAAGGCCGCCACCGGAAGGAAACTGCTCACCCTGGACGCCAAGGAGGACAGCCTCTTCGCGATGCTCCTCCAGCAGCAGGGCCAGCGCTGGTTCACCGACGGCAAGGCCGCCGTCGCCACCCCCGCCGCCGAACGCGCGCTCACCCTGCTCAAACAGCTCGTCGACCGCGACCTGGTGGACTTCGAGAACGGCTGGGACGGACTCGTCTCCGCCACCCACGACGGCAAGGCCGCCACCATCCCCACCGCCGCCTGGTGGGACGGCACCCTCACCGCCGAAATGACCGACCTCAGCGGCAAGTTCGGCGTCGTCCCGCTGCCCGCCTTCACCCCCGGCGGCACCCGCACCTCCAACAGCGGCGGCTCCACCCTGTGCGTCCCCGCGCAGAGCAGGAACCCCGAGACCGCCTGGGCCTTCCTCTCCTTCCTGCTCGCCGACAAGGCCAACCAGGCCTCGATGATGCAGCACGAAGGGCTCTTCCCCGCCTACCTCCCCGCCCTGGACGACCCGTACTTCCAGCAGCCCGCCCCCTACTACGGCGGCCAGCCGGCCATGCAACTGTTCGCCGGACTCGCCCGCGCCATCCCCACCGTCGAGTACACCGCCGACGACTCCAAGGCCGGCGACATCGTCACCACCGCCGTCAACCAGGTGCTGCACAACGGAGCCGACCCCGGCACCGTACTGCGCTCCGCCGCCCGCCAGATCGCCACCGCGACCGGCCGCCGGCCGGTCGCGTAGGGGCGGGCCCGATGACCAGTCCTCCGGCCTCCCCGCGCAAACCGGCGGCCCCGGCCCAGGCCCCGGCCGCCCCCGCCCGCCGCCGGCGCTCCCCACGCACCGCGGCCGCGGCCTGGCTGTTCGCCGGTCCCACGACCGCGCTCTTCGTCGCCTTCTTCGCCTACCCCCTCGGCGCCAGCCTCTACCAGAGCTTCACCGCCCGCCGCGACGGCGTCGACGTCTGGGTCGGCCTCGACCAGTACCGGCGCATGCTGCACGACCCGGCCTTCCTGCACTCCCTCGTCAACACCGGCCTGATCCTCGCCGTCCAGGTCCCGGTGATGATCGGCCTCGCCCTGGTGCTCGCCGTCCTGCTCAACCAGTCCTGGCTGCGCCTCCGGGCCGGCTGGCGGGCGGTCTTCTTCCTGCCCGCGATCACCACCCTGGTGGCCTACGCGGTGGTCTTCCAGGTCCTGCTGCGCACCGACGGCGGCCTCGCCAACCAGTTCCTCCAGGCCCTCGGCCTCGGCCCGGTCGACTGGCTCAACTCGCCCACCTGGGCCCGCATCTCACTGATCGGCTCGGTCACCTGGCGGTGGACCGGCTACAACGCCGTCATCCTGCTCGCCGGACTCCACGCCATCGGCCGCGACCAGTACGAGGCCGCCGCCCTCGACGGCGCCGGCACCGTCCGCACCTACACCAGCGTGATCCTGCCCCAGCTGCGCCCGGTGGTGCTGTTCTGCGTCATCACCTCCACCATCGGCACCCTGCAACTCTTCGACGAGAACTACGTCCTGACCCGCGGCGGCCCCGGCGACGCGACGCTCACCCCGGTGGTCTACCTCTACAAGGTCGGCTTCCAGCAGCTCGACTTCGGCTACGCCGCCGCCATCGCCTGGGTCGTCGTGCTGATCATCGCGGCCGTCTCCCTGCTCCAGTTCCGGCTCTACGGAAGGGACCGGCGCCGATGAGCCGTCCACCAGCGCTCGCCAGGGCCGGCCGCACCGCCGTCCTCGCCGTCCTCACCCTCGGCGCCGTCCTCAGCCTGCTGCCCTTCGCCTGGATGGTGATCGCCGGCACCCACAGCAGCTCCGAACTGTTCCACTCGCCGCCGCCGTTCCTGCCCGGCGGGAACCTGCTGCGCAACCTGGTCCACCTCCAGGAGACCATCGGCTTCGGCCGGGTGCTGTTCAACAGCCTCGGGATCGCCGTCGTCCACACCGCGCTCAGCGCGCTGCTGTCCGCGATGTGCGGCTACGGGCTCGCCAAGTACCGCTTCCGCGGCCGCGGACTGCTGCTCGGCCTGGTGCTGGCCACCATGATGATCCCCCTCCAGGTGCTGCTGGTCCCGCTGTTCCAGATGATGGCCGGCCTCGGCTGGATCGACAGCTACCAGGCCGTCATCGTGCCCTTCCTGGCCAACTCCTTCGGCATCCTGCTGATGCGCCAGGGCTTCCTGGACTTCCCCGACGAACTGCTGGAGTCCGCCAGGATCGACGGCTCCGGCGAACTGCGCACCTTCTACCAGGTCGTCCTGCCGTGCGTACGGCCACAGCTGGGCGCACTGGTGATCTTCACCTTCATGGGGCAGTGGAACAGCTTCATCTGGCCGCTGCTGATGCTCAACACCGAGGACAAGTACACCGTGCCGGTCGCGCTCAACACGCTGACCGGGCTGACCCACGTCGACTACTCCGGCCTGATGCTCGGCTCCTTCCTGGCCACGCTCCCGCTGATGGTGCTCTTCCTGGTCTTCCAGCGGCAGTTCGTGGCCGGTCTGCTGGGCGGGGCGCTGAAAGGATGACCATGGACCGCCTCACCCGGGTGCCGGGACTGCTGTACGGCGGGGACTGGAACCCCGAGCAGTGGCCCGAGCAGGTGTGGGCCGAGGACGTGAAGCTGATGGCCGAGGCCGGGGTCAACCTGGTCACCGTCGGCATCTTCTCCTGGGCCCGCCTCCAACCCGGCCCCGACAACTGGGACTTCTGCTGGCTGGACCGCCTGCTCGACCTGGTCCACCGGCACGGCATCGCCGTCGACCTGGCCACCGCCACCGCCTCCCCGCCCGCCTGGCTGGTCCGCGCCCACCCCGAGTCGCTGCCCGTCACCGCCGACGGCGTACGCCTGGAGTTCGGCTCGCGCCAGCACTACTGCCCCTCCTCACCCGCCTACCGGCAGGCCGCCGTCCGGCTCACCCGGACCCTCGCCGAGCGCTACCGCCACCACCCCGCGCTCGCCCTGTGGCACATCCACAACGAGTACGCCGACCACGTCGAGGAGTGCTTCTGCCCCGCCTCGGCCGCCGACTTCCGCCGCTGGCTGCGCGAACGGCACGGCACCATCGAGGAGTTGAACCGCTCCTGGGGCACCGCCTTCTGGTCCCAGCACTACGACTCCTTCGCGCAGATCGAACCGCCGCGCACCGCACCGGGACCGGTCAACCCGACCCAGCTGCTGGACTGGCGCCGGTTCTGCTCGGACGCGCTGCTCGCCCTGCACCGCGCCGAGAAGGCCGTCCTGGACGAGGTCTCACCCGGCGTCCCGGTGACCACCAACTTCATGTCGATGCTCAAGGCCCTCGACTACTGGGAGTGGAGCCGGCACGAGGACCTCGTCTCCGACGACGCCTACCCCGACCCGGCAGACCCGCGCGCCCACGTCAACGCCGCGATGAACTACGACCTGATGCGTTCGCTCAAGGGCGGCCGCCCCTGGCTGCTGATGGAACAGGCCCCCTCCGCCGTCAGCTGGCGTCCGGTCAACCTGCCCAAGCCCCCCGGCCTCTACCGGCTCTGGTCACTCCAGGCCCTGGCCCGCGGCGCCGACGGGGTGCTGCACTTCCAGTGGCGCGCCTCGGTCGCCGGAGCCGAGAAGTTCCACAGCGCGATGCTCCCGCACCGCGGCACCGCCTCGCGCGGCTGGCAGGAGACCGTCGGCCTCGGCGCCGAACTGGGCCGGCTGGGCGAGGTCGCCGGCAGCCGGCTGCGCGGACAGGCCGCCGTGCTGCTCGACTGGGACAGCTGGTGGGCCCTCGAACTGGACGACCACCCCTCCGCCCGGATGCGCTGGCCCGAACTGCTCCGCCCCTGGTACGCGGCGCTGTACGAGCGCGGCATCACCGTCGACTTCCTCCCGCCCACCGCCGAGCCCGACGGCTACCCGCTGCTGCTCGCCCCCAACCTCTACCTGCTCGACACCGCCACCGCCGACCGGCTCACCGCCTACGTACGGGACGGCGGCCGGCTGGTCTGCGGCCCGTTCAGCGGCATCACCGACCGGCACGACCACATCCACCCCGGCGGCCACCCGGGCCCGCTGCGCGAACTGCTCGGGATCGTGGTGGACGAGCACTGGCCGATCCCCGACGGCGCGACCACCGCCGTGCGCCTGAACGGTACGGACCTGCGCGCCGAACGCTGGAGCGAGTGGATCGAGACCGAGCGCGCCGAGACCGTCGCCCGCTACCACTCCGGCACGCTGGCCGGCCGTCCGGCCGTCACCCGCAACCGGCTCGGCGCCGGCAGCGCCTGGTACCTGAGCTGCCACCTCGGCGCCGACGTCGGCCCGGTGCTCGACCTGGCGCTCGCCGAAGCCGGAGTGGGCCCCGAACTGCCCGGCCTGCCCGACGGCGTCGAGGCCACCCGCCGGCACGCCGCCGACGGCACCGGCTACCTCTTCCTGCTCAACCACGGCCCGGACGAACACCGCGTCCCGCTCCGCACGCCCGGCACCGACCTGCTCACCGGCGCCGAAGCGGCCGACGCCGTCACCCTCGCACCGCTCGGCGCCGCCGTCCTCCGACTCCCCGCTGCCGCCCAGGAGCGCGCATGAACCCGCTGTCCCGCCGCCACTTCCTGGCCGGCTCCGCCGCCCTCGCCACGGCCGGCACCCTCGCCGCCGCCCCGGACGCCCACACGGACGCCCACACGGACGCCCCGGACGAGGCCGCACGGCCCGACGAGCGCTACGCCGACGTCCTCGACCTGCACGGCACCCCCGCCCAGGCCTACCCCGGCGACGCCCGCGGCAACAACCCGATCACCGTCTTCGCCGACCTCGGCGCCTGGCACGCCTACGCCCTGCCCCGCCCGGCCGATCCCCAGGGTGGCTTCACCGGCCCCCTGTACCTCGCGCAGGAGTACCCCTGGTGGCTCAGCGACGGCCTGACCCGCCTCCAGCTCACCGAACAGGGCCGGCCCCTCGACCTCACCGCCGGCGCACCCGTACGCGGCACCTCGCTGCCCGGCCTGTTACGGCTCACCCACGACCTCGGCGCCGGCCTCACCCTCACCCTGGACCTGCGCTTCGCCGGCCCCCGCACCGCCCTGCTCCGGGCCCGGCTCGCCAACACCGGCCCGGCCGTCCGGACCCTGACCGCCGCCTGGACCGGCCGGCTGCTGCGCCCCGCCGGCGGACCGCAGCGCGAGGCGCCGACGCTGGCCGCCGCCGAACGCGGCGTGGAGGTGCGCTTCGCGAAGGTCCGGCAGACCTGGGACTACCTCACCGACGGCACCGAGCGCTTCGCCGTCCGCCACGCCCGGCCCGTCCGGGTCGTGCTGAGCGTCGACGGCGACGGCCACCGCACCGAACTCGCCGAGCCGGTACGGCTGGCGTCGGGGGAGACCCGCAGCCTGGACTGGACCGAGAGCTACACCTTCACCGAGGCCGAGTACGCCCGGGCCGCGGCGGAGGCCGAGACCGCGCTGCGCGCCCCGGAGCGGGTCGCGGCGGAGGGCACCGCCCGCTGGCAGGGGTACGTCACCCGGGCCACCGAGGGCGTCCCGGCCGCCCGCCGCCGCACCGCCGTCAAGTGCGTACAGACCCTGGTCACCAACTGGCGCAGCCCGGCCGGGCGGATCCGGCACGACGCCGTCACCCCCACCCTGTCCTACAAGTGGTTCAGCGGGGTGTGGGCCTGGGACACCTGGAAACAGGCCGCCGGCACCGCGGCCTTCGCGCCCGGCCTGGCCGCCGACCAGATTCGGGCGGTGTTCGACCACCAGGTCCCTGCGGGCGCGGCCGGGCGCCCGCAGGACGCCGGCATGGTCCCCGACTGCGTCTTCTACAACGACCCCGGCACCGGCGGCGGCAACTGGAACGAGCGCAACTCCAAGCCCCCACTGGCCTCCTGGGCGGTCTGGGAGGTCTACCGGCGCAGCGGCGACCGCGCCTTCCTGCGCGAGCTGCTGCCCAAGCTGACCGCCTACCAGGACTGGTGGTACCGCACCAGGGACCACCTCGGCGAGGGCTTGTGCGAGTACGGCGCCACCGTGGACCCGGCCAACGACACGGCCGAGGCCTGCGTGGAGGCGGCGGCCTGGGAGTCCGGCATGGACAACGCCCCGCGCTTCGACGCCGCCACCGTGGTCCCCAACCGGGGCGCGGACGGGACGCTGCTCGGCTGGTCGCTCGACCAGCGCTCGGTCGACCTCAACGCCTATCTGGCCGCCGACCACCGCCACCTGGCGCTGATCGCCGCCGAACTCGGCGACCGGGCCGGAGCCCAGCGGCTGCGCACCCGGGCGGAACGGATCGACGCCGCCGTGCGGGACACCATGTACGACCCGGCCACCGGCTGGTTCCACGACACCGCGCTCGCCACCGGCGCCCGGCTCACCGCCAGGGGCCGCGGCATCGAGGGCGCGATCCCGCTGTGGTCCGGCACCGCCACCGCCGCCCAGGCCCGCACCGTGCGCCGGCTGCTGCTCGACCCGGCGGAGTTCGGCACCGCGATGCCCTTCCCGACGGTGGCCCGCAGCTCGCCGTCCTTCGACCCGGCCGGCTACTGGCGCGGCCTGGCCTGGCTCGACCAGACCTACTTCGCCGTCGAGGGGCTGCGCCGCTACGGCTGGGAGCAGGACGCCCGGCGGACGGTCGAGCGGCTGCTGGCCACCGCCGCCGGGTTGACCGGGGACGGCCCGGTGCGGGAGAACTACGACCCGCTGACCGGGGAGGGGCGCAGTTCGGCCAACTTCAGCTGGTCGGCGGCACTGCTGCTGCCGCTGCTGCGCGGCTGAGCGGCCCCGGCTCGACGGCGGGGGCCGGAGGCGGGCCCGGAGGCGCTGCCCGGCGGCTTCGGCTCCGGCCCGCCGGCCAGGCGTGATCGGGGCATGGTGGAACGGGCCTGGAGGCGTTGTCGAGCGGCTTTGGCTCCGGGCCCTCCGACCAGGCATGATCGGGGCATGGTCGAACGAGTCATTGCAGCGTGTGACGGAGCAGCCAAGGGCAACCCCGGTCCGGCGGGCTGGGCCTACGTGGTGGCGGACGCCGCCGGGGTGCCCCAGCGCTGGCAGGCCGGCGCGCTCGGTCACAGCACCAACAACGTGGGCGAGCTGACGGCGCTGCGGCAGCTGCTGGCCGCGACGGACCCGGCGGCGCCGCTGGAGGTGCGGCTGGACAGCACCTACACCCGTGACTCGGTGACCAAGTGGCTGAAGGGCTGGAAGCGCAACGGCTGGAAGACGGCGGCCGGCAAGCCGGTCGCCAACCAGGAGCTGATCCAGGCGATCGACGCCCTGCTGGAGGGCCGGGACGTCACCTTCGTCTACGTGCCGGCCCACCAGGTGGACGGCGACCCGCTGAACGCGATCGCCGACAAGGCCGCCAGTGACGCCGCCCGCACCCAGCAGGACGCCTCCGGCACGGCCGCCGACCTGCCGGCCCCCGACCCGGCCGCCGCCACGAAGGCGCCCAAGGCGCGCGGCGCCCGTACCGCCTCCGCGTCCTCCGGCGGCACCGGTACCGGTACCGGCGGAGGGGCCAAGCGGAGCGGGGGCTCGCGCACCCTGAACGCCCGCTTCCCCGGCACCTGCCCGTGCAGCCGCCCGTACGCCAAGGGCGACAAGATCACCAAGGTGGGCGGCTCCTGGGGGCACCCGGAGTGCGCCGCCGCCCACGCCTGAGCACCCCGGGCCACGCCTGAACGGCGGACCGGGAACGCGTGACCGGCCGTCCGCGGGGTGCGGTCGGCCGGTCACGGGCCGGGCTTACGCCGGGGAGGGGGAGCCCTTCTGGGCGATCCCCTTGATGTCCTGGTAGGTCAGGCCGGCCCGGTTGAAGGCGCGCGCCTCGGTCTCGGTGATGCCGAGCCCGGCGAGCTCCTTGAGCTGGGCGTCGGTCAGCGGCGGCGCGATCGGGAGGCCGCTCGGGGCGTCCTCGTCGGCGAGGTCCTCCCCGGCGCGCGCGGTGGCCATGCCCAGCACCGCGTCCAGCAGCTGGTCGTCGCTCACCGTGACCGCGTCGGCCGGGGCCTGGACGTTCGGGGCCGCCTGGTTGAAGGCGAGCTTCACCGGGAAGTTGACGCCCGGTTCGACCTTGTCGGCCAGCTGGGCGAAGTCGAAGGTGGCCGAGGAGAAGGCGCCGTTCTTCAGGTAGAGGTCGAGGCCGATGGTGCGGTCCGGCACGTCGCTCGGGGCCTGGTCGGGGAAGTCCCCGAGCTGCTTCGGGAACTTGCCGGACAGCGGCTTGACGGCCTTGTACATCTCGTCGACCAGCTGCCGGGCCGGGGCGCTCACCCAGAGGTGCTCGGCGCCGTCCTTCTTGCCCTTGTCCTCGTACGTGACGGTGCGGCCGAGCACGTCCTTGAGCGAGTTGAGGATCTGCCGGCCGAACTCCTGGTCGGCGCCGGGCGCGGCGCTCGGGGCGGCCTTCCGACCGTCGGACTCCTTCGCCTTGTCGGCGAGTGCCTGGAGGTCGAAGGAGAGCCACTTGCCGTCCAGCACGTCGCCGACCGGCTTCAGCTTCTCGGGCAGGCTGCGGCGGAGCTCGTCCACGGTGGACGGGTCCTCGCCGACCAGCTTCAGCAGGCCCTTGGCGTCGGCGTGCAGGTACCCCTTGGCGTCGACCTGGCGGTACTCCAGCAGCGCGGTGCCGCTCCGGTCGGCGAACACGTAGGAGACGCGCACGGACTTGTCGAGCGTCAGGTCGGTGTTCTTGCCGTCCTTGCCGGCGTTCCTGAAGGCCTCGATGTCCTTGAGCGGCTTGTCGGCGGAGACCGCGACGGAGAGGGAGAGCCCGGAGATCGCCTTGGCGGTCTTCTCGTCCATCTCGCCGCCGCGGCCGCGGGCGGCGTCGACCAGGCCGCGGCTGCCGTCGTGCTCACCGGAGTTGGCGAACGCGGCGACCTGCTCGGGGGTGGCGTCGATGGAGAGGGTGAACCCGGCCGACTTGGCGTTGCCGACCTTGTCGAAGGCCTTGGACACCTTCTGGGCGGCGGTGAGCTGCTCGACGGTGCCGCAGGCGGCGAGACCGGTGGCGAGCACCGAGGCGGTGACGGCGACGGGCATCGCGCCGCGGGCGGCCTTGCGGATGGCGGTGTTGATGGTGCGACTCCTGTTGATCGGGTCCGCTCGGCAGAGCGGACCGGTCCCTCCCCTGTGACGCGCAACGTCACAGCGTTTGCACATGTGATCACATTATCGGCAAGGGGTCACACGAATTTTTAACCGGGTCTTTAGGCGACGACCGAACCATCCGGCATCCGAACCGCCCGGATCGGACGCCCGTACGGAAGTCGTACTGGTTACCGACCATCGGTAAGCGATCGGTAAGAGGCCTTGCCTAAGGTCGGGTCCGACGGCACAGGACGGGGGACGCGCCCGGTTCCAGGACCCGGTCGACAGGTCCCGTCCCGCCCCTCAGGGGCCGCCGGTCGGGTCCGCGCAGGGGACGGACCCGGCCGGAGTGCCGTTCCCCGTACGGTCGTCGGGGCCCGCCGCGGGGGCGTCTTCCAGCTCGCGGGCCTCGTCGAGCACGCGCGCGGCCGACTCGGACAGCCCGGCAGCCCGGTAGGCCCGGCCGAGCGCGCGCAGCGCCCCGGCGAGGAAGGAGCGCCAGCCGCGGGCCCGCCACACGAGGACCGACTCCTCCAGGTGCGCGACGGCCGAGGCGTGGTGGCCCTCCGCCAGGTCCAGCTCGCCGAGGATGCCGAGGGCCTGGGCGAGGTGGTGCCCCAGGTCGAACCGCCGGGCGATGGCCAGCGCCGCCTCGGCCGTGCCCCGGGCGCGGCCGTCGTCGGTGGCCGCGTAGAGCGTGGCGAGGTAGAGCAGCGAGAACGCCTCCACGTAGCGGTCGTCGAGGGAGCGGGCCATGGCGAGCGAACACAGCAGCAGCTCGACCCCGCGCTCCACCTGGCCGGCCCGGCCGTGGGCGGCTCCCAGGAACTGGATCGCCGTCGCCTCGAAGCGGGTGTTGCCGATCAGCCGGGCCAGCCGCAGCGTCTCCGTCAGGTGCTCGATCGTCCGGTCGAGGTCCGTCTCCCCGTAGGCGATGGCGATGATCTGGTGCGCCCGGGCCTGGCCGCCCGGGTGGTCGTGGGCGGTCGCGAGGTTCAGGGCGCGGCGGCCCGCGTCCAGGGCCTCCTGTTCGCGGCCCTGGGCCACCAGGCTCCAGGCGGCCAGGACGAGGGCGTCGGCGGTCCCGCGCGGTTCCCCCACCTGCTCGAACAGCTGCCGCAGGCGCCGCGCGTGGTCCTCCAGGGCGACCATCGTCTGGGTGCCGTCCTCGACCCCGACCGTCGTGCCGGCGTCCTCGGCCGGGGTGGTCCAGGTCGTCACCTCGATGAGGCCCCGGGTGAGCACGGCCGCGCCCAGGCCGTCGCCGGCCGTCCGGCAGACCTGGAGGACGGTCAGGTGCGTGGTGCGCCAGTCGTCGTACAGGCCGCGGACGTCGCAGTACTTCTCCTGGCAGGCGGCGAGGTCCCAGGCCATCGGCACCATGCGCAGCGTGGCGGCCTGCCGGGCGCTCGCGTTCAGGGCCTGCTGCTCCGCGTCGAACCAGGCCATCGGGTCGTCCAGCAGCGCCGCCGCGACGGCGGACGGCATCGGGTGGCGGGGCGCCTCGCCGTGGAGCGGCGCGAAGCAGGGCCCCGGCACCTGGTCGGCCGCCTGCTCGGCGAGCCAGAGCCAGGCGCCGAAGGCCCGTTCGAGCGCGGCGGCGCGCGCGGCCGGTTCGTCCGCGGCCTCGGCGTGCTCCCGGGCGTACAGCCGGACGAGGTCGTGGAAGCGGTAGCGCAGGTGCGGCTCCGTCCCGGCCTCCTGGAGGAGCTGGGCGTCGATCAGCTCCTCCAGCTGCCGCTCGGCCCGTTCCAGCGGGATGCCGGCCATCGCCGCCGCGGCCCACGGCGCGAAGTCGGGTGCGTCGAGCAGGCCGAGCAGGCGGAACATCCGGCGGGTCGGTTCCGACAGGCGGGCGTAGCCGACGGCGAAGCCGGCCCGGACGGCCAGGTTCCCGGCCGACAGTTCGTCGAGCCGGCGCCGTTCGTCGCGCAGCAGGTGGGCGAGCCGGGCCAGGGTCCAGCGCGGCCGGGCGGCCAGCCGGGCCCCGGCGATGCGGACCGCCAGCGGCATGCCGCCGCACAGGTCGACGATCTGGGCGGCGGCCACCGGCTCGGCGGCGACCCGGTGGTCCCCGAGGATGCGGCACAGCAGCGTCCGGGCGTGGGTGGCGTCGAGTTCGTGGAGGTCGACGAGCCGGGCACCGGGCAGGGCCGTGAGCGCGGCGCGGCTGGTCACCAGGACGGCGGGGCGGCCTCCGTGGCCGGGCCGGCTGTTCCGGCCGTCCCGGCCGTCGTTCGGGATGTCGTTCGGGGTGCCGGCCGGGTGCGCCGGTGTGCCGGGGAGCAGCGGGCCGATCTGCTGCTCGTCGGCGGCGTTGTCCAGCAGGACGAGCGTGCGGCGGTCGGCGAGCAGGGTGCGGTACAGCGCGGAGCGCTCCTCCAGGGAGGCCGGGATCTCCCTGGGGTCGGCGCCGAGGGCGCGCAGGAAGGCGGCCAGGACGTTGGCCGGGTCGGCGGGCGACTCGTCGGCGCCGCGCAGGTCCGCGTACAGCCGGCCGTCCGGGTAGTCGACGGCGGCGCGGTGGGCGGTGTGGACGGCCAGTGCCGTCTTGCCGATGCCGCCCATGCCGGCGATCACCGGTACCCGGCCGGCCGCCAGGGTGTCCAGGACGAGCCGGACCTGGTCGTCGCGGCCGGTGAAGTCGGTGATGTCCCGGGGGAGTTGCGAGGGCACCCGGGTCTGACGGGGGTCCGCGGGGGTGCCCTCGCGGTCCTGGGCGAGCAGCGCGAGGAAGACCTTCTGCACCTGCTCGCCCGGTTCGATGCCGAGTTCCCCGGAGAGCCGGCGGCGCAGCGTCTGGAAGCGGCGCAGGGCCTCGGCGGCCCGGCCGTCCGCCGCCAGCAGCTCCAGCAGGGCGGTGTGCACGGGCTCGTCGAACGGGTGCTCCTCGGCGAGCGCCGTCACGGTGGCCAGGGCGGTCCGGCACCCGCCGGTCGCCAGGGCGGCCCGGGCCTGGGCCAGGACGGTGGCGCGCACCGCGCCCTCCACGGACGCCACCAGCGGGTCCTCGCGGTTCACCCGATCCAGCCCGGCCAGGACCGGGCCGCGGCGCAGGGCGGCCGCCGCCGCTGGGTCCCCGTCGGCGGCGAGCGCGCGGAACCGCGCCAGGTCCACCGCGTCCGGCCCGGTCACCAGCCGGTACCCCTGGGCGTCGGAGTCCAGGGCCACCGTCTCGTCCCCGAAGCCGCCGAGCCAGGTGCGCAGCCGCGACATCCCGGTGTGCACGGCGCCCCGGCCGATCCGGTCCGCCTGCCCGGCCCACACGAGGTCCACCAGCCGGCCGACGGGCAGCCGTTCCCCCTCGGCGAGCAGCAAGGCGCCCAGCAGCCCCCGCAGCACGGTGGCCCTCGGCAGCGGCTGCGGCACGCCGTCCACGGCGACCGTCAGGGGGCCCAACAGCCCGAACGTCATCTTCATTGCTTCAGTCCCTCAGAGCTCACGACCGCGCCGGAGCCGGGCCGCGCCGCCCGCTCGGGCGGCGACCGCCGGCGCCGACGTGACCACGACACTAGTCCGGACACCGAGGAACGGAGGCCACCGGCCCTGCGGGAACCGTTCGGAGGGGCCTCAGGCCAGGGCGCTGCCCAGGAGGGGGATCAGCCGGTCCCGGCCTCACCGCGTGGCGAGAACCCGGTGGACAGGGTGACCTGCGGTTCTGTTGAATTCCGGCATGAGCCACGTTGCCAACGTCATGATCTCCGTGAACTTCGTCGACCGTCCGGGCGTCGAGGAGCTCAGCGGGTGGCTGCGGACCGCCGCCCCGCGGCAGGGCTACGGCCCCGGCGAGGTCGGATGGGTCGGCTACCTCAACGAGACCACCGGCAGCGACACCCGCTGGGGCGGCGGCAAGTATCCGGAGTGCGACGTCTACGCCGGCGCGCTCAACCACGCGGACCTGTCCGGGCTGGTGGCGCGGGTCGAGCGGATCACCTGGGAGGAACCGCGGTTCGTCCAGCTGTTCGTGATGGACCAGGACGAGCAGTACTTCCGGGTGTGGATGTTCCACGGCACCGAGCTGCGGCAGCTCGTGCCCGAGGGCCGGGAGGAAGAGGCCTCGTAGGGCAGGTGATGCTCCCGGACACGGGTCGGCCCGGCTCCCGTCGGGGGAGCCGGGCCGGGGTACGGGCCGGGGTGTACGGGTGGCTAGCGCTGCTGCATCATGACGACGCCGACGCCGACGGCACTGATGACGATCGTGGCCAGCACCGCGATCACCGTGGGTGTCAGCCGGTCCCTGAACTGCTTCTCCGGCCGGACGCGCTGCGTCGGATCGGTGCTGTACTCCCACCAGTTGACGACCCGCTGGAAGTTCACCTCGAAGTCGCTCAACGGGTAGTAGGTGCTGGTCTGGAGGCCCGGCAGCGAGCGCCGCCTCCCGTCCGTCGCGTGGAACCGGGCCGCGGACGAGCTCGTGCCGTTGCCCTTGGTCTCCCGCACGTCGATCCAGCGGATCTCCTGCCAGGAGTAGGTACGGCCGCGGCCGAGCCCCCAGCAGATGGTGATCCCGTCGGCGCCGACCCGGCTCCAGGAGCGCAGGGAGATGGCGAAGCCAGGGATGACCAGTGCCAGGGTCCCGGCGACGAGCAGGATGGTGGCGACGGCGCCGAGCTTCAGGTAACCGAGGACGAGCTGGGTCACCACAAGGAGGATCAGCGGCGCGAGATTGGACCAGGAGGGGCGGAACATGTCTTTCCCCCGGAAGATCAGTTCGTTCACGCGGCGCACACTACGCCCCCGCGAACCCGGCCCCGAAGGGGGGTCGGGTTCGCGGCCGTCGCCCCGTCAGGGCAGGTAGTACGTCAGCAGGTCGGCCGTCAGCGGCGGGAACAGCGCCCGGTACGGCTCCTCGTCCCCGCGGACGTAGACGTCCGGTCGGATGCCGCTCAGCCCCTCGATCCCGCGCGGCCCGAAGAGCAGTGGCGCCAGCTGGTCGGGTGCCACACCCACTCCGCCGTCCGGGCCCGGGCGCTGCATCGTGCCGCCCGTGACCACCTCGCACAGGCCCCGCTCGCCGACCGGGATGCGGTAGTGGGCGCGGTAGGTGGAGATCAGCAGCTCGCGGCCGGTGAGGTCCGGGCCGGCGGCGGTGAGGCGCTGCCACAGCAGCGGGCGCAGCCGGTCGAGCAGCGCGGCCGGGTCGGGGACGCGGACGTAGTACTGCTCCGCCTCGGGGCGCGGTGTGTGGTCCAGCAGCCCGTGCCAGACGGTGGCGGGCAGGGTGCCGGGCCTGTGCACCACGTGGAGCTGCGCCTCGGGCGCCAACGCGGCCACCCCGGCCAGGAGTTCACTCGCGGCCCGCTCGTCGACGGCGGCCGCCTCGGCGAGGTGGAACTCGCCGTCGTCCACCGGGGTGGTGCGTGCCGTCGCCACCACCAGGCCCGCGCGCTCGACGACCCGCAGCGTGGTCGCGTCGTGCGCCAGCAGCCAGCGCCAGCGGCAGGGGGAGTGGCCCATCGCGACGTCGAAGCCCCGCTGCGCCTGCTCCTGGAGCGCGGCCAGGGCGGGCAGGTCGGTGGCCCGGGCGGTGCGCAGCGCGGTGGCGTCGTCGACGGACCGGAGGTCGTGTACCGGGCGCGAGACCGGGATGTCGATGGTGTACTCGTAGCCGAACAGCCGGTAGAAGTACGGGATTCCGATCATCACCTGGACGACGTGCCCGCGTGCGGCGGAGCGGGCGTGCGCCCACTGCACCAGCGCCCGGACCAGGCCGCGGCCCTCGTACTCCTCGTCGGTGGCGACGAGTTCGATCTGCCCGGCGGGCAACCGGACGCCGCCGAGGCGCAGTTCCTCGTCCAGCAGGGTGGCCGTGGAGACCACCCGGTCGCCGTCGACCACCACCGCGCAGGCCGACCAGCCGGCGTCCGCGTCCTCGACCACCAGGCGGTGGTCGAGCGCGTCCTCCGGGACACCGCGCTCGGCGAGCAGGGCGCCGATCTGCTCCAGGTCGCCGGGCCTGGACTCGCGCAGCAGCAGACCACCGGGCAGCGGAACGGACAGGGCGAAGGGTTCGTCAACGGCCATTCCCGGACCTTGGCACCGGCGACCGCCGCTGTCCACGGAGTTTTGCCGAACCGGCAAGGCCCCTGTGGTTCCTGAGTCGACCGGGGACCACAGGGGCCCCGGGGTCACACGGTGCTCGCGATCCACCCGACGGTCTCGGAGGTGTGCGGCCCGTCGGACAGCGCCCTGCCGCTGCCCACGAGCTCGTTGAAGCGGATCTTGAAGCCGGTGGTGGTGACGTCGGCGATCCGCACGCCCGGGGTGTCGGGGCCGTTGAACGTCTGGACGAACGGCACGACGATCACCGTCGTGTTGCCGGGGAACGGCGTGGGGAAGGTGACCTGGGTGAAGGTCGTCGTGGCCCCGCCGGTGAGTTCGGTGGCACTGGTGGAGTTCAACTGGAGCTTGCCGGTCTGGATCAGGCTCATCGCTTCTGCCTTTCGCTCGACTGCCGCCGGGCCGCGTCCGGTTGACGGTCACGCGCCCGGCGGCACGGGCGCTGCCTCGGTGCGAGGCAGGCACGGGTGAGATGCCCGCGTTGGTCCGTGTTTAGAGCGGATACCGACGGTTCAGGGCATCTGCTACCAGGCGGAGCCGCGCGGGGAGGGGGTAGTGCGGCGGCCCCGTGCGGCAGTTCGCGGGCGTCCGGCCGAACTCCGCGACAGGATCGGCACGCCGGTGGAGCGTCAGCACGGCAAAGGACTCGTAAAAGGCTGTTCCGAGGCCTCCGGGTGCCTGCTGCCGGGCCCCCCGGCCCGTCCCCCGTGGTCGGTTCGCGCCTTTCGTGTGCGGGAGTTGGCGAAATCGTGTCCATCGCGGGGCGGCCGGGTTGACCGTGGCCACGACCGGACGGTTGGCTCGGCCGGAGCGAGCGGGAATCCAAGGGGAGGGGAGCCCATGAGGACGACGACGGTAGGGGTGGCAGGTGCCCTGGCGGCCGCACTGCTGGCGGGCGCCGGAGCACCGGCGGCGCACGCCCGGCCCGCGCCCGCGTCCGCGGCCGGGTCCGCGACCGCCTCCACGGCCGCGCTGATGGACGGACCCACCGTACGGGTGAACGTGAGCCCCGACGGCACGCCCGCCGACGACTGGTCGGAGCCGCTCGGACTGAGTGCCGACGGCCGCTACGCCCTGTTCACCTCGCTGGCCTCGAACCTGGTGCCCGGCGACACCAACCGCCTCTACGACGTCTTCGTCCGCGACCTGTGGACGCGGCACACCGAGCGGGTCAGCCTCGCCGACGACGGCGCGCAACTGGACGGCTCCAGCAGCCAGGCGGCGATCAGCGCCGACGGCCGGTACGTCGCCTTCGTCAGCGACGCCGTCGACGCCGTCCCCGGGAACGGCGGCGGCCGTACCGACGTCTACGTCCGGGACCGCCGCACCGGCCACACCGAGCTGGTCACCGCGGGCGCCGGCGCCGGGAACTCGCTCAGCCCCGCGATCAGCGCCGACGGCCGCTTCGTCGCCTACTCCTCGGACCGCGCCGACCTCGCCCCCGGGGCCCGGGCCGGCACCTCCAACGTCTACCTGACCGACCGCGGGGCCGGTACCACCAGGCTGGTCAGCACGGGGCAGGGCGGCGCCCCCGCCGACGGCGGCTCGGTGGAGCCCTCGCTCAGCGCCGACGGCAGGACCGTCGCCTTCCGCTCGAAGGCCGCCAACCTGCTGCCGCCCGCCCCGGCGGCCGTGAAGCCGCCGCCTACCCGGCAGCTGTTCCCGCTCTACGTCCACGACACCCGGACCGGCCGGACCGAGGGCGCGAGCGTCGACCCGGGCGGCACCCTGCGCGACACGGCGCGCCAGGCGCGGCTGAGCCCCGACGGGCGGTACGCGCTGTTCCGGGTGTTCCAGCCGGACCAGGGCGGCGCCACCAGGGTGGCGCTCTACGCCCGCGACCTCCGCACCGGCACCGTCACCGAGGTGGCCGCCGCCGGCACCCAGCCGGCCGTGATGACGGCGGACGACCGCTGGGTCTACTTCGCCTCGGACGACGCCGGCCTGGTGCCCGGCGACACCAACGGTGCCACCGACGTGTTCCGCCGGGACCTGCGGAGCGGCCGGATCGAGCGGGTCGCCGAGGCCACCGGCCCGACCGCCGCGCCCGCCGTGGACGCGCTCGGCACCACCCTGCTGTACGGCGCCCTGGACGGCACCCGCGCCGACGTCCTGGCGCGCTACCTGCCGCTCTTCTGACCGGCCGGCGCACCCTGCGGGCGGCCCGCCTCCCGCAGGGTGCGGTGTGCCGAGGCCAGGGTGAGCAGGCCCCACAGCACGGCGAGCGCCGCGCTGACAGCAACCTCCGACGGCCGGCAGGGCCGGCCGGTGACCGTCCGTCAGGGCGGCGACGCCGGTGTTACCGACGAGTTCACCGAATGCTCGCCCGATGTCTTGCGGACCGTGCCGAGGGCTGAGTTGGATACACAACATCCCTCGACCCGACGGGTCCACGACATCGCCCCCACGGAGCCCCGATGCCCCTGTCGTCCGTCCGCCGCGCCCTCGCCGCCGGAGCCGCCGCCACCGTCCTCGCCGTCCTCGGCGCCGTCCCGGCCTCGGCCGAGAGCGCCCCGGCGACCGCGCCGCCGCTCGACGTGCTGACCTACAACACGTTCCTGATGAGCACCTCGCTCTACCCCAACTGGGGCCAGCAGTACCGGGCGCAGGCGATCGCCTCGGCGGACTTCTTCCAGGGCCACGACGTGGTCGTGCTGGAGGAGGCCTTCGACAACGCGGCCTCCGACGCGCTGACCGCCAAGGCCTCGGCCGCCTACCCGTACCACACGCCGGTGGTCGGCCGCTCCACCGGCGGCTGGGACGCCACCTCCGGCAGCTACAGCTCCACCACCCCCGAGGACGGCGGCGTCACCCTGCTCAGCAAGTGGCCGATCCTGCGCAAGGAGCAGTACGTCTTCAAGGACGCCTGCGGCTCGGACTGGTTCTCCAACAAGGGCTTCGTCTACGCGGTGCTGGACGTCGACGGCCGCCGCACCCACGTGGTCGGCACCCACCTCCAGTCCACCGACTCGGGCTGCGCGAGCGGCCAGGCGGCCGACATCCGGGCCAGGCAGCTCACCGCGATGCGGGGCTTCCTGGACGCCAAGCGGATCCCGGCCGACGAGCCGGTGCTGGTCGCGGGGGACCTCAACGTCGACTCGCACGGCTCCGAGTACCAGGCGCTGCTGACCAACGGCAACCTCGCCCCGGCCTCCGCGCGCACCGGCTGGCCGTACTCCTTCGACACCGTCGACAACTCGATCGCCGCCTACCGCTACCCGGGCGAGCCCAGGGAGGACCTCGACTACGTCCTCTACCGGGCCGACCACGCCCGCCCGCAGCAGTACACCAACCAGGTGGTCCGGGTGCACAGCGCGCCCTGGACGGTCAGCAGTTGGGGCAACAGCTACACCTACACCGACCTCTCCGACCACTACCCGCTGGTCGCGCGCTGACGCGGGGCGGGCCCTCGGGCGGCGCGCCGGGTGTGGGATGCGTCACCGTCCCGCCCGGCGGGCCGTTCGGCCCCTTACGATCCTGAACGCCGAGGTCGGGCGCCGTCGTACCCCGGCGGCGCCCGCCCGGCAGCCAGCGATCCGGCCCGAGGAGAAGCGCACGTGACCACCCCCAACGCCGCGCCCGACAGCTACTACCAGCGCACCGGCGAGAACACCTACAAGCCCACCGTCCACGCGCAGGGCGCCTGGCACCCCGACGAGCAGCACTTCAGCCCGCTCGGCGGCCTGATCGTGCACGCCATCGACAGGTACCGGGCCGATCGCCAGAGGGCCGGCCGCCCCTCCGGCGGCCTGGCGCTGGCCCGGATCAGCTTCGACATACTCGGCCTGATCGCCCTGGAGGAGTCCGAGATCACGGTGGAGACCGTCCGGCCCGGGCGCACCATCGAGCTGATCGAGGCGACCGTGACGATCGGCGGGCGCGCCGTGGTCCGGGCCCGCGCCTGGTTCCTCGCCGAGCTGGACACCACCGCCGTCGCCGGGACCCACGACGAGCCGCTGCCCGCGCCCGAGGCGTTCGAGCCCTGGACGATGGCCGGGGTGTGGGGCGGTGGCTACATCTCCTCGATCGAGGTCCGCCGCCGGGAGACCGCCCCGGGCCGCGCCGCCGCCTGGCTCGCCGGCCCGGTCGAGCTGGTCGCGGGGGAGCCCAGCGGCCCGCACGCCTCCTTCGTCAGGCTGGTGGACACCGCCAACGGCATCGCCGTGCGGCAGAGTCCCACCGAGTGGATGTTCCCCAACACCGATCTGACGATCCACTTCCACCGCCGCCCCGAGGGCCCGTGGACCGGCCTGGACGTCAGCGTCAGCTTCGGCCCGGCCGGGCACGGCATCACCAGCACCGTGCTGCACGACGTCCACGGCCCGCTCGGCCGGGCCGAGCAGATCCTCACCGTCCGCCCCATGAACGGGAGTTGACGGCGCCTGCGGTGCGGCCGGCCGGCCGCACCGCAGGCTCGTGCGCTCAGCCGGAGAGCGAGTCCATGAAGGAACTCACCGAGAAGACCGCGTTGCCGGGACCGGCCGGGCCGTAGCCGGGCGGGGAGGAGAGGCCGAACTCCTCCAGGGTGGCCCGGTAGGTCCGCAACAGCCGGATGTGGTACTCCAGCGGCGCACCCTGCGGGTTGGCCTTGCCCAGCGGGGTGGTCGGCTCGGGGCACCAGGTGGTGAAGCGCGGGACCACGCCGTGGGACATGAAGAAGCGCAGGCCCTCCTCGGTGGAGGCGATCGCCTCGTCCACCGTGGTGAAGCCGAAGGGCTCGGCCATCTCCACGCCCGCGACGAAGTTGGGGATCACGTTCTCGGCGCCGAACACCTCGGTGGAGTCGAGGATCCGGCGGTGCCACTCGTCCCGGCCGACGTAGCGCTCCTTGCCCGGGCAGTAGAGTTCGAACAGCCGCTTGTCCCACACCTCGAAGTTGGGGTGGTAGATCTTCACGCCGTAGTCGTGGAAGCGCTGCACGTCGTCGCGGGGCAGCGCCTGGGCGACCACCTTGCCGATCCAGCGGCCGGGGAAGCGCTCCTCGATGGCCTTGGCGTACTGCCCGTAGAAGTCGGCCTCGTCCCGCCCGCCGACCTGTGAGGTGATCGCCCCGCCGGTGAGGGTGTACGCCCGGGAGGCACGGGCGGTGTCGTGCTCGTCGATCAGGGCCAGCGCCTCCAGCACCTCCTCGACCGGCTTGACGCCGGTGTACGGGCGGCCCGCGGCCTTGTGCTGGCGCCAGTTGTGGTTGATGTCGCAGTACTGGCACTCCTCCTTGGCGCCGAAGTACTGGCAGACCCGGAACACCGTGAGGTAGATCAGGTAACCCCACTGGATGGTCGGGGCGACCTCCATCACCGACTTCCCGTTGGCCAGGGTGTGCCGGTAGTAGTCCGGCATCGGCGGCAGGCCGACGTCGGCGATCCGCGCGCCGTCCAGGTAGAGGCCGAGCGTGCCGTCCTCGCCCGCGCCGACCCGGTACGGCGAGTCCGGGTTCACCCGGACCGACACCACGGTGCGGCGCAGCCCGTACGGTCCGCCGGTCAGCACCACCTCCTCCGGCGGCCGGTTGAGCGCGGCGGCGCCCAGCTCGGGCAGGGTCCGGTGGTCGAAGGAGAAGATGAAGTACGACTTGGGCTTGACCTCGCCGCCCCCGTCGGCGCCCGTGCTGCCGCTGAGCGCGGACTCGTCGAAGGCCATGCCGCCGCGCAGCAGGTCCTCCTTGATCACCGCCTCCCTGGGCACGTCCGGATAGCGTTCCATGAGCGCCTCGACGAGGGCGGTGCGGCTGCGGGCCTGGCTCTCCATGCGCTGTTCCTTCCTGGCCCCGCTGGTCCACGGCGCCCCGCCCATTCTCGTCCCCCTTATGCGCGTGGCCGGGCACCGGGCCCGGCCGGGGGAGGGCAACCTGTCCATCCTGCGGCCCGGCGCGGCCTCGCGCCTCGGCCCGGGGTCCCCCGTGGGACGGGACTCCGGACGTAGGGCGCGCACGGGGGAGGGGCGTGCGCCCGGCCGTGGCCGGACACACGCCCCGGACTGTCAGCGCTGCCGCGGGATCAGGGCAGGTTGACGAACCGGTGGGAGGCGATGTTGTGCCAGAGCCACTCACCCGCGCCGTTCCCGCCGGACCCGAACTGCCAGTCCTTGAGGTTGGGCAGGCCCGCCCCGTTGTAGACGCCCCGGCCGGCTCCGCTGAAGTTGCTGTTGTAGTACACCCAGACGTCGTCCAGGTTCCCGGGGTAGCGCATGTTCCACAGGGACTCCGCGGTGTTCTTGCACCAGGACCAGTTCGCGTCGACCGACCAGGACTCGCACTCGTTCTGGTACCCGGTGTTGTAGTAGGCGTGCAGCCGGCCGTCCGCCGCCAGAGCGGGGGCCGAGGCCGGTCCGCTCGGCGCGGCCTCGGTGGCCTGGGCGGCGTGCGGGGCGACGGTCACGGCCAGGGCCGCGGCGACGGCCGCGCCGGCGAGCAGGGTTCGCAGGGACTTCATGGGATGTCCTCTCCGGTGGGTTGGTTGCGGGTGCCGGCCGGCCTCCGTGTCGACGGCGGCCGGCTGGTCCGGTGGGTGGGTCAGTGGCCCGGGTCGGCCGCGACGACCGAGCGGGCCCGGGGCAGTGCCGCGAGCCGCAGCCGCTGCCAGGTCTCGGCGTCCGACCGGTACTGCTGCCGCAGTTCCGCGTCGTACTTGCGGTCCAGGCGCCCGGCGGTCACGGCCAGGCCGGAGCTCTCCGCGCACTCGGCCTCGGCGACGGCCAGGGCGGTCTCCTGCTCACGCGGCCAGGCCTGGCTCCGGGGCGGCTGGGCCGCGCGCAGCGCCGCCGGGTCGGCGTAGTCGTGGCCCGCCGCACGCATGCAGGCCGCCCAGCCGCGGGTGGGCCCGGCGAGCTCCTGGTCGGCGGTCACCTTCTCGCCGCGGAGCGAGGCCAGGGAGTCCATCGTCACCCGGGCCTGGAACCAGGCCGCCAGGTCCAGGTACAGCGTGCGCTGGCCCTGTGACGTGCACCCTTCGGGACTGCGGGTGATCGGCATTCCGTCCGGGGTGCGGGCGGTGAGCCCCTCGGCCCGCGGGCCGTTGGCGGCGGCGATCGCGGGGGCCTTCCGGTCGGCTGGGAGGCTCTCGAAGTAGTGCTGGTTGGGGTCCTCCGTCCGGACCTCCTCCAGCCGGCGTTCGATGTCCCTGCCGTAGCCGTGCCGGGCGGCCCACCCGACGTCGTCGATGACGTACGGGAACTCCCTGGCCTCCGGCACCGGTCGACGGGTGACCGGCTGGTAGACGAAGCCCTTGGCCCGCATGCAGTCGCGCAGCAGGAGCTGCTCGGCGGAGTGCAGCAGGTCCTCCTCGGCCGGCGTCAGGTCGCGCAGGTCGAGGCTGCCCTGGGTGGTCGGTGCGGCCAGTGGTGCCGCCCCGGCCGGATCGCTCGCGCCCCGGGCGGGCTGAAGGACTCCGTAGGCCGCCGCGGCGGTGGCGCCCACGGCCGCGGTGAGCAGGGCGACGGCGGTGAGGACCCGACGGCGCCGCCCGTGGGCGGGGCGACCGCCGCTCTCGGGCCCCGCCGGTCGGTCGGCGTCCTCCGTCTCGGGCATGGTGCTTCCTCCTTCGCTCGCTCGGTGGGTGGGGCGCGCCGGGGGGCCGGCCCCGGGAGACCGTCCGCCCGCTTCCCCGGCTGTCGGTGGAGCCGCGACGGAGCCCGGGTGCAGGATCGGTCGAGGCCGGTGACCGGGCGTGACGGATCCTCCGGAAAGGACGCTGGTCATGCCCGTTCGTACCGTCGCGCTGCTGCCGGGCCGGTCGGGGACCCGGTGGCGACTCCACCGTGCGGGCTGTTCTGATTGTCCATCAACAAGAGAGTCGAAAGGCCCAGGTGAGCGGCGGACAATCCGGGTCGGCCGCGGACAGGACAGGGGGCGCGGGATGGGGAGTGCGGGACGCCCGCAGGGGCGGCTCAAGGGGGAGACCGAGCAGGCGAACGCCCTGGCCCGGTTCGTACGGGAGTTGACGCACGGAACCACCGGTCCGCTCCGCCCGCTTCCCGCCCGGCGGACTCCGGCCTTCCCCGCGGCGGGTCCGCGGGCGCCCGCCGGCGCCGGGCCTCCCGGACCGGCATGGCCATGGGGGCGGCGGGAGCGGTCCTGGTCGCGGCCGTGGCACTGGCCGGGGTCCTGGTGGGCCTGCGGGTGGGCACGCCGGCGCCCTCCCTCGTGGGCCCGGGCGCGCAGGCCGCCGGCGCCCGACTCGGAGCGGAGGCAGGTGCGGCCCCGGCGCCCTTCGCACCGGGTGCGGACAGCCCGGCAGTGGACAGCCCGCCGGCCGGCGGCCCGTCGGCACCGGCCCCGAGCGGGACACCGGCCGGGCCGTCGGCCGCGTCCGCACCGAGCGGTAGGCCCTCTCCCGCCACGGGAGCGGTGACCGTGCCTCCCCGGCAGGCCGAGGCGGCACCCCGGTCCGCCGGTGCCGACACCCCCTCGGCACCAGCCGCTCCGACCGTTCCGTCCGCTTCGACCTGGCCCGGCGAACCCCCGCCGTCCTCGCCGCCCACGAACCCCACACCCACCCGGCTCGGCGGCACCCCGCTGGTCCCGCCGACGGGACCGGTGGTGATCAGGAACGGCAACAGCCGGCAGTGCGTGGCCACGCCCGGCGGCAGCCGGGACGAGGGCCAGACCGTGCAGCAGTACCCCTGCGGCGACTACCCCGACCACTTCTGGGAAGCCCGGAAGACCTCCACGGACGCGGGGGGCGACACCTACTACCGGATCGTCAGTTACAACAGCTCGCTGTGCCTCTCCGTCCGGGACCACAGCACCGACGCCGCCGCCCCGGTCGTCCAGTCGGCCTGCGGCAGGGATTCCGGCCAGACCTGGCGGATCGAGCAGTGGCCGCACGGCAACCGCTTCGTCAACGGCAACAGCGGGCAGTGCCTCGCCGTCTCCTACGGCAGCATCGCCCCGCAGGCGCCCCTGATGCAGTACCCGTGCGGCGACTACCCGGACCACTACTGGACCTACGGGCCGCGCCGGTAGCGGTTCAGGACACGGCCAGGGTGACGGCGAAGCCGTGGTCGGGGATGTCGAGGAAGCGCCGGTTGAACCGGACGAAGGGCTCGATGAGCAGGTCGACGAAGACCAGGAAGGCCACCGTGCCGATGCCCACCGGACCGCCCAGCAGCCACCCGCAGACCAGCAACACCCCTTCGACCAGGCCCTTCGCGCACCAGAACGGCCAGGTCCAGCGGTGCCGCATGGTGATCGCCAGCAGGTCGATGGCGCGGATGCCGAAGCCGCTCATGATGATCAGCGCCGAGGCGTAGGCACACAGCAGCGCGCCGAGCAGCATCAGCGGGTAGTTCCGCAGACCCAGCCAGTCGGCCGGGCGCAGCCACTGGAAGAGGTCGATCAGGCTGCCGCACAGGAAGAAGGTGACGAACGGTGAGACGACCGGACGCTTCCCGTTCCACGCGGACCAGACGGCGATGCAGACGATCGCGACGACCGCCTGGCAGATGCCGATGGTGAGCGGCAGGTGCCTGAGCACGCCGAGGGAGAAGACGTCGAGCGGGTCGGTGCCCAGGTCGGACCGGATGAAGCAGTGGGCACCCAGCGAGAAGACCAGACAGCCCATCAGGTAGACCAGCCCCCTGGGGGCCAGCTCGGCCGGCCGCCGGGGGTGTCGGTTCGGACCACCGCCGGAGGGACGGTGCGCGTTCATGGGGATCCTCCACGGGGACGGCGTCCGGCACGCCGCACCGAGGAGAGGGGGTACGGCTCAGGCGAACGACTGGTAGGCGAGGAAGCCGCCGAACAGGATGACCCCGACACCGGCGATCAGGTCGACACCCTGCAACAGGCGGGCGCTGAGCCGTCGGCGGAACACCAGGACGCCGGTGCTCAGCAGGGTGAACCACAGGAGCGTGCCGCAGCCGACGCCGACCAGCATCGAGACCGAGGCGGGCAGCGTCCCGGTGACGTTCGCCGCCGTGGCCGCGGCGAACGCGGCGGCCCAGTAGCCGATCGTCGCCGGATTGGAGGCGGTGGCCGCCAGCGCCGTACGGAAGGCCTTCGCCGGGCGGACGGGCTCGTGTTCCGGCTGCTCCTCGCCCGCGGCCTTCACCCGGAAGGCGGCCCGCAGGGAGCGCGCGCCGATGTACACCAGCACCACGGCCCCGGCCAGGCCGAGGACCGTCCGCAGCACCGCGATGTCCAGCAGTTTGCCGACACCGGCCAGGCCGAGTCCGGCGTAGGCGACGTCCACCAGCGCCGCGCCCAGGCCGATCGCCCAGCCGGTCGGGAAACCGTCGCGCAGGACGCTGCGCACGCAGAGCAGGCCGATCGGGCCGAGGGGCAGGGCCACCAGGAATCCGAGGCTGAGTCCCGCGAACCACGCGGGGAGGACGTTCACCGTTCTCCCCGCACGGCCGGCGCGGCCTTTCGGCTCAGGAAAAAGGCCTGGTGCGAGCACGTGCGCGACAAACCGGTCAGCCCCTCGTGACAGTTCGACAACGCTCGTCGATCAGATCACTCGACGAGCTCCGATATGCCGAACCGTACCTCATCGCCCTGAGCCGGACTGAGATCTTCGGGCGCGTAGAACAGCTCGTACACATTGGTCGACAAGAGCTGCCCGAGCCTGGTCAGGGCGTACACGTCCGATCCCCGCGGCTCCAGCCATCCCTTCTCGACGAGCTGTTCGATCTCCGGCCCGAATACCGCCTCCATGGTGACGCCGAACCGGTCCTGGAAATCGGGCCGGCTGACCTCGCACATCTTGAGGCCGCGGATCATGACGCGGCGCATCTCCTGGTCCTTGGTGAGATAGGTGGCGAAATCCAGCGGGATTCGGCCGCTTTCCACCATCTCGTAGTACTTCTTCAGCGGTTTGACGTTCACGAAGAGCCGGTCGTGGATGACGCTCTTCGAGGAGACGCCGAATCCGATCATCGGCCAGGTCCGCCAGTAGTACTCCAGGAAGCGCGAGTAGTCGGCGCAGCGGTCGGGGTGGAAGTAGCCCGTGGAACTGCGCCGGACGAAGCCGGCGGCCTCCAGCGCGTCGATGGCGTACTCGTACATCCGGCGCTCGTCCGCGGCCGTGGGGAGCGCCATCTTCCCCGAGGTGATGAGCGAGTGGAAAGCCGTCTTCGGCCAGATCTCCAGGCCGTAGGCCGTGACGCAGGCCGGTTCGAGTTCGATGGCGCGGTCGACGCTGCGCTTCCAGTCGTCCACGGACTGGTCGGGGAGCGGGAAGATCAGGTCGATGTTGGTGTGGGTGAAGCCGCCGTCGACGACGGTGCGGAAGGCCCGCTCGGCGGTGGCGCGGTCGTGCGAGCGGTTGCAGATCTCCAGCAGCCGGTCGTCGAACGCCTGCACGCCGACGCTGAGCCGGGTGAAGCCCGCCTCCCGCATCCGGGCGATCTTGGCCTCGTCGACCGTGGAGGGGTCGAACTCCAGGCCGATCTCCGCGCCCTCGTTGAACTCGAACGACTCCCGGCAGACGTCCAGCAGCCGCGCTGTCTGGTCGCCGGTGAGGATGCCCGGCGTACCGCCGCCGAAGTACACCGCGTCGACCCGGAACCCGGGGAAGGAGCGGTTGGCGGCGAAGGCCCGGATCTCGCGTTCGAGCGCGTCGACGTACTGCGCGAAGTGCTGCTCGTTGCGGTTGATGTAGACGGTGTAGTCGCAGAATCCGCACTTGGTGAGGCAGAACGGCACGTGCAGGTAGAGCACCGCGTTCTCGAGGCGGAAGTACTCGTCGTACTCGTGGTGGCGGTACTTGAACGGATAGGTGTGGATGTTCCGGCGGACGATCTTCTCGGCCATCTGCTGTCGCTCCTTCATCGGGGCCGGCCCGGCGTGCTGGTGGACGGATCGGAGGGGGAGGCCGTCAGCAGAGGACCTGGAAGGGGTGGACGTCGGCGGCCGGGTCGAGGGCCGGCCTGTCGTTGGGGACCACCGGGCGCCCGCAGGAGACGAACAGGTCGTCGTAGCGCGCCCGGGACCGTTCCCGGTAGTCGACGGCGGACCTGGCGAGCATCTTGACGACCTCCTCGGCCAGCATCAACTGGTACTGGCACGACTCGGAGTTGAGCTCGTTCACGTCACCGGTCGCCACGTGGTTCTCCTGCCGGCAGCCGCCGCCGCACAGGTAGCGGGCCCAGCAGCCGCCGCACACCGGGTGCTCGTCGACCGTGCGCTGCCACTCGGGGTGCTCCCGGGTGAGCCCCTCGGAGCCGGTGCCCACGTCGAAGGACTCGTCCCCGACCAGGCGGTGGCACGGGCTGACACTGCCGTCCGGGGAGTGGGTGTAGTACGTCCGGCCGCCCGAGCAGAACGCCAGCGCGGCGGCCCCCTCGGCGATCATCTGCACGGCGCGCTCGTACTCCAGGACGCCCTTGAACCGGTTGCCGGGCGCGAACAGCCGCGGGTAGTGGACCAGGAACTCCTTGAACTGCTCGACGATGCCGGGCTGGAGGAAGTGGTTGATGTACCGGATGCCCTTGGGCTCGGAGAGCTTGCGGTCGCCCAGGGTGAGGGCGATGGGCACCGTCGTGCCCTGCTCCACCGGGTAGACGCCCGGGTAGATCTGGAAGTAGTCGAAGAGGTCCAGCTCCCACAGGTCGAGCACGTTGTCGGTGAGGCGGGGCTGCGCCGTCGCGATCGTCATCCGGGCGACCAGGGTGACCTCGTCACCGCACGCCTCGCGCAGCCGGACCAGGTTGCGGATGATCCGGTCGTAGGACCCCTTCCCGTTCTTGGAAGGCCGGTTGGCGTCCTGGACCTCGCGGCCGCCGTCGAGCGAGACCGAGACGATGAAGCGGTGGTCCCGGAAGAGCTCCTCGATGCCCTGGGGCATCAGGGTCAGGTTGGTCGAGATCCGGTGCACGAACTCGGTGCCCGAGCTCTCGGCGAGCGCGCGGGCGCGTTCGCAGATCCGGCGGATCACCTCGAAGTTGGCCAGCGGCTCGCCGCCGAAGAACTCGAAGCGGACCCGCTGCCCGGCCGCGGCGTAGCGGTCGACGAAGTCGAAGATCCAGGCGATCGAGTGCTCGCCCATGGCCTCGGTGATCCGGCCGTAGTCGCCGCCCTCGGCGAAGCAGTAGGTGCAGGCGAGGTTGCAGACGTTCGTCAGGTTGACGTTGACCGCGAAGTCGGCGCCGTCGGACAGCGCGCCCTCCCGCAGCCGGACCCGGTTGGACTCCTGGCCGGCCGCGGCGCCGGCCAGCAGCTGCTCCCAGGCCTGCCGCTCGTCGGGGTGCAGGTGGTCGACCCCGGACGCCAGCCGTTCGGCGGTGTCCGACGGGGCGAGCAGCAGCCGGTGGCTCCCGGTGATGAGGACGGCGGAGGTGTCGGCGCTGAACGGCAGGACCCGGTAGTCCGTGCCGTGCCTCAGCGTCCCCGTGCCGGCGGGGCCGTTCACGACCGGGGGCCGGGCTGGAAGAGCGGCAGCGGCGAGACGTCCTCGTTCAGCGTCCCGGCGGAGGCCTCGACGGTCGGGAAGTGGGCGCGGTCGAAGACCTGGTGGAGGCTGGACGTGCACTGCGGCGGGACGGCCACCTGGACGCCGGCCTCGCCCGCGGTGCTCTTCGCCGCGATGAACCGGAAGCTCTCCTGCGGGGCCAGGTCGACGATCTGCCACCCCTGGTCCGCGGCCGGGTCGCCGTAGCGGCGGTGGTAGGCCCGCACCGGTGCGTCGGAGGTGTTGCGCACCTGGACGTGCAGGGCGCGGACGTCCCCGTGCCAGTCGAAGCGCGCCAGGTCCAGGCCCTGTCCGGTGGGGAGTTCCGGCACCCGGGTCCGTTGCCGGGCGTCGGGCAGCAGCACGACCCCGGCGGGGGTGCCGCACCCGGTGCAGGCGCCCTTCGCGTCCACGCCGAGCAGGTCGGCGTTGAGGCCGTACCGGGTGATCTGGAGCAGGCCGCAGCTCCGGCACCAGGTGTTGGTCGACTCGGTGTCGTACACGTTCCCCAGGTAGACGTGGTTCAGCCCCAGGTCCTTGGCGACCTTGCGGGCCCGTTCCAGCCGGTCGACGGGGGTGCGGATGGTGTCGGTCATCTTGTAGTCCGGGTGGAAGCGCACGAAGTGCGTCGGCACGTCGGGGTCGAGCCGTTCACCGACGAAGGCCGCCATGTCCCGGGCCGTCTTCTCGTCGTCGCTGAGGTCGGTGACCATCAGCGTGGACACCTCGACGTGCTTGCCGGCCCGGTAGACCTGCTCCGTGCCCTCCAGGACCGGTTCGAGCCAGCCCTTGGTGATCCGCCGGTAGTACTTCGGGTCGAGGGACTTGATCGACACCGAGAAGATGTCGATGACCGGGATCAGTTCCTCGATGGCCTCGCCGCTGATGAAGAATGCGGACTTGTAGAGGTTGACGATTCCCGCCGCCTTGGCCAGGGCCGCGGTCTCCACGACGAACTCGTGCCACACCACCGGGTCGTTGTAGGTCCAGGAAATGACCTTGATGCCGTGCCGGACGGCGATGTCCACGACCTCCTCGGGCGTGTAGTGGTAGACGTCCTTGTCCTCCACGTAACGCGCCTGCGAGGTCTTCCAGTTGTGGCAGTAGTCGCAGTTGAGCATGCAGCCGACGTTGCCCATCGACAGGATCCGGGCGCCGGGCGCGTAGTGGAACACGGCCTCCGTCTCGATGGTCTCCTCGGTGGCGTGGACGGAGCGCCCGTAGTTCAGCGTCACCAGGCGGCCGTCCCGGTTGGCCCGGACCCGGCAGAATCCGTGCTGGCCGGGGCGTATCCGGCAGTTCCGGGGGCTGAGATGACATCGGACGATGTCGTCCTCCAGCCGCTCTTCCAGTCTGGCGGGGTGGGGTTCCTTGTCCCAGGTCTTCTGCGACATGGCGGTTCCTTCCGTGCGGTGGTACGGCTGCGACGGGCAGGAGTGTGTGGGAGGGGGGTGGTGGAATTCGACAGTGGCCGGAACCGCGGATTCGGCGGTGGTCCGGATATCGGGTCATGCTTTCCCGCTGGGAAAGCCCGCTGCCCGGGGGGATTCGCGGGGCCGGCGGGAACAGGGGATCGCCGCGGATTCAGCGAACTTCGATGAGTTCACTGGACGTTCTTATTCCTGTCAAGAAGTCCGAACGTCGTGCGATCCGGTCGGTGTCGCTAAGCGGACAACGCGTGCGGATCGCGCGCGGGCACGGGTAAGGCGACCCTTACTTTCGGCGATCTCGGGTCTGCTCAGCGGGTTCCCCGGCCCGGGGCCGGCACCGGCCGTTCCGGTCGGGGGGCGCGAGTGGGGCTGCCCCACGCGAGAGGTGGCCGAAAGTCGTCGCCCACAGCCGAATTGAGCTCCTGCCGCATCACCGGTCACCCGTCGCACGTGCCGCTTGCCCCGCACCGGCCCCGGCCCCGCACCGGCCGGGGCCCGCACCGGCCGGGGCCCGCACCGGCCGGGGCCCCCACGGGGTCTGCCGCGCCCGTCAGGAGTCCCGGCGCAGCAGCGCGGCGGCGGCCGCCAGCAGGTCCTCGTTGTGGCCGAGGACGTCGCGCCTGGTCGGCCGGTGCAGCCGGCCGGCCGCCACACCGAAGTCCTCCAGCGGGACGCCGATGCTCGCCCCGGCCCGGGTGGCACGGCGCAGGGCGACGCGGAAGCCGGCCCCGCGCGGCAGGGCCGGCAGCAGCTCGGGCAGCCAGACGCCCAGCAGCTCGTACGTCCAGACGTTGGCGCCGCCGGCGCCGGTGCTCGCGGCCGTCCCGAGCACCGGGCCGGGGCGGCCGTCCGCCTCTCCGTCCGCACCTCCGTCCGCCGCTCCGCTGTCCGCTCCGTTGTCCGCGAATCCGGCGGCGAAGACGTCGGCGGCCGAGTACGTCAGCGCGTCGACGATCAGGACCTTCGGCCCCGTGTAGTGCGGCAGCCCCGCGGTGACCGCCTCGGGGTCGGTGAGCGGGAACGCCTGCGAGTACGGTTCGCCGGTCTCCACGGCGTCGTGGATCGAGTCCGTCCACCGGCGCAGGGCCGGATCGGCGCGGACCAGGGCGAGCGCGGCCCGGGTCGTCGGCAGCGAGAACCGGACCGGGGCGTACGCGAGCAGCGCCGTGGGCGCGGCGGTGCCGAGCACCTTGGCGGGCCAGGTGACCGACGTCGAGTAGTCCGGTGCGCGCGTCTCGTCCACCCAGCGGTCGTGGTGCAGGTACGGGACACCGACCGCCTCCCAGAGCGGCAGGGTGTTGTACTGGAGGTGGCTGTGGAGGTCGACCAGGCCGGGCAGGACCAGCGCGCCCGTGCCGAGGAGGTCGACGACCGGGGCGGCGCCGAACCCGGCCGGCGCAGCCTGCCCGGCCGGCAGCACCGCGCCGAGCCGGCCGTTGTCGCCGACGTACACCGCGCCCGGGTCGAGGATCCGGTGCTCGCCGTCGAAGGTGACGACGGTGCCGCGCAGCACGAGGGCCATCAGCTCGGCGCCTTCCAGACCAGGGTGTGGCCGTCGTCCGGGGTCGGGCGGCCGACGGAGTTCTGCGTCTGGTCGCCCGCGGCCCGCACCCAGGCGTCGTCCCCCAGGAACGCCGGTGCGCCGAAGGGCAGGTCGCGGCGCGGGATCGGTCGGTAGTCGCTCTCCAGGAACGTGTCGCCGTAGTTCGGGCCGGTGGCGTCACCGTCCTCGTCCGGCTCGACGACCGGGCGCAGCGCGGTGATCGCGGCGCGCCAGCCGTCCAGCAGCGCCACCGGGTCGTGGCTCGACGGGTGGGGCGCCTTCACCAGCACGGCCTGCTGCGGCCGGGCGTCCCACAGCCGCACCGCCTCCTGGGCCATGAACCCCATCGCGACGACGGCCCGCAGCCCCGGACCGACCGCCGTGCCGAGGACCTCGTTGCGCCAGTGCGCCTGCGCGGGTTCGTCGAGCCGCTCCTTCATCGCCTCGGCGCGCGACGGGTGGACGGCGTACGCCCACGCGTTGAGGCAGACGTAGGACCGGGTCAGCCCCAGCTTGGCGAGGAACCCCTGCACCCGCTGCCCGGCGTTGCCGACCAGGGTGCGCCCGGCGATCCGCTCGGTCGGCCCCGGGTCGGAGGCGACGACCAGTACCCTGGCCGAGCCGTCCAGCCGCCCCCGGTAGAACACCGGCCCCCAGTCGAACCAGAACGCCTGTTCATCGGGCGGATCCGGTACCCGCGCGAACAGCTCCGCGAAGGCGTCCGTCGGCCCCCGGTCGAACTCGGCCATCGGTCATCACCTCGTTCACCGGTGGCCGCCCGGGCGCCGGCGCTCACGGACCGTGGCGGGTCCCGTGTTCGGCGGGGGCGGTACCGGGGCGTGTCGGCCGTTCCGGTGTCCCTACCAGCGCACCACACCGCCCCCGTCCCCGCAAAACGGTGCCGGTGCCGGGCTGCGCGGGCCGCCCCGGCGCCGGTGCTGTCGGAGTCCCGCGCTAGCTTGCCGCCATGGGCGACCTCTACGAGATCTCGATCACGCTGGACCTGGTGGACGATCTGTCGGCGGAGGAGGCGGAACTCCGGTGGCACCTGGGGCTCGGGCCCCGGCCGGCGGAGCTGCGCATCGTGCCGGCCGGACGGGCGGGTCGGCACGGGAGGTCGGGTCAGGCCGACCTCCCGTGCCGGTCGGGTCAGGCGCTCAGGCCGATCCTGGCGGCCGAGGTGCCGAGCCCGGTGGGGGAGGGCAGCAGCCGGGCGGGCAGGGTGGTGCGGACCGGGAAGTCCGTGTACCGGCCCGTCCGCAGGTGCCAGGCGTGGAACCCGGCCAGCCACTCCTGGAGCTGCCTGACGTAGTCCGCCATTCCGGCCCGCTCCTGTTCGCCCAGCTCCAGTTCGTCGTAGAGCACGGGCAGTTCGGAGTCGGTGAGGTGCTCGAACTCCTTCATCCGGGCGGTGAGGAGGTCGTTCACCGCCGCGACCGTGTCCGGGAGCGTCCCACCGGTGAAGCGGCGCAGTGCGTAGACGCCGTTGTGCACGTCGTCCTCGTACTCGATCTCCACCTGGTACGAGGCCACGTCGTTGAACCAGCCCGCCCAGTCGCCGACCGCCGTGACCAGCCGGCGCATCGGCCGGCTGGTCATCACGGCGTCGGGGACGGCCACGCCTGCGGCGTGGTGGATCAGGTCCGCGCAGACCCCGGCGCCGAGGGTCTGGCGGCGCATCTCGGTGTAGTCGATCAGCTCGGGCGTGCGGTTCTGGAGGGCGTTGAACACCTCCCACACCCCGGAGCGGAGGTGGACGACCGTGCTGGCCGAGAGCTTGCGCCGCAGCTCGTCGCCGACGGCCGGGGCGGTGCGGCACCAGAGATCGGCGAGCCCCTGCTCGGACGGGTTGGTCGGCGTCGGCAGCACGGCGACCGGCTCGGCCGGGACGAAGAGCTCCAGCCGGTCGAGGTAGGCCTTGGCGCCGGCCAGGTCGCGGCGGCGCTTGAACACTTCGAGCAGGTAGTCGTCCTGGAGGAAGCCCCAGGTGTACCAGTCGTTGAGCAGGTCCAGCTGCTCCAGCGGCGCGTCGGGGTGGGTCAGAGCGCCGAACAGCGCGAAGTCGGCGGCCCGGACACTGGCCTCGTCCCAGATCCCCAGCCCGGGAACGTCCAGGATGCCCGTGCGACGGACGTACGCCTCGCCGTGCTCGCGCGCCGTCTCCAGCTCGCCGTTGGTCCTGGCCTCGAAGGGCATGTAGAACTCGGGCAGTTCGAGCTGCTCGCGCTCCTGGCGCGGGGCGTTGAGGTAGCTGCGGGCCCGCAGGCCGAGCGGGGCCGGGCCGAGGCCGAGCCGGGCGGCGGCGGTACCGAGGCCGGAGGGGGTGAGGAAGGACGGCGAGGGTGCGGCGGCGGGCTCCGAGTCCGCGGGCAGGTAGCGGCCGCCGGGGCGCAGGGCCCACTCCAGGTTGCCGGCCATCCAGTCCTTGAGCCCCTGGACGTAACGCAGGACGTCGGCCCGCTCGTCGGGGGTGAGCAGCTGTTGCTCGAAAACGATGGGCAGTTCGGTGGCGGCGGTGTGGTCGAACTGCTGGAGCCGGTCGGTGACCAGGTCGTTGACGACCTCCACCGCCCGCCCGGTCTCGCACCCGAGGAAGTGCTCCACGACCGTCACACCGTTGTTCACCTTCCCCTCGGCGAGGTCGATCTCGTAGGAGATGATGTCGTTCTGCAACCCCTGGGAATCGGCGAAGGCCGCGTTGAGCAGCTCCAGCGGGCGCTGGTCGAGCAGGCGCGGCGGAAGCTCCAGGCCCAGGGCGTGTTCGAGCAGTTGGGCCGACCAGAGGATCCCGCCGACGGAACGCCGCATCTCCAGGTACTCGATCGGGTCGAGGACGCGGCTGCCGTCCCGGGCGAGGTTGAACAGCTCGCGCAGCGCCTCCTCGGCCATGTCCTGGATCACCGCGACGTAACGGCGCAGCCAGGGCTCCGACTTGCCGGGCGCGGTCCGGGTCCAGAGGTCGGCCAGTCCGCGTTCCAGCGGGTTCTCCGGGGTGAGGCCGGACGCGCTGCCGTCGAGGGGCATGAAGTCCAGCAGGCGGAACAGGTATTCCCTGGCGGAACCGAGTTGTTCGGCCTCGGTGTACGCCTGGGGGAAGTAGTCGTCGACGTACCAGCCCCAGACGTACCAGTCGCTCATCAGGCAGAGTTCGTCGGGTGAGGCGTCGGGGTGGGTCCACGCGGCGAAGAGCGCGAAGTCCATCGCGGTGAACCGTTCCTCGTCCCAGACGGGTTCGAGCATGTCCATCTCGCGGACCCAGAGCAGGCTCTGCGCCCGGGCCGCCTCCAGATGGGGGTTGAGGCGGGCCGGCCACGGCAGGTAGAAGTCCGGCATCGAGATCGCTGCCACTGCGGGTTCCTTCCGGGAGTTCGGATGTGTGACCAATGCGTGGCAGGCGACCGTCGGTCAGTCGTTTCGCATTCGAACAGTCCCAGCCACGAGTGGCACAACGCGGCGGGCCGGATCAGGACACGGGTGTGGTGCACCGGGTTGACGCGCGAGGCGGGACGGGCGGGCGGCCGGCTCGGGGCCGAGGCGCGGAAGAGGCGGGGTGGGGCGATGCACGACTGTGGCACGCCCAAACACAGTCAGCACAAACGTTCACCCTATCGGGTGATGAAGATCGTCCGTTGTGATGCGGAACGCCCCTTCGCGCCTACGGTGGGGAACCGAGCGGAACGGGGCCTCCGGCCGGAGTTCCTGTTCGAGACGGGTGAGGTGACGACCCGTCATGTAGTGCGACCCTTCTCAGAGGAGGCTCCATGCCCCTGCGTGCCAGACCGGACACACCGTCCGGGCCCGACTCCGCCCCGGCGGTGGGCTCATGAGTTCCCCGGCGATCGAGCGGATCCTGCGCGGGCCCAGCGGACTGGGCACCTCGGGGCTGCAGTTCCGGCCGCAGGTCCCGGCGTCCGAGGCTGTGACGCCGGAGGTCGCGACACCGGAGGTCGTGACACCCGGGGTTGCGGCACCCGAGGTCTCGGCTGCGGAGATCCCGGTGCCCGAGGCTCCGGTGGCCGAGGCCGTGGTGCCCGACGTCGTCGTGCCCGAGACCACGGCGCCGCAGGCCGTGGCCCCCGAGGCCTGGCTGTCGGCCCTCCTGATCCCGCCCGGCGTGACGCCCTCCGGCCCCGCCCTGGCGGGCCTGACCCCGACCGGTCTGATCCCGGCCGGGCTCACCCTGCCCGCCGAGGGTACGGTCGCCGAGGTGCCGAGCGGGGGCAAGCCCAAGAGCGGGGACCCGATCCCCGGCCTCTACTACCATCCGGTCGCCGAGCCGGACCCGGTACGGGTGGAGGCGCTCAGCGCCAAGCTCAAGATCTGGGCGATGGAGGAGATCGAGCTCTACCCGCCGGAGTGGGAGAAGGACTTCGACGGGTTCTCCACCGGGCGCTACATGGTGGCCTGCCACCCGGACGCGCCGAGCGTCGACCACCTGATGCTCGCGGCCCGCCTGATGGTGGCCGAGAACGCGGTGGACGACTGCTACTGCGAGGACCTCGGAGGTTCGCCGATCGGCCTGGGCAGCCGCCTGCTGCTCGCGCACACGGCGCTCGACCCGCTGCACACCACGCCGGAGTACCAGCCGGACTGGGAGGCCTCGCTCTCCTCGGACGCGCCCAGGCGCTCGTACCACTCGGCGATGGAGTACTTCGGCCGGGCCGCCACGCCCTCCCAGTCGGACCGCTTCCGGCACGACATGGCGCGGCTGCACCTCGGGTACCTGGCCGAGGCCGCCTGGGACCAGGCGGACCACGTCCCCGAGGTGTGGGAGTACCTGGCCATGCGCCAGTTCAACAACTTCCGCCCCTGCCCGACGATCACGGACACCGTCGGCGGCTACGAGCTGCCCGCCGAACTCCACGCGCTGCCCGCCATGCAGCGGGTGATCGCGCTGGCCTCCAACGCGACCACCATCGTCAACGACCTGTACTCGTACATGAAGGAGCTGGCCAGCCCCGGACTGCACCTGAACCTGCCGGTGGTGATCTCCGAACGCGAGGGCGTCTCCCGCAAGGAGGGCTACCTGAAGGCCGTCGAGGTCCACAACGACCTGATGCGCGCCTTCGAGGCCGAGGCGGCGGCCCTGGCCGTGGCCTGCCCGGTGCCGACGGTCCTACGGTTCCTGCGCGGCGTGGCCGCATGGGTCGACGGCAACCACTACTGGCACCAGACCAACACCTACCGCTACACCCTGCCCGACTTCTGGTGACGGGAGCGGCTCCCGGCGACCGGTCCCCGTTCCGGTGACCGCCGTCCGGCAGCCGTCCTCCGGTACCCGATTCCTGTGACCGCTCGACCGGTGAGCGATTCCCGGCGAGCATCCGTCAACCATCCCGTAGGAGCTGACCCATGTCCGTGACCGACGACATCACCACCCCGGGCAACACCATCCCCGGCCCGGCGACTCCGTACCAGGGCGACATCGCACGCTACTGGGACCACGAGGCCCGTCCGGTCAACCTTCGCCTGGGTGACGTCGACGGCCTCTACCACCACCACTACGGCATCGGTGCGATCGACCAGGCCGCGATCGGCGACCCGGCCGACAGCGAGCGCGAGAAGAAGGTGATCTCCGAGCTGCACCGCCTGGAGTCCGCCCAGGCCGACGTGCTGCTCGACCACCTCGGCGACATCCGCGCCGACCACACCCTGGTCGACGCCGGCTGCGGCCGTGGCGGCTCGATGGTGATGGCCCACCAGCGCTTCGGCTGCCGGGTCGAGGGCATGACCCTCTCCACCCAGCAGGCCGACTTCGGCAACAAGCGCGCCGCCGAGCTGGGCATCGGGGACTTCGTCCGCTCCCGGGTCGCCAACATGCTGAACATGCCCGTCGAGACCGGTACGGTCGCGGGCTCCTGGAACAACGAGTCCAGCATGTACGTCGACCTGCACGACCTGATGGCCGAGCACTCCCGGGTGCTGAGCGTCGGCGGCCGGTACGTGACCATCACCGGCTGCTGGAACCCGCGGTACGGCCAGCCGTCGAAGTGGGTCTCGCAGATCAACGCCCACTTCGAGTGCAACATCCACTCCCGCCGCGAGTACCTGCGGGCGATGGCCGACAACCGCCTGGTGCCGCAGGCCGTCATCGACCTGACCCCGGACACCCTGCCCTACTGGGAGCTGCGGAACACGACCTCGCTGGTGACCGGCATCGAGGAGGCGTTCATCGAGTCCTACAAGGACGGCTCCTTCCAGTACGTGCTGATCGCGGCCGACCGGGTCTGATCCCGGCGACGCGCTGATCGGGCAGCCCTGATCAGGCGGCTCCGACCCGGCGGTCCTGATCAGGTCGTGGCGCAGCGGCGGCGGCCTCCCCGAGGGTGCGGGGAGCCCGCCGCCGTGCTCGTGCGGGTGGGGGCCGCCGGCTACGGCCGGGTGAAGGTCAGGTGGGTGACGCCGCTCGGGCCGGCCACCGCCTCGGTGCGGAATCGTTGTTCCAGCCCTTCGAGCCCGTCCCAGAGCCGCTCCCCCCGCCCGAGCAGCAACGGCACCACGACCACGTGCAGGTGGTCGATCAGATCGGCCGCCAGGAAGGCCCGGACGGTGCTCGGGCCGCCGCCGATCCGCACGTCCAGACCGCCGGCCGCCTCCCTGGCCCGGCGCAGCGCCTCCTCGGGGGAGGCGTCGAGGAAGTGGAAGACCGTCCCGCCGTCCATCTCCAGCGAGGGCCGCGGGTGGTGGGTGAGCACGAAGACCGGGGTGTGGAACGGCGGGTTCGGTCCCCACCAGCCGCGCCAGTCCTCGTCCTGCCAGGGGCCGCGCTGCGGGCCGAACTTGTTGCGGCCCATGATCTCCGCGCCGATGCCGTCGGCCCAGGTGCGGGCCATCGCGTCGTCCACGCCGGTCCCGCCGCCCTCCTTGCCGCTCATCCGCCGGAACGTCCGGGTGCCGAAGAACCAGTCGTGCAGCCGGTGGCCGGCGTGGCCGAACGGCGCGTCGAGGCTCTGCCCCTCGCCGGTGCCGTAGCCGTCCAGGGAGATCGAGAAGTTGTGGACCCGGACCAGGGACATCGGCTTCCTCCGCCGTTCGGTGCCTCGGGGGCGGGGTGTCGTCCCGGTCGCGGACCGGCCGCCCTCGCATCCGGGTCACGCTAACCCGGGGCGGTGGTGTCCCGACGTTCCGTCACCGTCGTGGGCGTGGCGGCCGGGGCGAGTGGGGGTCAGGTGGAGGAAGGGGAGGGGAGTCGGGGAGAAGCGGTGCAGCCGTCACGCTATTGTCGTGCCTTCTTCATCCTGAGCACGCCCGGGCGGGCGATGCTTCGTCAGGCTGCCCGGGAGCAGGGCGGCCGGCATCCCATGACTTGGGGGGACCGTTCCGATGACCGTACGCCGCACCCTGACCGGATTCCTGGCCGCCGGCCTGATCGCCGCCGCGGCCGCGCTGATCCCGACCGCACCGGCCGACGCCACCACCGGCGGACCGGGCGACCTGCCGTTCGGCTCCGCGACCACCGTCGGCCTGCACAACACCTACGACCCGGCCGCCTTCCCGTACCTCGCCCAGGGGCTGGACACCGGCACCGGGATGATCGAGCTGGACCTCTGGCCGAACATCGTGACCAAGCAGTGGCAGGTCAGCCACTCCAACCCGTTCGGCAACTCCAACAACTGCACCGCCGCGAGCACCCCCGCGCAGCTGTACGCGGGCGGCACCGACCAGAACCTGGAGAGCTGCCTGGACGACGTCCGGGTCTGGCTCGCCGCGCACCCGGGCGCCGGCCCGCTGGTGATCAAGCTGGAGCTCAAGCCCGGCTACTCGGCCAACACCGGGATGGGCCCCGACCAGCTGGACACGCTGATCGCCGCCCACCTGGGCTCCGCCGTGCTGCGCCCGGCCGACCTGCTGGCCAAGCCCGGCGGCGGCTCGTACCCGAGCCTCGACGAGGCGGTGCGGGCCGGCAACTGGCCGAGCCGCTCGGCGCTGGCCGGCCGGGTGCTGCTGTACGCGATCCCGGGCACCGTCGAGCTGGGCAACCCCTTCGACACCCTGCACACCGACGTCGAGCAGGGCCGGCACCTGCGGGACCTGGCGGCGGCCGGCCGGATCGGCCAGGCCCAGGTGTTCCCGTCCGTGCTCGGCGCCGCCACCGGCGACCCGCGCGGCCAGTACACCGGTGCGGACACCTCGATCCGGCCCTGGTTCGCGGTCTTCGACGGTGACGCCTCCACCTACGTCAGGACCATCGACACCGCGTGGTACGACAACGCCCACTACCTGCTGGTGATGACGGACTCGCACCTGGTCGCCCCGGAGATCAGCGGCACCGACCCGACCGCCGACCAGGCGCGGGCCCGCACCGAGCAGTTGGCGAAGGCGCACGCGAGCATCGTGTCCAGCGACTGGCGCAAGCTCCCGTCGGTGCAGTCGCTGGTGCTGTCGCGGGGCTGAGTCCGGCCGGGCCGCTGACCGGGTCACGTCACCGGAAGGTACGTCGTGTTGACCGGAGATGAAGACTTGGAACGGGGCTTCCGATGGCGCGGGGCGGTCGCCATCCTGTTTGTCATGACCCGAACTCTACGCGCATGGAAGACTCGCGTCGCCGCCACCGCCACCGTCGCCCTGGTCACCCTCGCGCCGATCGCCGTCGCCACCGAGGCGCACGCCGCGGTCGGCTCGGTGTGCCTGTCCGTCCTGCCCTCCCAGGCCGACACCACCCTCGACCTGATCGCCTCCGGCGGTCCGTTCCCGTACAGCCAGGACGGCATCGTCTTCCAGAACCGGGAGGGAGTGCTGCCCTCGCGGTCGACCGGCTACTACCACGAGTACACCGTGGTCACCCCGGGCTCGCCGACCCGCGGCGCCCGTCGCATCGTCACCGGCACGCAGTACCACGAGGACTACTACACCGCCGACCACTACGTGACCTTCCGCAAGATCGACTTCGGCTGCTGACGACCCGGCCTCCGTTCCACCCGTTCCACCGGTCCCATCCCGTCCGGGGCCCCGGCGCCGCACCCCGCGCCGGGGTCCCGGACGGCTCCGGTAGCGTCGGGGCGTCCGTCACCGACGCCCGGAGGTTCCCGTGCCGCAGATCCTGGTCGACCACTCGGCCGCACTCGACTTCGACCGGGCGGGCCTGGCCGCCGAACTCCACTGGGCGATGACCGAGGTGATCGACACTCCGGTCACGGACTGCAAGACCCTCTTCCGCCCCGCCGATCTGCACCACGTCGGGGACGGGACGAGCGGGGAGACCGCGGTGCTGGTCGAGGTGAAGATCCTGGCCGGCCGCAGCACCGCGCAGCGCGCCGCACTGACCGACCGGGTGCTCGCGGCGCTGCGCGACCGGCTGGCCGAGCCGGCCGTGATCGGCGTCCAGGTCACCGAACTCGACCGCGACAGCTACCGCTTCGTCCACCACCCCGGGCACTGAGCGGGACCTCCGGGAATCGGCGGCGGCGCCGGACCCGAGGGTCCGGCGCCGCCTTCCGTTTCGGTCCGGGGTCGCTCCGGGGTCAGTCCGTCGGGCAGTGGATGCCCGCGGCCGGGACGGTGCCGTCCAGCAGGAAGGCGTCCACCGAGGCGCGGACGCACTTGCTCGCGCCGTACCCGGTGTGGCCCTCGCCGTCGCGGCTGAGCAGCACGGCGTTGCCGAGCTCGGCGGTCAGCTTCTCGGCCCAGGCGTACGGGGTGGCCGGGTCGCCGGTGGTGCCGACGACCACGATCGGGTTGGCGGCGGCGGACTTGATCACGTGCGGCTTCTCGGTGGCGCGGAACGGCCAGATCCGGCAGTCCGGGTCGAACAGCGCGGACTGCGGGTCGTGCTTGCTGATCAGCGGGGCCTTGGCGGCGAGGTCGGTCAGCGCGGCCTGCAACTGCTCGCCGGCCGGTGCGTCGGTGGCGCCGTCGGCGCAGTGGATGGCGGTGTAGGCGTCCGCCGAGGGCCGGTAGTGGCCGTCCTTGTCGCGGCCGTTGTAGGCGTCGGCGAGGTCGAGCAGGTAGTCGCCCTTGCCGCGCACCATCGCCCAGCCGATGGAGTTGCGCAGACCCTCCCAGGCCTTCTCGCCGCCGTAGAGCCGGCTGATGACGCCCGTCCAGGCGATGCTGGAGGTCAGGGCGCGGCCGCTCTCCGTCTTCAGCGGCTTGTCCTTGAGCCCGTCGAGGAACGTGGCGAGCTTCTGCGTCGCCTGCTCGGGGTCCTTGCCGAGCGAGCAGGCGGCCTTGGTGACGCAGTCCGCGGCGAAGGCCTTCAGGGCCCGCTCGAAGCCGGCCTGCTGCTCGATGTTGTGCTGGACCAGCGAGGTGGAGGCCGAGGTGGCGCCGTCCAGGACGACCCGGCCGACCTTGTCCGGGAACTCCTCGGCGTAGAGCGAGCCGAGGTAGGTGCCGTAGGACAGGCCGAGGTAGCTGAGCTTCTGGTCGCCGAGGACGGCGCGCAGCACGTCCATGTCCCGGGCGCTGTTGCGGGTGCTGACGAACGGCAGGATCTGGGCGTACTTGGCCTGGCAGGCGTCGGCCAGCTGCTTGCCGTGGTCGGCGCCGGCCTGGTCGGTGTTCAGCCAGCCGTCCCGGGCCTGGTCGTCCAGGCAGTTGAGCGGGCTGGTTCCGGCGGTGCCGCGCGGGTCGAAGCCGACGATGTCGTAGCGGTCGTGCAGCGGTCCGTCGAAGCGCTTGGGGTCGTAGGCGACCATCTCGACTCCGGAGCCGCCCGGGCCGCCGGGGTTGAGCAGCAGCGAGCCGATCTTCTGGTCGGGCTTGGTGGCCGCGTTGCGGACCACGGCGACGTCCAGGGTGGCGGTGGCCGGGGCGGTGTAGTCGAGCGGCACCTTGAGCGTGGCGCACTGGAGTGCCGAGGTGTCCTCCTCGTTCTCCGGGTCCTTCTTGCAGGGGCCCCAGGTGAGCTGCTGGCCGTAGAAGGCCTTGAGCGCGGGGTCGTTGGCGCCGGTGGGCTTGACCGTCGGCGTCGGGGTCGGGGTGGCGCTCGGTGCCGGGGCAGCGGCGGTCGTGGTGGTCGCGGGCGCGGCTGTGGTGCCGCTCCCGCTGGTGCAGCCGGCCAGCAGGGCGGCGGTGGCGAGGGCTGCGACGGCGGCGGGCAGGACGCGCCGCGGGGTACGTGTGATCATGGAATGCACGGCACACAAATATCACCTGACTGTCACATCAGTCACATGGGATTCTCAGAAGCCTCTGTGGAGCGGCCCTGACGACGCCGATCACCCGGCGGCCGGGCGTGATTCCGTCCGGGTCCGGACGGTGCCATGCTGAGGTCATGACAGATCGCAGCGCGGCCGCTCCGGTCCGCGACGAAGCGCAAGCGGGCGGGCGGCGGCGGGAGTTGGCCGCGGCGACGGTCGGATCGGTGGTCGAGTCCTTCGACTGGAACATCTACGCCGTCCTGGCGCCCTACTTCGCGGCCGACCTCTTCGGCCACGGCAAGCACGGCGTCAGCGGCGTGCTCGGCGCGTACGTCACCTTCGCGGTGGGCTTCGTCGCCCGGCCGGTCGGCTCCTACCTGATCGGGCGGCTCAGCGACACCAGGGGGCGGCGCTTCGCGCTGAGCCTCGGCATGGCGGTGATCGCCGTCGCGAGCCTGGGCATCGCCGCGGTGCCGGGGCAGCAGGCCATCGGGGCCTGGGCGGCGGTGCTGGCCGTGCTCGCGCGGGTGGTGCAGGGGCTCGCCTTCGGCGGAGAGGCACCGAGCGTCGCCGCGTACGTCACCGAGACCGCCCCGCCCCGGCACCGCTTCGCGTTCAGCTCGGTCTCCTACGGCGGCATCATCCTCGGCTCGCTGCTCTCCTTCGGGGTGCTCACCCTGCTGATCCACACCATCGGCAAGTCCGGCCTGGAGAACGGCGGTTGGCGCTGGGGCTTCGTGGTCGCCGCGCTGCTCGGGCTGGCCGCCGTCTGGGTGCGGCGACGGGCTCCGGAGAGCGCGGAGTTCCACCGCGCCCGCGAGCGCGCCCGGCACACCGCCCGCCCGCCGTTCCTGCGGGTGCTGCGCGAACACCGCTGGGCGGTGCTCACCGTCTTCCTCAACACCCTGGGCGGGACGGTCGGTTACTACTTCGCGCTGGTCTACCTGCCGCAGTACGCCGCCGCCTACCACGTGATCGACAAGGAGGAGGCGGCCTCCTTCATGACCGTGGTGCTCGGCGCGGTCCTGGCCACCATGCTGCTCACCGGCGCCGCCGCCGACCGCTACGGCCTGCTGCCGGTCGCCCGGATCGGGTTCGCCCTGCCGATCCCGCTGGTCGGCGTGCTGCTCGCCGGACTGCGCCAGGGCTGGCTGCCGTTCCAGATCGTCGCCGTGCTGCTGGGGATGCTGGTGGCCACGGTGCTCGGCACGCTCAACGTCTTCACCGGGCTGCTGTTCCCCACCGAAGTGCGGGCGGTCGGCCTCGGCGTGGTCAACGCGGCCACCATCGCCGCGTTCGGCGGAACCTTCCCGCTGCTCGCCGAGTGGCTGTCGGACCGGCACTGGCTGGGTGTGATCCCCTGGTACGTCACCGTCTGCGCGGCGGGCCCGGCCCTCGGGCTGCTGACGGCGATGCGGGTGCCGTCCTTCGCCGCGGCGGTCCTGGATACGGAACGCACGGTTCAGCGGACGCCTGGAACCGCCTGACGGACAGTCATCCCATGTGGTTGAGTGGTCAACACAACGCCGATCGGGGAGGGCGAGCGTGGACACCAGCGCATCGGGTACGGACACACCGGACACCAACGCACCGCACCGCAGCACGGAGGACACCGACGCACAGGACACGTTCGTGTCGGACAGCTGGCTGACCGAGCCCGGCTTCGAGACACCGCCGCAGGTGGACCTGCGCATCGACCGGGCGCACTCCGCCCGGGTCTACGACTACCTGCTCGGCGGGAAGACCAACTTCCCCGCCGACCGCGAGGTCGGCGACCGCGTGATGGCCGACCTGCCCGGCGCGCGCGCCGACACCACCGCCGCCCGCGCGGTGATGCACCGGATGGTCCGCCGGCTCGCCGAAGTGCAAGGCGTCCGCCAGTTCCTGGACATCGGAACCGGCATCCCCACCGCGCCCAACCTGCACGAGATCGCCCAGGCCGTCGACCCGGCCTGCCGCGTCGTCTACGTCGACAACGACCCGATCGTGCTCGCCCACTCGCGCGCGCTGCTCACCAGCACCACCGAGGGCCGCACCGCCTACGTCCACGGCGACCTCCAGGAACCCGAGCGGTTCCTCGCCGACCCGGGGGTGGGCGCCACCCTGGACCTCTCCCAGCCGGTCGCGCTGACCCTGATCAACATCGTCCACTTCCTCTCCGACGAGGCCGCGCACCCGCCCGTCCGCAAGATCCTCGACGCCCTGCCCGCCGGCAGCTTCCTGGCCCTCACCGCCGGGACCGCCGACATCGCGCCGGAGCGCATGGACAAGGCCACCCGCCGCTACGCGGAGGCCGGGATCACCCTGCACTTCCGCACGCGCGAACGCGTCGAACGCTTCTTCGCCGGGCTGGAACTGGACGAGCCGGGCGTGGTCCCGGTCAACCACTGGCACCCGGACGCCGACGCGGCCGTGACGGAACACAAGGTCTCGGCGTACGGCGGAGTCGGCCGCAAGGCCTGAACACCATGACGATCCCGCGCAGATCCCTCCTCAGGGGCACCTCGGTGGCCGGCGCCGCCCTGGTGGCGGCCGGCGCCGGGGCCGCACCGAACGCCGCCGCCCGGCCCGCCGAGGACGCGCCGGACGGCGGTGCGCCCGCCGGCCCGCTGCTGCTGAGCACCCCGCACCGCACCGGGGCGCCCAGCGTGACCGGGCTCCACCTCCAGTTCGGCACCGACCCCGCCACCGAGATGACCGTCTCCTGGCTCACCCCGCAGTCCGTACGCCGCCCGCGGGTCCGCTACGGCTCGCCGGACGGCGGCCTCGGCCGCTCCGTCGACGCCGAGACCCGCACCTACCGGGACGCCGTCGACCAGGCCGAGGTGTACGTCCACCACGCCCGCCTCACCGGCCTGCGCCCCGGCACCACGTACCTCTACAGCGCCGGCCACGACGGCGCCAACCCCGAGACGGGCGGCTTCACCACCGCCCCGCGCGGCCGGGCACCCTTCACCTTCACCAGCTTCGGCGACCAGGCCACCCCCAACCTCCGCCGCCGGGTGGTCTTCCCGGACGGCGTGCCCTCGCCGCTCGGCAAGTACCCGGTGTTCACCAGCAGCCAGGTCGGCACCGCGCACTCCGCCGACATCGTCGCCGCCGTGGAACGCGTCGGCCCGCTGTTCAACCTGGTCAACGGCGACCTCTGCTACGCCTCCTACAGCGGCCGGCACGGCCAGGGCCGCACCGCCACCTGGGCCGACTGGTTCATCAACAACAGCCGCTCGGCCCGGCTGCGCCCCTGGATGCCCTGCGCGGGCAACGGCGAGAACGAGGGCGGCAACGGGCCGATCGGCGCCCTCGGCTACCAGACCTACTTCTCGCTGCCCGACCCCACGGCCTCCGCCGACGAGGAGACCAGGGGCATGTGGTACGCCTTCACGGTCGGCTCGGTGCGCTTCGTCAGCCTGGCCAACGACGACGTGGCCGTCCAGGACTCCGGCGACAGCTACCTGCGCGGCTACTCCGGGGGCGCCCAACAGCGCTGGCTGGAGCGGGAGTTGCGGGCGGCACGGGGCAACAGGTCGATCGACTGGATCGTGGTGTGCATGCACCACCCGATGATGTCCAGCTCGCGGCACGGCGCCGGCGGCGACCTCGGGGTCCGCGAGGCCTGGGGGCCGCTGTTCGACGCCTACGGGGTCGACCTGGTGGTCTGCGGCCACGAGCACTACTACGAGCGCTCGCACGCCGTCCGCGGCACCCTGCCCAACGACACCCGCACCCCGGTGCCGGTCGACACCAGGACCGACCTGATCGACACCGGGCGCGGCACCGTCCACATGGTCATCGGCACCGGGGGCAACGCCGCCACCACCCAGGACGACCTGTTCCCCGAGCCCAGGGGCCGGGTGGTGGTCGCCCTGGAGGACTCGCCGCGTCCGCCGGCGCCGTACCGGGAGTCGGTCTGGCTCACCGAGGAGGCGCCGTGGGCCGCCCACCAGGACCGCACCCACACCCACGGGTTCGCCGCCTTCGACGTCGACCCCGGCGACCGGCGCGGCGGCACCACCACCATGCGGGTCACCTACTACACCTTCGACGGTCCGCACGGCGACCTCAGCCCGGTGGACACCTTCACGCTGTACCGAAGCCGGACCGACGGGCGGGGCTGACGGGTCCGATCGCTGTCGGGGTGGCCCCCGTCAGCGCCGGAACAGGCCCGTGAGCACGTCCCACCAACCGCGGCGCTGCGCCGGGACGGCCGGGGCGACCGGCTCCGGCGTTCCGCCGGCCTCGGCGCTCCGGGTCGCCGGGACGGCCGGGGCCCCGGACTCCCGCTCCGCGGCCTCGTTCGCCGCCCGCTCCGCCTCGGCCACCGAGACCGGGTCGGGCTCGATGTCGCGGGCGGTGAACTCCACCGGCAGCGCCGTCAGGTGCCGGGAGATCCAGGCCGAGCTCCAGCTCAGCTCCTCCTCCGGCACCGCGAGCCGCACGTCGGGCAGCAGGGTCAGCAGGATGTCGATCCCGGCCTCGGCGACGTGCCGCCCGATGTCCTGGCCCGGGCACTCGTGCGGCCCGGCGCCGAAGGACAGGTGGGAGCGGTTGCCGTACAGCGGGGCGGCCAGGTCGGGCCGGACCACCGGGTCGACGTTGCCCGCCGCGAGCCCGAGCAGCAGCAGGTCCCCGGCCTGGATCAGCTGACCGCCCAGCTCGGTGTCGGCGGTCGCCCAGCGGCCCGCCACCAGGGACATCGGCGGGGAGTCCCAGAGCACCTGGTCCAGCGCCTCGCCCAGGGTCATCTGCCCGCCGGAGAGGTGGGCGCGGAAGCGCGGGTCGGTCAGCACCATCTTCAGCGAGTCGGCGATCAGGTTGACGGTCGTCTCGTTCGCCGCCAGCAGCACCACCCGCAGGTGCTCCATCACCTCGTCCTCGGTCAGCCCGGCGGGGTGCGCCAGGAGCCGGCTGGTCAGGTCGTCCCCGGGGCTGTCGCGCCGGATGGCGATGGTCCGGCGCAGACCGGCGACCACGTACTCGTTGCTGGCGATCGCCGTCTCGGTGCCCTTCATCAGGTCCCGGGCGGCGGTCACCAGCTGCGGACCGTACTCGTCGGGCATGCCGAGCAGCTTGGTCATCACCAGCATCGGCAGGTGCTCGGCGAACTGGGAGATCAGCTCGGCCTCGCCGGTCGGCCCGACCACCTGGACGAGGTCGGTGGTGAAGCGGCGGACGTGGCGGCGGATGCCGCGCCGGTCGAAGCCGTTCAGGCCGTCCAGCAGCGCCCCGCGCAGCCGGCGGTGCTCCTCGCCGTCCGCGAACACGCAGATCGGCTGCCAGGCGACCACCGGCAGCAGCGGGGAGTCCGCCGGCACCTCGGCGTTGCGGAAGGCGCTCCACAGCCGGGAGTCCCGGGAGAACAGCGAGGGGGTGCGCATCACGGTGATGTTGGCGCCGTGGCCGAGCACCAGCCAGGCCCGGTGGTCGCCGTGCAGCAGCACCGGGGCCACCTCGCCGTGCTCGGCGCGCAGCTTCTCGTACAGGCCGGCCGGGTCGGTCTCGGCCTCGGGGCCGTACAGCCGGCGCAGGCCGCCGGGGCCGGTCGGGCCGACGCCGCCCGCGTGGGCCGGACACCCGGGCGGCGGGGCGGCAGCGGTGTACGTGGGGACGGAGGGTTCGGGGAAGGGGGTGGTCACGGAGTCTCCGGTCGCGGGGGTCGGTCGCGGGGGTCTGGCACGGGCGTCGGACGGACGGGCCGTCGGATCAGCCGGTGCGCGGGGCGGCCAGCTCGTACAGGTAGTGCATCAGGGTCATCAGGGTGTCCCGGCTGGACTCCCGGCTGCGCGCGTCGCAGGCGACGATCGGCACCTCGGCCGGCAGGTCCAGCGCGTTCCGCAGCTCGTAGAGCGGGACGGAGGGCGACTCCGGGAAGCTGTTGACGGCCACCACGAAGGGCACGCCGCGCTCCTCCAGCCGCCCGATCACCTCGAAGCTGACCTCCAGCCGGCGGGTGTCCACCAGCACCACCGCGCCCAGGGCGCCCTCGAACAGGCCGTTCCAGAGGAACCAGAACCGCTCCTGGCCGGGGGTGCCGAAGACGTACAGGACGAGCCGGTCGCTGATGCTGATCCGGCCGAAGTCCATGGCCACGGTGGTGGAGGTCTTCTGCTCGACGCCGGTCGGGTCGTCCACGCCGACGCCGGCCTGGGTCATGGTCTCCTCGGTGGTCAGCGGACGGATCTCGCTGACCGCGCTGACCAGCGTCGTCTTGCCGACGCCGAAGCCGCCGACGATCACCACCTTGACGGCGGTGGTGACGGTGTCGGGCAGCAGGTCCGCGCCGGCCGGACCGGCCACCGTGTCAGAGCCGCTGAAGTCCATGGATCACCGCCTCCAACAGGGCACGGTCGGGGAGTTCCGCCGCGGGCACGGCGGCGGAGCGGGCCTCGATCAGCCCGTCGTCGAGCAGGTCCGCCAGCAGGACGGTGACCACGCTGGCGGGCAGCTCCAGGTAGGCGGAGACCTCCGCGACCGAGAGCGGGGAGCGGCACAGCCGCAGGATGGCGGCGTGCTCCGGCTGGTGGGCGAGGGTCGGCTCCGCGCGGGAGACGATCAGGGTGACCAGGTCGAAGACCCCCGGCCCCGCGGGGCTGCTGCGGCCCCGGGTGATCACGTACAGCCGGTCGGGCTCGGGGCCCTCCCAGCCGCCCTGCTCGGCCGTCATGCCACCGCCTCTCTGTGCTCGTTCATGTACCCGTCCCGCTGTGCTCGTTCATGTGCCCGCCCCGCCGCCGAAGCCCGTGGCGGCGGGCCGTGCCGGGCGCCGGTTCACGCGACCACCTCGGGGTTGCGCGGCGGCGTGGACAGGTGCTCGCCGATCCTCGCGACCAGGTCGCGCATCTGGTGGCTCACCAGCCCGGCGTCCACGCCCTCGTCGGCGAGGACCGCGAGGTAGGCCCGGTCACCGGCCGCCATCAGGTAGAAGTAGCCGCCGTCCACCTCGATCACCACCAGCCGCATCGAGCCGTCGCCGTGCGGGAACTCGTGCCCGATCGCGCCGGCCAGGCTCTGCAGCCCGGCGCAGGCGGCGGCGAGGCGGTCGGCGGTGTCCGGGTCGGTGCCGTACTGGGCGATCCGCAGGCCGTCGGCGGACAGCACGATGATGTGGCGTACGCACGGGACGCTGTGCGCGAGGTCGTTGAGGATCCAGTCCATGTTGCTGCGGTGCGGAATCACTGCTCGCCTTTCCCTGCCGTCTCTTCAGTGGTCTGTGCGGCGCTGATGTGCCCGGCATCCGGCTGTCCGGGGCCAAGCTGTCCGGGGCCTGGCTGTCCGGCACCGGTCTGCCCGCCGTCGGTGCCGCGCCCGGCGTCCGGGGTGCGCCCGGACGGTGCGGGGCCGGTGCCCTTGATGCCGTCCATGAACGCCTCCAGCCACAGGCCCGGCTGCTTCGGTTCCTTGGCGGGGACCGGAGTCGGGGCCGGGGCGGAGGCATGGCGCGGCGCCTGGGCCGGCGGCCCCGCGGGCCTGGCGGCGAACCCGCCCCTGGGCACCGAAGGGCGGCTCCGCCGGCGCTGCGGCAGGCCGTTGGGCGTCCACTCGGTCACGATCACCTCATCGTCCCCGGAGGCCGAGACGGAGGGCCCCCACGGGTTGGTCGAGCCGTACGAGGGCCCGACGCCCGCCGAGGTCGTCCGGGCGCCCCAGGGGCGGCCGGGGGCCGCGTGCCGCGGCGGGTTCGGCGGAAGCGGTCGCGGGCCGGAGAAGGCGCCGATGCCGTGCGCACGCCCGGTCGGCGGCGCGGTGGTGAGCAGCTCCTGCGGCACGACCAGCACCGCCCGCACGCCGCCGTACGCGGAGCGGCGCAGCGAGACCTGGAAGCCGTACGCCTGGCAGAGCCGGCCGACGATGGCGAAGCCCAGCCGGGGTGACTCGGTGAGGTCGTCGAAGTCCTTGGAGACCATCGCCTCGCGCATCGCCCGCTCGGCGCGGAGCCTGGCCTCGTCGGTCAGGCCGAGGCCGCCGTCCTCGATCTCGATCGCCATGCCGCTCTGCACCTCGGAGGCGCTCAGGTGCACGTGGGTGTGCGGCGGGGAGTAGCGGGTGGCGTTGTCGAGCAGTTCGGAGACGGCGTGGATCAGGGGCTCGACGGCCGGTCCCGTGACCGAGATCTGCGCCACCGGGTGGAGGTCCACCCGCTGGTACTCCAGGATCCGGGACATGCCGCCGCGCAGCACGCTGTAGAGCGCGATCGGACGGGTCCACTGGCGGCCGGGGCGGGCGCCGGACAGCACGGCGATGCTGTCGGCCAGCCGGCCGGTCAGCGCGTTGCCGTGGTCCAGGCGCAGCAGGTCGTCGAAGACGGCGGGGTCGTTGCCGTGCCGGTCCTCCATCTCCCGCAGGTCCTTGGCCTGCCGGTGGATGATGGCCTGCACCCGGCGGGCGATGTTGACGAAGGCGCGCTCGGCCGAGTCGCGCCGGCTGGCCTCGTCGTCGACGGCTTTGGCGACGCCCTCGGCGAGGTTCACCAGGGAGCGGCGGAAGCGCGGCGAGACTGGCGCGTCGCCGGTCTCCAGCGGGCGGGTCAGGACGTCGAACGAGTACCCGTACCGGGCCCCGGCGACGATCCTGCCCAGCTCGCCCCGGCCGAGCCGGTCCAGCTCGTCCTCCTGGCCGGCCAGGCGGCGCTGCAACTCCTCCAGCTGCCGGGAGTGCCGGTCGCGTGACTCACTCAGCACCCGCCCCCGGCGGGCCGACTCGGCGGCCACCACGGCCACCAGCACGGTGCCCGTCGCCCCGCACCACAGCACCCCGGCCCTGGCCCCGGCGGACACCACCACCGCGGCGACCGCCACGGCCGAGGCCATCACGGCCGTCGGCAGCAGCCAGCCGAGCAGTGGCGCGCGGCGCCGTCTGGCGGGTGACGATCCAGCTCGAAGCATTCAGCATCCTCAGACGATCGGAACAGTACGGGGGACGGGCGGTGACCGGCTCCGGTGGCGTGGTGGTGCAGCATAGCCAAGTTCAGGACATCCTGACCCAAAGTCAAAAATACCGTCCCGCAACCGACTTGTGTCAACGTGCCGGACAACCCCGACATCTCGCACACCAGTCGCAACCGGACCGGCCGGCGCCCATCCACCAGGCTTCTCGCCCCGGCGCCCGCGCGCCGCCGACCCGCTCCGGATTCGCTCATGTGAAGGGTTTCCTCGCCAAGTCCAGCCACCTCCCGAGGAGTTCGTGCTACGGCGGCCAACCCGGTCAACCCGACACATGGCAACCACCCGGACGAGGCCGCACCGCCGGGCCTGCCGAACCCGGCCCCGGGGCCCGGATTCCCCTGCGTGCCGGGCGCGGTGACCCTAGGGTCACCGCATGACAGATCACGGCAGCCGCCCACCGGACCGGCCCGGCCGGACCCTGCGCCACCTCATGGGCCACGCGGTCTGGACGGACATGCTGGAGGACGCGTTCGAGCGCCGCCACCCGATCGGCGCCACCCTGCTGCGCCAGGGCGAACCGGGCACCCACGTCCTCGCCCTGCTGGCCGGAGTGGCCAAGGTGAGCCGGCGGGAACGCAACGGCGACGTCCGGCTGCTGGCGTTCCGGGGCCCGGGCGAACTCCTCGGGGAAGTGGCCGTCCTGGACGACGGCGTCCGCTCGGCGAGCGTCCAGGCGATCTCCGACTGCACGGTCGCGGTCCTCGCCAAGGCGGTCTTCCTGCGCTTCGTCGCCGACCGCGAGCTGTTCCCCGTGATGGTCCGCTACGCCATGGGCCGGCTGCGGGAATCCGACCTGGCCCGTATCGGCGGCGACGTCGTGCCGCGGCTGGCGGCAGCCCTGGTCGCGCTCGCCGACCTCTCCGCGGGCCCCGCGGCGACGGCCGGCCGCCGGATCGAACTCGCCCTGACCCGGGACGAACTGGCCCAGCACCTCGGGGTGTCCCGGAACACCGTCACCGCGGCCCTCGGGGCCCTGGCCGCCAACGGTGTCGACGCCGGCCGGAAGTCCATCGCCCTCGGCGATCTCCCCGCCCTCCGCAGCGCGGCCGCGCCGCCCGGTGGCTGACGCCCAGCCCTCCTTCCCGTGTGACCTCCGTCACCCGCTTTCCGCACCGACTGGGCACACCGCGCGGCGCCGGCTCGCGAAGCTTGGTGACGCAAGGTCAGCACGGAACGACGAAGGAGCAGAGATGACCGAGTTCGACCAGCCGATGCCCGAGGCCAGCGCCCTGCCGTACAGCCGCAGCCGGCACCTCCCGCCGTACCGGGGCATCGTCGCCGTGGACGCCAAGGACTTCACCGGGTACCCGGCGATCGAGCACGGCGTGATCAGCAAGTCCGTGCCGGAGGTGCTCCAGTGGTCCTTCGAGCGGGCCGGACTGGCCGAGGTCTGGCAGGAGCGGCGGTTCCCGAACTCGACCGGCGACGGGTACGTGTTCGGCTTCGACCCGGCCTGGATGCCCTTCCTGATCCACCCCTGGCTGAACACCCTCCAGGAGGTGCTCACGGAGTTCAACGTGCACTCCGTCGGGACGGTGCGCATCCGGCTGCGGGTCAGCCTCCACATCGGCCCGCTCCCGGACGAGGGCGGCGAGTTCGACGGCAACGGCACCCCGCGCAACGACACCCACCGGCTGCTCGACTCCCGTCCGGTGAAGGCGATGCTGGCCGCCTCCAACGAGAGCATCACCCACGTGGCGGCCATCCTGTCCGACCGGTGCTACCAGGACGCGGTGGCCGGCGGCTACACCGGGCGCCACCCCGACCACTTCATCGAGGTGCCGGCGACGGTGGAGGGCAAGCGCTTCGACCAGCAGGCGTGGCTGTACGTGCCCACGCCGTCGGGGAACCTGTACGACCGGCGGATCCTCGGCGACGCCGTCGTGGCGGAACATGAGGGGCAGGACGGACGGAAGCCGGGCGAACCGCGGGCCGGACGCCCGGAGGGCCGCCGCGCACCGCGGACGGTCGTGACCCAGCGGGGCGACGGCAGCAACCTGAACTCCGGCACGGTGCACGGCGGCCAGAGCGTCACCAACGCCAGCGGCCCGTACGCGGGGCGCGACTTCGTGCGCGGGGACTCGCTCGGGGGCTTCGGCGGCGACTACGTGACGGGGAACAAGGGCGACACCGTCCACGGCGACAAGAACGAGCACCACCGGTGAACCCCGACGAGCGCCCGGCGATCGAAGGGCCGTCCGGCGGCGGTGCCCGGCCGTCGGACGGGCCGGAGAGTGCCGCGCCCGAGCCGGGCGCGGGCGCGGCCGGGAAGGTGGGTGAAGCGGACGACCTCGAGTTCGAGGACTTCGAGGACCTCCACGGCGAGTTCGCGGACCGGTCCGGCGCCATGGGCGGACGCGGGAGGGCGCCGTTCGTCATCTTCGCGCCGAACGGAAACATCAACACCGGCTCGGTGCACGGGGGCCAGCGCGTCGAGAACGGTGCCGGGGCCGCCCCGGGCGGCGCCGAGCGGGTGGAGGCGCAGGACGGACCCATCTCCGTGCAGGAGGTGCTGGCCGCCCGGACCGGCTTCGCGGAGCCGGGCTGTTTCCCGGAGGCGAAGAGGAGGCTGAGTTCCCGCCTGCTCTTCCTCGCCGGGGAACCCGGCAGCGGACGCCGGACCACGGCCCTGAACCTGCTGTTCGATTGCAGCGGGAAGAGCGTGGCGCTCCGCGCGCTCGACAGTGACTCGGACCTGTCTTCCTGGCAGCCCAGCCAGAACGGGGTGCGTGGATATCTGGTGCACGGCCTGTCGCCGGCGGTGCGACTCGGGCCGGCGGCGATCGCCAGGCTTCGTCAGCGGTTGAACGACGCCGAGGCCCATATGGTGGTCATGCTTCCCTGCGACGCCGACCGGCTGCGGGGCCTGGCGCGCGACGCGGACATCAGCCCGGTGAACTACACGCCCCCGTTGCCGCGTGCGGTCTTCGACTCGCGTCTGGAGGCTGTGGTGCTCGACGAGGGGCGACGCCAGGCGCTGTTGGACCGATTGGAACCGGACCTGGACGAGCTCCTGGCACCCGAGCTGATGCCGGCCCAGGTCGCCGAACTCGTCGACGAGGTAGGCCGCTCCGGTGACGACGGCCCCGACCTGGCCGACCTCGGCCAGCGGCTCAGTTTCCTCGCGGAGACGGAGGTTCCCGACCTCCTGAAGAAGCTCCGAGAGGACCCGGACGCTCTGGCATTCCTGCTGGTGACGAGCGTCCTGGAAGGGCTCGACCACCGGATCGTCCGGGAGGAGACCGACCGGTTGCTGAAGCTGGCCGACGGCCGCCTCGACCTGGTCCTGCGGGCGAATGCGGAGGGCGATGGTGAGCACGGGCGGAGCGGACGCGGTGAGGAGCCCAGTCCGAACCCTCGGTTCGTCTTCCGCCGATCGCTGGACGAACTGCTGGAGACCATCCGCGCCGAGTGCTCGCCGGGCGAGATGCGGGAGACCTCAAGCTACGCCTACACGGTGGAGCCGGTCCACTTCAAGCGGCACCGGCAGGCCGAGACGGTGCTGCGGTACGTGTGGCGGCAGTACGGAGAGGTGTCCGGGCTCCTGACCGAGTGGATCGACAATGTCCCCGGTAACGAGCCCGACCTCGCCGAGCCCATGGGCCGTGTGGTCGGTCTGTCCACCGGATGGAGCGGTGGTCGGCGGGCGCTTCGCCACATCCACGACCTGGCCCGGTCCGAGCACCTTCAGAGCCGCAGCACGGCCGCGTACGCGCTGGGGATCGCGGCACAGGACCCGATCCTCGCCGGCGAGGTGAAGTTCCGTCTCAGCAGGTGGAGCGTCAACGGCGGCTGGCGGCTCCGTTCCACCGTGGCCGATGCCTGCGGCAGGGACTTCGGGGTATCGCGGCCGGAGCTTGCGCTCTCACTTCTCCGGCGCTGCTACCGAGGAGAGGAAGAGGACGAGGGCGCGGTCGCCAGGGCAGTGCACTCGTCCCTGGAGAGGCTGTTCACGGCAGGAAACCAGTCGGCGGTCTTCCGCCAGCTCATGGAGTGGTCAGTCGAACGGGGGCGCGACGCCGAACTCGCGCACATGGCATTCCCCGAACTGCTGTGGGAGCCGTCTTGGTTCCAACGACAGCTGAGTCCTGAAGGTGAGTTCACGGACGCGGTGATCTCCTGTGTCAGGGCTTCCCTCAACGACGAGAAGCTCTTCGTTCGCACGAGCTACAGGCTGCTCGGCTGGTGCCGCGCGGCGGTTTGGGCCGAGCCGCTCCGTGCCGCCGTGGAGCTGCTCCTGACGGTGCTCGCCCAGGAGATGCGCCCCGGTGAACTGAGGCTGTTTGTCGAGATCGATCGCAGCGACGACCCCGACCTGGTCGGCCGTGACATCGCCCACCGCGCCCTGGAGGCCTGGCGGCACGGCGAGCCGCAGCCGTACCCCACCGACCCCGTGTCCGGAGGACCCGATGACCGTCGACACTGACCCGCCCGTCTACACCCAGGCCACGCGTGCCCCCTGGCGGGAGATCCTCCGGCACCGTTGGTCCGGGCGGCGCGACCTCGCCCTGGTCCTGCGGGACCGGGCCGGGATGCACCACCAGTTGGGGGAGATCCGCCCGGGGCCGGCCGACGCGGAGGAGGAGAGCGGAGCAGCCCCTCGGCTGGGACTGCGCGGATTCGACCGGGCGTACCTGGTCGAGCTGGACGAGCGCCCGGACATCCGGGCGGTCCGTCGCCCCACTCCGTACGGGACGGAATCGGTGGAGGTCCACGTCCTGTGGTGGGTCCACGATGCCGCGCAGGTCGTGCGCACCCGGACCAGCCGGGGCTGGCTGCCGGTCCGCAAGGATCTCGAAGGCCGCCTGCGCCAGCTCAACGAGCAGTTCGCCGCCGCGCAGGCCAGGCTGGGCCCCGAGGAACTGGTGCAGTACCTCGCGGCCCCCTACGTGCTGCCCCACTTCGGTCTCAGTTACCGCGTCACGGACGTGTTCGCCCGCGAGCACGGGAACGAACTGAGGCTGGGGGAGCCCGATGCGACGGACGTGCCCTTCGACTGGATGGCCAAGAGCCAGGAGGAGTACGGATTCTGTCGGCGGGCCGTCCAGGACGGCCCGCTCGCGCTCGCGGGGTTGTGGCTCGCCAGGAAGCCCGACGAGGTGCGCGACGTCCTCGACTGGGTGGTCAAGCACGCCGAACTGCTCCGGGGCGAGACCACCTGGCAGGACGACATGGCGGGCATGCTGGGCACGCTGACGGCACAGGAGCAGGACGAGCTGTCCAGGATCCTGCGCGACCGCCTGGTCGCCCTCGGCCGGAAGGTCCCCGGTCCGGCCCCGCAGGCTCCGGGGCCGGACTTCGCCAAGGTTCGTTCCCACGTCAACGGCTGGTCCGGCGGTGTCCCGAACGGGGTGCCGCGGTGACCCGGGCCGGCGTGCGCCGCGAGCCGGCGCGGCGCGTCGCCCGCAGGCGTTCCGTGGGCAGGGCGCCCCGGCTGCCCGTGGTCCGGTCCCGCGGGCCCGCCGCGCCGCCAGGCCCGTCCCCGTCCCCGTCCTCGCTCTCGGCGATGGAGCGCCTGATGGCGGCCAACAGCGCGGAACTCGTCCGGGCTGACACCAAGGCCGCCGTCTTCCTGGCCTTCACCGGCGCGGTGCTCGCCACCTTCATCCCCTCGGACGGCGGGGTCGGCCCCGGATCTCCGGCCTGGACGGTCCCGCTGCTGCGCTGGAGCGCCGTGGCCGGCGCGCTGCTGGCCGTCGGCTGCTTCGCCTCCGCGCTCGTGCCGCGTCACCGCAAGGGGCGCGGCGGTGGCGCGGACGGTCCCGGCTACTTCGAGCACATCACCCCGGGCGCCGGTCCCGAGCGGCTGCGCCGGGCCTTCGAGCGGGCCGGACACGACCCGGCGGGTCCGCTGCTCTCGGCACTGGCGGGCACCAGTGCGATCATCCGCGCGAAGTACCGCTGGATCGAGGCCGGGACGGTCCTGCTCCTGCTGGCGCTGCCCCAGTTCGCGCTCACCCTCCGGCTGTGACGACGGACCGCCGGCGGCCCCGGTCGCACCATGGCCGGGGCCCGAAAGGCAGGCAACATCTGTTGCCTTCACCAGCAATGACTGTTGACGTCCTCCGCCGCAGGCCCGTACAGTGCCGGGCCATGAGCACAGGCGATCGTGGACGGCGAGTGGCGGAGGACGTGGCCGGCGGGGGCGGGGCGGAGGGCCTGCGGCGGTTGTCGGAGGTGATCGAAGCGCTGGAGGAGCGGCGGACGGAGCTGGTGGAGGAGCTGCGGCGCGGGCGGGAGGCGACCTGGGAGGAGATCGGGCGGGCCTGCGGCATGACACGGCAGGGGGCCACCCGGCGGTGGGCGGGGCGGCTGCGGGCGCGGTCCTTCGGGGTCGCGGTCGATGCCTACCAGCACGGCAGGCCGGGCTACCCGCGGGCGCTGGTCGGTTCGGCGGTGCCCCGGGAGGCGCGGCGGGTGCTCGATCTGGGCGCCGGGACGGGCAAGTTGACCGGGCTGCTGGTCGAGGCGGGGCTGGACGTGGTCGCGGTCGAACCCGACGAGGGGATGCGGGCGCGGCTGGCCGCGGCGGTGCCGAAGGCGGCGGTCAGGGCGGGCTCGGCCGAACGGATCCCGCTGCCGGACGGCAGTGTGGAAGCCGTGGTGGTCGCGCAGGCCTGGCACTGGTTCGACCCGGCGGTCGCGGTGCCGGAGATCGCCCGGGTGCTCGCCCCCGGCGGGACGCTCGCGCTGGTGTGGAACGTCCGGGACGAGTCCGAGCCGTGGGCCGCCGCGCTGGGCGTGCTGATGCACCGTTCGGCACCGCAGCGGATCGACACCCGGCCGGTCCTCCCGGCGCCGTTCGGCGAGCCCGAGCGGCTGGAGATCCGCTGGGAGCACGTCACCACCCGGGCCGGGATCGTCGACATGGTCGCCTCGCGCAGCTATGTGATCGCGCTGCCGGAGGAGGAGCGGGTGCGCCTGCTGGCCGACGTCGAGCAGCTGCTCGCCACCCACCCGGACCTCGCGGGCCGGGAGGAGATCGCCCTGCCGTACGTGACCAGGTGCACCCGTGTCCGCCTCGGCTGAACGCGACCGGAGCCCCGTGCTGCTGCGCCGCCTCGGCGTGGCGGACGCCGCACCGTACCGCGCCTTCCGGCTGGCGGCGCTGCGCGAGTCGCCGAGCGCCTTCACCTCCAGCCACGCGGAGGAGGCGGGCAGGCCGCTGTCCGCGACGCTGCGCCGGCTGGCCGAGGCCGGGGACGGGCCGGGCGCGCTGTTCGGCGCCTTCGACAGCACCGGCGTGCTGGTCGGCACCGCCGGGCTCAAGGTGCCGGGGCGCAGCCAGGAGCGGCACAAGGGCACGCTGTACGGCATGGCGGTGGCCCCCGGTGCCGCCGGCCGCGGGATCGGCCGGGCCCTGGTGCGCGAGGTGCTGCGCACGGCGGCGCGGGACGGGCGGCTGCGGCAGGTGCTGCTGACGGTCTCGGAGGGCAACGAACCTGCCCTGCGGGTCTACACCGCCTGCGGGTTCGAGGTGTGGGGGCGGGAGCCGAGGGCCGTGCTGGTCGACGGGCGGGCGGTCGCGAAGCTGCACATGGTGTGCCTGCTGGACGCGGAACGGGCGGCGTCGGCCGGGTGTTACGAACCGTCGGATCCGGCGGCCGGGTCCGGAACCGCACTCCGCGCCCGCCCGGCTCCCGCTGTATAAACGGAGCCGAACGGGACCGAGGGGGTTCGGCATGCACCTGAGGGAACAGCCGGAGAGGGTGGGGGATCCTCGTCGCGACGGGGCCCGGGCCCGACGGTCCGGCACCGGAGCACGACCCGAGGACGGGGCCGCGTCCGCGCAGTCCGGCGCGGCCCTCCAGCGCACCGTCGGCAACGCGGCGACGGCGCGCATGATCGCCGGGCACCGGGACGGCACAGGCGCGGACGGCCGGGCACTGCCGGGGATCCAGCGCGCGCCGGACGGCCGGGCCGCCGCGCCGACGCGGCCGCGGCAGCTGACCCCGGACAACGTGCTGAGGGTCTGTGAGGCCGCCACGTACGACGGGCGGGACGTCACGTCCCGCGGCCGGGCCGCCGCCCTGCGGGACATCGTGTGGAAGGACCACTGGGCCCCGATCTCCGCGGTGTGCCGGAGGCACAAGTACACCATCGCCGTCCGCGAGACCGGGGAGTTCTCCATCCGTCGCATCGAGGAAGGCGCCAAGCCGAAGCCGCACACGATCCTGGAGAATTCCATCAAGCCCTCGTCCGTCGAGAAGAAGTACGCGCGGGCGGAGGGCGGTTCGGAGCTGGTGCTGAACTGGCTGGAGGAGCACGACCTGAGCGGCTTCGTCGGCCACTGGGACGCGCAGGGGCTGATCGGCGTACGGATCGACAACCCGCCCCCGGCGGTCCAGGTCCTGGGGATCGTCCGGACCGGCGCGGGCGGCGAGCCGTACGTGCCGATCGACATGAACGCGCGGGACGGCGGCCCGGAGCTGGCCCAGCTGAAGGCCGTTCCGCGGTGGAAGCAGTACCTCTACACCGGGGACTACGACCTGCACGAGGTGTACTCCGCGCAGGGCGGCACGGGCGGCGGCCAGATCCCGGAGGCCACCCCCGAGAAGGTCAGGCTGCTCAACCGGCTCAACGCCGGGATCGCGCGGGACACCCGGCAGGCGGTGGTGCGCAGCGGCACGGCGGCGCTGGAGAACGGCAGGCTGCACATGACGGACGACTCCGAGTACGCCATGTTCCAGCACGGTGACCAGGCCACGTACCGGATGAACCAGATCCTGGAGGCGGAGGACGCCGCGCTGGAGGCGCAGGTGGCCCGGCAGGCGGCGCAGCTGGTGCGGGCGGTGGCCACGGAGGCGGACGAGCCGCTGGCGTGGTGCCGGATGGGGCAGTGGTACGTGACCGGGAACCGCGAGGAGCACGCGGTCCTGCGGGCCCGCTGGAACCTGGCCGTGCCGCACACCTGGGGCGCCGAGGAGGTGGACCGTACGGCCCGCGGCGGCTACCACACGGCCCGCTACACGGCCTGATCCCCACGTCGACCAGTCCGCCGGGCACTGACAATTGTCACGGTGTACCGGTGCGCGAGCACACTGCTGCGCGCACCCGGTCGGCGAGCAGCATGGATGCCATGACCACCACCGACCTGCACCACCCCGACACCCGTCGGGCCTTCCGTACCGTGAGGCGGCTCGTGCTCGCCTACCTCGGCCTCAGCGTCGTCACGCTGGTGGCCGCCATCGCCCTCCGTGACCACCACGCGGTGGTCAACGACGCGGTGCTGGTCCGCGGCACCATCGTCGTGGCCAGCGCCGCGCTCACCCTCCTGCTGACCGGCCGGGCCGCCAACGGCTCCCGGGCAGCCTTCCGGCGGCTGCGGATCCTCTCGGCCGTCATGATCGTCGCGATCACCGCCATCGTCGCCCTGCCCGGGACGTTCCCGGTGTGGATGAAGGCCGAGCAGGCCGTGTGCGGGCTCGCCCTGCTGGGTGTGGCCGCGGTGGTCAACGGACGGCACCTGCGTAGCCTGTTCGCCAGGCTCTGAGGAGGGGACGCAAGGGTGACCGATCGCGACCACGACCTCGTGCACGGGAGTGACCCCGTGCACGAGAGCCCGGCCGCCGCCCCCGGCCGGGACGGCCCGCCGCACCCCGTCGAGGGCTGGGGGCAGGGCCGGCGGCGCCTCCTGCTGGGCAGCGGGATGATGGTCTTCCCCGCGCTCACCGCCGTGGCCGTGAACGGCACCGTCTCCGGCGCGGCGGCGATCGCCGGGTACGCCGTGGTCGTCGCGTTCTGCCTCTGCTACGCGCTGCTGGCCCTCGCCCTCGGGCGCGGTCGGCCGCGCTGGATCGCCCCGCTGCTGGCGGTGATGACGGCGCTCTTCCTGGCCGTGCTGCCGTTCGCCCACGAGGACTCCTTCTTCCTCGCCACCGTGGTCGTCTCCGCGGTCGCGATCCGGTGGCGCGGGTACGCGGCGAGGGCGGTGGCGGCCGGTACGGTGGCCGCGCTGGTGGTGCCCTGGGCGGTGCGTCCCTGGCACACCGGGCCCGGCGGATTCCAGGCGCTGGCCCTGCTGTTCACCTCGCTCACCTGCGGCGCCTTCGCCGAGATCGCCGCCACCAACAGCGCCCTGGTCGCCGCCAGGGCCGAGGTGGCGCGGCTCGCCTCGGAGGCCGAGCGCAACCGGATCGCCCGGGACCTGCACGACCTGCTGGGGCACTCGCTCACCGCGATCACCGTCAAGTCCCGCCTCGCGCAACGGATGGCGGTCAAGGACCTGGACCAGGCGGTGGCGGAGATGGCCGCCGTGGAGACGCTGTCCCGCCAGACGCTGTCCGACGTGCGCGCCGCCGTCACCGGCTACCGAGAGGTGACCCTGGCCGGTGAACTCGCCCGCGGACGCGAACTGCTGCGCGCCGCCGGGGTGGTGGCCGACCTGCCGACGGCGGCGGACGAGGTCGCGCCGGGGGAGCGCGAACTGTTCGGCTGGGTGCTGCGCGAGGGGATCACCAACGTGGTCCGGCACGCCAGGGCCGGGCGCTGCTCGGTGCTGCTCACCGCCACCACGGTGGAGATCCGCGACGACGGGACCGGCGGCCACGGCGGCGGCATCAGCCTGGACCGAACCGCCGGCAAGGGCCTGACCGGCCTGCGGGAACGGGTCGGCGCGGCGGGCGGTACGGTCGAGGCCGGCCCGCTGGACCCGCACGGGTGGCGGCTGCTGGTCACCGTCCCGCCGGACGGTCCTGACCCCGGCAGGCCCGGGACCGGCAACGAAGGGACGAGATGACGATCCGGACGATCCGCCTGCTGCTCGCCGAGGACCAGGAACTGGTCAGGACCGCGCTGCGCGCCCTGCTCGACCTGGAGGACGACTTCGAGGTGGTCGCCGCCGTCGGCCGCGGCGACCAGGTCGCGGAGGCGGCCGCGGAGCACCGGCCGGACGTCGCCCTGCTCGACATCGAGATGCCGGGACTGGACGGCCTGGCGGCGGCCGCCGTACTGGCTCAGCGGGCGCCGTGGTGCCGGGTCGTCATCCTCACCACCTTCGGCCGCGCGGGCTACCTGCGCCGGGCCATGGAGGCGGGCGCGCTCGGCTTCGTGGTCAAGGACGCCCCGGCCGAGGTGCTGGCCGACGTGATCCGCCGGGTCGCGGCGGGTGAGCGGGTGGTGGACCCGGAGCTGGCCGCCGCCACCCTCGCGGCCGGCTCCTCCCCGCTCACCGCCCGCGAACGGGACGTGCTGAACGCCTCCCGCCCCGGCGCCGGGGTGGCCGAGATCGCCGCGAAGCTCTACCTGTCCGAGGGGACGGTCCGCAACTACTCCTCCTCGGCCATCGCCAAGACCGGCACCCGCAACCGCACGGAGGCCCTGCGGGTCGCCGACGAGCGCGGCTGGCTCTGACCGGCGAGTCCGGCCGGCGTGCGCGGCTCGGCGCCGGTCGGACCGCTCGGAGCCGGGCTCACCGCCGGAGGACGCGCCGCAGCCAGCGGGTGCGGGCGTCGTGGGCGTCCTGGCTGAGGGCCGCGTGCGGGGCCAGGGTGTCGAAGCCGTGGCAGGCGCCCGGCCACACGTGCAGTTCGGCCTCGCCGCCCGCCTGCCAGATCGCGTTCGCGTAGGCGACGGCCTCGTCCCGGAACGTCTCGGCGGACCCGACCTCGACGTACGCCGCGGGCAGCCGGGACAGGTCGGTGGCGCGGGCCGGGGCGGCGTACGGCGACAGGTCGGCGGCGCCGTACCGGTGGCCGAGCACGGCCTGCCAGGCGGTGGCGTTGGAGGTGCGGTCCCAGGTGTCGTGGCCGGTCATCTGGTGGCTGGAGAAGGTGTCGCCGCGGTCGTCGAGCATCGGGCTCAGCAGCAGCTGGCCGGCCGGCACCGGACCGCCGCGGTCGCGGGCCAGCAGGGCCAGGGCCGCGGCGAGGCCGCCGCCGGCGCTCTTGCCGCCGACGACCACGCGCCGGGCGTCCACGCCCAGCCCGTCCGCGTGCCCGGCCACCCGGACGAGTCCGGCGTAGCAGTCCTCCACGGCGCCGGGGAAGCGGGTGCCGGGCGCCAGCCGGTACTCGACGGAAACGACGGCCAGGCCCAGGGGCAGCGCCCACCCGCGCAGCAGCCGTGGCAGGACGGACCACGCGTTGCCCGTCACCATCCCGCCGCCGTGCAGGTAGTACAGCAGCGGAAGCTCCTCGCGGACCCCGGCGGGCCGGGCGCTGACGAGCGTGACCTCGCCCTCGCGGTCGCCCCGCGGCACCCGCAGTTCCTCGACCTCGAACCGGCCGTCGTCGCGCAGCCGGTCGAGCGCCGGACGCGGCCGGGCGGCGGCGTCCCGTTCCTGCCAGGCCACCAGGTCCTCGGGGGTGAGCACCTGCCGGGCCCGCTCGCCGGCGGCCGTCAGGGCCGCCCGCACCTGCGGGTCCAGAGGCGGCACGCGCCGATCCGCCGATCCGTCCACCACCGGTACCCCCTCGCCGAGGGGCGCCCGGCAGCGCCCCGAACGGCACAGCCTGCCAGCCCGGCCCGCGTCGACGAGCGGCGCCCCCGCGGACGGTTCTCCCGGCCGACGCGGGAGGGCCGCCCGGCCGGGCCAGGGCGGTCCGGTCATCCGGACGGCGTGTCCGGCGGCCGGTGCCGCAGGGCTTCCTCCGCGGTGGCGTGGACCGGGAACAGCGCGGTGGTCTCGGTGAGCTCCAGGACCCGCAGTGTCCTGGTGGAGGGGGCGACGAGGACGAGCGGGACGCCGGCGTCCAGGGCACGCCGGCGGACGGTGAGGAGCAGGTTGAGGCCGGTGGAGGTGAAGAGTTCCACGCCGGCCAGGTCGACGGCGAGCAGGGCAGGGCGCCGGTCGAGTGCCGCGCCCAGGGCTCGGGCGGCCACCGGTTCGCTGTCCAGGATCATGTCCCCGGTGAAGGAGCACACGAGGGCGTCACCGACCCGGACGGTCTCCGCCACCAGGCACGGAAGCGCCGTCGCCCGCCTCGGCCGGGCGCCCGGCTGGAGCGGCACGAGGAGCGAGCCCCGGGTGGGCTCGCCGGGCGGGCCGGTGCGTTCGGCCGGCAGGGACCCGAGTCCCTCCGGCTCGTGCCTGTTCATCGGGTCCACGCACACCATCTCCAGACGACGGCCTCCGCACGGTCGTGCTGCGGAAGCGGTGCGGGTTCTCCCCCCACTCTTCGCCCGTCCGGCAGACATGTCAACCAATGCACGAATCTTCTGTCGTGTTTCGCCTGTCAGGAAACCTGGGTCCTATCGTGGAGGCATGGACAACGGCACGGCGACCGAACGGCAGTGGACCTTCCTGACCAACCACGCCCGCGTGCTGGTCCAGATCGCCCGCGACCCGGGCATCCGGGTGCGCGACATCGCGGCCTGCTGCCTGCTCACCGAACGCGCCGTCCAGCGCATCATCGTCGACCTCGAACAGGCCGGATACCTCAGCCACGAGCGCCGCGGCCGCACCAACCACTACAGCGTCATCACCAGCAAGCAGCTCCGGCACCCCGCCGACGCCGGCCCCACCATCGCCGAACTCCTCGCCACCCTCCTGCGCTGAAGCCGCCCCGCCGCGGGCCGTTCGGCGAACCGCCGGCACCGGTCGTCGGCAGTGCCCGCCCCGGGCCCCGCGGGCCACCGTGCCCGGCCCACGGCACACCGGTGCGAGCCGGTGCCCGCTCCCCGTAGGCGAATTCGAGGGAGCGGGCCCCGGTGTTTCCTCAGGGTCCTGGGAGCCTAACGCGGGTCACTGACAACGCCCCCTCGCGATGCCGGCCGCCTCCGGTCCCGCGTCCGAGAGGTCTGCCGCGATGTCCGGGGATCCGGCCGCGAAGTGCCGTGCATGAACCCGGCGGATCGGGTCACACGCACGGCACACCGACCTGTGACGGTCGCTCACCTGAAGGGACACACGGCCATGACAGACGTCTCCCGACTCCCCGGGGCGGTCGAGCACCACTGGAACTGGCAGCTGAGCGCCGCCTGCCGCACTGCCGACAGCACCGTCTTCTTCCATCCGGAGAACGAGCGGGGCACCGCCGCCGAGCAGCGGGACGACGCGGCGAAGCGGGTCTGCCGCCGGTGCCCGGTGCTGGCCCTGTGCCGCCGGCACGCCCTGCTGACCCGTGAACCGTACGGCGTGTGGGGCGGGCTCACCGAGCACGAGCGGGCCGACCTGCTGGCCGGCCCCGCACGCGGGCACCGGGCGGCGTGACAGCAGGCCCCCGTGACAGCTGATCACCCGTACGGGGGTGAGCGGTCCACACGTTCCACCGAACGGCCCCCTCCGGCGGCGGAGCGGGCCACCGGGTTCACCGGCCGGCCGGTGGAGTTGTCGGTCCCGGCTGCGAGGATCGCGCCCATGGATCTCACCGCCGCCCTCGCCGGGCTCGACGACCACCCCTGGGCCGCCGTCTCGCACGCCTACGGCCCCGCCGGGGACCTGCCCGACCTGCTGCGCGAACTCGCCGAGGGCGACGACGGGGCGGCCGGGGAGGCCGTCTCCGAGCTGTACGGCAGCATCCTCCACCAGGGCACGGTGTACTCGGCAAGCGTGGACGCCGTGCCGTTCCTGGCCAGGATCGCCGCCGCCGGGATCCGGACGGTGGATGTGCTGGGCCTGCTCGGCGGGCTGGCCGAGAGCCAGGACGAGTGGGAGGCCGCCGAGGGCGCCGTCCGGGCCGCGGTGGTCGCCCAACTTCCGCTGTTGCTCCCGATGTTGTCGGATCCGGACGAGGCCGTCCGGCTGACCGCCGCCTGGGCCGTCGGCCACACCGGCGAGAGCGGGGCGGTGGCCGCCCTGCGGGAGCGCTGGGCGGCCGAGCGGGATCCGGACGTCGCCGCCGAACTGCTCGTCGCCCTCGGCCGGTTGGACCCGGGCACGGCCGCCGACGCGGCCCGGGCACTGCTCGGTGAGGAGACCGCGGTGCCACTGCGGCTGGCCGCGGTCCTGGTCTGCCTGAGGAACGGGGAACGCTGGGGGCCCGGCCACCACGCGGCCGTGCTCGGCCTGCTTCCCGCCCGCGAGCACACCGTCGACCACTACAGCCAGGACCACGAGGAACTGCTGCACACGGTCGTCGACACCCTGCTGGACCGCGACACCGACGCCGACCGCGAGGCGGCCTTCGCCCTGCTGGAGGCCGCACTCGGCGACCCGCGCCCCGAGGTGCGGGCCGAGGCCCTGTGGGCGGCCGACCACGCCTGCTACGTCTCGCGCAGCGCCCCGCCGCGGCTGATCCCGGCCATCGCCCCGCTCGCCGCCCAGGACGCGGCGGCGAGCCTGCTGGCCAAGCTCGGCCCGCTCGCCGCCGAGGCCGCGCCCCGGCTGCTCGGACTCGCGGGCCTGCCCGACGACGCGGCGGCCGACCGGGCCCTCGCCGCGCTGGTCCGGATCGACCCCCGGCAGGCCGCCCCGCTGCTGGCCCGCGACCTCGAAAGACGCCCGCTCGCCCGCGCCGCCGCAGGTGACTCCGGGGCCACGGCCTTCCCCTTCGACCGGGACCTGCTCGCCGCCGTCCGCGCCCGGCTGGCCGTCGAGGGACTCGGCAACAACGAGACCGCCGACCTGGTCCACCTGCTGCGCCAGTGGGGCCCGCGGGCGGTTGTCGGCCTGCCCGAACTGTGCGCGGTGCTGCCGCACTTCCCCTACGCGGCCTCCGCTGTCACGGCCGTCGCCGCGGGCGGCCCACCCGAGGTGCGCGACCGGGCCGCCGAGGGGCTGCGGTCCGCGGCAGGTCCGCTCCAGGTGGCCCGCGCCCACTACGACGTCACCGGCGAACCCGGCCTCCTGCTCGACGCCGTCGCCGAACGGCTGGCGTCCTCGCGCGAGCGGGCCGAGGCGGCGCAGGCCGCCGCCGACCTGGGCGCGGCCGCCGCCGGGCTGCTCCCGGCCCTGCTCGCGGCGGTCGGCGACGACCCGGAGCCGACCGCCCCGCAGCTGGACGCCGACATCGCGACGGCCCGCGCGTTCTGGCAGATCGACGGCGACGCGGAGGAGGCCGTCCGGATCCTGGCCTCCGTCCTCGACCGCACCACCGGGACACGGCTGTGGGCCCGCTGGACGGTGGTCCGCGCCCTGCGCGCCGCCGCCTCCCTCGGCGCGGCCGGCCGGGACCTGATACCCCGGCTGGAGGCGCTGCTCGACGACCCGGAGAAGGCCGCCGGCGCCGTCCTCGCGCTGCTCGACATCGCCGGCCCCGACACCGTGGACCTCGGCCGCCTCGCCGAGGCCGCGCTCCGGTCGGTCGAGTCGGGCGCCGACGTGACGGGCGGCTGCGAGGCCCTGCACACGCTCGCCGCCGCCGGGGACATCGACCTGGGCCGGTACGTCGGCGATCTCGTCGAACGCGACGGCCGGATCGTCACCTCCGGCCTCGCGTACGACATCATCAGCGAGGACGAGCGGCTGCGCGCCCTCCTGGCCGGGCTGTACTGACCCCGGGCGGTCCGCGGAGCGTCGGGACCGGCACCCGCCGGCACCCACCAGGGCCGGCTGTCGGTGCCTGGCGATAGCTTTGGTGATGTCGGCGGGCCGGTCCCGCCCGACGCCCCCATCTCCGTTTGCCCGAAAGGACCCCGCCGTGTCCGTCGCCGTGGAAGAGCAGGTCACGTACCTCGAACTGTCCGAGGACGAGGGGAGCGCGCACAAGTTCTACGAGGTGCGGCTCGCCGGCCAGGTGGTGACGGTGCGGTATGGGCGGATCGGTGAGCCCGGGCAGAGCAAGTCGACCACGTACCCGAGCCCGGAGAAGGCGTCCGCGTCGGCGGCCAAGAAGATCGGCGAGAAGGTCCGCAAGGGGTACGCCCCGGCCGTCCGGGGTGTGCGCCAGCGCCGGTCGGTGACCAGGCGGCAGATCGTCAGCAGCGGCTCGACCGCCCGTCAGGCGCCGCTGCTCTGGCGCTTCCGCTCCGGCTCGCCCGCCTTCGGGATCTTCGTCGGCGAGGAGCACGCCTGGGTCGGCAACGAGCGCGGCGACGTCTACACCCTCACCCACGACGGCGAGGTGACGGCCCGCTACGGCCTGCCGGACGGCGTCAAGTGCATCGTCGCGGACGACTGGTGGATCTACGCCGGCTGCGACGACGGCAAGGTGTACGACCTGGGCGGCAAGGTCCCGCGGGTGGCGTACGAGATAGCCCAGGACGTGGACATCTTCTGGCTCGACATCCACGACGGCGTGCTCGGCGTCGCCGACGAGCGCGGCGGACTGACCACGGTGGACCACGAGGACGAGTTCCAGTGGCGCCGCCAGGCCGACGGCCGGGCCGGCTGGATGGTGCGCTGCGACGCCGACGGCGTCTACCACGGCCACTCGCGCGGCGTCGCCCGCTACGACAACCGCAGCGGCGACCCGCGGTGGCACACCCCGACCAAGGGCGAGGTGCTGTTCGGCTGGCAGGAAGCCGACGAGGTGTTCGCCGGCACCGGCCGCGGCTGGGTGCACCGGCTGCGCAAGTCGGACGGTGCCGAGGTGGCCGCCTACCGCTGCGACGCCGCCGTCTTCTCCTGCGCGGCCTCCCCGGACGGCGAGTACGTCTTCGCCGGGGACAACCACTCCTCGGTGTACTGCTTCGCCGCCGACGGCACCCGGCTGTGGAAGCTCGCCACCGGCTGCGGCTCGGCGTACAGCATGCAGTACCGGGACGGCCGGCTCTACCTGGTGACCACGGACGGCTCGCTGGCCTGCCTGGACGCCAGTGAGCAGGCGGTGCGGGCGGCGGAGGGCGGCACGCTGCCGAAGACCGCCGAGGTCAAGGGCGCGGACCGGGAGCCGGTGCTGGCCGGGGCCGGACTGGAGACGGTCACGGTGACCGCCGAGAGGACCGGCGGCGAGATCGAGGTCGAGTGCGTCCAGGACGGCGCCCGGCTGCGGGTGCGGGTGGTGTCGCAGGGCTACGACCCGTCCTGGCGGGTGCAGTTCCCCAAGGACGTCCGGATCGCCGGGGCCCGCTACCTGGTCGCCGAGGTGCGGGAGTCCGCCTCCGGCGGCTTCTACCGGGCGCGCGGCGAGATCAAGCGCCTGCTCTGACCTGCCGCCTGCTCTGACCTGCCGTCGGCTCGGTGACCTGTCGGCCTGGTGAACTCGGGCGGCCGTACGGGGTGGCGGCCGCCCGAGGAGCCTCACGCCAGGCGCAGCACCAGCTTGCCGGTGTTCTCGCCCCGGAACAGCATCCCGAAGGTGTCCGGGAAGTCGTCCACGGTGCCCTCCACCACCTGCTCCCTGACCTTGATCCGGCCGTCCGCGATCCAGCCGGCGAGTTCGGCGGCCGCCTCCGGGTACCGGCGGGCGTAGTCGAACACCACGAAGCCCTCCATCCGGGCCCGCCGCACCAGCAGGGACAGGTAGTTGGACGGGCCCCGCACGGCGCCCTCGTTGTTGTACTGGCTGATCGCGCCGCAGACCACCACCCGGGCGTGCAGCGCCAGACGGGTCAGTGCGGCGTCCAGGACCGGGCCGCCGACGTTGTCGAAGTACACGTCGATGCCGTCCGGGGCGTGGGTGCGCAGCGCCTTGCGGACGTCCTCCGCGCGGTAGTCGATCGCGGCGTCGAAGCCCAGCTCCCCGGTGAGCAGCGCGCACTTCGCGGGGCCGCCCGCGATGCCGACCACCCGGCAGCCCTTCACCTTGGCGATCTGCCCGACCAGGCTGCCTACGGCCCCGGCGGCGCCGGAGACGACGACGGTCTCGCCCTCCTTGAGCGCCCCGACCTCCAGCAGCCCGAAGTACGCCGTCATGCCGGGCAACCCGAGGGCGCCCAGGTACGTCGACAGCGGCGCGAGCGCGGGATCGACGGTGAGCGCGCCCCTGCCGTCCGACACCGCGTACTCCTGCACCCCGAAGCTGCCGACCACGTGGTCGCCGACCCGGAACCCCGGGTGGTTGGACGCGACCACCTCCACCACCGAGCCCGCCCGCATCACCTCGCCGAGCCCCACCGGCGGCAGGTACGACGGCCGGTCGTCCAGCCACCCGCGCATCGCCGGATCCAGCGACACGTACCGCGTCCGCCCCAGGAACTCCCCGTCCCCGGGCTCCGGAACCGCCTCCTCCCCGTGCGTCCAGTCCTCCGGCCGCACCTCCCCGACCGGCCGACGGGCGAGGCGTATCTGACGGTTGGTTCCGGCCATGACATCTCCTGGAGCGCTCGGGTTCCACGGCTGCACGCGCCCGATTCCAAGCAAGCGCTTATTCCATTGACCAGAGCCGGTGATCCTCGGAAACGCCGATGGGCTTCCTCCCGTGGAAACGGAGACCATCGAGGGAGTCGCCACCCCGGTGGCGCACTCCTGGGCCCACCAGCACACCATCGACGCGCTGCCCGAGCCGTTCGAACTCGACATCGACACCAGCGAGTTCTGAGGCTGACCTCTGGTCACCCCGCGCGCCCGGGCCGACGTCGACGCGGACAGGGCGAGCCACCGCTTCCCGTGAGGCCGGTGCCAGGGCTGTGGCGCTCGTGGCGGACGTACCCGGACGGCGGCTTCCGGGGAGCCGTCCCTCAGCCCTCGGCCGGGCTCCAGCCGAGGGCGGGGCCGAGGCGGGTGGCCAGGTCGGTGAGGATCTGCACGTAGTCCTCGTGCTCGAACGAGAAGGGCAGGGCGAAGGCGACCTCGTCGACCTCGCGGTAGCCGGCGTGGGCGTGCAGCCGCTCGACCAGCTGTTCGGTGGTGCCGACCAGGTCGGGGGCGAAGAGCATCCGGGCGGGGCCCTGCGGGGCGAGGGTGCGCGGGGTGCGGGCGAGGGCGTACGCCTCGTACCTGGCGCGCTGGTCGGGGGTGGCGCTGTCGGTGGGGATGACCACCAGGCCCTGGGAGACCCGGGCGCGCTCGCCGTCGGGGTGGCGCTCGCGGAAGGCGCGGATCTGGGCGGCCTGGATGGCGGCGAAGTCGAGCGGACCCGGGCCGGCCGCGTCCTGGGTCTTCACCACGCTGCTGGTGAGCAGGTTGAGCCCCTGCTCGCCGGCCCAGCGGGCCGAGCGCAGGCTCCCGGCGCCGTACCAGAGCCGGGAGCCGAGGCCGGGGGAGTGCGGCTGGACCCGGCGGGAGTAGACCTCGATGCCCTCGGTGCCCGCGAAGTCGGAGGCGTCCTCGCCGCGCACCAGGGCGATCAGCCGTTCGGCGCGCCGGGGGCTGAAGTCCTCCTGCTCGGCGGTGTCGGGGTGGAGCGCCCCGCGCACGTGCTCGTAGTGGACGGGCGGGCCGACGCTGAAGCCGGGGTTGAGCCGGCCGCCGGAGAGCACGTCCACGGTGGCCAGGTCCTCGGCGAGCCGCAGCGGGTTCTCCCAGCCGAGCGGGGTGACGGCGGTGCCGAGCTGGACGCGGCTGGTGCGCTGGGTGGCGGCGGCGAGGACGGCGACCGGGGAGGAGATGCCGTACTGGAGGTGGCGGTGGCGCAGCCAGGCGCTGTCGAAGCCGAGCCGTTCGCCGAGGGCGATGATCTCCAGGGTGGACTCGTGGCCCCGGCGCGGGTCCGCCTCGTCGAAGAGCCCGATGGTCAGGAAGCCGAGTTTCCGCAGTGGGCGAGGGTCCGGCGACATGGTGGGCTCCGCGGGGTGAGGGCGGCCCGGGGCGGGCCGGTCTGGTGGTGCGTTCCGAACGTACGCAGGCGCCGGGCCGTGCGACAAGATCGCCGCGCGATCCCGACACCGGCCCGCAACGGGGCGCAACACGGCGACACGTGCGGCGGCTCCCACCTCCTCGGAACCTGGGTGGGAGCCGCCGCGGGCAGGTCGCGTCCGGCCGCCGTCAGCAGCTGCGCAGCTCCGGGCTCTGGTTGCGGATCTGGTTGTGCAGCGAGGTGAACTCGCGGTACGCGGCGCTGTCCTCGGTGCCCGGGCGGAAGGCACCGACGCGGTGGCAGTTGACGAAGGCGAGCTTCACGCCGAAGTGGTCCTCCAGGCTGCCGCGGATCGCGTTGCTGGCGAGCGCGCGCAGCAGCTGGGCCCGCTGCTCGTCGCTGGGCGTGGTGTTGTCGGTGGTGAACTCCTCTTCTCCGGCGGCGAGTTCGGTGCTGAGCCCGGCGACGACCTGGTAGGCGTACGGGAGCGAGGCCCGGACGGTGTCCAGGAACTCGGCCTCGTCGACGCGGCCCTGCCGGGCCTGGTCGAGGAGGGCGGGGGAGACGTCGAGCGACATGGCGGTCCTCTTTCGGGAGGGCGTGGGCTTCGATGGGCGGCGCTCACCCGCAGGTGGGCAGGCGGCAGCCGCCCGCAACGGTTTATCGAAGATGAAAACCATTGCAAGAAAGACTCTCCCGGTCACCCTGACGCCCTGTCAAGCACTGCCCCCCGAAGAGCTGACGGCGGGCGGCAGCGGCAGCCGGCCGGCCTTGATGACGAACACCGCGATCGTCACCGCCAGTGCGGCGAACACCACGCCCATCTGGAAGGCGCTGCCGATGCCGTGCACCAGCACCTGCGAGGAGTACGGCGCCGGGAGCCGGCCGGTGGCCCGGAACTGGGCGGCCTGCTGCGGGGTGGCCTGCCGCAGGAACGCGGCGGCCTGCTGCCGGGCCTCGTTGCGGCCGGCCGTGCCGTACACGGTGACGAGGATCGACAGTCCGAGCGAGCCGCCGACCTGCTGGGTGGTGTTGAGCATGCCGGTGGCGGCGCCGGTCTCGTGCGGGGCGACCCGGGAGACGGCGGTCAGCAGCGCCGGGACGAAGATCGAGCCCATGCCGAAGCCGAACATCAGGGTCGGCCCGAGGATGCCGCCCACGTAGCTGCTGTCGATGTCGATCCTGGTCGCCCAGATCACCCCGCCCAGCACCAGCAGCGAACCGGCCACCAGGAAGGGCTTGGCGCCGAACCGCACCTGGGTGCGGGCCGCGAACTGGGCGGCGGCCACGATCGCGACGCTGATCGGCAGGAACGCGAAGCCGGCCCGCAGCGGGCTGAAGCCGAGGATCTCCTGCACGAACAGGGTGATGAAGAAGAAGATGCTGAACATCGTCGCGGCCACGCAGAGCATCAGCGCGTACGCGCCGGAGCGGTTGCGGTTGCGGAACAGGTGCAGCGGGGTGATCGGCTGCGGCACCCGCCGCTCGTGGACCAGGAAGGCCGTCAGCAGCACCACGGCCAGGCCGAACGCGGTCAGCGTCACGGGGTCCGTCCAGCCGTGCGCGGAGGCGCGGATGAAGCCGTACACCAGCGAGACCATGCCCGCCGTGGCGGCGAACGCGCCGGCCAGGTCGAAGCGTCCGGGGTGCCGTTCGGACTCGTTGATGTAGAGCGGTGCCAGCAGCGCGATCGCAATGCCGATCGGCACATTGACGAAGAGCACCCAGCGCCAGGACAGCCAGGAGGTCAGCATGCCGCCGAGCAGCAGGCCGATCGCGCCGCCGGCCCCGGCGACGGCGGAGAACACGCCGAAGGCCCGGTTGCGCTCCGGGCCCTCCCTGAAGTTGGTGGCGATCAGCGCGAGCGCGGTCGGTGAGGCGATGGCGCCGCCCAGTCCCTGGAGGGACCGGGCGGCCAGCAGCCAGCCGGAGGACTGTGCGACGCCGCCGAGCAGCGAGGCCATGCTGAAGACCAGGACGCCGACGATGAACACCCGCCGCCGCCCGAGGATGTCGCCGGCCCGTCCGCCGAGCAGCAGCAGCCCGCCGAAGGTGAGGGTGTAGGCGTTGATCACCCAGGACAGGTCGGTGGTGCTGAAGCTCAGCGCCCGCTGGATGTGCGGCAGCGCGATGTTCACGATCGTGATGTCGAGCACGACCATCAGCTGTGTGGCCGCGATGACGGTGAGTGCAATCCCCGGGTGCTGGCCCCGACGTGCGGTCGCGGGCGAAGCCTCGGCCAGAGCGCGCGAGGTGGCCATGGCAGGTCCCCCAATGGGTTCGGGGGTGAACGACGGGCAGGGGACGGATTCGTTCACCACTGCCGACGGTATCCCCGGGGGATAGGGAACACAATCGTTCATTACGGACATCGCGGCCCCGCCGGCACCGTGGGCGCCGTGCTCACCCGGGCCGGTCCTCGTCCACGACGGCGGCGGCAACCGTGCCCAGACCCTCGCCGCCCTCGAACAGCTCCTGCCCTGGCTCAAGGACAACGGCTACGCCTTCAGCTTCCCCCAGCGGTGAGCCGCGGGGGCCGCCGCCTACTCGCCCCAGGGGCAGGAGGCGGCGGAGCGCTCCAGCTCGGTCACGCCGCCGGCCCGGCGCTCGCGGAGCAGTTCGCCGCCGAGCGAGTGGCGGGGCGCCGCGGCGTCCGACCGGGCGGCCCGCTCCACGATCGCGTCGACGAGCGAGCGGACCATGGCCAGGCGGGGGTAGGCGGCGTGGATCCGCTCCGCCTGCCGGGAGACGAGGGCCGCGTTGCGTCCGAAGTCGGCGCCCACGCCCTCGCGGGTGAGGTGGCTCAGCAGCCCGCGGCGCTCGGCGATGCCGGGGGAGGTGTGGAGCGCGATCGCCTCCCAGACGCGGTCGATGTCGGCCTCGGGCACCTGGTGGCCGCGCAGCAGGTCGGCCGCCAGGTCGGCGCCCTCCACCTCGAAGCGGGCTTCGCCCTTCGCCAGGGTGCCGGTGCCCAGGTCGTGCAGGACGGTCGCGGCGAACAGCAGGTCACGGTCGTAGGCGGCGTCGTCCAGGCAGCCCTCGTGGGCGGCGAGGAGCTCGGCGAAGAGGAAGCTGCGCACGCTGTGGTTGGCCACCGGCGGGGTCTCGGAGGCGTGCACGGCGGCGAGGATGGCCTCGGCCAGGGGGCCGGTCGGCAGGTCGAGTGAGAAGTCCATGGCCGAAGGTTAGGAACCGGGCCCGCGGCCTCGACAGTGGCACGCGGGCCATGGGTCGCTAGGATCGTGCCATGACGGCGATCGAAGCGCACCGGGTCGCGGTGCTGGCACTTCCCGGGGTCCTCCCGCTCGACCTCGGCATCCCGGTGCAGGCCTTCGGGCCTGACCCGCACTACGAGGTCACCGTCTGCACCGATCCGGCGGCCGGGCCGGTGCGCAGCGGCTGGTTCACCGTCGCCGCGGACGCCGGGCTGGAGGCGCTGGAGGGCGCCGGCACGGTCGTCGTCCCCGGCTGCCAGGACCCGGACGAGCCGCCTCCCGCCGCGGCACTGGCGGCGATCCGCTCGGCGCACGCGCGCGGAGCCCGTCTGGTGTCGATCTGCACGGGGGCGTTCGCCCTGGCGGCCGCCGGGCTGCTGGACGGGCGCCCCGCGACGACCCACTGGCTGGACGCCGCGGCGCTCCAGCGCCGGTACCCCCGGATCGACGTCCGGCCCAACCGGCTCTACGTCGACGACGGCGACGTCCTGACCTCGGCCGGCGTGACCGCGGGCGTCGACCTGTGCCTGCACATCATCCGGCGGGACTTCGGCGCCGCGGCCGCCAACGCCCGCGCCCGGGCCCTCGTCGCCCCGCCCCAACGCCCGGGCGGCCAGGCGCAGTTCATCGATCGGTTCCGGCCGCCCGACCGGGGCGAGGAACTCGCGCCGGTCCGTGCCATGATGCTCGACAACCTCGCCCGCCGGCAGACCGTGGACGAGCTGGCCCAGCGCGCGCACATGTCCCGGCGGACGTTCATCCGCCGCTTCCAGCAGGAGACGGACAGCTCCCCGATGGCCTGGCTCACCGCCGCCCGCATCGACTGGGCGCGGGAACTCCTGGAGACGACCACGACCCCCGTCGAACAGGTCGCCCGGCTCAGCGGACTGGGCAGCCCCGCCGCCTTCCGCGCGGCCTTCCACCGCCATGTCGGCACGTCCCCCGCGGACTATCGGGCCACCTTCAGGGCGTAGCGCGGCCGCGTGGGCCCGGCGCCTTCCCCGTGGGCGGCGAAACGGGCCAACTGTGCTGCTCGGACCGCGTGTTACGCATCGGTGTTCACTCGATCGAGTGCGTGTGGACGACTACCTGTGAGGCGCTGCCGGCCCTCCCGTAGCCTCGTCGCTCCGATCTCCGCCGGCTGAACGGGCGCCTGGCGCCGCGGATCGGCCGGGAGGCCGAGCTGATGCTCCTGACGGCGGCCCTGGACGCCGAGCTGTGCGCGTACGACACCGCCGGGTACAACGACCGCTGGGAGGCCGCGGACCGGGGTGCGGACGTGGCGCCCGACCTCCTCGGCGAGTCGCAGACGATCATGGCGGCCGCCGCCTCGCTGGTCGGCGCGGCCGGGGTCCTCGCCTACCTGCACCCGGTCCTGCTGCCGCTGCTGGTCCTGGCGGGCCTTCCGCAGGGCGTCGCGTCGATCCGGGCGGCCCGGGTGCACTACCTGTCGTCGGTCGAGACGAACTCCGACCGCCGGATGCTGGGCATGCTGCGCTGGTACGTCGTCGACAAGCACGCGGCCGACCAGATCCGCTCCAACACCATGGGCGGCTTCCTCCTCTCCCACTACCGGTCCACCGGGGCACGGGTGGACCGCACGATGGACCGCGCCGTCTGGAAGGGCGCCAAGGCGGCCACCGTCGGGGCGCTCGGCGGCGGTGCCGGCTCCGTGGTGGTGTGGGGCGCCCTGGTGCTGCTGATGGCGAGCGGCCGGATCAGCATCCCGTCCGCCGGGACGGCCGTCATCGGCCTCCAGACGGCCACGGCCGGCGTGCGCGGCATCATCGGCGAGGGCACCCGGCTGTTCCGTACGGGCCTCTACCTGGACGACTGGTCGGACTTCCTGGAGGAGGCCGGCGGCCATCGGATGGCGCGCGGCCGGAAGGCGCCGGGCGATCCGAGGGAGATCGCGATCTGCGCCATGGACTACCGCTACCCCGGCAGCGAGAAGAACACGCTCAGCGGGATCGACCTGACCGTCCGCCGGGGCGAGATCCTCGCGCTGGTCGGCGAGAACGGCGCCGGGAAGACGACGCTCTCCCGCGTCATCTCCGCGCTCTACCTCCCCACCGGCGGCACGGTGCGCTGGGACGGGACCGACATCGCGGACATCGAACCCGGTGCGCTCTGGGGCCGGGTGGCCGTGGTGCCGCAGGACTTCGCCCGCTGGCCGATGTCCGCCCGCGACAACATCCATCTCGGTCAGCCGGCCGCACGCGGCGACGCCGCGGTCCTCGCGGCGGCGGAGGCGGCCGGCGCGGACGAGGTCGTCGCCGGACTCCGTTCCGGCCTGGACACCCTGCTCGCCAGGGAGTGGTGGGGAGGGGAGGAGCTCTCCGGCGGCCAGTGGCAGCGCATCGCGATCGCCCGCGCGTTCCACCGGCAGGCCGGCCTCCTGGTGATGGACGAACCGACCAGCGCCCTCGACGCCCGGGCGGAGCACCGGATCTTCGCGGGCCTGCGCGGGCTCGCCCAGGACCGCGCCGTCGTCCTGGTGACGCACCGGCTCGCCAACGTCGCCATCGCCGACCGGATCGTCGTCCTCGACCGGGGCCGGATCATCCAGCAGGGGACGTTCGCCGACCTCGTCGCCGACACCGGCGGCCTGTTCCACGAGCTGTGGACCCTGCAGAACGACCGCCGGATCCCGGGCCCCCGCGCCGGGAACCCCTGACGGCCCCGCACGCCCGCCTCCTCGGCCGTCAGGCGGACGGCGTCACGCTGCTCGCGCGGGGGAGTGCGAACCGCCGGTCACCGGAGCCGCCGGTCACCGGAGCCGCCGGTCACCGGTGGCGCCGGTCCGGGAGCCGGGCGAAGTGGTGCCGGATGCGGGTGTGGCGGAACTGGTAGACCGCGCCGACCTTGCGCAGCACGCCCCGCTGGTGGGCGTCCTCCAGGAACGTCATCGCCGCCCCGGGCAGCCGTCCGGTCAGCGGCAGCCAGACGCGTGCGACGACCGTCCACTGGCCCCACGCGGTCACGCTGAGCATGGTGCCGAGCCCGCCCGCGGTGTACGCGGTGAGGGCCCGTCCATGGGCCCGATGAGGAGTCCGATGCACGCCCCTGAGACCAGTCCGGTCATGGTCATGCGCGTCACGAGCCGCATGGAGGTGCCCGGTTCCCACCAGGCGAGGTCGGGCTTTCCGCGCTGTTCGAGGTGCCGGGCGAGGAAGCCGAGCCAGCGGGACACCCGCTCCGGGTCCCGGCGCCGGCCCTCCCACGCCCGCCGGCGCGGCGCCACCCGGCCCGCCACCCGCTTCGCCTTGCCCACGGCCCACGCGAAGAGATACCCGACCACCAGCTCCATGCCCACCATGTTCGCTCCCTCCGCGGGACACGTTCGCCGGTGTACCGGCAGTAGCTGCGCGAGCCCGGCCGCGTGGCACGAAGCACAAAGCCCACACGCGGTCGTCGCCCGCTGGACTACCTTGTTCCCGCACGTAGTTGATGTGACGTCAGATGTCAGGTTGTCCAACCCGCGCGTGCGGTTGACGCGACGGCAGGTGTCGCGCGCGAGCGGGTTGGCGGGGCCAGGGAGGGCTGGTGGCGCAAGGCCCGGGAGGCCCGGCGGGGCCGCCTAGCGGCCGGTCGACAGGGTGATCGCCGAGGCGGGGCACAGGTCGACGGCCTCGCGGACCGCCTCCAGCGCCTCCGGGGGCGGCTCGGGTTGCCGCACGAAGGACGTGCCGTCCTCCTGGCGCTGGTCGAACACTTCACCCGCCGTCAGCACGCACATTCCGGAGCCGATGCAGCGCTCGGAGTCCACGGTGATCCTCATCGGTCACGCGTCCCAGGTGACGGGGAGGCTCTTGACCCCGTAGATGTCCGCGATCTCCGGGCGCAGCGCGACGTCCTCCGGCGGGACGGCCAGGCGCAGTGTGGGGAAGCGGTCGAGCAGGGCGGGGAAGGCGACCTGCATCTCGACGCGGGCCAGTTGCTGGCCCAGGCACTGGTGGATGCCGTGGCCGAAGGCCAGGTGCCCGCCGTTCTGCCGGTGGAGGTCGAGCGCGTGGGGATCGGGGAAGCGGTCGGGGTCGCGGTTGGCGGTGTTGTACGAGAGGATCAGCCGCTCGCCGGCCCGGACGGTCCGGCCGCCGAGTTCGACGTCCTCCAGTGCCGTCCGCATGAACGTCTTGGCGACGCTCAGGTACCGCAGCAGTTCCTCCACGGCCCGGCCGGTGAGCGAGGGATCGGCGCGCAGCGCGGCCAGTTGCTCCGGGTTGCGCAGCAGCGCGAACGTGCCGAGCGCCAGCATGTTGGCGGTGGTGTCGAGCCCGGCCGCGAGCAGGATCAGGCTGATCCCCTTCAGCTCCTCGTCGGTGAGGTCGCTGTCGGTGAGGTCGCTGAGCACGTCGTCGGTGGGGTGCGCGCGCTTGGCGGCCACCAGCTGGGCGAGGTAGTCCTGGGTCGCGGTGTAGGCGGCCAGCATGTCCTCGTCGCTGGTCTCCCCGTTCATGAACGAGTCGACCTGCTCCTGGAAGGAGTCCCGGTCCTGGTACGGCACTCCCAGCAGCTCGCAGATCACGATGGCGGGGATGGGCTTGGCGAACGCGGTCACCAGCTCCGCCGGGGGCCCGGTCTCCTCCATGGCGTCCAGGCGTTCGGTGGTGATCCGGGCGACGCGCTCGGCGAGCAGCCGCATCCGCCGTACGGTGAACTTGCCGGTCAGCGGCTTCCGGTAGCGGCTGTGCAGGGGCTCGTCCATGAGGAGGAACTCGCCGGGCGGCGCCGGAGGGACCTGGATGCCCCCGTAGTCGATGGTCGGGTGGAGCATGAGCTCCTTGCGCGAGCTGAACCGGGAGTCGGCCAGCACCGACCTGACCAGGTCGTAGCCGGTGATCACCCAGCCGGGCTCTCCGCCGGGGAAGGTGAAGCGGCTCATCGGAGCGTGCCGGCGGGCGTCGGTCAGCTCGGCCGGCGGGTCGAAGGGGCAGTCGGCCCGACGTGTCGTCGGCATTGCCGCGAGGGTGTGCGGGGATTCGCTCATGGCCATTCCTCGTTTCGCGTTGCCGAGCGTTTGCGATACTGGAAAGCTACGTTGCGTTTTGACGGGGTGTCAATCGCCTTGAAGGCGATTGCCCAGGTGAGAATCGGCAAATTGATGCAATGACGCTGAATGCGAATGCAATGGCGCGTTGCAATGAAGGATGGCGAAGGCAATGCCGGCGCGGATCGGTCCCGGGCGCGGACGATGACCACCGGGCAGGTCGCGTACTGCGCGCAGTGGGTGCTCACCGAGCCGAGCAGGGCCCGGGTGAAGGTCCCGACGACCGGCCGTCAGCTGTCGAAGCCGAGGCCGAAGCGGTCCCCTTCGTGCGCGGTTCAACGTCAATGGTGTTGACATAAGGCGCCTGCTCGGGGGATCCGGTCCGGGATCCGCGCCGTGATCGCCCCGGCGCCCGGCCGGGTGCCGGAGGGGAACGACCCCGGCGGCCTCGGTCGTCCCGCCTGGCCGGATCTCCGTCTCGCTCGTCATCCCCGTCCGGGCCTACGGTGTCCGGACGGCCGCCCCCAGGAGCCGAACCGGCTCCGGCGCCACATCGACCACGAGGCACCGCGCCCGTGCCCCGCACAGGAGGACCCGCATGACCACCCCGAGCCCGCAGCCGCAGCCGGTCGTCCCCACCCGCCGGGGCCAGGTGCGCGGCGAGCGCAGGGCCGACGGCAGCACCCGCTTCCTGGGCATCCCGTACGCCCGGCCGCCGGTCGGCGAACTGCGGTTCGCCGCACCCGTGCCGCCCCGGCCGTGGACCGAGGTACTGGACGCGACGGCCTACGGGCCGACGGCGCAGCGCCGCCCGTTCGGCGAGGTCACCACCATCCCCGAGCCGACCATCGCGGGCGCGGGCACCCTCAACCTCAACGTCTTCACCCCTGACCTCGCCCCGGCGGCGGGCCTGCCGGTACTGGTCTGGATCCACGGCGGCGGCTACGTGGCCGGCTGCTCGGCGAGCCCCTGGTACGACGGCACCGCCTTCAACCGGGACGGCGTGGTCGTGGTCTCGATCGGCTACCGGCTGGGCGTCGAGGGCTTCCTGCACCTGCCGGACGCCCCCGACAACCGGGGCGTGCGGGACTGGATCGCCGCCCTGGAATGGGTACGGGACAACGTGGCCTCCTTCGGCGGCGACCCGGCGAAGGTCACCATCGCCGGACAGTCGGCCGGCGGCGGAGCCGTCCAGACGCTGCTCGCCACACCGGCCGCCCGGGGGCTGTTCCGCGCGGCGATCTCGGCCTCCGGCGCCGTGATGCGCCCGCAGGACCGGGCCGCCGCCGAGGCCGTCAGCCGGGCCTTCGCCGCCCGCACCGGCGTGCCCGCCACGGCGGCCGCCCTGCGGGGCACCACCGACACCGAGCTGCTGGCCCTCCAGGACACCCTCGACGCCGGCGGGCCGGACCCCGACGGACTGCCGGCGCTGCCCGTCGCGCCCTTCGCCGACGGCGAGCTGGTACCACTGCCGGTGCCGGAGGCGCTCGCCGACGCCGGCGTTCCGCTGCTGCTCGGCTTCACCGCGCACGAGTTCGCCGCCTCGGCCGCTGAGGGCACCCCGCCGCCGCCCCAGGTGGACGAACTGCTCGGCCTGCTGGCCGGGTTGGGCCTGGACGACCGCCGGTCCGCGCGCTTCCTCGCCGAGCGGCCCGGCGCGGCCGGCGGCGACGCGATCACCGACTGGCTGTTCCGTGCCCCCGCCCTGGCCATCGCCGAGGCCCGCGGCGAGCGCCGACATCCCACCTGGCTCTACCAGTTCGACTGGTCCGGTGCCGCGCCCGGCCGCACCGGGCAGGCCTTCCACTGCATCGACCTCCCGTTCGCCTTCGACCTGCTGGACGCCGAGGGCGTCACCGCCGCCCTCGGCGCCCACCCGCCGCGGTCACTGGCCGACGCCGTCCATGCCGCCTGGGTGGCCTTCGTCCGCGACCTCGACCCGGGCCCCGCCTGGCCCCCGTACGGCGACGGCCGCGCCACCATGCGCTGGCACACCGAACCCCGGGTGGAACACGACCCGCTGCGCACCGTCCGGGAGATCTGGCTCACCTGAGGGGGCCCGGAGCCCGCGCGCCCGACCCGGAGCCCGCGCGCCCGACCCGGAGCCCCTCCGAGCCGGGCCCGTGCGGTGCCGGCGGGGCGATCGGATCGGCGCGGAGGTCAGCGGGCCGGGGCGGCGGCCGGCTCGTCCGCGTCCTGTCCGTCGAGGGCGTCGCTGAGGCCCAGCCGGAGGTGCTCGATGTGGTAGACGGCCTGGTCGAGCAGTGCGGCGACGTGGTTGTCGTAGAGCGCGTAGACGACCTGGCGGCCGTTGCGCCGGCCGACGACCAGGCCGAGGTTGCGCAGCAGGCGTAGCTGGTGGGAGCAGGCGGACTGCTCCAGCCCGACCTCGGCGGCGAGTTCGGTGGCGGCGCAGGGGCCCTCGCGCAGCCGGGAGAGGATCAGCAGGCGGGAGGGGGTGGCCAGGGCTTGCAGGGTGGTGGCCACCCGGGCAGCGCTGGTGGCGTCCAGGCGCGTGTGCGGGACGGCGGTGGCGGGGGCGGCTCCATGACCCATACGGGCCATAGTACAACTGATGAATGAAGGAGCGTTCATATGTTCATGTATCGTGAGTGGCCCATCGGCCCCGCCCTGTCCAGGCCCGCCCCGAAAGGGTCCCGCCCGCCATGTCCTTCACCACCCTGACCGAGCGCCCCGCGCCCCCGGCCGCGCCGCGACCGGACGCCGCGCCCCGGCGGCGCACCCGGGTACTCGCGCTGCCCGAGGCCCGCTGGGCCGCCGCCGCGACCGTGCTGTTCCTGGTCGCGCTGCCGCTTCAGCTGACCGGCGCGCCCGCCTGGTCCTGGGCCCCGCTGTACGCCCTCGCGTACGCCACCGGCGGCTGGGAACCCGCCTGGGCCGGGCTCCGGGCGCTGCGCGAGAAGACCCTCGACGTCGACCTGCTGATGATCGTGGCCGCGCTCGGCGCCGCCGCCGTCGGGCAGGTGATGGACGGTGCCCTGCTGATCGTCATCTTCGCCACCTCGGGCGCCCTGGAGGCTCTGGCCACCGCCCGTACGGCCGACTCGGTGCGCGGACTGCTCGACCTCGCCCCGGCCACCGCCACCCGGCTGCTGCCCGACGGCGGCGAGGAGACCGTGCCGACCGGGCGACTGGCCGTCGGCGACACCGTGCTGGTGCGGCCCGGCGAACGGATCGGCGCCGACGGGCGGGTGCTCGACGGCGCGAGCGACGTCGACCAGGCCACCATCACCGGCGAGCCGCTGCCCGTCGCCAAGCAGCCCGGCGACGAGGTGTTCGCCGGCACCCTCAACGGCACCGGCGCCCTGCGGCTGCGGGTCGAGCGGGACGCCTCGGACACGGTGATCGCCCGGATCGTGAAGCTGGTCGAGGAGGCCTCCGAGACCAAGGCGCCCACCCAGCTGTTCATCGAGAAGGTCGAACAGCGCTACTCGATCGGCATGGTGGCCGCCACCCTCGCGGTCTTCGCCGTCCCGCTGGCCTTCGGCGCGGCCTTCACCGGCTCGCTGCTGCGGGCGATGACCTTCATGATCGTCGCCTCCCCGTGCGCGGTGGTGCTGGCCACCATGCCGCCGCTGCTCTCCGCCATCGCCAACGCCGGACGGCACGGCGTCCTGGTCAAGTCGGCCGTCGTGATGGAGCGGCTGGGCCAGGTCGACGCCGTCGCGCTGGACAAGACCGGCACCCTCACCGAGGGCACCCCCCGTCTCACCGACCTGCGGCCGCTCACCGGCTCCGGCCTCACCGAGGACGAACTGCTGGCCCTGGCGGCCGCCGCCGAGCACCCCAGCGAGCACCCGCTCGCCCGCGCCGTCGTCGACGCCGCCCGCGGCCGCGGCCTGACGATCGCCGTGGCCGGGGACTTCACCTCCACCCCCGGCGTCGGCGTCACCGCCACCGTCGGCGGCAGGGCGGTCGCGGTCGGCGCGCCCGCCCGGCTGACCAGGGGGCCCGCCGTCACCGAGGCCGTCACCGAGGCCGTCACCGAAGCGCCCGCCGAAGCAGCCACCGCCGCCACCGCAGCCACCTCAGCCACCTCAGCCACCGCAGCCACCTCAGCCACCGCGGCCGCCGAAGCCGCCGCACTGGCCGCCGGGTTGGAGGAGGCCGGCCGTACCGCCGTCCTGGTCGAGGCGGACGGTGTCCCGGTCGGCGTGCTCGGCATCGCCGACCGGCTGCGCCCGGACGCCGCCGCCACCGTCACCGCGCTGACCGGACTCACCGGCCGCACGCCGCTGCTGCTCACCGGCGACAACCCCCGCGCCGCCGCCCACCTGGCCGCCGAGGTCGGCATCGCCGACGTCCGGGCCGGGCTGCTGCCGCAGGACAAGGTCGCCGCCGTCCGGGAGCAGGAGGCGGCCGGGCGCAAGGTGCTGGTGGTCGGCGACGGCGTCAACGACGCGCCCGCGCTGGCCGCCGCCCACACCGGCATCGCGATGGGCCGGGCCGGCTCCGACCTGGCCCTGGAGACCGCCGACGCGGTGATCGTCCGCGACGAACTCGCCACCGTCCCGGCGGTGGTGGCGCTCTCCCGGCGGGCGAGGTCGTTCGTGGTGCAGAACCTCGTGATCGCCTCGGTGTTCATCACCGTCCTCGTGGTCTGGGACCTGGTCGCCACCCTCCCGCTGCCGCTGGGCGTGCTCGGCCACGAGGGCTCGACCGTCATCGTCGGCCTGAACGGCCTGCGGCTGCTGCGCGAGGCCGCCTGGACCAAGGCCTGACCGGAGCCCGTCCCCGTGCGGGGTGGCCGTCCCACTGTCCCTGCTGCGCCATCCGGGTGCGGCAACGGACCATCACGGGGCCGTCCCGGGTGGGAGGACGCACGTCATGAGTGGACAGGTGATTCCGGTCGGGGAACGGGGTCCCGCCGATCGCGGCGGTGGGCCGCTGGACGAGGTTCTCGACGGCGCCCGGCGGCTGCTCCCCGGCCTCGGGGTCGAGCGGCTGCGCGTGACGCGTCCGGGCGATGACGACAACGTGTACTTCCTCGGCGTCGGCTCCCGGACCGGGCGGGTCCAGGTCGATTCCGGCGAGCACGGGCAGCCGCCGTTCGTCGTGGAGGGTGCCGGCCGTATCCGCACCACCGATCCGGCGGAGGCCCTGGCCGCCGTCTGCCGGGAGTTCGGGGTCCACGGCGGTTCGTAGCGCGCACCGCGACGACCGGACCGCCGTCCCCGGGCAGGGGGCGGCGGTCCGGTCCTGTGCGCCGGGGCGGGGGCGGGATCAGCCCCCGAGCAGCTCCAGCAGGTGGCGGGAGCGGGCGACCAGGTCGGCGGCGCGGGCCGGGTCGGGCGCCACCGAGTGGAAGACCAGGGCCAGCATCACGGTGGTGTCGAGCCGGTGCAGCAGGGCCGCCCGGGAGTGCAGGTCGGGCAGGTCGGCGGAGTCGGCGTAGCCGGCCAGGATGCCGTCCGCGTCGATGCCGTTGTCCGCCAGCCTGGCGTACTCGGCGACCCGGGCCAGTTCCATCAGGACGGGGCCGACCAGGGCGTTGGACCAGTCGACGACGGCGCTGAGCCGGCCCCCGCTGCCGAGCAGGTTCTGCCGGCGGACGTCCAGGTGCAGCAGGCGCGGGTCGTCGGGTTCGGCTTCGAGGACCGCGCGGATCTCCCCGGGGCCGGGCAGCTCGGGCAGGTCGGCGTCGAGGTCGCGCAGGTGCGCGTGCCGGGTCGTCAGCCGCCTGGTGAGGAAGGACGGGAAGTCCCCCGGCTCCTGGTAGGCGAGCTTGACGGTCGGCGGCTCCAGCCGGTGGAGAGCGGCCAGGAAGCGGCCGACCTCCTTCGGGGCGACGGGCAGCCCGTCGTGCTCCACGTAGCCCGCGAGGGAGACGACCAGACCGTCCCCCAGGGTGATCAGTTCGAGCGCGGGCGCGGCGGGAAGGCCCCGGCCGGTGAGGAGCCGGGCGATCTCGTGCTCCTGGCGCACCAGGTCGCCGGCGTCGACCTCGCCGTAGGGCGCGGAGTAGACCCGGTGCCGGGGGATGCGCAGGGCGACCTCGCCGTGGGTGGCGCAGCGGGCGCGGTGGACGGCGAAGTCCACGCCCTCCCCGGCGAGGCCGAGGAGTTCGAGCCCCCGCTCCTCGGCCACCCGGACGGCCACCCGACGGGTGTCCAGCTCTCCGTGCTGGGAGTCGGTCGTCACTGGACGGTCCTTCCTGCGGGGATCGGGAGCCGGGCGGCGAGGGCGGCGAAGCCGTCCAGGGTGGTGACGCGCGGTCCGGTGAAGTCGGGGAAGCGAGCGTAGCGGTCGAGCAGGACGGGGTGCAGACCCGCCCCCCGGGCTCCCTCGACGTCGATGACGACCGAGTCGCCGACGAAGACGCACTCCTGCGGCGGGCGGCCGAGGCGCTCGCAGGCGAGGGCGAAGATCCCGGGGCCGGGCTTCTCCAGGCCGACCTCGCTGCTGATGACGACGGTGTCGAAGAGCCCGGAGAGACCGGTGCCGTCGAGGATGTCGCGCAGCCACCGGTCGAAGTTGGAGACCAGGGCGAGCCGGTGGCCGGCCGCGCGCAGCGCCCGCAGGCAGGGCACGGCGTCGGGGTAGGCGCGGTACTGGGCCGGGTCGAGGATGTGCCGGGCCGCGCGGTCGGCCGCCTCGGCGGAGTCGCTTCCCCCGGCCCTGCGCAGGGCCTCGCGGCAGAACCGGCTCCACATGGCCTGCCGTCGTCCGGGGTCGGGTTCGTCGTCGGGCCAGTCGCCTTCGGAGCCGATGGCCCACAGCGCCTGGCGGACGGCCGCGGCGTCGGGGGCGCCGGCCTCGCCGAGCCAGGCGGTGGTGAGCAGCTCGGGGATGGAGGGCGCGAGTTCGACGAGGGTGTCGGCGGCGTCGAACAGGACGGCGGGGAGGGCGGGGCCGGGCGTCGGCGCGGGGGTCATCGCAGTTCCTCGTCGGTGATCAGCATGGTGCACAGACCGCCCCGGGTGGCCTCGGCGGCGCTGCGGGCCGCCTCGGCGTCGGGCCGGTTCAGGACGAGGGTCTTCTCCGAGCCGGAGAAGTAGTCGCTCATCAGCACGGCGGTGGCCGGACGTCCGCTCAACCGGGCGGCCCGCAGGGCGAGTTCGACGTCACCCTTGTACATCTCGACCAGCACGCAGGTGATGCCGGCGGCGAGGTAGCAGGTGAGTTCGCCGAGGAACTGCTCGGCCGGGAGCTTGTGCCGGCTGTGCAGGCCGGAGAAGTAGGCGAAGGAGCGCCCGAACGGGTCGGTGCGGAAGCGGTCGGCGTTGCGGGAGGCGGCGAGCAGGCCGATCGGCACGCCGGGGGTCACCTCGATCTCCCGGTTGGTGACGGGCAGGCCGTCCAGGACGTCGTAGGTGTCCGGGTTCCCCTCGATGAGCAGGCCGACCCGGTCGACGCCCTTCTCGTGGAGGCCGCGCAGCGCGTCGTCCACGTGGTGGATGTTGGCGTCGAAGTCGCCGAACTCGTACGGGAGGACGTGCGCGGTCAGCCGGTCGTGGTCCGGCAGCAGCGGGAAGGTGTTGGCGTACGTCCAGTCCGACATGACGATGTCCTCGACGCCCTCCAGGGCCCGGACGGCGTCACGGGTGTCGGTGACGGTCCAGGGGCCGACGCCGACGGCCCGGACGGTCTGGACGGCGCCCTGGGGCCTCGGGCGACATCGTTCCAGTCGGCGTTCGATGGCGGTCCTCCTGCGGGCGAGGAACGCGTCGGGCATCACGAAGGACACCCCGGCCGGGCCGGCCCCGGGCGGTGCCTCCAGCAGGGCGGACTCGGTGGCCGCGGCGGCGAACCCGGCCAGCCCCCACCGGTCCCCGACGAAGGCGACCGGACGGCCCCAGCCGAGGGCGCCGAGCGAGGCGGTCAGGTCCTGTTCGAACCCGCGGGGCCGCAGCGCGACGAACCCGCCCGACACCGGGGAGACGGGATGGCGCTCCCCGCCGGCGGTCACGACGGTCCGGTTCCTGACCGCGGCGGCGGCACGGAACACCGCCATGCCGACCAGGGCGGCCTCATTCTCCACAAGGATCACAACTGTCCCTTCATCGCGGGTCAACACAGGTCATCGCAGGTCATCGCAGGACTGGGAATCCGACGATCGGCCGTCGGCGGGCGCGGCCGGGGTGGTCCGGGCGAGCCGGGCCTCGGCCAGCAGGGCGGGGACGACGAGCACCAGGGCGGCCACCGCCAGGAGGCTGCCGGCGAGGAACGCGGCGCGGGTGCCCCAGAGGTCGGCGAGCAGGCCGTAGAGGGCGGCGCCGAGCGGCATCGTGCCCCAGGCGAAGAGCCGGTAGACGCCGATGGAACGCCCCAACAGCTCCTCGGGCACCAGGGATTGGCGCACGGAGACGGCCACCACGTTCCAGACCATGATGGCGGCCCCGGAGGCGAAGTTGGCGGCGCCGACGACCCACGGGCTGGTGGTGGCCGCGATGGCGGGGCCGCAGGCGGTGACCACCGCGAGGGCGCCGGCGAGCGCGCGGGCGCGGCCCAGCCGGCGGGTGATCCGGTCGGCGACCGCGCCGCCCAGCACGCCGCCGAGCGCCGAGGCGGCGACGAACAGGCCGTAGCTGGACGCGGGGGCGTGCAGCACCTCCCTGATCAGCAGTACGAAGATCGCGATCTGCCCGAGGTAGACGGCGTTGACGAGTCCTGCGGCGAGCGTGAGCGCCCGCATCAGGCGGTCGCGGGCGACGAAGGCGATGCCCTCGGCGATCTCCTGGCGCAGCTTGCGGGGGGCGTCGGGACGGCTCGACCGGCTGGCCGGAAGGCCGCTGAGGAAGCCGGCGGACAGCAGGAACGAGACGGCGTTGACCAGCAGCGGTACGAACTGGCCGAGCCCGAAGAGCCAGCCGCCGAGGACGTGCCCGACCATGTCCCGGCTGAGCGTCTGGGAGGTGAACAGCCGCCCGTTCGCGGCCGGCAGGCGTTCGGCCGTCACCAGCGCGGGCAGCACGGCGAACGACGCGCAGTCGAACAGGACCTCGCCGATGCCGAGCGTCAGCGCGACCGCGACCAGGGGCCACAGGCGCAGCGCGTCGCTCAGCAGCAGGAGCACGGCGACGGCGAGCGCGCCGGCCCGCAGCAGGTCGGCCGCGACCATCAGCGCCCGCCGGTCCCAGCGGTCCGCGAGGGCGCCGGCCGGGAGGCTGAGCAGCAGCCAGGGCAGGGTGGAGGCGGCCGTCACCAGGCTCACCGCGAACGGGGAGCCGAGCAGGGCGGCGGCGAGCAGCGGCAGGGCCGAGAAGCGCACGCCGTCGCCCAGCGCGGAGACGGTCGAGGCCGTGAGCAGCCGCCGGTAGGCGGTCTCGCTCCCCGCGGTCCGGCTCATGCCGGTTGCCCGTCGGCTGCCCCGGCACCGCCCGCGGCGGAGGCCGCCGCGGGCCCGGCGAACACGGCGTAGCGCAGCTCGCTGGTGTACGAGGCCCCGTTCACCCGCAGCCAGCGCTGCTCGGCGGTCGGCAGCAGCTCGGAGATCACCACCGTCCCCTCGACCCCGCGCACCAGCCGGAAGAACTGCCGGACGATCAGGGGGGCGTCCCAGTCCACGTAGACGGGCTTGGGCTGGCCGGGCAGCTTCGCGAACACCCGGCGGGGCCACCCGTACCGGGCCCGCAGCCGGCAGACGGTGAGGTACTCGGCCGCGTCGTCGGCCTTCACCGGGCTGCCGGTGGGTGACCAGCCGCGCAGCTCGGAGGCGGGCACCCGCCACAGCTCGCGCTGGAGGACGGTGCGCCCGTGGCGGATCCGCGGCACGTGCGGGAGCCCGTCGAGTTCCAGGCCGTTGCCGCCGTGCAGCCGGGGGAACGCGAAGGGCGCCAGCGGGTCGTCCATGAGGGTGTAGCCGCCGGCCGGGGGCGCGAGCAGCCGCAGCCGTCCGGGCCGGCCCTCGGCGCGCAGCTCCAGCCGGTCGCCGGCGAGCACCAGGTGGAGGTCCGAGGGGTGCAGGACGTCGGCGCGGTCCTTCGGCGAGCGGCCGAGGATCTCCAGGTCGGGGCCGGGGAAGCGCTGCTGGGAGGCGGTCTTGTCCTGGTGGCCGCGTAGCACGTCCACCAGGAGTTCGTCCTCGTCCACCAGGGTCCGGTAGTGGGCGTACACCTCCTCGGCGAGCAGAGGGGAGCGCTCGGCGGCCTGGACGGACATGCTGCTGTGCGTCAGCAGGTCCCGGCCGGCGTGCAACTCTCCGACGACGATCTGGAGTTCGCCCGCGGCCAGGGCCTCGGGCCCGTCCGCGGCGAGCAGCACGTCCGGGTTGCAGAAGGCGGCGGGCTCGCGGGGGAGCGCGGCCCTGAGTTCGCGGACGGCCCGGTCCGGGACGACCACCTCGCGGGCCGCGGGGTCGGCGGTGCCAAGCAGGTGACCGGCCACGGTGGCCCGCAGCCGGTCCACCTCGACGGTCACCTCGGCACAGCGCAGGGCGAGTCGCTCGCGGTCCTCGACGAACGCGCGGTAGAAGTCGGCCAGCGGCACGGGCCGGTCCGGGCCGAATCGGTCGCGGAACCAGCGGGTGAGGAGGCCGGTCTCCAGCCGCAGCCGCAGGCGGGGGGCCGCGAGGGCGATCTCGTAGACGAACGCCAGCTCCTCGCTGAGCACGGCGGCGAGCCCGGAGCCGATCCGCAGGTCGTCGAGCTCGCCGTGGGCCTCCTCCCACACCACGCTGCGGTCGGCGTAGTGGTGGCCGCCGAAGCGGTTCGCCGGGCCGGCGGTGAGCTCCTCGAAGCGGGCCTTGAGGGCGGCGAGCGCGGCCGGCCGCTCGGGGTACGGGGCCTCGGTGAAGGCGGCGACGGCGGCCTCCAGGCCGGCTGTCCACTCCATCGCGGGGTGGTCCCCGGCGCCGGCGGCGAGGAGCTGTCCGCGCAGGGCGACGAGCGGCCGCGGGTCGCCGACGGGCACCTCGGGCCACGCGGTGACCAGGCCGCGGTCGGCGAGGTCCGCCAGCGCCTTGTCGAACCCGGAGCCGTCGTCGGTGGAGCAGCCGAGGGGCCCGAACCTCGCGTTCCACTCGGCGGCCAGCTCCTCGGCCGTACGGACGCCGTCGCAGTGGCGCAGCAGCCACTCCTGCGGCGGATCGACGGCGAACCCGCCGATCCGGTCGAACCGCCAGTCGACGCCCGGGGCGGCCTCCACCCCGCACGAGTAGAGGTCGACGACTCCTCGGTCGCCGTCGCCCCGGCCGAGGAGGGCGAGCGGCAGCCGCCGGGGCCGGACGAGTCCGCGCAGCGCGGGGTCCTCGCCGAGCTTCCTGGCCAGCCGGGCCGCCGCCCAGTGACTGACGTGGGCGCGGCGCCGGACGGCGGATCCGCTCGTCCAGTCGAGCATCCCCTCGCCGCCGACCCGGGCGACGTTCAGCGGCCCGAAGTGCGAGTGGGTCTCGTTCTTCATGGTGACGCGCTGGAGGTACATCGTCAGCAGGTCGGTCATCTTCTGGGCGTGGGCGCGCCGGCGCCCGGTCACCGTGGGGTCGAAGGCGTCCAGCCAGGCGAGGAACTGGGGCGCGGCGGCGTCGTTCGACAGCAGCAGGACGTCCCTGAGCCGCTCGTCGGCGAAGGCCCCGGCGACGGCCAGCCGGCCCGCCCACAGCCGCTCCGCGTGGGCCTCGGTGAACTCTCGGCAGGTGCGCCGCAGTTCCGTGACGGCCTCCTGGAAGGCGGCCAACGGGCCGCTGCGGGGGCCGAGTTCGCGCAGCGCCGCCGCCAGGTCGGGCTCGGTCAGCGGCCGCAGCATGCCGATCGAGTTGCCGATCGCGTTGACGACGGGCCCGCTGAGGGCCACCGGGGAGCGCTTCAGCTCCTCCTTGGCCGCGGCCGCCGCCTCCAGCAGCGCGGCGTGCCGGTCGAGCAGGGCGCGGGCCTGGGCGTCGGCGCCCCCGTCGACCAGGCCGGAGAGCAGTTCGAGCGGGAACCCGGCCTGGCGGACGAGCGCGGTCGGCGCCAGTGACCACCGTGGTGAACTCGGGGCTGGGAGGGAACCGGGCCGGGCCGGCCGGTCCGGGCTGTCCGTGGTCGCCATCAGGGGAACCTCTCGGCTCGTGGGAGGGTGGGGAGCCCGTGCGGGCAGGGCACACCGACCGGCCGCGGGTCCGCCGACGGGCGGGTGCGAACGGGTACGGAGATGCGGGGAAAGGGGAGAAGGGGGCAGGGGAGAGGCGCGGGCCGACGGGTGGACCGGACCGCGACAGGGCTCCGGACTACGCGGGCGGCGCGTCCGTCCGGGAGAAGACCGTGCAGCGCAGCTCGCTGGTGTGGCGGTGCCCGGCCACGTCGAGCCAGAGCTCGTCGGGCCCGGGCAGCATCTCGCTGAACTCCAGCGCCCCCTCGGTCCCCTTGGCGAGCCGGACGAGCTGACGCACCAGCAGCGGCGCCTCCCAGTCCAGGAAGACCGGCTTGGGCTCGCCGGGGATCTTCACGAAACAGTGCCGGGGCAGCCCGAGCCGCTCGCGCAGCCGTACGGCCCCCAGGTGCGCCGCCGCGTCCGCGGCCACCGGGTGGCCGCCGGGCGACCACGGGCGCAGCTCGGCGACGGGCACCCGCCAGCTCTCGCGCCGCAGGACCACCCGGCCGCAGCGGATCCGCGGCACGTGCGCCAGGTCGTCGGTGCGGATGCCGATCCCGCCGAAGTGGCGGGGGAAGGCGAACACCGACAGCGGATCGTGCCGGATGCCGGGCCCGCCGGCGAAGGGGGACTTGAGGCGCAGCCGGCCGGAGACCCCGCGGGCGCGCAGTTCGAGGCGCTCGGGCGTCACCGTGATCGACAGCTGCGCGGGCTGGACGACCCGGTCGCGCGGCTTGCCGGAGCGTCCGTGCACCTCGACGTCCAGGCAGGGGTAAGCGAGCTGGGCACCGGTCTTGTCGAGGTGGGCGCGGGCCAGGTCGACGATGACCTCGTCGGGGTCCAGCAGGTCCTGGTAGCGCTGCTGCGCCTCGGCCACGATGCCGTCGGCGCGGGCGGCCAGCAGCGGGGCGAGGCTGGAGTGGGTCAGCGGGTCGCGCAGCGCGTGGCAGTCGCCGACCACGGCCGTGAAGTCCCCGTCGGCCAGGGCCCGGAGATCCCGCGCGGCGAGCATCACGTCGGGGCTGCACAGGGCCGGCACGTCACCGGCGTGCCGGGCGATCAGCTCTTCGAGGCGCGCCCGGTCGGCCCGCACCTCGCGCCGGTCCTGCTGCCCGTCCGGGAGCAGGACCTGCCGCAGCTCGCGCTCCACGGCGGCGATCTCGGCGTCCACCTCGGCGCAGGCGGCCTCCAGCTCCGGGCGGTCGGCGAAGAACGCCTGGTAGAAGTGGTGCAGCGGGACGTCCGTGCCGAGGGCGAAGCGGTGCTGCGCCCACCGCGTCAGGATCGCGCGCTCGCGCCGCATCCGCAGGCGCGGGGCGAGCAGGACGAGGCCGTAGACGGGCGTCAGCTCGCCGGTGACGAAGTCGGTGAGGCCGGGGCCGACGGTCAGGTCGCGCTGGGGGCCGTGCGCCTCCTCGTAGAAGAGGGAGCGGTCGGCGTAGTGGGTGCCGCCGGGCCGTTCGGCGGCGCCGCCGGTGAGCGTCTCGAAGTCGGACCTGAGCGAGGCGAGGAGGGCGGGCCGGTCGGCGGCCGCGGCGAGCGGGAACTCCGCGAGGAACCGGTCGAAGCGGTCCAGGGCCGCGCCGAGGTCGCTCGCCTCGCCGCCGGCCTCCGCGACCAGCTCGCGGAGCGTCTCCAGCGGCCGGACGGCGCCGATCGGGATCTCCGCCACCGTCACCAGCCAGCCGTCCGCCGCGGCCCTGCGCAGCGCCTCGTCGAGGTCGGTGCCGGGGCGCGCGGTGTCCGCCGCCCAGTCCCGGTGGAGTTCGCCGACGGTGCGCCGGGCGTCGCAGTGGCGCCAGAGCCAGTCGGCCGCCTCGTCCACGGGGGAGCTGCCGACGACCACGAAGCGCCAGTCGCCGGGCATGCCGGTCTCGGTGCGGAAGGCGAACAGGTCGATCCGGTCGCCGTCCCGGAAGGCCAGCGGGCGCAGCCGGGGGCGGACGTGGCCGCGCAGCCGCGGGTCGGCGCTGAAGGTCTCCGCGAGGCGTTCGGCCGCCCAGTGGCTGAAGAAGGCGACGCGCTCGATCGGGGTGTCCGTCCAGTCGAGGCCGTCGTCCGCGCCCCGGTCGCCGGTCCCGGCCTCGGCCCCGGTCGTGAGGGAGGCCACGCTGACCGGCCCGAAGTGGGAGGTGGTCTCGTTCTTGGAGGCGACCCGTTGCAGGTACATGGTGAGCAGGTCGGTCATCCGGCGGGCGGTGCGGTCCGCCATCTCGCCGTCCCGGTCCAGCCAGGCCTCGAAGCGCGGGTAGTGGGCCTCGTTGGAGAGCAGCAGCACCTGCCGCAGCGCGGGGTCCTCGCGGAACAGCCGGGCGACGTGGTGCCGGGAGTCCTTCAGTGCCGCGGCGTGCCGCTGCTCCAGGGCGGAGACGCTTCTCTTCAGGGCCAGTACCGCGTCCTGGTACTCCGTCAGCGGCGCGGCGACGTCCGCCGGCAGTCCGGCGGTGTCCTCCCCGGTGAGGTCGCGCAGCAGGCCGAGCCGGGACAGCGCGCGCTGCCGGCCGCCCACGTCGCCCTGGCGCAGCGTCTTCGCCAGTCGATCGGCCAGTTCGGTGGCGCGGCCGGTCGCGGCCCGGATCGCCGAGAGCTCGGCGGCGAGGTCGTGTGCCAGCGGATCCAGCGTGTCCAGTGCGAAGCCCGCCTGTCGCAGGAGCCCGTGGCTCATCGCGGTCCAGGTTTCAGCCATGACTCATCCCCCATTGCGCACGGAGGTGCCCGGGCCTCGGGTCGTCGCCGGTCGTGGTGCGGGACCGGTGCCTGGTGCCACAGTGCCGCACGGACCGGCGGATGACCTTGAGCCGGTAGCTCCGTGTAGTCCCCCGGATTCGTAACTTCGATGGATCGTACTCAGCTTGACCGTGTTCTTCCAAGACCTGGTCACGTGTGATTGTCGTCAAGCTTTCGCAGGCCGGGGTGGGTGTCCTCGATGGAGATCTTAGGTTAGCCTCACCTAAGCTACGGTGTGTGTCGACGGTGTACGGACCGGCACGGCCGCGGCGTCAGCCCGTTTCGCCGGAAGGAGCCCGACATGTCCACCGTCACCGCCCCCGCCCGCTTCGCGCTCTTCCCCCTGCGCGTCGCCCGCACCACGACCCTCACCCCGCACCTGGTCAGGATCACCCTCACCGGCGAGAGCCTCGCCGGGTTCGTCAACGGCGGCCTCGACCAGCGGATCAAACTGCTGCTGCCGCTCGCCGGCCAGACCGAGCCGCTGATCCCCTCCGGCGACGGCGAGTTCGGCTGGTACCAGAACTGGCGGGGGATGTCCGCCGAGGTGCGCCCGGTGCTGCGCACCTACACCGTCCGCGCCCAGCGCCGCGACCCCGACGAGATCGACATCGACATCGCCGTGCACGGGGACCTCGGCCCCGGTTCCCGATGGGCCGTCAGGACCCGCCCCGGCGACCGGGTGGTGGTCTGCGGACCGGCCGTGGAGGAGGCCGGCGGCGTGGAGTTCCGGCTGCCCGACGACGCCGGCTGGATCCTGCTCGCCGGGGACGAGTCCGCGCTGCCGGCCATCGCCGCCATCCTGGAGGAGCTGCCCGGGCACCTGCCGGTCCGGATCTTCGCCGAGGTGGAAGGACCGGAGGACGAGGCCTACCTCCCGGCCCGTCGCCCGGGCGTCGAGACCGTCTGGCTCCACCGCCGGGCCGGCGCGCCGGGCCTCCCGGAGGCGGTGCGCGCCGCCCGGTTCCCGGCCGGGCGGCCGTACGCCTGGATCGCCGGAGAGGCCTCCTGCGTCCGGGAGTTGCGCCGGCACCTGGTGGGCGAGCGGGGAATCGACCGGCGCGCGGTCTGCTTCATGGGCTACTGGCGGGCCGGGCGCACCGAGGACCAGCGCGCCGAGGACGGCCCGGCGGACACCGAGGACTGAGGCCGGACTCCGCTCAGGTGTCGATGCCCTCCCAGCCGCGGCGCGCCGGGCGTTCGGCCGGCCGCCCGGCGGGCCGGTCGCGGTAGACGAGGTACGGACGGAACAGGTAGAACCACGGAGCGCTGAACATGTGCACCAGCCGGGTGTACGGGACGACGGCGATCACCAGCATGCCGAGCACGGCGTGGGCCTGGAAGACGGCCGGGACGGTGTCCCACAAACCGGTGTCGGGCCGCAGGGTGAACAGGCTCCGGGCCCAGGGGGCGATGGTGGCGCGGTAGTCGTAGCCCCCGCTGAGGTCGGAGGTGGCGAGCTTGGCGTACAGGCCGAGGCAGATCTCGCCGAAGAGCAGCAGGTACATCGCCTTGTCGTTGCGGGTGGTGGCCCGGAAGACGGGCGTGTTGGTGCGCCGGCGGTAGAGCAGGGTGGCCAGGCCCGCCACCGCGAGGACGCCGGCGACGGTCCCGCCGATCAGCGACAGCAGGTGGTAGGCGTGCTCGTCGACGCCGAGGGCGTCCGTCCAGCCCGCGGGGACGAACAGGCCGAGCAGGTGCCCGGCGAGGACGAACAGGATGCCGTAGTGGAAGGCGGGGGAGGCCCAGTTGAGCAGCCGGGACTCGTACACCTCGCTGGAGCGGGTGGTCCAGCCGAACCGGTCGTAGCGGTGGCGCCAGAGCAGCCCGAGGACGAGGGAGGCGAAGGCGAGGTAGGGCAGCGCGCCCCACAGGAAGGTGTTCATCAGCGGTCTCCGGCGATCACGGGGAGCTGGTGCAGGTGTCCGTACGGCGGCAGCTGTCCGTACGGCGGCAGTCGGGCTCCGGTGCCGACCTCCTCGCGGGGCGGGCCCGAGCGGGCGAGGGCGAGCGCCTGGGCGCGGTCGGCGGGGCGGGGGCCCGGCAGGGTGGCGCAGACGGCTGCGAGCGGGCCGGCGTAGGGGGTGCCGGCCTCCAGCAGGGCCAGGCGCAGCAGTTCCAGCCCGGGCCGGTGTTCGCGCAGCAGGTCGTCGGTGCGGGTGGCGGCGGCGAACTCCAGCACGACCGGGAGGTAGTCCGGCAGTTCGCCGCCGGCCTGGTCCAGGCCGTGGCGCCGGTAGGCCTCGCGGAACCGGAGCAGGGCGGCACCGCGGCGCCGGGTGTCGCCGTCGGTCCACCAGCTCAGGTAGAGGCTGTGCCGGTCGGTGAAGTCGAAGACCTCGACGTAGTGCTCGGCCAGGGCGGCCGGGCCGACCCGCTCGGCGTGGTCGAGGAAGCGCCGCAGCCCGTCGGCCGCGGGGCCGGTGACGGCCTCGCGCAGCAGCGGCAGCCGCTCGTACAGCTCGGCGTCCGGGTGGACCAGGCAGAGCGCGGCGGCCTGGCGGACCACGGCGCGGCGGTGGGCGCGGCCGGTCGTCAGTCGTCCCCGGAGCGTCACCGGGCGTCCTCCTCGTGGTCGGCGCGCTGGCGGCGGCGCAGCGCGTGGAAGGACTCCAGCGAGACCATCGGCAGGGCCCGGCGGCCGGAGTTCTCGCCGAACGGTCCGCTGCCGCCCGGGGCGTCCTGGTGCCCGACGGCGCACTCGGTGGGGACGGCCGACTCCTCCAGCGCCCGGGCGTCGGGCAGGGCGGCGGTCGGGACGACGTACCGGTCCTCGTACTTGGCGATCGCCAGCAGCCGGTACAGCTCCTCGACGTCCTCCGCCGTCAGCCCGACGGCGCCGGGCCCGGCCGGGTCGGGCACCTCGCCGAGGTTGCGGGCGCGCTGGTGGGTGCGCATGGCGGCGAGCCGGCCGAGGGCCGCCCGGACGGGCTCCGGGTCGCCCGCGGTGAACAGGCCGGCCAGGTACTCGACCGGGATGCGCAGCGCGTCGATGGCGCCGAAGAGGTTGCCGGCGTCCTCGCCGTCGAAGCCGGTGGCGGTGAGCGCCTCGACCACGGGGGAGAGCGGCGGGACGTACCAGACCATCGGCAGGGTGCGGAACTCCGGGTGCAGCGGCAGCGCGACCCGGAAGCGCGAGACCAGGGCGTGCACCGGGGAGCGCAGGGCCGCCTCGATCCAGTCGTGGGCGATGCCGTCGCGCTCGGCGGCGGCCCGCACCGCCGGGTCGGCCGGATCCAGGAAGACGCCCAACTGAGCCTCATAGAGGTCCCGTTCGTCGTGGACGGAGGCGGCGGCGGTGACCTTGTCGGCGTCGTACAGCAGCACCCCGAGGTAGCGCAGCCGGCCGACGCAGGTCTCCGAGCAGACGGTCGGCAGGCCGACCTCGATCCGCGGGTAGCAGAAGGTGCACTTCTCGGCCTTGCCGGTGCGGTGGTTGAAGTAGACCTTCTTGTACGGGCAGGCGGTGACGCACTGCCGCCAGCCGCGGCACTGGTCCTGGTCGACCAGGACGATGCCGTCCTCCGCGCGCTTGTACATCGCCCCGGACGGGCAGGAGGCGACGCAGGAGGGGTTGAGGCAGTGCTCGCAGATCCGCGGGAGGTAGAACATGAAGCTCTCCTCGAAGGCGAACCGCACCTTCTCCTCGGCCTGCCGGCGCACCAGGGCGACCATCGGGTCCTCGTCGGCGTGCTCGGGCAGGCCGCCGAGGTTGTCGTCCCAGTTGGAGCTCCACTCGATCTTCATCGGCTTGGCGGAGAGCAGCGAGCGGGGCGTGGCCACCGGGTAGTCGTCGCCGAGCGGGGCGTCGGTGAGCTTGTTGTAGTCGTACGTCCAGGGCTCGTAGTAGTCCTTGACGGTCGGCAGCACCGGGTTGGCGAAGATCCTGGCCAGCCGCTCGACCCGGCCGCCGGAGGTCAGGGTGAGCCGGCCGCGGCGGTTGAGCCGCCAGCCGCCCTTCCAGCGCTCCTGGTCCTGCCAGCGGCGCGGGTAGCCCTGGCCGGGGCGGGTCTCCACGTTGTTGAACCAGACGTACTCGACGCCGGAGCGGGTGGTCCAGGTCTGCTTGCAGGTGACCGAACAGGTGTGGCAGCCGATGCACTTGTCGAGGTTCATCACCATCGCGACCTGCGCCATGACACGCATCAGTACTGCACCTCCTGGGAGCGGCGGCGGATCACGGTGACCTCGTCGCGCTGGTTGCCGGTCGGGCCCAGGTAGTTGAAGCCCCAGGACAGCTGGGCGTACCCGCCGATCAGATGGGTGGGCTTGAGGAGGATCCGGGTGAGCGAGTTGTGGGTGCCGCCGCGCCGGCCCTCCCGCTCCGTCCTGGGGACGTTGACGGTGCGGTCCTGGGCGTGGTGCATGTACACCGTGCCGCGCGGCATCCGGTGCGAGACCACGGCCCGGGCGACGACGGTGCCGTTGCGGTTGACCGCCTCCACCCAGTCGTTGTCGGCGACGCCGACGGCGGCGGCGTCGTGGTCGCTCATCCAGATCAGCTGGCCGCCGCGGGAGAGCGAGAGCATGAACCAGTTGTCCTGGTACTCGGAGTGGATGGACCACTTGTTGTGCGGGGTCAGGTAGCGGACCGTCACCTCGTGCTGCCCGTCCGGGCCGAGCACGGGTTCGCCGAACAGCCGGTGCATGTCCAGCGGCGGACGGTACACCGGCAGGGCCTCGCCCAGCTCGTGGATCCAGTCGTGGTCGAGGAAGAAGTGCTGGCGGCCGGTCAGGGTGTGCCAGGGCTTGAGGTGCTCGGTGTTGAGCGTGAACGCGGTGTACCGCCGCCCGCCCGCCTCGCTGCCCGACCACTCCGGCGAGGTGATCACCGGGACGGGCGCGGCACTGGTGTCCGCGTAGGCGACCCGCCTGCCCTCGTGCTCGGCCGCGAGCTGCGCCATCGGCTGCCCGGTGCGCTGCTCCAGGGTGTGGAAGCCCTGGACGGCGAGGCGGCCGTTGGTGGTGCCGGACAGCGCGAGGATCGCGTCGGCGGCCTTGACGGCGGTGTCCAGCAGCGGGCGGCCGTCCGCCGGCCCGCCGCGGGCGGTGCCGTTGGCCGCCGCCAGGGCGGCGATCTCGTCGTCCGGGTGCAGCGCGATGCCCTTGGCGGGCAGCCCGAGCCGTTCGGCGAGCGGGCCGAGGGCCGCCATCTTCGCCGCGACCGCGGGGTAGTCGCGCTCGACCACGGTGAGGCTGGGCAGGGTGCGCCCGGGCACGGGCTCGCAGTCCCCGGCGCGCCAGTCCGGGGCGGTGCCGCCGGGCTGGGCGGTCTCGCCGGGGGTGTCGTGCTGGAGCGCGGTGGCGACCAGGTCGCGGCGGGTGCCGAGGTGGGTGACGGCCAGTTCGCTGAACCGCCGGGCGATGGCGTGGAAGGCGTCGAAGTCGGTCCTGGCCTGCCAGGGCGGGTCGATGGCGGGGGCGAAGGCGTGGACGAAGGGGTGCATGTCGGTACTGGACAGGTCGTGCTTCTCGTACCAGGTGGCGGCCGGGAGGGTGATGTCCGACAGCAGGGTGGAGGAGGTCATCCGGAAGTCCAGCGAGAGCAGCAGGTCGAGCTTGCCCTCCGGGGCCTCCTCGCGCCAGCGCACGTCGCGCGGCCGCACCGGCTCGGGGGCCTCGGCGGCGCGCAGGCCGGAGTGGGTGCCGAGCAGGTGCCGGGTGAAGTACTCGGCGCCCTTCGCTGAGGAGCCGAACAGGTTGGAGCGCCACAGGGTGAGCACCCGGGGCCAGTTCTCCGGGGCGTCCGGGTCCTCTCCCGCGAACTTCAGCGTCCCGGCCCGCAGTTCGGCCACCGCGGCGGCGACCGGGTCCGCTCCGTCGCCGAGGTCCAGCGGGTTGCGGTCGAAGGTCGGGTACGAGGGCATCCAGCCGGTGCGGGCGGCCTGGGCCAGGCAGTCGGCGCCGGTCATCCCCCGGAAGGCGCCGGAGCCCAGCGGGGATGCGAGCACGTCGGCCCTGAAGTGGTCGTAGCGCCACTGGTCGGTGTGCAGGAAGAACCAGCCGGTGCCGATCGCCTGCCGGGGCGGGCGGGACCAGTCGGCGGCCCCGGCGAGCGTCGCCCAGCCGGTGGAGGGCCGGCACTTCTCCTGCCCGACGTAGTGCGCCCAGCCGCCGCCGTTGCGGCCCTGGCAGCCGGTCAGCTGGAGCAGCGCCAGGAAGGAGCGGTAGATCGTCTCGGAGTGGAACCAGTGGTTGGTGCCCGCGCCCATCAGGATCACGCAGCGGCCCCGGGACTTCTCCGCGGTGGTGGCGAACTCGCGGGCGATCCGGGCGCAGGCCGCGGCCGGCACCGAGGTGTGCCGCTGCTGCCAGGCCGGGGTGCCCGGCGCCTCGGCGTCCTCGTAGCCGGTCGGCCAGACACCGGGCAGGCCCGGGCGGGCGACGCCGTACTGGGCGAGCAGGAGGTCGAAGACGGTGGTCACCAGCGGGCCGTCCGCACCGCCGAGCCGGCGGGCCGGGACGCCCCGGCGCAGCACCTCGCCGCGCCCCTGGCCGTGCTCGCCGCCCTCGGTGTCGAAGCGCGGCAGCAGCACCTCGACCGCCTCGCCCCCGCGCCCGTGCAGGGACAGGGCGGGCCGCAGGCCGTCGAGGTCGAGGTTCCAGCGGCCCTTGCCGGACTCCGTCCAGCGGAAGCCCAGCGAGCCGCCGGGCACGGCGGGGCCGTCGGTGGCCTCGTCCAGCACCACCGTCTTCCAGGCCGCGCCCTCGCCCCCGTCGCCGAGGTCGGCGGCCCGGAGGAACTTGTGCGGCACGTACCCGCCGTCCCGCTCGGCGAGGGTGACCAGGAACGGCAGGTCGGTGAACCGCCGGACGTAGTCGGTGAAGAAGGGCACCTCGCGGTCGACGAAGAACTCCCTGAGCAGCACGTGCCCCATGCCGATCGCCAGTGCGGCGTCGGTGCCCGGGTGGGGGTGCAGCCACTCGTCGGCGAACTTCGCGTTGTCGGCGTAGTCGGGCGCCACCACCACGACCTTCTGCCCCCGGTAGCGGGCCTCGGCCATCCAGTGGGCGTCCGGCGTCCGGGTGACCGGCACGTTGGACCCCCACATCAGCAGGTACGCCGCGTCCCACCAGTCGCCGGACTCCGGCACGTCGGTCTGGTCGCCGAACACCTGGGGGGAGGCCACCGGGAGGTCCGCGTACCAGTCGTAGAAGGACAGCATCGGCGCGCCGATCAGGCTGTGGTAGCGGGCGCCGGCCGCGTGGGAGACCATCGACATCGCCGGGATCGGGGAGAAGCCGGCGATCCGGTCGGGGCCGTACGCCTTGATGGTGTGCACCTGGGCGGCGGCCACGATCTCCACCGCCTCGTCCCAACTCGCCCGCACCAGACCGCCCTTGCCGCGCGCCCGCTGGTAGCGGCGACGGCGCTCCGGATCGGCCTGGAGGTCCGCCCAGGCCAGCACCGGGTCCCCGAGCCTGGCCTTCGCCTCGCGGAACAGCTCCAGCAGCACACCGCGTACGTACGGGTAGCGCACCCGGCTCGGCGAGTAGGTGTACCAGGAGAACGCCGCCCCGCGCGGACAGCCGCGCGGCTCGTACTCGGGGCTGTCGGGGCCCACCGACGGGTAGTCCGTCGCCTGGGTCTCCCAGGTGATGATGCCGTCCTTGACGTACACCTTCCAGCGGCACGACCCGGTGCAGTTGACCCCGTGGGTGGAGTGCACGACCTTGTCGTGGCTCCACCGGTCGCGGTAGAAGACGTCGCCCTCCCGGCCGCCCTCGACCTCCACCCGGTGCAGGTCGGCGGAGGCCCTCCCCGGGCGGAAGAACCGTCCGGCCCGCAACAGGAGCGCGCCCGGCTCCGCCGGTTCAGGCGGTTCAGGCGGTTCGGGCGACTCGGGCGGTTCGGACGGTTCGGGCGGCGACTCAGCCATGACGGACTCCTGACCACTGCTGACCACGGATCGACCGGGGACCAAGTTATGCGGTCGAAGCAGACGAATCGCCACAACGGCGGTACCGGCGTGGCGGCCCTGGCTCCCCGTCAGGAGTTCCGCTCGAATGGGCACATGAACTCTGTGACCAGCCCCCGGGGCACGCGGCAGAACACCCCGAACGGATGGTGGACCACCGTCCCGCCCGCGGCCGGGGCGGCGGTGATGGCCACCGGAATCCTGTCCGTCGGCCTCCACCTGGCCGGGCGCGAGGTGCTCTCCGCCGTCCTGCTGGCCCTCGCCGCCGGCCTCTGGGTGCTGCTCGCCGCGGCCTTCGCCCTGACCCTGCTGAACACCCGCACCGACTGGACGCTCAAGGCCGCGACCCCGCCCGCCCTCACCGCCGTCGCCTCCACCGGCGTCCTCGGCACCCGGATCTCGCTGCTCGGCGAACAGGGCGTCGCCCTCGGGCTGCTCGCCCTCGCCGTCCTGGTCTGGCCGTTCCTGCTGGCCTCCGTGGTGCGCCACTGGGGGCGCGGCATGCCCGGGGCCGTCTTCCTGGTCTGCGTCTCCACCCAGTCGCTCGCCGTCCTGGCCGCCACCGTCGCCGCGGCCGGCGGACCCGACCGGCTGGCACCCGCCGCGCTCGCCTTCTTCTGCCTCGGCCTCGTGCTCTACCTCGGCGCCCTGGTCCGCTTCGACCTCCGCCAGATCCTCACCGGGGCCGGCGACCAGTGGGTGATCGCCGGGGCACTGTCCATCTCGGCCCTCGCCGCCGGCAAGCTCACCGCCCTGCCGGACTGGACGCCCGGCCTCCGCGACGCCCTGCGCACCGCCACCTGGGTGCTGCTCGGCCTGGCGCTCGCCGGCTACGCCGTCCTCCTGGCGGCGGAGCTGCGCAGCCCGCGCCCGGCCTACGACGTGCGCCGCTGGGCCACCGTCTTCCCGCTCGGCATGACCGCCGTCGCCGCCCTGGTCGCCGGGACGGCGACGGGGGTCGACTGGCTGGACCCGCTCGGCCGGGTGCTGCTGTGGATCGGGGTGGCCGCCTGGCTGCTGACGGCGGCCGGCTTCCTGGTCGACGCCTCGCACCGGCCCCGGGTGCGCCGCCTGCTGCGCCTGGACCGCTGACCTCTCCGGGGGCCCTCGGCCGTACGCGCCCTTCCCGGACCTGACGATCCGTCATAAACTTGGCCCTCGCCGACGGCGCCGGTGCGCCGGGTGCCGGCCCGGACCGCACCCGGTTCAGCGCCGCATCTGCTTCAGCGCCGCACCCGGTTCAGCGCTGCCACTCCTCGACCAGCAGTCCGAGCACCACCTGGTCCACGAAGCTCCCGTCCGCCCAGGCCGCACCGCGCAACCGGCCCTCGACGGTGAATCCGGCCCGGCCCGCGGCCCGGAGCATCGGGGCGTTGTCCGCGAGCGTCTCCAACTGCACGCGGTGCAGGCCGAGGACCGGGAAGGCGTAGTGGCAGAGCACCCGCAGGACGTCGGGCGCGAACCCGCGGCCCCGGTGGCCGGGCAGCAGGGCGACGCCCAGGTGGGCGCTGCGGTTGTGGCTGTCGATGCCCCACAGGATCGCCTCGCCGGCCAGCTCCCCGGAGGCCGTCTCGACCACGGAGAAGCACGCGGCCTCGTCGGACGGCCCGGTGGCCACGTACGGGGAGTGCGCGGAGCCGGGCGGAAGGGGCCGCCAGGGCCGGGAGTCGGCCCGCGAGCGCGTGGCCACGTCGTCGTACAACTCGGACTGGAGCACCGGCAGGTCGGCATCGTGACGGGCCCGGAGGGTGATGAGAGCGCCTTGTAACATGTCACATGTCTACCATCGGCAGTGCGGCCGTGACCACCGGATTTCTCCCGGCCCGGTGCCGCGACGGCCGGGCCGACGGGCAGTCAGGTGGTGCGGGCCCCGGGGTGGGCGCGCTCGCTGCCCGGGCCGTGGGTCGAATCCTGGGCTCGCGGTCCCCGGCGGGCGGCGCACCGCCCGCCGGGGACCGTCGGGTCAGGGCAGCGGGACCCCCAGCTCCCCTGCCAGGTCGGTGGCCAGGGTATCCAGCCAGGACCGGACCGTGCTCTCGTCGAAGAGGTCGGTGTCGTACTCGACCAGGCCCGCGTAGCCGTCGGCTTCGGGGGTGAGGGCGAGGACGAAGTCGCCGCGGGCCGAGGTGCCCGGTATGTCGATGAGTTCGGTGGTCAGCCCGGGGAGGTCCAGGGCGATGGGCGGGGTGCTCTGCACGGCGAGCTGGAACTCCGGGTACGTGGGGGGCAGTTGCACGCCGCGCTCGCGCAGGGAGGGGACCAGCAGGCCGAACGGTACGACGGCGTGGTCGAGGGCGGAAGCGATCGCCCGCCCGGCCCGGTCGACCAGGTCCCCGAACCCGTCGGCATCCTCGGTGCGCACCAGGATCGGCAGGCCGCCGGTGAGCAGGCCGACCACCCCCTCGTCGACCGGCCGGGTGCGGTTGGCGTTGGAGAGCAGGACCAGGGCCTGCGGTGCCCCGCCGATCGAGCAGAGCAGCCGGGCGCACGCGGCCACGATCACGGCGGAGGCGGTGGTGGAGCGGGCGGCGGCGTACTGCCCGATCGCGTCCGCCAGCACCGCGGGGAGCCGCAGTTCGAGGGTGTCGCCGCGCCCGGAGCGCCGCTCGGGGCGCGGCCGGTCGGTGGGCAGGTCCATCGCCAGCGGGTCCTCGCCGAGGGCCTCGACCCAGTGGTCGGTGGCCGCCTCGATGCCGGCCCGGTTGACCACGGTCAGCTGCCAGCAGGCGTAGTCGGTCATCCGCGCAGGCTCTTCCGGCAGCGGCCTTCCGGTGCGGTAGAGCTCCGCCAGGTCGGTCAGCACGGTGGCCATCGACCAGCCGTCGATCGCGATGTGGTGGATCGTCAGCAGCAGCACCCACCCGTCCGCCGGCTCCCGCAGCAGACGGGTCCGCACCAGCGGGGGTGCGGCCAGGTCGAACGGGCGGCTGAGCTCGGCTTCGACGGCGCCGGCCACCGCCGCCTCCCGCTCGGCGGGCGGGAGCGCGCTCAGGTCCTCGACCGGGAGGACCACCGGGGTGCTCGGCAGCACGTGCTGGAGCACTCCGAGTTCGGTGTCCAGGATCCGGGTCCGCAGGCTCTCGTGGCGTTCGATCAGCGCCGTCAGCGCGGCGGCCATGCGAGGGGGGTCCAGCTGCCCGCCCACGTTGACCCGGTAGCTGACGTTCCACACCGCGGGGTCGGCCGACCGGGCGTGGGTCCCGGACATCCGCCGCTGCCCCACCGAGGCCGGCGCGGCGGACTCGGCGGCCCCGGCACCCGTCAGGATGGTCAGCAGCCGGTCGCGGTGGGCCCGGACCAGGCCGGCCACCTCCTCGTCCATCGCCCCGGCGGGGGCGAGGTAGGAGAGCCGCTCGCCGGTGGTGCGCAGCACGATCTCGCGTTCGTCGAGCAGCTGGAGGAGCCGCTTCCAGCCCTCGTCCGTCGGGGTCGTGCCGGTGGTGGCGTCGGTGGTGGTGGTCACAGCGTGCCCTCCTCGAACGCCGGGGCCTGCTGCTCGGCGGCGGCCGGCACGTGCGCGGCCATCGCGCGGATGGTCGGGCGGCGGAAGAAGTCCAGGACGCCGATCCGCATCCCGGTCGCCTCGCGGACCCGGTTCAGCAGCTTGGTGGCGGCCAGCGAGTGCCCGCCGAGGTCGAAGAAGGAGGTCTCCACCCCCGCGGGGCGGCCGAGTTCCTCCTCCCAGAGCCGCTGTACGGTGCGCTCCAGCTCGGTGACCGGCGCGGCCTCGGGCTCGTCCGCGCCCAGCGGGCGGGGCTCCGGCATGGCGGCGGTGTCCAGCTTGCCGTGCACGGTGAACGGCAGCGTGTCCACGGCGGCCCAGAGCCCGGGCACCATGTAGTCGGGCAGCAGTTCGGCGAGCCGGTCGCGGACCACGGGCAGGTCGGCGGCCGGGCAGTCGACGTACCCGGCGAGCACGGTGCCCGCCGGGGTCCGGCGTGCCGCCACCGCGGCGGTGCGCACGCCGGGCACGTTGCGCAGCACGGTCTCCACCTCGCCGGGCTCGACCCGGTAGCCGCGGATCTTCACCTGGCGGTCGGCCCGGCCGAGGTACTCCACGGCGCCGTCCGGCCGCCAGCGGCCGAGGTCGCCGGTGCGGTAGCTGCGGCCTTCGGGGGTGTCCGTGAAGACGGCGGCGCTCTCCGCGTCACGGTTGAGGTAGCCGATGCCGACCTGGACGCCCCGGACGTGGATCTCACCGATCGCTCCCGGCGGCACCCGGCGCCCTGCGGCGTCCAGGATGACGACCCGGCTGCCCGGGGTGGGGCGGCCGATCGGCGCGTACTCGGTGGACTCCGGGTCGATCTCGCAGGCCGTCATCGCGTGGGTCTCGGTCGGGCCGTAGTGGTTGAACAGCCGGGAGCCGGGGTTGCGGCGCAGGAACGCCCGGATGCCGGGGTTGACCAGCACCTGCTCGCCGCCCGAGATGAGCTCCCGCAGGTGGGGCGCCGGCTCCTCGCCGAGCGCGTCGACCAGGGCGTTCAGCGGGGTGTACGGCATGTGGACCCGTTCGGCCCTGGTGGCCCGGACCACGGCGGCCAGGGCGGTCACGTCGTAGCGGGTCTCCTCCTCGATCAGCAGCAGGGTGCCGCCGGTGGCGAGCGTGGTCAGGATCTCCTGGACGCTGACGTCGAAGCCGCAGGAGGCGTACTGGAGGGTGCGGGCCGCGTTGTGCCCGGCGATGTTCCAGGCCACGAAGTGGGCCAGGCCGAGCGAGTGCATCAGCACGCCCTTGGGCCGGCCGGTGGACCCTGAGGTGTACAGCAGGTACGCGGGCGCCTGCGCCGAGGGGACGGGCAGCGGGGGCAGGGCGACGGGGCCGGCGTCCGTGGTCGGGACGTCGGTGAGCACCGTCGGGGCGGTCAGGCCGAACTGCGCCGGGTCGGCCTCCGAGGTGGTGAGCACGACGACGGGGTCGCTGTCGGCGGCGATCAGCCGGCAGCGCTCCGGGCCCTGGAGGACGTCGATCGGCACGTGGACGGCGCCGAGCCGCAGGATGGCGAGCAGCGAGGCCACCAGGTCCACCGAGCGGGGCAGCAGCACGGCCACCAGGTCGCCCTCCCGGACGCCGGCCGCCAGCAGCCGGCCGGCCAGTTCCTCGGCCCTGGCCAGCACCGTCCGGTAGTCGGTCTCGGTGCCGTCGGCGGCGACCACCGCGGTCTGGTCGAGTCGCTCGGACGCGGTCGCGGCGACGACGGCCAGCGGGTGCTCGGGGGTCTCGGTCAGGACCGGTTCGCTCTCCAGGGCCTCGTCGGCCTGGTCGGCGGGTACGGCGGTGAGTTCGGCGAGCGGGCGCTCGGGGTCGGCGACGGCGGCGGTCAGCAGCCGCTCGAAGGCGCCGACCAGCCGGTCGACGGTGGCCCGGTCGAACAGCGCCTCGGCGTACTCGACGTGGCAGCGGATGCCGTCGGGCAGGCTGGTCAGGAAGAGCGTCAGGTCGAACGCGGAGCGGTCCGCGACGTGGTCCAGCGGGCGGGCCGTCACCCCGGGCAGGTCCAGCTCGAAGACCGCGTGGTTCTCGAACTCGACCATGACCTGGAAGAGCGGGTTGCGGCTGGTGTCGCGCTGCGGGTTGAGCTCCTGCACCAGGACCTCGAAGGGCAGCTGCTGGTGCTCGTAGGCGTCCAGCGCGGTGGAGCGGACCCGGCCCAGGGCCTCGGCGAAGTCCGGTTCGCCGGACAGGTCCAGGCGCAGCGCCAGCGTGTTGACGAAGAACCCGATCAGGTCCTCGGTGCCCTCGGCCCGGTTGGCCACCGGGGTGCCCACCACGATCTCGTCCTGGCCGGCGTACCGCTGGAGCACGCCGGCGAAGGCGGTCAGCAGCACCATGAACAGGGTGGAGCGCCGCGAGCGGGCCAACTGCCGCAGTCCGTCGGCGAGTTCGGCGGGCAGGTGGTGGACGTAGGCGCGGCCCCGGCCGTCCGGCACCGTGGGGCGCGGCCGGTCGGTGGGCAGGGTCAGCACCGGCAGGTCGCCGCTGAACACCTTGCGCCAGTACGCGAGGCTCTCGTCGTACTCGCCGGCGGCCACCCTGGCCCGCTCCCTGGCGGCCTCGGCGGCCGGTCCGGTGGCCAGCACCGGCAGCCGGGCGGCGCGGTCCTCCCTGGCGGCCTGGTACAGCTCGCCCAGCTCGCGGGTGATCACCTCGGTGGACAGGGTGTCGATCACGATGTGGTGCATCGACAGGACCAGGACGTGCCGGTCGGCCGCCCGCTCCAGCAGCAGGGCCCGGAACAGCGGGCCCTCGGCCAGGTCGAAGCGGTGCTCGCCCTCGGCGGTGACCAGGTCGGCCACCGGGTCCGGCGAGGCGCCGTCGGCCGTGACCCGCTCCAGCACCGGCCCCGCGGGCGGCGCCAGCACCTGCTGGAACGGCTGACCGTCCTGCTCCCGGAAGACGGTGCGCAGCGCGACGTGGCGCTGGATCAGCCCGCGCAGCGCGGTGTCCAGGGCCCGCGGGTCGAGCGGACCGTCCAGGGCGATCGCCTTGATCTCGTTGTACTGTCCGCCGTCGGGCAGCATCCGGTGCAGGAACCACATCCGCTGCTGGGCGTAGGACAGCTGGGCGCCGCGCAGGGTGTCCCGGCGCAGGGCGTCGAGCTGCGGCAGGCCGGACGCCACCAGGTCCGGGGAGAGCCCGAAGTCCACGAAGGCGGCGATCTCGTCGGCGCCGGCCGCCCGCAGCTCGGACAGCACGCCCTGGACGCTCTCGGGCGTGCCGATCAGCGCGCGGGAGGCGCAGTAGCGCTCGTACGCGCGCTCCAGCACGAACTCCAGGTCGTCCTCACGGGCGTTCTCGAAGTCCAGGGTCAGGCCGAGGCTGTTGGCCATCTGCCCGAACAGCGACAGCGAGGAGCGCAGGTAGTGGCAGAACGGCCGGTAGGCCTGCTCGCGCGCGGTGGCCAGGTCGGTGCCCAGGTAGGTGTGGACCAGGACGACCACCCGGCCCGCCTCCGGGTCGAGCCCGTGCTCGGCCCGGGTGCGCCGGTAGATCGCGACGTTCTCGGCCAGCTGCGCGATGTCCTGGGTCATCAGGTTGGTGATGACGCCGAGGTCGTGCCTGGCCGCCTCGCGGAAGCTGTCCGGGTTGCCGACGATCGCGGTGAACATCGGCGGCAGGTCCTGGAGCGGGCGGGGGTGCAGGGTCACCTCGATCGGCTCGCCGTTGCCGTTGCGGCCCTGGTACGGCTCGCCGCGCCACAGCGCCCGGACGGTGTCGATCTGCCGGTGCATCAGCTCCTTGTGGCTGCCGTAGCGGTCGGGGAAGAACAGGAAGTCGTTGGGGTGCCAGCCGCTGGCGCAGCCCAGGCCGACCCGGCCGCCGGACAGGTTGTCGACCACCGACCACTCCTCGGCGACCCGCACCGGGTGGTGCAGCGGCAGCACGGCGCAGCCCGCGTTCAGCCGGATCCGGCTGGTCTCCCGGGCGAGCGCGGCGGCCAGCACCGAGGGGTTGGGGAAGATGCCGCCGAAGGAGTGGAAGTGCCGTTCGGGCAGCCAGACGGAGTGGAAGTCGTGCCGGTCGGCGAACCGGGCGCTCTCCAGGACGATGCGGTACTTCTCGTCCTCGGGGGAGTCCAGCGGGTAGTCGCCGAAGAAGTAGAGGCTGAAGTCGACCGGCCGCTGCGGGTCGCTGACCGGCTGGTACGTGGTCGCGACGGTCTCGGTGCGGACGGCTTCGGCGGTCGCCGGGAGTTCGGCGGCCGGGCGCGGGGCGGGCAGCCGCACGCCGGGGGAGGCCGGGAAGAAGCCGCCGCGCCGCAGGTCGCGCAGCGACTCGCGGACCGCGTCGATCACGAACTCCACGTCGCCGTCGGTGTGGGCGGTGGAGAGGAAGAAGTTGCGCCACTCCCACACGTAGACCCCGCGGGTCAGCAGGTGCGGGAAGAGCAGCTCCATGTCGGCCCTGGGCTCGAACCGGAAGAGCGAGCCGAAGTGGGCCAGCCGCAGCGGGAACTCCTCCTCCTCGAAGAAGCCGTTCAGCGTCGTGGCCAGCATGTCGGTGCGGGCGTTCAGCCGCTCCTGGAGGCCGGGGCCCGCCGCCTTGAGGTGGCGCAGCACCGCGCCCGCGGCGGTCATCGCCAGCGGGTGCTGGATGTAGGTGCCGCCGAAGAAGGTGGTGTCCTTGGGTGGGTAGCTGTCGTCCCCGTAGTCCCAGTGCCCGCCGTCGATCCCGTCCAGGATGTCGGCCCGGCCGGCGATCGCGCCGATCGGGTAGCCGCCGCCCAGCACCTTGCCGTAGGTGGACATGTCCGGGGTGACGCCCCAGAAGCCCTCGGCGCCGCGCAGGTGGGGGCGGAAGCCGGTGAGCATCTGGTCGAAGACCAGCACGATGCCGAGCTTGGCGGTGAGTTCGCGCAGCGAGCGGACGAAGTCGGCAGGCTGGCGGCCGGGGTGGCGGCTCTGCACCGGCTCGACCAGGACGGCGGCGATCCGGTCGCCGTGCTCCTCGATGACCTTGAGGCTCTCCGGATCGCCGTACCGCAGCACCAGCAGGTCGGCGACGGCGCTGCCGGGGATGCCGATCGACACCGGGACGGTCTCCCGGTCGGCGCCGCGGCCCAGGGTGCGGCCCAGGGTGTGGTCGAAGTGGCCGTGGTAGGAGCCCTCGAACATGACGATCTTGTCCCGGCCGGTGTACGCGCGGGCCAGCCGGATCGCCCCGGCGTTCGCCTCGGTGCCGGAGTTGGCGAAGGCGACCCGCTCGGTGCCGGTCAGCTCGGCCAGCAGCTCGGCGGCCTCGCCGGTCTCCGGGCCGCGCGGGCCCAGCCGCAGACCGGAGGACAGGTGCTCGCGGACGGCCTCGTTGACGAACTCGGGCTCGTGGCCGAAGAGCAGCACACCGAAGCCCATGGTGATGTCGACGTACGGGTTGCCGTCGACGTCCTCCAGCCGGGAGCCCCTGGCCTGGCGGGCGGCCAGCGGGTAGAGCATCTCCTTGGTGCCGGAGCGGAAGCCGACCACGGCGCGGCTGTCCGCGAGGGTGCGGCGGTGGCGGCGGGTGATCGCCTTGGAGGCGGAGGTGCGGGCGGTGAAGCGGGCGACCAGCTCGTCCACGTGGGTGCGCTGCTGGTCGGTCAGGCCGCCGGAGGCCATGCCGGACTCGCGGGAGACCGTCACCCGGGGGCCGTGCACCTGCGGGGCGGCCGGGGCCGGAGCGGCGGCGGGCGCCTCGGCGGCGGGGGCGGCGACGGGCGTCGGAGCCGGGGCGGTGGCCTGGACGGCCGCCGGGGGCAGCGCCGCGGGCACCGGGGCCGCGGGGAGGACGGGCGCACCGCCGGCCAGCAGGCCGAGCTGGTCGCGCATCAGGTCGGAGAACTGGCCGAGCAGTGCGAGCTGGCGCTCGATCAGGCCGGTGCCGTCGGTCACCGGCGGGAGCGCGGTGGCGGCCGCCGGGGCGGCGGGCACCGGCAGTACGGGCTGGGGCGCCGGGGCGGGCAGCTGGAGGGCCGGGGCCGGAACCGGGGCCACCGGGGCCACCGGGGTGACCTGGGCGACCGGGACCGGAGCCTGCGCCTCGGCCGCGACCGGCACCGGGGCGGGCGCGGCCACGGGCTCGGGGACGGCCACGGGCTCCGGCTCGGCGGCCGGCAGCAGCGTGGCCAGCACCGCCGGCTCCAGCCGGGAGGCGATCAGCCCGGCCAGCCGGGCCGGGGTGTCCGCCGCCTCGAACAGCTCGCGCATCGACACCCGCACCCGGAACGCGCGCTCCAGGTCCCGGATCATGTTGATCATCGAGAGCGAGTCGGCGCCCAGGTCGAAGAACGGCTCGTCCGTCCCGACCGAGTCCTCGTCGAAGCCGAGCTGGCGGGCCGTCTGCTCGACGACCTGCCGCAGGACGGCCTGCTCGGCCAGCTCCTCGGGGCTCGGCCCCGACGTCGGCTCGGCGGCCGGCTCGGCGACCGGCGCTGCGGCCGGATCGTTCTGCTGGGGTGGGTCCTGGCGCATGGCGGGGTCCTCGGGGGTGGTCCTGGCAGGGGCGGTGAACCAGTGGCGGCGGCGTTGGAAGACGGTGGTCGGCAGGGGGACGCGGCGGGCCGGCCCGTCCGGCCAGTCCCGGGCGGCGGCGAAGCCCGCCCAGTCGAGCGGGACGCCGTGCGACCACAGCGCGGCCGCGGCGGCGTCGAACTGCTGCTCCGGCGAGGCGCCGCGCCGGCCGCCGGCGACGAAGTGGCGCTCCGGCAGCTCCCGGCGGCCCATGCCGGTCAGCGTCGGGTGCGGGCCGATCTCCAGGAAGAGCTCGTGGCCGAGCCCGTCCAGGGCGGCGAGCACCTGGTCGAACCTGGCGGTCTCCCGGGTCTGCCGGACGAAGTACTCGGGCGTCGGGACGGTCCCCGGCGCCAGCACCTCGCCGCCGAGGTTGCTGACCAGCGGTACGGCCAGCGGCCGCAGGCGCAGCCGGGCCAGCTGGTCGCGGAAGGGGTCGAGCACCGGGTCGAGCAGGCGGGAGTGGAAGGCCCGGTCGGTGGCCAGCCGCTCGGTGGAGATCCCGTCGGCGGCCAGCACCGCCTCGGCGGCGGCGATCTCGCGCGGCGGGCCGGCCAGCACGCACTGGCCCCGGCCGTTGACCACGGCGAGCTCCACCCCGGGCAGCCGGTCGCCGAGCCCGCTGAGCCGGTCGAGCCCGGCCGAGACGACCGTCATGGCGCCCGGCTCGGTCAGCCGGTGCATCAGCCGGCCGCGCAGCGCGGTCAGGAACATCCCGTCGGCCAGGTCGAGCGCGCCGGCCGCGTGGAAGGCCGCGTACTCCCCGGCGCTGTGCCCGGCGACCGCGGCGGGCCGGATCCCGAGCTCCTGCCAGAGCCGCAGGTAGGCCGCCTGGAGGGCGAACAGGGCGGGCTGCGCCGCCTCGGTGGTCCAGACGTCCTCCGTGCCCTGCGGCGCGGCGTCGAGCAGCAGCGGCAGCAGCGGCTCGCCCCAGGCCTCGCGGTGCAGCCGGTCGCACTCGTCCAGGACGGCGCGGAAGACCGGGAAGGAGCGGTGGAGTTCGGCCGCCATGCCGCGGTACTGGGCGCCCTGGCCGGTGAAGAGCAGCACCGGCAGGACCTCGGCGCGCCCCGTCTCGCGGTGGGCCGCGCCGGCGGTGGGCCGGCCCGCGAGGTAGGCGTCCAGGGCCTTGCGCAGGGCGGCCGGGTCCGGTCCGGTGACGGCCAGCCGGTGGCGCAGCGCGCGCCGGCCGGCGCCGAGGGTGAGCGGCAGGTCGCCGGGGGCGAGGGCGGGTTCGGCGTCGAGGCGGTCGCGGAGCAGGGCGGCCAGCTCGCGCAGGCCGTGCTCGGTGCGGGCCGACAGCGGCAGCACGGTCGGGGCGGGGCGTGAGGCGGGCACCGCCTCCGCGGCGGCCGGGGCCTGCTCCAGCACCAGGTGGGCGTTGGTGCCGCCGACGCCCAGCGCGCTGACCCCGGCCCGGCGCGGGGTGGGCCCGGCGGGCCAGTCCCGGCGTTCGGCGGCGAGCAGGAACGGGCTGTCGGCCAGTTCCAGGGCGGGGTTGGGCCGGCTGAAGTTCACCAGCGGCGGGATGGTGCCGTGCCGCAGTACCAGCAGCGCCTTGATCAGGCCCGCCATCCCGGCGCAGGTGTCCAGGTGGCCGATGTTGGGCTTCACCGAGCCGAGCGAGCAGAACCCGGCGGCCTCGGTCCTGGCGCGGTACGCCTGGGCCAGGCCCCGGAACTCGATCGGGTCGCCGAGCGGGGTGCCGGTGCCGTGTGCCTCGACGTAGCCGATGCTCTCGGCGGGCACGCCCGCCAGGTCCAGGGCCCGGCCGACCACGGCCGCCTGTCCGTCCACGCTGGGCGCGGTGTAGCCGACCTTGCGTCCGCCGTCGTTGTTGACGGCCGACCCGAGGATGACCCCGTGCACGGTGTCGCCGTCCGCGAGTGCCCGGTCCAGGCGCTTGAGCAGGACGGCCGCGACGCCGTTGCCGCCGACGGTGCCGCCGGCCTCGGCGTCGAAGGCCCGGCAGGCGCCGTCGGGGGAGAGGATCGAGCCCTCCTCGTAGCGGTAGCCGGCGGCCTGCGGGACGTGCAGGGCGGCGGCGCCGGCCAGGGCCAGCTCGCAGTCGCCGGCCAGCAGCGACTGCACCGCCAGGTGCACCGCGACCAGCGAGGTGGAGCAGGCCGTCTGCACGCCGATCGCCGGGCCGGTCAGGCCCAGCCGGTACGCGACCCGGGTGGCGGCGAAGTCCGCCTGGTTGCCGATCGCGGTCTGGAGGGCGGCCACCGGTTCGGCCGGGTCGGCGGTGGCGGCCAGGGTGTGCTGGTAGTAGTTGCGCAGCGCGTACAGGGTCATCCCGGTGCCGGCGAAGACCCCGATCCTGCGGTCCGTGTCGGGCGCGTCGTACCCGCCGTCCTCCAGCGCCTGCCGGCAGATCTCCAGCAGCAGGCGCTGCTGCGGGTCCATCAGGGCGGCCTCGGTGCCGCTGATGCCGAACGCCTCGGCGTCGAAGTGGTCGATGCCGGTGAGCGCCCCGGTGACCGGGACGAAGTCCGGGTGGCGGTACTCCTCGGGGCGCAGTCCGGCATCGGCCAGCTCCTCCTCGGTGAACCGGGTGGTGCTGCGGACGCCCTCGACGATGTTCCGCCAGTACTGCTCGGGGGTGTCGGCGCCGGGCAGGCGCAGGGCCAGGCCGACGATCGCCACCCGGCGGTCGTCGCCGGGGCCCGCGGCCGCGGGGGCGAGGGGGGCGGCGGCGGTGACGGGCCCGGCGGCCAGGTACGCGACCAGGGCGTCCACGGTGGGGTGGCGGAACAGCTCGGTGGGCGCGGGGGGTGTCGGCAGCGCGGCGGCGAGGGCTCCGTGCACCCGCATCAACTGGAGGGAGCCGATGCCGAGTTCGGCGAGCGGACGGCCCGGGTCGAGCGGGGTGTCGAGGACCGATTCGAAGGCGTCCAGGACCAGCCTGCGCAGCCCGGGGTCGACGGGGCCGCCGGCCGGTGCGGCGACGGGCCGTACGGCGGGCCCGGTCCCCGGCGCCGTGATGGAAGACGCCGCGGTGGAAGACGCCGTGGTGGAGGATGCCGTGGTGGAGGATGCCGACGCGGAAGGTGCGGCGGCGGCGACGACCGGGCGCGGCGCGGTGGCGAGCAGGCGGCGCCGGGCGGCGGGCGAGACCGGGTCGGGCCCGGCGTACCGGTGGCCGGGGGCGCCGGCCAGCAGCAGGGTGGCAATCCGGCGGCCGTGCGCGGCGCTCAGCACCGCGATGCCCCGACCGGCGGCGGCCCGCTCGTTCTCGGTGTCGCGGTTCATGCCGACCCCGGTCCACAGGCCCCAGGAGATCGTCCAGGCCGGAGCGCCGGTCTCCCGGCGCAGCCGTTCGACGGCGCTCTCCAGGTACCGGTTGGCGGCGGCGTACGCGGTGGAGCCGACCGCCTCCTGGATGCCGATCATCGAGGAGAAGGCGACGAGCTGCGCGCCGGGCCGTTGCCGGACCAGCTCGACGAGGTGGTCGGTGCCCTCGGTCTTGGTCCGGACGGCGTCGCGCCAGTCCTCGGTGCCGGTGTCGGAGAGCAGCCCGAGCCGGTAGGCGCCGGCCAGGTGGAGCACGCCGTCCAGCGGCGCCTGCCACTCCCGCTCGGCCTCGGCGACCGCCTCGGCGAGCTGCCGGCTGTCCGTCACATCGGCCTGGCGATAGCTGACCCGGCCGCCCTGGGCGGCCAGCCGGCGCAGTGCGGCGCGGCGCTCGGCCGCCTCGGCGGTCGGGGCGTCCAGGTCGCTGCGGCCGACGATCAGCAGCCGGCAGCCGTGGTCGCGGAGCAGTCCGGGCAGCAGCTCGGCGGCGATCCCGCCGAGGCCGCCGGTGACCAGGTAGCGGGCGCCGGGGCTGAGTACGGAGCAGCCGGCCCCGTCCGGTCCGGGGCCGTTCTCGGCCGGTGCCAGCCGGGGGACCCAGGGGCGGCCGGCACGCCAGGCGCACTCCGGCTCGGGGCGCGGTGCGGCCAGCAGGGCGAGCAGTGCGGCGGCCTGGTCGGCGGCCGGTGCGCCGTCCGGGAGGTCGACGTGCCGGGCCTCGGGCACCAGGTGCTCGGCGCGTGCTCCGGCGGTCAGCGCGGCGGTCAGGGCCGCCCGCGGCCGGGGGAGTTCACCGGGGAGCACGGCGTGCAGTCCGGTGCTGACGGTGACCAGTTCGCGGACGGGCGTCAGGGTCGGGAGCGTCCGCAGCAGGGCGAGCAGCGCCTCGTGGGCCGGGGTGGCCGCCTCGTCGGCGGTCGCGCTCCACAGGTAGACCAGCCGGTCGGCCGTCCGCTCGCCGAGGACTCGCAGCCAGTCCTCGGGGTCGGCGGTCGGCGGCTGGTCCAGCACCGAGGCGTTCGGCAGGGCGGCGGCCAGGGCCCCGGTGAGGGTGCCGGGGCCGGTGGGCCCGAGCAGCAGGATCGATTCCTCGGCCAGTGGGGCCGCCGGGGCCCCGGGAACCGGGCGCGGCTCCCAGGCGAGCTGCCGCACGCAGTCGGGCAGGGTCCTGGAGTTGGCCTCGGCCAGGTCCAACGCCACGATGTGCTCGTCGAGTTCGCCGCCCAGCAGCCGGAGGCGCAGCGCGGTGCGCTGGATCTTGCCGCTGGTGGTGCGCGGGAAGTCGGCCGCCGGGACGGGGAGCACCAGGGCGGGCGCGGGCTGCCGGCGGGCCGCCAGCAGCTGCCGCACCTCGGCGGCGACGGGCGCCGCGGGGGCGTCCGGGTCGGCGGGGACGTAGGCGATCACCAGCTGCTCGGTGCCGGTGCGTTCGTCCGGCACCCCGAAGGCCGCGACGTGCCCGGAGCGCACCCCCGCCACCGAGGCGACCACGTCCTCCAGCTCGTGGCAGAAGTAGTGGACGCCGTTGACGATGATGATCTCCTTGCGACGGCCGGTGAGGATCACCTCGCCGTCGGCCAGGAAGGCCAGGTCCCCGGTGTCGAACCAGTCGTCGCCGACGAAGGCCTCCTGGTTGGCGGCCGGGTTGTTCAGGTAGCCGGGGGTCACCCGGCCCGAGTGCACCTGGAGCCGGCCGACCCAGTGCTCGGGCAGCGCCCGTCCCTCGTCGTCGGCCACCCGCATCCGGGAGCCGGGCGCGGGCCGTCCCATGCTGAGGAAGCCGGTTCCGCGCTCGGCCGAGTCCGGGTCGGCGGGCTCCAGCCGGCCGGTCAGCGAGTCGGTGCGCACCAGGCGGCGGGCGCCGTCCTCGTGGTAGCGCTTGTAGGTGATCACCGTGCAGGTCTCGGCCATGCCCCAGCCGAGCAGCAGGTGTTCGGGGCGGACGCCGAACGGGGCGGTGGTGGCCAGGAACTCGTCCAGCACCGCCTCGGTGCACTGCTCCCCGGCGTTGATCAGCGACTTGAGCGCGGACAGGTCCCAGTGGCGGCCGGGCCCGGCGGCCCTGACCGCCTCGGCGACCAGCCGGAAGCCGAAGTTGGGCGACCAGGAGTGCGCCGCCCGGTGGCGCTCCAGCGCGTCCAGCCAGATCAGCGGGTCGGCGAGCACCAGCTCGGTGGGCACCTGCACCTGGTCGGCGGCCAGCACCACGTCGCGCAGGTGGAACATCAGCAGCCCGGCGACGTGGTCCAGGGGCAGCCAGTTGACGGTGGTGTCGGCCGGGTCGCAGCCGTGGGCGACGGCGCCGGCCACGTACTCCAGGATGCCGCGGTGGGTGATCTGCACCGCCTTGGAGCGTCCGGTGCTGCCGGAGGACAGCTGGAGGATCGCGACGTCGGCGGGGGCGGCGGCGTGCTCCCGGGCGGCGGGCGCCTGGTCGGGGGTGGGTGCCAGGTCGCTCTCGGCGGGCCGGTCGACCGCGATCACCCGCAGGCCGGGCGCCGGGTACAGCTCCCCGAGCCGCCCGAGGCCGTCCACCGCGGGACCGCAGGCGAGTACCGGCGGCTCCTCCAGGGTCTGCCAGGCGGCCCAGAGCTTCTCCAGGACGGGGTTGCGCTCGTGGTAGTCCGGCGGGCGGGCCACCGTGACCGGCTGCATCCCGCCCAGCAGGCAGGCCCACAGGGTCGGGAAGTAGAACTCCGGGTCCGGCAGCTGGAGGATCACCCGGTCCCCGGCCCGCAGCCCGGCGGCGGCCAGGGTGGCCAGGATCTCCCGGGAGCGGGCGAGCAGCAGGCGGTACGTCACACGGGTCGTGCCGCCGTCCGCCCTGACCAGGTGCAGGCCGCGGTCGGGGTGCAGCTCGGCGGCGCGCAGCAGTGCCGCGGGCAGGGTCCGGGGCGCGTCCGGCGCGGGCGCGGGCAGCGGGATGCCGACGGCCTCGACGCCGGGGCCCGCGGGCGCGGCGGCGGGCTGCTCGGGGGCGGCTCCGGGTGGTGCCGACGCCTCCCCGAACGGCCGCCAGTGCTCGGTGAGTTCGCTCAGGTGGCGGAGGGCGGGGCCGGGGCCGGCGGGCGGCCGGGCGAGCGCGGCGGCCAGGGCGGCCGGGTCGGGCTCGCCCTCGGGGGTACGGACGATGCCGTCCAGGAGGTGCAGCTCGGCGCTCGGGTCGGCGTCCAGCAGCACGGCGGCGGCCCGGCGGCGCAGGGCCTCGGGATCGCCGTCGGCGGCGGGCACCAGGTAGGCGAGCAGGCCGGGACGGCCGCTGTCGCGGTGGAGGGGCAGCAGCGCGCAGTCGGCGATCTCGGGATGGAGCAGCAGCCGGGCTTCCAGGGCGCGCAGCCGGCCGTGGTCGGGACCGGTGGGGCTCATGAGGTTCGGCACCTTTCGGATCGGTGCAGGGGCGCGGGAGAGGGCCGCCCCGGGGCAGGGAGGTGGGAGCGGAGGGGTGTCGCGTACGGCGCGGGGGTACCGCGAAGTGGTGCGGGCCGTTCGGTGACTCGGGCGGTGACTCGGGCGGTGACTTGTTCGGTGACTCGTTCGGAACGGGGGCGGCCGGACGCGGTGGCGTCCGGTGCCGGGCCGTTCAGTCGGACGCGGTGGCGTTCGGCGCCGGGGAGCCCAGGGAGCGGCGGGTCCGGGCGATCAGCACCAGGAAGGCGAGCGCCAGCACGATCGGGACGGCGTGCGAGACGCCGACCACGGTGAGCGGGCTGAGCAGCGCCAGCAGCGATCCGCTCAGCAGCATCCCGGTGCCCATGCCGACGTTCTCGGCGGAGGTGAGGATGCCGAAGGCCTGGCCGCGCCGGTCGTCGGTCAGGGCCTGGATGCGGGTGGTGTACGAGATCTCGGTGAAGCCGTCGCCGAGTCCGGCGCAGATCGCGACCAGCAGGAAGAGCGGCAGCGGGAGGTCGGTGAAGACCAGGATGAAGGAGGCGGACATCAGGATGGTGCCCAGCGCGAAGCCGCGTTCGCCGGGCTCGATGCCCCGGCGCAGCATGAGCCGGGTGACCAGCTGCTGGGCGCTCAGGTTGCCGATCGCCCAGGTGGCCCAGAAGGTGCCGAGCAGGGCGGCCGGGTTGCCGGGGGAGGACTCGTTGGCGAAGACCGGCAGGCTGATGTTGTGGGCGGCCGAGCCGAAGGCGTCCAGCAGCCTGATTCCGGCCATGGCGCCCACCACGGGCGCGGCCCGCAGGACGACCAGGGCCTGCCACCGTTGTCCGAAACGCTTCGGCGCGGCCGCGGGCCCTTCCGGCTTGGCCGCGGATCCGTCCGGTTCCGCGACCTCGGCGGGCGCGGCCCGGGTGGGCAGCGGCAGCCGGATCACCAGCGCCGCGTACAGCACGAAGCTGGTCGCGTCGATGAGCAGCGCCGCGCGGAACCCGGACCAGGCCACCACCACGCCGGCGGAGGCGAAGCCCATCACCATCGCGGTCGAACGGCAGGTCGCCATCAGGCTGTTGGCGTGGGCCCGGCGTCCGGAGCCGACCATCTCGGGGATGCTGGTCCGCAGCGCGACGGCGTTCACCGCGGCCGCGCCGCCGAGGACCAGGGCGAGCGGGTAGAGCACCGGGATGCGCGCCGAGGTGGGGGCGAGGGCCACCACGACCAGCGCCACCGCCTGGGCCAGGGAGCATGCCGTCATCAGCCGCCGGCGCTCCAGCCGGGACACCAGGCGCCCGGCGACCAGCCCGCCGCTGAAGCCGCCGGTCAGCCGCAGGACCAGGAACCCGGCGGTGCCGAGCGCGTTTCCCGAGGCCTCGTACGCGAACAGGCTCAGGGCGACCATGTTGAGCTGGCTCCCGTAGGTGGACAGGGCATCGCCCGCCGCCAGCCGGTAGAACACCCGGGGGAGCTTGTTCTCGACCCGGTGCGGTGCTTCAACTGTGGTGTCCTGCACCGTCAATCCCCTCGGCACGCTGTCATGGCAGTTCCGTGTGATATTGCGCCGAAATGTAGAGGGGGAGTGGAGGGGAGATCAATGCCGAGATCGCTTACTGTCCGAAAGGCCACCGTCCGGCCGACTCGCTGTCATGTTTCACGCCAACCTGGCCGATTGGCGACCCAGGACGGGGTGACGTGTGAGAGGCGCCGTCAGGCCGTCCCGGTGCGGGCCGGCGGGATCGCGTAGGTCAGCGTGGCGGTGGCCACCAAGGCCTCGTCGGCGTCCAGCAGTTCGGCCAGCACCACGCACAGCCGGCGCCCGAACTTGGCCGTCCTGGCGTGCACCCGCAGCGTTCCCGGCCGCGGCCGGCTGAGGAAGCTGATCTGAAGGGAACTGGTCAGCGCCATCAGGGTGGGCCCGAGCCGGGAGTTGATCAGGAGGAACGCGGCCAGGTCGCACAGGCCGGCCTGCTCCGGGCCCGAGACGGTGCCGCCCGGACGGGTGCGCAGGAGGTCGCCGTCCACCGCCATGGTCAGGGTGCGGCCGTCCGCCTCCACGACCCGGCAGGCGGTGTAGTCGGGAAACTGACCGATGATCAGGTCATTGAGCTGATCGGGGCCCAGCAGGACGTCGACGGTGGCGACCGCCGTGTTCGAGTCGGTGGTCATGGGCCTCAGCGTAACGGTCGGTCCGGCGGTGCGCCGGGCGCGGTCCAGGCCTGGATCCGGCCAGCTTCGATTCCCCTGGTCAGCCGTCAAGATCCGTTACGGGAAGGATAATTGCGCATGTCCGGAGGATGTCGGGAAGATCGTCACCGGGCGGCCGGAAGCGTTCGATGGCCGAATCGGGGCGGCATGATTCGCCAGGGACCTTGTTCCTTGCAAAAACCAGCCCCTACGCTCCGAGGAAGTTCGCGGAGTGCCGGACTCCGCAGGCCGCCGGGGGCGGCGTCCCATTCCTGTGGTCGTCACGGAGGGCCGCGGCGGAGCGGCCCCCGGTCGTTCACGTTTCTATCGATTCCTGCTTCGGAAACGGGGTGTTGCGTCATGGGGATTTCCATCCTGGACGACGAGGCGGTGGTGGTCCGTACTCCCGGCGAGTTCCTGGCGATGCCGGAGGAGTACCGGGAGATCGCGATCCGCGGCATGGTCGTCAACACCGAGGGGGAACTCTCCGGCGGGGACGACTACGTGCAGGTCTTCCTGCCGCTGGCTCCCGACGCCGAGGAGCGGCAGGTGTGCGCCGAGCGCGCCGCCGAGGAGTACGACCACTACAAGATCGGAAAGCGGGTCCTCGCCGAGATCGGCGTGGACACCACCTACATGGAGTCGCAGACCCTGGCCGAGCGGAACCTGTTCCGCGCCCAGGAGTTCCACAACTGCACCACCTGGGCCGAGCGCGGAATCTTCTCCTACATCGGAGAGGAGACCGCCATGGTGATGATCTCCGAATTCGCGCAGAGCAGTTACCGGCCCTGGGCGGACGCGGTGCGCACGATCATTCTCGACGAGAAGGTGCACATCGCCCACGGCGCCCGGGTCTGCCGCAACCTCGCCGCCACCGACGACGGCCGCGAGCAGCTCCAGGAGGCCCTGGACCGGCTGTGGCCGACCTTCGTCCGGATCTTCGGCAGCCCGCGCTCCGAACGCGCCAAGCTGGCCGTCCGCTTCGGGCTGCGCCAGACCACCAACGGAGAGGCCTGCGATCTGTGGCGCGAGAAGGTCACGCCGCGCGTCAAGAACCTGGGCCTGCGCCTCCCGGAGTAGCGGGAGCAGCAGCACGCCGATCCCGCGACTCCCGAGGAGCCCACCGCCATGGCAACACCCGTCACCATAGAACAGCGCCCGCTGAGCCGGCGCGAGGCCAAGGCCCGCACCGCCGAACTCATCGCGGACCGGCCCGACCTGGCCGAACGCCTGCACCGGCTGCGCCGGCTGGGGCGCGAGGTCCGCTCCTGCGAGGTGCACCTCACCAACACCTGCAACATCCGCTGCAAGGGCTGCTGGTACTTCGAGGGCGGCTTCGACACGGCCGTCAAGGAACTGTCGGACCTTGACCGGATCCGGGCCTTCGCCCGCAAGCTGGCCGACGACGGCGTCAACCAGGCGACCCTGATCGGCGGCGAGCCCACCCTCGTCCCGCGCCGGGTCGAGGCCTTCGTCGAACAGCTGCCGCACATCACCATCTCCACCAACGGCCTGCGCCCGATGCCCAAGCAGGGCTTCGAGAAGATCGCCATCGCGGTCAGCATCTTCGGCGGCGGCACGCTCGACGACGACCTGCGCGCGATCCGGGTCAACGGTTCCAAGTTCACCGGCCTGTTCGACACCGCGCTCTCGCACTACAAGGACGACCAGCGGGTGCTGTTCATCTACGCGCTCGCCGAGGCCGGGGTCCAGCACATCGAGCCCACCGTGCGGAAGATCGCCGAGAACGGCAACATCGTCACCTTCAACTTCTACAGCGAGCACGGCACCGAGACCCCGCTGAAGATCGCCAACGAGCAGCGGGTGCTGGACGAGGCGCTGCGGGTCAAGGAGCTGTACCCGGACACGGTGGTGAGCCACCCGTACTTCATCCGGACCCTGGTGACCGGCCGGACGCACTGGGGCGGCCGGTTCGGCTACGACGTCTGCCCCAGCCTCAGCGTCGACGCCCCCGAGCACGAGGACCGCGTCGCCAACGGCAACCCGGTGATCCCCGGCTTCAACGTCTGGGGCGCCGACTACGAGTCGCTCCAGTTCTGCTGCACCTCGGGCGACTGCGGCGGCTGCCGCGACAGCCAGGCGGTCTACAGCTGGCTGGTGGTCAGCGCCAACCGCTTCCTGGACGACGCCGCCCGGCTGGAGCAGTGGCTGGACATCGCCGAGAGCTACTGGCGGCAGTGGCACTGGGCGCCGTACCACGCCGCCAAGGCCGGCACCACGGCCTGAGCCCGCCGGCCCCGAGGCCGCCCGCAGACCGCCCGTGCCGCAGTGCCCCTGACGCACCGCACCTTGCGCACCGCACCTGACGCACCGCCCCTGACGCAGCGCCGCCCCGCGCGGTGGAGGAGAGTCATGCCCGACACACTGGACCGCACCGCCATCGAGAACTTCGTCGTCGACGCCCTGGTGGACCTCGGCGTCGAACGCGAGGGCATCGTCGACGACGCCGCCCTGGACGAGCTGGAGATCGACTCGCTCGACATGGTCGAACTCAGCCAGTCCATCCGCAAGCAGCTCGGCATCCCGGTGAAGCCGAAGGACTTCGACCAGCTCTACACCGTCGGCGAGGTGCTCGCCCTGTGCCGCCGCAAGGCCGGGCTGGAGTGAGGCCCAGGGCCGTCGTCACGGGCCTGGGCGCGGTGACCCCGCTGGGCGTGGGCGCCGAGGCGCTGCACCGGCGGGCGGTGGCCGGCGAGAGCGGGCTCGCCGACGGGCTCGGGCTGTGCCGGGACTTCCGGCCGGCCGACCACCTGTCGCGCCAGCAGGTCCGCCGCACCGACCGCTTCACCCAGCTCGCGCTGGTGGCCGCCGCCGAGGCCCTGGCCCAGGCGGGGTGGACGGACGGCCAGGCGCCCTACCCCGCCGAGCGGATCGCCTGCGTGGTGGGCTGCGCGCTCGGCGGGACGGCGAGCTTCGAGAGCCAGGCCGAGGTGCTGCGGGAGCAGGGCGGGGAGTTCGTCTCCCCGCTCATGGTGCCCGCGATGATGGCCAACGCCGCGGCCTCGCAGATCGCCCAGCAGTACGGCTTCCGGGGCGAGGCGCTCTGCCTGGCCTCGGCGTGCAGCAGCGCGACCCAGGCGATCGGCACCGCGCTGCTGCTGCTCGCGGCCGGCGCGGCCGACGCGGTGGTGGTCGGCGGCGCCGAGGCCTCCACCTCCGCACTGGTGCGGGCGGCCTTCAGGACGGCGGGGGCGCTCTCCGAGAGCGGCCGGTCGGTGCCCTTCGACCGCGACCGCGACGGCCTGCTGATCGGCGAGGGCGCCGGGATCCTGGTCCTGGAGACGGAGGCCGGCGCCGCCGCCAGGGGCGCCACCGTGCTCGGCGAGGTGCTCGGCTACGGCGCCACCTGCGACGCCCACCACCTCACCGCCCCCCACCCGAGCGGCGAACCCGCCGCCCGGGCCGTCACCCTGGCGCTCGAAGCGGCCGGCGTCACCCCGGGGCAGCTCGGCTACCTCAACGCGCACGGCACCGGCACCGTCCTCAACGACCGGTCGGAGTGCGAGGCGCTGCGGCTGGCCCTCGGACCGGTCCTGGAGGAGGTCCCGCTGTCCTCCACCAAGTCCTGCACCGGCCACCTCTTCGGTGCGGCCGGCGCGGTGGAGGCCATCGCCACGGTGCAGGCGCTGCGCCACGCCACCGCGCCGCCCACCGTCGGGCTGCGCGAGCCGGACGAGAAGCTCGGTCGGCTGAACCTGATCCGCGGCGCCACCCCGCTCGCCCCCGCCACCCTGCCCGGCGGCCGCCGGGTCGGGCTCTCCACCTCCTTCGGGTTCGGCGGGCACAACGCGGCCCTGGTGCTGGCGGCGGCCGCCGGTGCCGGTATGAGCTCGGGTACGAGTCCCGGCACGAGTTCCGACACGAACTCCGGTACGAGTCCCGGTACGACGAAAGGCCAGGAGTGATGCTCGGCTTCCACGGACGCCGCTATCTGATCACCGGGGTGCTCAACGAGGACTCCATCGCCTGGCACACCGCCAGGGCGCTCCAGGAGGCGGGCGCCGAGGTGCTGCTGACCGGCTTCGGCCGGGCCCGGCGGATCACCGAGAAGGCGGCGGGCGTGCTGCCCGGGCCGGCCGAGGTGCTGGAGCTGGACGTCACCAGGCCCGAGGACTTCGCCCGGCTGGTCGAGGAACTGGAACAGCGCTGGGGCGGGGTCGACGGCGTGCTGCACGCGGTCGCCGCCGCCCCGCAGACCGCGCTGAGCGGCCACTTCCTCACCACCCCGCCGGAGGCCGCCGGAACCGCCCTGCACACCGCCGCCGTCTCGCTGCACTCGCTGGCCACCGCGCTGGCCCCGCTGCTGAGCGCGGACGGGCGGCGCGGCAGCGTCGTCGGACTGGACTTCGACGCCACCGGCGCCTGGGCCGGCTACGACTGGATGGGCGTCAGCAAGGCGGCCCTCGGAGCGGTCTGCCGGTACCTGGCGATGTACCTCGGCCCGTCCGGCATCCGGGTCAACCTGGTGGCGGCCGGCCCGGTGGAGACCGTCGCCGGTCAGGCGATCAGCACCTTCGACCGGATCGCCGACCGCTGGCAGGCCGAGGCCCCGCTCGGCTGGGACCGCACCGACCCCGCGGTGGTGGTCGGTCCCGTGCTGTTCCTGCTCTCCGACCTGGCGGTGACCGTCAGCGGGGAGATCCTGCACGCCGACGGCGGGATGCACGCCGTCCGGATGGGCACCGGCCCGGCCTTCGCCGAAGGGGGCCCGGCATGACGGCGGCCATCGTCGGCGTGGGCGCGGCCCTGCCCGAACGCGTCGTCCCCAACGAGTACTTCGAGCGGATCGGCGCCTCCCCGGAGTGGATCGTCAAGCGGACCGGCATCCAGGAGCGCCGCTTCCTGCCACCGGAGGGCCGGCTCGCCGACCTCGTGGTGGCCGCCGCCGAGCAGGCGCTGCGGGCTTCGGGGCGCTCCGCCGCGAGCATCCGGCACGTGCTGGTCGCCACCATCACACCGGACCGGGTCACGCCCGGGGTGTCGGTGGAGGTCGCCGCCAGGCTCGGCATGCCGCAGGCCGCCGCCTTCGACCTGCACGCGGCCTGCGCCGGCTTCGTCTACGGGCTGGACCACGCCGCCGCGCTGATCGAGACCGGCCGGGCCGGTGCGGTCCTGGTCTGCGGCGCCGACGCGCTGACCAGGATCACCGACCACGAGGACCGCGGCACCGCCGTGCTGCTGGCCGACGGCGCCGGCGCCGCGGTGGTCGCCGACGTGCCCGGCGCGCCGGAGCCGTGCTTCTCGCTCGGCAGCGACGGCGAGCAGATCCCGCTGCTCTACGCGGACCGGGACGACCGCAAGCTGCGGATGGACGGCCGGGAGGTGTTCGACCACGCGGTGGAGAAGATGTCCGACGCCACCCGCGAGGTGCTCGCCCGGCGCGGCCTGACCTGCGAGGACCTCGACCTGTTCGTCGCCCACCAGGCCAACGCCCGGATCGTCCGGGCGGTCGGCAAGGAGGTGGGGCTGCCGCCGGAGCGGCTGTACCTGAACGTCCACCGGGTCGCCAACACCTCCGCGGCCTCGATCCCGCTGGGCCTGACCCACGCCCGCGAGGAGGGCCTGCTGGACGGCCCGAAGCTGCTCGGGCTCGCCGCGTTCGGCGCGGGCATCACCTGGGGCGCCGGGGTGATCGGCTGGCGGCCGGGCGCCGGGGCCGGACCGGCGGAGGAGCGGTGAGGACCGCGCGGTTCCCGGTGATCGCCGAGATCGCCGCGCCGGACGGTGCCGGGATCACCGTACGGGCGCTGGCCAGGCCCGAGCCGGCCGCCCCGGTGGTGGTCGTCCTGCCGGCGATGGGGACGGCCGCCCGGCACTACACCCCGCTGGTCCGCGCGCTGCACGCGGCCGGCCTCAGCGTGGCCACCTGTGACCTGCGCGGCCACGGCGAGAGCGGGCCGGTACCCGGGCGCGGGGTCTCCTTCGGCTTCCGCGAGCTGGTCGAGCACGACTTCGGGGCGGTGCTCGACGCGGTGGCCGGGGCCTTCCCCGGCGCGCCGCGCCTGCTGCTCGGGCACAGCCTCGGCGGGCAGCTGGGCCTGGTGCACTGCGGGGTGTTCCGGCCCCGGGTCGCCGGGGTGGTGCTGGTGGCCAGCGGGTCGGCCTGGTACCGGACGTTCGGGGTGCGGGCGGGCCTGCGGCGGCTGGCGCTGAGCCAGTTCTCGGTGGTGGCCTCGGCGGCGGTCGGCCACTGGCCGGGCGAGCGGTTCGGCTTCGGCGGCCGCGAGGCGCCCCGGCTGATGCGGGACTGGGCGCGGCAGATGCGCACCGGCCGCTACCGGGTGCGCGGCGCGGTCACCGACTACGAACGGGCGCTGGCCGAGGTGGACCTGCCGGTGCTGGCGGTGGACGTGCAGGGCGACGAGCTCGCGCCGCCGCGCGCCGTCGACCACCTGTGCGCCAAGCTGTCCTCGGCGCGAGTGGAACGCTGGAGCTACACCGCCGAGCAGGCGGACGGCCGCCCGCTGGACCACTTCCGCTGGATCCGGCACAACCGCGGGCTGGTGGCGCGGATCGCCCCCTGGCTGCTCGCCACGGCCACAGGCACAGCCACGGCCACAGCCACGGCCGCGGGCGAGGCCACGGCCGCCGGAGCAGGGGCGGACACCGCTCCGTACGGCGGCGTCCGCCCGACCGCATAGGGACTCGACCGTTCAGGGACCAGACCGAGGAGCGCCCGCATGTCCGTCGTCCCCGCCCCGCCCGGCAGCAGCACCGACCTGCCGTACGGTGTCCCCGACCTGCTCACCGCGACGGCCGCGCGGTGCCCGGAGCGCCCCGCCCTCCGGCTCGACGAGGAGGTGCTGACCTTCGCCGCCCTGGACGCCCGCAGCGCCCGGGCCGCGCACTGGCTGGCCTCCCTCGGCGTCGCGCCCGGCGACCGGGTGGCCCTGCTGCTGCCCAACGTGCCGGACTTCGCGGTGCTGTACTACGGCATCCTGCGGGCCGGGGCCGTGGTCGTGCCGATGAACCCGCTGCTGAAGGCCCGCGAGATCGAGCACTGCCTCGCCGACGCCGAGGCCGCCGTGCTGCTCGCCTGGCACGCGGGCGCCGAGCAGGCGGTCGAGGGCGCGCGGCGCACCGGGACCCGGCTGGTCGCCGTCGAGCCGGCCGCCCTCGCCGCGGCGCTCGCCGGCCGGCCGGCCCGCCCGCCGCGCACCGCGGGACGCGGGGGAGCGGACACCGCGGTCATCCTCTACACCTCCGGCACCACCGGGGCGCCCAAGGGCGCCGAGCTGACCCACCGCAACATCGTGTCCAACGTCCGGGCCGGCGCGCGGGTGCTGGGCCTGGCCGAGCGGGACGTGATCTTCGGCGGACTGCCGTTGTTCCACTCCTTCGGCCAGGTGATCGGCCTCAACTGCGCGGTCTCCGTCGGGGCCTGCCTGACCCTGGTGCCGCGCTTCGACCCGCTCGCCGCGCTCGCGGTGATCCAGCGCGACGGGGTGAGCGTCTTCCTCGGCGTCCCGACCATGTACACCCTGATGCTCGACCACCCGCGGCGCGTCGAGTACGACGTCTCCTCGCTCCGGGTGGGCCTGTGCGGCGGCGCGCCGACGCCGCCGGAGGTGCTGCGCGGCTTCGAGGCGAACTTCGGCTGCGTCGTGCTGGAGGGCTACGGGCTGTCCGAGTCCTCGCCACTGGCCTGCATCAACCGCAGCGACCGGGAGCGGGTCGCCGGCACCATCGGCATCCCGATCGAGGGGGTGCGGATGCGGATCGTCGACGAGTCCGGCAAGGAGGTGCCGGACGGCACCGTCGGCGAGGTGGTGATCAAGGGCCACAACGTGATGAAGGGCTACTGGCGCCGGCCGGACACCACCGAGCAGACCGTCCGGGACGGCTGGCTGCACACCGGAGACCTCGGCACCCGCGACGAGCGCGGCGACTTCCGCATCGTGGACCGCCGCAAGGACGTCATCATCCGGGGCGGCTTCAACGTCTACCCGAGGGAGGTGGAGGACGTGCTGTACGAGCACCCGGCCGTGGCCGAGGCCACGGTGATCGGTGTCCCCCACCCCACCCGGGGCCAGGAGGTGGCCGCCGCCGTGGTGCTGCGCGCGGGCGCGACGGCCACCCCCGAGGAGATCCGCGACTTCGTCCGGGAGCGGGTGGCCCCGTACAAGTACCCGCGGCTGGTCTGGACGGCCGACGCGCTGCCCAAGGGGCCGACCGGGAAGATCCTCAAGCGCGAGGTCGTCGTCCCCGAGGGGACCGACCTGCCGTCCGGGCACGTCGGCCCGGGGCCGACCCCGGCCTGAGCGTGTCGCTCAGGACGAGGCGGCCCGGGAACGCCGGTCGCCCGCAGGGGTCCCGCCGTCCCGCTCCGCCGCGGATCGGGGGGCCCCGGGTTCGGGCCGGGTGCCCGCGCCGCGGAGCAGGGTGGCGATCAGGACCGCCGCGCCCGCCATCAGGACGGCGCTGACCACCGCCGCGATCCGGGCCTCCCGGGCGAAGGCGTCGAAGGCCACCTGCCGCAGGGAGTCGGCCGTGCCGCCCGGGAGGGTGGCGGCGGTCTCGACGGCGCCGCCGAGGGTGCTCCTCGCCGCCTCCAGCTGCTCGGAGGTGAGGACGTCGGGAGCCTTGTCCGCCAGGTCGGAACGGTAGACGGCGGTGCCGATGCTGCCCAGGAGCGCGATGCCCAGCGCCCCGCCGAACTCGGCGGAGGTCTCGGCCGTGGCGGAGGCCGCTCCGGCCCGCTCCGGTGGTGCGGCGGACAGGATCACCTCGGTGACGACCGCGGCGACGGCGCCGATGCCGATCGAGACGACGGTCATGCCGCCGACGAGGTGGACGATTCCCGAGTCGGCCCGGAGCAGGGTCAGCACGACGTAGCCGGCGGTGGCCACCAGCAGCCCGCCGGCGACCGCGTTGTGCTTGCCGACGCGCGGGGCGAGCGCGGTGGCCAGGGCGATGCCCACGGGCATCACCAGGAAGGTCGGCAGGGACCACAGCGCCGACTCCAGCGGACCCATGCCCAGGACGAGTTGCATGAACTGCCAGTTGAACAGGCTGAAGCCGACCAGCCCGAACGTCGCCAGCGCGTCGATGAGCAGGGGGACGGTGAACCGGCGGGTGCGGAACAGCGCCATGTCGAGCATCGGGTTCGCGGACCTGTGCTGGCGGCGCAGGAACGCCGCTCCCACGGCGAGTCCGACGGCGCAGCACGTCAGGGGGATCAGCCCGAAGCCGTGCTCCGCGGTGGCCTTGACGCCGTAGATGACGCCGAGCACGGCCACCAGGGACATGGCGGCGCCGAGCAGGTCGAAACGGCCGGGCGCGGGGTCGCGGTCCTCGGCGAGCAGCAGCGGGCCGAGGATCAGCAGCAGGACCATCACCGGCACGTTGACCAGGAAGACCGATCCCCACCAGAAGTGCTCCAGGAGCAGGCCGCCGATGATCGGGCCGAGCACGGCGCCGCCCGCGAAGCCCGTCGTCCAGATGCCGACCGCGGTGGCCCGCTGCGCGGTGTCGTGGAACATGCTCCGGATCAGGGAGAGGGTGGACGGTGCCAGCGTGGCGCCGGCGATGCCCAGGAGCACGCGGGCCGCGACGAGTGTTCCCGGGCTGCTCGCGCAGGCCGCCAGGACCGACGCGACGCCGAAGGCCGCGGCACCTGTGAGCAGCACCCGCCGGCGCCCGAAGCGGTCACCGAGCGTGCCCATCGTGATGAGCAGGCCGGCGAGGAGGAAGCCGTAGGCGTCCATGATCCACAGCTGCTCGGAACTGCTCGGGCCGAGGTCGGCCGCCAGGGACGGAAGCGTGATGAACATGACGGCCATGTCCATGGACGCCAGGACGCAGGGCAGCACCAGGACGGCGAGGCCGACCCACTCCCTGGATCCGGCCCGTGTCTCTTCTCCAGCCATGCCCTCTCCTGAGCCGTGTTGGTCCGGGCGGATGTGACCACCCTCGGTGCGTACTTTGTACGCAACGACACGGGTAGGTTAGGCGCATGTGCTCGAATGGCACAACGGCATTTTTGACCTGCGAATTCACCCTGAATCGCGCACGCGCTCGCGTCGACGGGCTAGGATTTCGACACACGCCTGGAGTGTGACGAAAAGGAGTTCACCGATGTCCGTGCAGCCGACCGGCGCGTCATGCGTGTCATGCGCGTCCTGCGGAAAGACGCTGGAGCCCGCGGACCGGGGGCGGCCCAGGCTCTACTGCTCCCGCGCGTGCCAGGCGAGGGCCTACCGGGCGCGCAGGGTGGAGGGCCCGGTCGAGGTGCGGGGGAGCGACGACGGCGCGCCGCACCTCACCGTCGAGCGCATCGTGCGGGCCGGGATCGTCGTCGCGGACGCGGCGGGGCTGGACGCGCTGTCGATGCGCAGGGTCGCCACGGAACTCGGCACCGGCACGATGTCCCTGTACCGGCACGTGGCCTCCAAGGACGACCTGGTGACCCTGATGGTGGAGGCGGCGATGGCCGACGTGCCGCTGCCCGGCTCACCGGCGCGGAACTGGCGGCACGGCCTCGAACGGGCCGCGCACCGGGACTGGGAGCTGTACCACCGTCACCCGTGGATCCTGCCGAGGGTCATGGTGACGACCCGCGCGTACTTCAGCCCGGCGCTCGCGGCGGACAGCGAGAGCGCCTTCGCCTCGTTCGACGGCCTCGACCTCGAACCGGCCGACGCCTTCCGCTACATGTTCATGTTCGCCTCGTACGTGCAAGGCGTGGCGGTGACCCTCGTCAGCGACGCGGAGGCGGCCCGGCAGTCGGAGGCGGCCGGGCCGCGGGAGGCGAGGGCGGCGGACCGTGTCCAGGACCCGCTGTACGAACCCGGGGCCTACCCCCGGCTCGCCCGCGCGATGCGCGCGGGCGCCGATCCCTGGGACCTCGACGCCCTGTTCGCCTCGGGTCTCGCCGGTGTCCTGGACGGCATCGCGGCCGATCTCGCGCGACGGGGCATCGAGCCCTGACCGGGGTGGGGCGGCCCGGCAGGGCCGCCCCCGGGGCGGTCAGACCACCCGGCGCATCCAGCCGTGGACGTCCTCGGCGCGCCCGTACTGGATGTCCATCATGTGCTCGCGGATCGCGAGGGTCTGCTTGCCGGGCGTGCCGTTGCCGATGGTGAACTCGTAGCCCTCGCCCTTGAACCCGACGATCGGGGTGACCACCGCGGCCGTCCCGGCGGCGAAGACCTCGGTGACCGTGCCGTCGGCGGCGCCGGCCCGCAGCTCGGCGAGGGTGACCGGGCGCTCCACCGAGGTCAGCCCGAACTCCCCGGCCAGGGCCAGGATCGAGTCCCTGGTCACCCCGTCGAGAATGTTGCCGAGGGCGGGGGTGACCAGTTCGCCGGCCGAGGTGACCAGGCACAGGTTCATCGTGCCGGACTCCTCCAGGTCGCCCTCGCCGCCGGTGTCGTCCAGGAACAGCACCTGGTCGCAGCCGTGCTTCCTGGACTCCAGCTGGGCGGCCAGGCTGGAGGCGTAGTTGCCGCCGCACTTGGCGGCGCCGGTGCCGCCCCGCCCGGCGCGGGTGTAGTTGCTGCTGACCCACAGCGTGATGCCGGTGACCCCGCCGGCGAAGTACGGGCCGGCCGGGCTGGCGATGACCGAGTAGGCGACCTGCTCGGCGGGCCGGACGCCGAGGAAGGCCTCCGAGGCGAACATGAACGGCCGCAGGTAGAGGCTCTTCTCGTCACCGGAATCGGGCACCCACGCCTCGTCCGCGCGGACCAGCTCCTCGACGCTGGTGAGGAAGTCCTCCTCCGACAGCACCGGCAGGGCGAGCCGCTCGGCGGAGCGGGCGAAACGGCGGGCGTTGAACTCCGGGCGGAACAGCCAGACGCCGCCGTCGGCGTGGCGGTACGCCTTCAGCCCCTCGAAGATCTCCTGGGCGTAGTGCAGCACGGCGGCGCTCGGGTGCATCGAGTACGGCGTCAGCGGGCCGACCCCGCGGTCGTGCCAGCCCTCGGCGGGCGTCCAGGTGGCCGAGGCCATGTGGTCGGTGAAGAACTTGCCGAACCCCGGCGCGGCGAGGATGGTGCGTCGCTCCTCCTCGGATACGGGACCGGTCGTCCGGGACAGAGGGAAAGCGCGACTCATCGTCAACTCCTTGACACCGCGGTGGAATCTGTGCGAACCGACGCCAACCATCGGCGTCATACCCGTCATGCTAACGGTCGTCAGCCGGACGTGATACGGCTCCACCAGGCCGATCTCGGAGCCGGCGCCGCCGGTGGCGGTCGACGGCTCCGGTGTTCAGGGTCAGCGGCGGTCGGTCCCGGGCCCGGTTCCGGTGTCGCTTTCGGGGCCGGTTCCGAGGTCGGCGAGGAGTCCGTCGAGGGCCCCGCGCAGCGCCGCGCTGTTGGCCTGGTCGAACCAGGTGGTGCGGATGCGCTCGTTGCTCCCGCCCGGGGTCTCGTGGTCGGCGGCGAGGCGCTCCAGCGAGCTGCTCTCGTCGCCCAGGGAACGGCCGACGCCCTGGAAGACGCCGCGGACGAAGCGGTCGGCGTCCTCGGCGGGGATGCCGTGGCCGGCGGCCCACGCGGTGAGCGTGCTCAGGAACGCGTAGTGGCTGGTCAGCGTCGAGGTCAGGGCGGACATGATGTTGAGCGCGGCCTCGTCCGCGACCGGAAGCGCCCCGCCCAGCCGCTCGAAGAAGGCGTCCGCGTCCGGGTGCGAGGGGTACACCACCGTGACGGAGCCGCGCTCACGGATGGGGGGCAGCGGGATGGCGTGGGTGATCGGCGCGTCGGTGCCGAGCGCGCGGCGCAGCTCCTCGGTGCCCACGCCGGGGATCACGTTGACCACGATCCGGTCCGCGGGCACCCGGAGACCGGCCACGGCCTCGCGCCAGTCCCGCCGGCGCAGGGCGAGGATCACCAGGTCGGAGCGGTCCACCACCTCCTGGTTGTCGCCGCACACCCGGACGTCCTCGTGGCGTTCGGCCAGCTCGGCGGCGGTCCGGGCACCCCGGGGGGAGAGGTACACCTCGGACCCGGTGTCGCCCCCGTGTCGCAGGCCCGTCACGATGGCCCGGCCGATCTCGCCCACGCCGATGATGCCGATGCGCTTCACTGTGACTGCCTCCGTGGGTACCTGGGTGATCCGGGTGGTGGACGGACGGGGCCGGCTGTCACGCCCGTCACGGTCCTCACCGGACCGTACGCCCCGCACCACCCGCCCCGGGGGCCGAACGGGGGAAGTCGATGATCGCGACGCCGGGCGCCGGCCCCGAGCGCTCACCGGCGCCGGGCCGCTCCGGTCAGCCGTGCGGGACGAGGGCGACCGGGCAGTGCACGTGGTGGATCGTGGCGTGCGCGACCGGGCCGAGGTGGGCGCCGATCAGGGTGCGGCGGATGCGGCGGCCGACCACCAGCAGCCGGGCCCCGGCCGCCGCGTCCACCAGGGCGACGGACGCGCTGCCGCGGATCAGATCGGCGGTCACCGTCACCTCGGGACGGCGCTCGCGCCAGGGGTCCAGCAGTTCCGCGAAACGCTTCCGCTCGACGGCGGACAGCTCGCCCTCCAACCCGCCGATGGCCTGGAGCGCCATGTACTCGCTGGCGACCGGCGGCGACCAGACGTGCACCACCCGCAGCGGTGCCCCGCGCCGGGCGGCCGCGTCGAAGGCGTAGGCCAGCACGTCGTCCATCGGATGGGCCAGGTCGAGGCCCACCAGCACCGGGCCGTCGGACTCGACCGGCTCGGCCCTGACCAGCACCACCGGGCAGCCCGCCCGGCGCAGTACCTCCTGGCTGACCGACCCGACCAGGAAGCCGCGCACCGCCCCCAGGCCGCGCGAGCCGAGCACGATCAGCGAGGCCGAGCTCCCGGCGGCCTCCAGCGCCTCGGCCGGGTCGGTCGACACGATGGCCGAGGTGACCGGCCCCGCTCCGGCCAGCGGGCGCAGCTCCTGTGCCCGGAGCTCCAGCCGGTCCAGGGCGTGCCGGTACGTCTCCTCGCTGCCGACCACGTCCCGGTGCGGCCAGGGCCAGGCTTCGAGCAGGTCGAGCGGGCAGCCACGGCGCCGGGCCTCGTGGGCGGCCCACTCGGTGGCGGCGAGGCTCTCGGGCGAGCCGTCGAAGCCGGCGACGACGGGTGCGGTCATGGTCTGCTCCTCATCCGCGCAGTGCGTCCAGGGCGGCGGTCAGCCGCCGCGCCGCCTCGTCCGCGACCTCGCCCAGCCCGTTCCCCGGCCCGGCCAGGGTGACCATCGTCTGCGGGTCGACGGCCTCCACCACCGTGCCGTCGCCGTCCGCCCTGACCACCACGTTGCACGGCAGCAGCAGCCCGATCCGGCGGTCCGCCCGGAGCGCCCGGTGGGCGAGGGCGGGGTTGCAGGCGCCGAGGATCAGGTAGTCCTCGACCTCGGCGCCGATCTTCTCGCGCAGCGTCGCCCGGACGTCGATCGTGGTCAGGACGCCGAAGCCCTGCTCCTTGAGCGCGGCCGTGACCGCCTCCACCGCCTGCCCGAACGGCCGGTCGAGCCGCACGCCGAGACCGTACTCCATGGTTCCTCCAGGAGGTCGCCGCCCTCCGGGCGAACGACGGGAGCCCGAGGACAGGCCCAGTATCGGCGGGCGCCGCACCCCCCGCCTCCCGGGGCGCGGCCCCGCCACTGTCGGTGGCACTGCCTACGATCGGGCCGTGCCGCCTCCGGGGAGGGAGGCGGCGGGCGCGGGGGAGGGCGACGTGAAGGTGCGCAGGCCGGTCGACGGCGAGGTCTGGGTCCACTACGGGCAGATCTACGTGGAGAGCGATCCCGACGACCCGGGACCCGACTGGGCGAAGGCGTTCGCGGGCCAGTGCGTGGGACTCTGCGGCGCGGCCGTTCCCGGGGCCCTCTGGCTGACCACGGGGTTGCACACCGGCAGCGTCGGCTTCACCGTCGAGGTGCACGAGCAGGCCCCGCCGCCCGGCCCGGACTGGGAGGACGTGGTCGAGGTCTCCTTCCGTCCGTCCGGCGAACGGACCTTCCTGACGGAGTGGGGCGGCGGCGGCGCCTGGGACCTGGACCTCGCCGAGACCGACCACCGGGTGCGCTACTGCGCCCGGGGCATCGACGAGGGGCGCGGGCACGACACCCGGATGCCCGACGAGCCGCACGCGGAGCACTACCTGCTCCAGTTCTGGCCCGCCCCGCCCGAGCCGGCCCGCGTCCTGCGGCAGACCTCGGAGACCGCCGGGTACTGGCACGACGAGGTCCGGAAACTGCCGCCGCCCCCCACTCCCGAGGAGCAGGCGGCGGAGGAGCTCCGCGCCCGCCTCGCCCAGGAGCGGCTGGAGCGGGAGAACCGGGAGGCCGCCGAGCTGTGGGAGTGGGGCGGACGGCGGCCGAGCGAGGCCCTGCGACGGGTGGCCGGCCACGTGCGGGGCCTGCTGGACTTCGACGCCCTCCTGCTGCACGCCCTGGACGACGCCGGCCCGCGGGCCCAGCGTGCGGTGGCGCGGTTCGCCGCCCGGCGCGCCTGCACAGCGGCCGGCCTGGACGGCCTCGACTGGGTCGCCGCCGGGCTGACCGCCCTGGACGAGGGCCGGCCGCTGCCGCCGCCCTTCGACGACCCGGCGCGGCTCTGGCGGACCCTGGCCACCGACCCGCGCGTCCCCGGCCGGACCGTCCGCCGGGCCGTCCCACCGGAGCGCGAGCCCTTCCGGCCGCCGCACGTGGACCCCCGGGCCCCGCAGCCGATGCCCAAGCCGGGTCCGGTGGTCCACGGTGTGGTGGTCTTCGACGCGGTGGCCTTCGGCGACGAGGCCCTCGAACCGGACGCGGTGTCGGTACTCCCCGTGCCAACGGACGGCGGGACCTCGGCGTTCGGCACCCTCACCTACCTGGGCGGCCCGCCGGACCCCTTCCAGCGGTTCTCGCAGCCGCACATGGCTCTGCCCGCCCTGCTCGGCGCGGCCGGACCGGACCCGCTGCGGGCCGCCGCCGACGCGGTCCACGCGGCGGTGGCGACGTACGGCGAGGAGCACCGGACCCTGCTGGCGGAGGTCCAGGCCGTCCTGGCGGCGAACGGCTGACCGCCCAGAGCGGGGCGCGGCCTCCCCGGTGCCCTGCGCGAGGCCTGGGCCATCACCACCGGGCGCAGGAGGCGACAGGTCCGGCGCTGCCCGACCGTCGGACCTGCCGCCGTGCCATGCCGGGGTGGTACCGCGGTACTACGGGCGCGTCGATGATCAGCCCCCGGTACCACGGATCGGAGTCGCCTCCGCACTTAGCGTGTAAGGCGAGGGCGGCCGGGACGGACCGGCTCCGGAGCACCGAGGTGAGCGATGATCGAAGCACACCAGCTGACGAAGCGGTACGGAGAGAAGACCGCCGTGGACCGGCTGGACTTCACGGTCCGGCCGGGGACGGTGACGGGCTTCCTCGGGCCGAACGGCGCGGGCAAGTCCACCACGATGCGGATGATCGTCGGGCTGGACGCGCCCACCGGCGGTTCGGTGCGGGTGAACGGCCGCCGCTACGCCGAGCACGAGGCGCCGCTGCAGGAGGTCGGCGCCCTGCTGGAGGCCAAGTCGATCCACCCGGGCCGCTCCGCGTTCAACCACCTGATGGTCCAGGCCCACACCCACGGCATCCCGCGCCGCCGGGTCGACGAGGTCGTCGAGCTGACCGGACTGTCGTCGGTGGCCCGCAAGCGTGCCGGGGCGTTCTCGCTCGGCATGGGCCAGCGGCTCGGCATCGCCTCGGCGCTGCTCGGCGATCCCGCCACGGTGATGCTGGACGAGCCGGTCAACGGCCTCGACCCCGAGGGCGTGCTGTGGATCCGCAACCTGCTCACCTCGCTCGCCGCCGAGGGCCGCACCGTCTTCGTGTCCTCGCACCTGATGAGCGAGATGGCCCTGGTCGCCGACCACCTGATCATCGTCGGACGGGGCCGGCTGCTGGCCGACACCACCGTGCAGGAGCTGGTCCGCCAGGCCGGCGGGGACGTGGTCAAGGTGGTCAGCGCCGATCCGGCCCGGCTGCGCACCGCGCTGGCCGGCCCGGGTGTGGAGGTCACCGGCCGGGCGGGCTCGGAGGAACTGCTGGTCGCCGGGCGCACCGCCCGCGAGATCGGTCTGGCGGCCGCCGGGCAGGGCATCGCCCTCTTCGAGCTCACCCCCCGGACGGTCTCCCTGGAGGAGGCGTTCATGGACCTGACCCGCGATGCCGTCGAGTACCACGGCACCACCACCGCCGAAGCTGCCGCCACCGCCGTCGGTACCGAGAGCCCGAGGAGCGTGGCATGACCACCATCGCATCGAGCCGGGCGTCCGCGTCCGCCGACCCGAGGCCGGCGCGTCCCGCGTACAAGGTGACGGCGCTGCGGGTGCTGCGCTCCGAGTGGGCGAAGCTGTGGTCGCTGCGCTCCACCTGGATCACGCTCGGGCTGGCCCTGCTCTTCCTGGTCGGCTTCGGGCTGATCGCCGCGTACCAGTTCAGGTCGCGGATGACCTCGGGCCGCCCGATGGACCGGGACTTCGCGGGCGCGAGCACGCTGAGCCTGTCGCTGTTCGGCACCAACTTCGCCCAGCTGGCGCTCGGCGTCCTCGGCGTGCTGGTCGCCGCCGGGGAGTACTCGACCGGCATGATCCGCTCCACCCTGGCGGCCGTGCCGCGCCGACTGCCGGTGCTCTGGTCCAAGGCCGCCGTGTACGGGCTGATCGCGCTGGTGCTGGGCACCGTCGGGGCGTTCGCGGTCTTCACCGCCGACAGCGGGGTCCTCTCCGGGACGCGAGCGGCGATGACCCTCTCCGACGCCGGGGTGGTGCGGGGCCTCGCGGGCGCCGGGCTCTACCTGGCGCTGGTCGGCGTGATCGGCGTCGCGCTCGGCGCGCTGCTGCGCTCGGTGGCCGGCGGCATCGCCGTGCTGGTGGCCACGCTGATGCTGGTCCCCGGGCTGACTTCGCTGCTGCCCAGCTCCTGGCAGAGCCACCTCAGCCCCTACCTGCCCAGCCACGCGGGCGAGGCGATGTTCGCCCTGCACCACGACTCGGCCACGCTCTCGCCGACGGCCGGACTGGCCGTCTTCCTCGGCTGGACGGTCCTCGCCCTCGGCGCGGCGGCCGTTCGGCTGGTGCGCACCGATGCCTGAGAGACCCGGTGACGCCTGAGAGACTCGGTACCGAGGACATCCGCCGCGGCGCCGGGAGCAACCGGCGCCGCCCGCACGACCACGACGCCCGGCCGACCAGGGAGGTGCCACCGGTGAGCGAGCACACCGCCACCCCGAGCCCGTTCGCGGCCGCCGGCCCAGCGGTCGCAGGCTCAGCGCCCACCGGCCCAGGCGCCGTCGACACCGCGCCCGCCGGCCCAGCGGCCGTCGACACGGTGGCCGCCGACACCCTGTCCGGTCACCCGCTGCTCGCCCGCCTGGCCCGGTTCAACCAGCGGCTGCGGCAGGCGGACCGTGACCACCCCTGGGCGCTCGACGCCGCGGTGGTGGTCGTCGCCTTCCTGCTGTTCTGCCTGCCCGACCTCCTCCCCGCCCACGCCCAGGGCGGGCCGCGCGAGCACCGGATCGTGCTCGCCCGGCTGCCGCTGCCGCAGACGCTCGCCCTGCAAGCGGGCCTGGTGCTGCCGCTGCTGTGGCGCCGCCGCCGGCCCACGGCGGCCTTCGCCGCGATCATGGCCGTGTTCGTCCTGCAGTGGTCGCTGGACGTCGGCCTGCGCGCCGACGCCGCCCTGCTGGTCGCCCTCTACAGCCTGGCGCTGCACGGTCGGCTGCGGCACCTGGCGTGGTCCTGCGCGGCCATGGCGGTGGCCGTCGCCCTGGTCGCGGTGGCCGTCTCCGGTGGCGGGCTGCCGGTCGGCGACGCGCTGTTCTTCCTGTTCAGCGCCGCGACGGCGGCCGTGGCCCTGGGCATCGCGGTGCGCGTCCGGCGCGCCCAGCTGGCCGGGCTGCGGGAGCGGGCCGCCCGGCTGGAGATCGAGCGCGACCAGCGCAGCCGGCTCGCCGCCGCCACCGAACGCACCCGGGTGGCCCGGGAGATGCACGACATCATCGGCCACAACCTGTCCGTCATCGTCACCCTGGCCGACGGCGGCGCGTACGCGGCGCAGGCCGCCCCCGAACGCGGCCGGGAGGCGCTGCTGCTGATCGGTGACACCAGCCGGCAGGCGCTCGGCGAACTGCGGCGGATGCTCGGCGTGCTGCACGACCAGGGCGGCCAGGCAGCCGACTACACCCCGCAGCCCGGCATCGCCGACGTCGACGGGCTGTGCGCCCGGATCCGTGCCGCCGGCCCCCAGGTGGTGTACACGGCCTCCGGTGCGCTGGACCGGCTGGACCGCGGCGTCCAGCTGATGGCCTACCGCATCGTCCAGGAGGCGCTCACCAACACCCTCAAGCACGCGGGCCCCGAGGCCCGGGCACACGTGACCCTGACCGCCGACGCCGAGCGGCTGCGGGTACGCGTCGCGGACACCGGCCCGCCCGGGGGTTCCCGCTGGCACGGGCGCACGGACGGGTACGGCCACGGGCTGGCCGGGATGCGCGAACGCGCGGCCCTGTACGGCGGCACCGTCACGGCGGGCCCCGCCCCCGGCACGGGTTGGACCGTCGAGGCCGTCCTGCACCTCACCCCGGGCCCGGACCCAGGCCTCGACTCCGCCCCCGGCCCGGACTCCGTCCCCGGCCCGGTTTCCACCCCCGACCCGACAGGCGGCCCGACGTGACCACCGTCCTCATCGTGGACGACCAGCCCTTGCAGCGCTACGGCTTCCGCATGCTGCTGGAGAGCCAGCCCGACACCGAGGTGGTCGGCGAGGCGGCCCACGGCGGCGAGGCCGTCCGGCTGACCGCCGACCTGCGCCCCGACGTCGTCCTGATGGACATCCGGATGCCCGGCATGGACGGCATCGAGGCCACCCGCCACATCGTCGCCAGCGGCGGGCGCTCCCGCATTCTCGTGCTGACCACCTTCGACCTCGACGAGTACGCGCACGCCGCGCTGCGCACCGGGGCCAGCGGCTTCCTGCTCAAGGACGTCCGCCCGGAGGAACTGCTGGCCGGCATCCGCGCGGTCTCCGAGGGGGACGCCGTGGTCGCCCCCGCGGTCACCCGGCGGCTGCTCGACGCCTACGCCCACCGCCTGCCGGTCCGCCCGCCGGGTGCCGCGCCCGCCGCGGACCCGCGGCTGGACGCCCTGACCGACCGCGAGCGGGAGATCCTGGTCGCCATCGCCCACGGCTGGTCCAACAGCGAGATCGCCCAGCGCCTGGTGCTGGCGGAGTCGACCGTGAAGACGCACGTCAGCCGGGTGCTGTCGAAGATCGCCGCCAGGGACCGCGTCCAGGCCGTGATCTTCGCCTACGACCGCGGCCTGACCCATCCCAACCCGCCGGTCTGACGGCCGGGCCGGCCGGTGGGCGCGGGCCGTCGTCGGGCCGCGGCACGCATCCTGAGCCGGTCACGGGGCCGCTGCCTCATGCGTCCGGGACAACGGGTGGAGCAGTCTTCAACCATCCGGACTGGCCCGGTGACGAGAGGGCGGACATGGCTGCGGAGAGCGCGCGAGGAGCCTGGTGGCGGCCGCGGTCCGGACCCGCGGAGCGACACCTGACCGCGGCCGGGCTGTGCGCCCTCCTCTGCCTGGTGGCCGGCGGCCTGTGGGCCGGGTACGTGGTGAGCCACCTCGGCGTCGCCGGGATCTCCTCGCCCGCCCGCCTCCTGCCGGTGCTCGGCTACGGCCTGGCCGCCGTCGCCGGCGGGGTGCTGCTGCACGCCCACCGGCCCGGCAACCAGCTCGGCTGGGTGCTGCTCGTGTACGGGACGGCGCTGATCGTCCCGCTCGCCGCCCAGGCCCCGCTCTGGGTGGAGGGGGGAAGTCCGGGCGTGGTCGGGGCCATGGTGGTCCTGGTGTCGGCGGGCTACGCCGTCAGCGGCCCGTTGTGGCACGCGCTGCCGCTGTGGCTGCCGTACGGGACGCTGCCGAGCAGGCGGTGGTGGCCGGCGATCGGGGCCGTGGGCCTGTGGCGGCTGGCCCCGGCCTGCTTCTCCTTCTCCGAGCCCACCGTGTTCGGGCAGCCCAACCCGTTCGCCGGCAGCGCCTTCGCGAAGTGGCTGGGGGCCCTCAACGACCGGCTGTACGACGCCCAGCTCGCCGTGTTCGTCGCGCTGGCCGTCCTGGTGGTGCTCGTCCCGCTCGCCCGCATCCGCGGGGTGTCCGGGCGGCGCCGACAGAACGTGCTGATCGCCCTCGGGGTGTACCTGCTGTGGGGCGGGGCCGAGTTCGGCGACTACTTCGACCAGAGCACGGTCTCGTACATCGCGTTCGCACTCACCTCGGCGCTGTGGACGGTCACCCTGGCCGCCGTCGTGGTCAGGGACGGGTCCTGGCGGCTCGACCGGGCCGCCCGCAGGGTGCTGGTCGGCCTGCTGGTGGCCGCCGGGCTGGCCGTGGTGTTCGTGGTGGTGGCCTGCGTGCTGTCCACCATGCTGATGCCGGGCCACGGCCTCGGGGCGCTGACGGTGGTCGCCGCCGTCTTCCTGCTCGCGATCGGTCTGCCCCGGGGGGTGCGCTGGGCCTCCGGCGTCGTGGACCGCTGGTACTACGGCTCGCGCGCCCAGCCGTACCAGGTGCTGCGCAGCCTGGCGGGGCGGGTCAGCCAGACCGTCGACCCGCAGGAGGTGCCGGGCGTGCTGTGCCGCACCGTCGGCGACGAACTGCGGCTTCCTGGTGTGGAGTTGACCGTCTCCACCCGGGGCGGTGAACGGTCGCTGGCCGCCGTCGGGGAGCTCTCGGGCAGCGGCGAGGCCTTCCCCCTGGTCCACCGCGGCGCCCGGATCGGACGGCTCACCGTCGCCCCGCGCGAGGGCCAGCGGGTGCTCGACCACAGCGACCGCGACATCCTGCGCTCGCTCGCCGACCAGGCCGCGCCCGCCGTCGCCTCGCTCCAGCTGACGGAGGACCTGCGGGCCAGCCGTGAGCAGATCGTCGCGACCCGCGAGGAGGAGCGCCGCCAGCTGCGCCGCGACATCCACGACGGACTCGGCCCGATGCTGGCCGGGCTGCGGCTGCGCCTCCAGGGAGCCGCGGCGGTGGACGACCCGACGCTCTACTCCAGTGTGCTGGACCGGGTCGCGGACGACCTCGCCTCGGCCGTCCGGGAGGTCCGGCGGATCACCGACCGGCTCGGGCCCACCGCGCTGGGCGACTACGGGCTGTCCCGCGCGCTCGGCCGGCTCGCCGAGACCTTCAGCGGCCCCGACCTCGTCGTCAGCACCCGGCTGGAGCCCGACCCGCTGCCTGCGCTGCCCGCCGCCGTCGAGGTCGCGGTCTACCGGATCACCGCGGAGGCGCTCAACAACGTGCTGCGCCACGCGCGGGCGAGCAGCGCCACGGTGGTCGTCCGGGTGGACGCCGGGCGGCTGGAACTCGACGTCGAGGACGACGGGACGGGCGCCGGCCACGGCCTTCCGGCGCAGCCGGGGGTGGGGCTGCGGTCGATGTCGGAGCGGGCCGCGGAGATCGGCGGCAGCTGCACCGTGGACGCCCTGGGGCACGGCACCCGGGTGCACGCGGTGCTGCCGCGCCGGCCCGCGGGCGGCTGAGCGGGCAGCGCCCGAACCGCGGGGCGCCGCCCAGCCGGTCCAAAGGTGAGAAGGCCCCCAGGGCAGGAAAGGCCCCCGGCGCGACGGGCGTCGGCCGGGGGCGGGGCGGGGCTCCGAGCGGAGCGGCGGAGAGAGGGTCAACAACGGTCCGGAGGTGTGCAGCGCCTGGCGCTGAGCTCGGCGGGGGCGACGCCCGCACTGGGCTCGGGGAGCGGTCGCGCTCCCTCGGCGCCCGCGAGCAGGCATCGGCACGCCCGGATGGCAGCGCCGGCGCTCACCGCGGCGAAGGCCGCGGCGGCACCGGCGGCGGCCAGTGCCGTACTGGCCTTTTTGTCGGTCATGGGATCCTCCACGAGGGCTTCCGCAGGCCTTTCCGCTTCGACCTGCTCCTCCATGCCACCGCCTGTGCCGCCCCAGCCGCATGGGGCGATTGTCCTGTCCCGGTCCTGTTGTGAATCGAACACCGGATCGGGTCGGATCGTGCGGAACCCGGACGGTAACCGGAACGGGTTCGTTCACTAACATCGAAAGTGGCCCCCGGCGATGTCCGTGAGATAGGAAATACATTCACCACCGCGCGCCCGGTCCGGGATTTCCCGGAGATCGCGGGCGAATGCGTGGCGCGACGGGATCGAGGAAGGGCGACGGAAGAAGGTGCGCAACCATGACCGCTGAGACGGATGCCGGGCACGGACCGGCGTCGGGCGCCCCGCTGCGGCGGCGCGGCGAGGCGCTGGAGAGCGCCATCTACGAGGCGGTCCTCCAGCAGCTCACCACCGACGGCTACGCCCGGCTGACCATGGAGGGGGTGGCCGCCGCCGCGCAGACCGGCAAGGCCGCGCTCTACCGCCGCTGGTCCTCCAAGGAGGAACTGGTCAAGGACGCGCTGCGGGCCAGCCTGCCGCCGTCCGGCCCGGCCCCCGACACCGGCAGCCTGCGCGGGGACCTGCTGGAGGTGGTCACCAGGCTGCGCGGCGCGATGTTCAGCGAGCTGGGCGCCGCGGTGCGGGCCGTCATGAGCGAACTCGACAACCAGCGGGCGCACGCCTTCGTCGAGATCGTGCTGGAGCGGGTGGTCGAGCCGACGACGGCGCTGATCGCCGAGGTGCTGGACCGCGGCACCACGCGCGGCGAGGTCCGTCAGGGGGCGGTCACCCCGCTGGTGACCGACCTGGTGCCGGCGCTGATGCTGTACCGGATCAAGCTGTGCGGCGGGGACCCGGTGCAGCTCGATCCGGCGGAGATCGTGGACGAGCTGCTGCTGCCGATCGTCCGCCCCTGACGAGGGCACCCCGGGGGTGCGGTGGGACGATCGGCGGCGGCCACCGGATTTCCCGGTGTCATCGTCGGCCGAAATCCCGCGGGTCGGGTTCCGGAGGGAATTCCCGCGGGATTCGGCGCGCCGACGGAGGGAGTCCGGGCCGTGCCGGCTCAGGCCCCGCTGTGGCGGAGCATCTCCTCGCGCTCGACGACCTTGACCCGCTCGCGCTGCTCGGCCTCGCCGAGCGCGCGCTCGTGGGCGTCCAACTGCTTCCAGCCCTCCCAGGTGGTGAAGCGGACGCCCTGGGCGCGCAGGTGCTCCTCGACCGCGGCCGGGTCGGGCTCGACGGCGCCGGGCAGCCGGTCGGCGGCGTGGTCGTCCAGCAGGCAGGCGATGGTCTCGTTGGCGTCGCCCTTGGTGTGGCCGATCAGGCCGACCGGGCCGCGCTTGATCCAGCCGGTGACGTAGGTGGCGGTCCGGTGCGCGCCGTCGCCGTCCAGGACCCGGCCGGCCTGGTGCGGGACGGTGCCCGAGGCCGGGTCGAAGGGCAGCTTGGGCAGCTCGTCGGAGTAGTAGCCGACCGCGCGGTAGACCGACTGCACGTCCCAGTCGGTGAAGCCGCCGGTGCCGCGCACGTTGCCGGTGCCGTCCAGCTCGGTGCGCTCGGTGCGCAGGCCGACCACCCGGCCGTCCTCGCCGAGGACCTCCACCGGGGACTCGAAGAAGTGCAGGTACACCCGGTGCGGGCGGTCGCCGACGTCGCGGATCGCCCACTTCTCCAGGGTCGCGGCGACCAGGTCGACGTGCTTGACCGAGCGGCGCTCGGCGATCGAGCCCTCGTCGTAGTCGATGTCCTCGGGGGCGACGATCACCTCGACGTTGGGGGAGTGGTCCAGCTCGCGCAGCTCCATCGGGCTGAACTTGGCCTGGGCCGGGCCGCGGCGGCCGAAGACGTGCACCTCGACGGCCCGGTTGCGGCGCAGGCCCTCGTACACGTTCGGCGGGATCTCGGTGGGCAGCAGCTCGTCGGCGGTCTTGGCGAGGATCCGGGCGACGTCCAGGGCGACGTTGCCGACGCCGAGCACGGCGACCTTCTCGGCCTCCAGCGGCCAGGTGCGGGGCACGTCCGGGTGGCCGTCGTACCAGGAGACGAAGTCGGCGGCGCCGTGGGAGCCGTCGAGGTGGATGCCGGGTATGTCCAGCGCGCGGTCGGCCATCGCGCCGGTCGAGAACACCACGGCGTCGTAGAAGCGGTGCAGGTCGTCCAGGGCGAGGTCGGCCGGGTAGTCGACGTTGCCGAAGAGCCGGACCTGGGGCTTGTCGAGCACCTGGTGCAGGGCCGTGACGATGCCCTTGATGCGCGGGTGGTCGGGCGCGACGCCGTAGCGGATCAGACCGAACGGGGCGGGCATCCGCTCGAACAGGTCGATCGAGACGCCGGGCGCCTGGGCGGCGTCGGACTTCAGCAGGGCGTCGGCGGCGTAGATGCCGGCGGGGCCGGCTCCGACGATCGCGACACGGATCGGGCGGGGCATGACGGATGGTCCTCCGGTCGGGCGCGGCGCAAGGTGGTCTGAACCTTTGTAGCAAACCGCACGGCTGACCTGCGAAGTAGGTCGCGTTGATCTATGGGGTCATAGAGATGACCTATGGCCACGGGGCCGGTCCCCGCGACTGCCGGGACCGGCCTGGGGGAACGGCCAGCGAGGCCCGCGCGCCCGCGGGGTGGCGCCGCTACCGGTCCTCGCGTTCGGCCGCCGCGGCGACCAGGGCGCGGACGTGGTCCGGGGTGACACCGAGGCCGAAGCCGGTGAACTTCCGCAGGGGCACCTGGGCGGCGGCCTCCAGGAGCCGGGCGTCGCTGTCGGCCAGGGTAGTGGCGAACGGGAGCGAGGCCAGGTGTTCGGTGAGGAGGGCGCCACCGGTCGGGTGGGCCAGCCACTCGCCGAGGGAGGACATCTCGGTCAGCGGGTCGAGGATCTCGTCGCCGGGCGTCCACAGCGGGGTGCGCAGCCGGATGTCGCGCGAGGAGGCGCCCACCTCGACGGTGAAGGCGCCGGGATCGACGCGCCAGCCGCCGCGGGCCGTCGACCACCGGGCGAGGTCGCGGCCGGTGAGGCGGAACTCGGCCCGGTCCGACCGCCCCGGCTCCAGCCGGAGTTTGGCGAAGCCGCGCAGTTCGTGGCGCGGCCGGGTCGGCCGTGGCTCGTCGAAGGCGAGGTAGAGCTGGACCACTTCGGCGCCGGCGCGGGAGCCGGTGTTGGTGACGGTGGCGCGGACGGTCCAGGCGTTCTCCCCGGTCTGCTCCACGTCCAGGTGGTCGTACCGGAAGGTGGTGTAGCTCAGCCCGTGCCCGAAGGGGTAGGCGACGGGGAGGTCCAGGGTGTCGTAGTGGCGGTAGCCGACGTAGCGGCCCTCGCCGTACACGCTGTGCCCGTCCTGCCCGGGGAAGTGCAGGTGGGAGGGCGTGTCCCGGAGGCGGAGCGGGATGGACTCGGTGAGCTTGCCGGACGGGCTGTGCGCGCCGAACAGCAGGTCCGCCAGGGCGCTGCCGCCGGCCTGGCCGCCGAGCCAGGCCTCCAGGACGGCCGTCGCGTCGTGCTGCCAGTCGGCGACCGTCACCACCGAGCCGTTGGCCAGGACGACCGCGACCCGGGGGCAGACGGCGGCCACGTGCCGCAGCAGTGCGAGCTGCGTGGCGGGCAGGTCGAGGTCGGTGCGGTCCAGGCCCTCCGTCTCGGCGCTGTCGGGGAGGCCGAGGAACAGCAGCGCGGTGTCGGCCTCGGCGGCGAGGGCCACCGCCTCCGCGGCCATGGCGGCGTCGGGGGTGCCGTCCAGGGTGAAGCCGGGGGCGAAGGCCAGCGTGACCTCGGGGCCGGCCTGGGCCCGGAGCGCGTCCCAGGCGGTGTCGAGCCTGGTGGGGGTGACCCGGGAGCTGCCGTGGCCCTGGTAGCGGGGGGTGCGGGCGAACTCGCCGAGCACGGCGATCCGTTGACGGGCGTGCGGGTCGAGCGGCAGCAGCCCGCCGTCGTTCTTGAGCAGCACGGCGCCGGCGCGGGCGGCCTCACGGGCCAGCTCGTGGTGGGCGTTTGCGTCCCAGGCGGCGAGGTGCTCGGCCCGGTCCACCCGGTCGCGCAGCCGCAGCACGCGCTCGGCGGCGGTGGCGACGGCGGAGGCCGCCAGCCGGCCCTCCTCGACGGCGGTGACGATCTCCTGGTCGGTGCCGGTCGGCGGCATCTCCAGGTCGAGCCCGGCGGCCAGGGCGGCGACCCGGTCGTTGACGGCGCCCCAGTCGGACATCACCAGGCCGTCGAAGCCCCACTCCTCGCGCAGCACCCCGGTCAGCAGGCCGCGGTGGCGGCTCGCGTGGACACCGTTGACGCGGTTGTAGGAGCACATCACGGTGTACGGCCGGGCCTCGCGGACGATGTGTTCGAAAGCGGGCAGGTACAGCTCGCGCAGCGTCCGCTCGTCCACGTCCGCGCTGACGCGCATCCGGTCCGTCTCCTGGTTGTTGACGGCGAAGTGCTTGACGCAGGCGCCGATCCCGAGGGACTGGATGCCGGTGACGACCGCGGCGCCCATCCTTCCGCTCACGTGCGGGTCCTCGGAGAGGTACTCGAAGTTGCGGCCGCACAGCGGGCTGCGCTTGATGTTGACGCCGGGCCCGAGGATGACGTCGACGCCGAAGGCGGACGCCTCCCGGGCGAGGGCCGCGCCCACCCGGTGCGCGAGGCCGGTGTCCCAGGTGGAGCCGAGGGTGACGGCGGGCGGGAAGCAGGTGGCGGGCAGGCTGGCGGCGAGGAAGGAGACGCCGGGGCCGTCCCCGGCGGGGCGGCGGATGCCGTGCGGCCCGTCGGAGAGGGTGAGCGCGCGGACCGCGTCGCGTACCGGGGTGGTGGTCCAGGCGGTCGCGCCCGAGGTGAGCGAGGCCTGTTCGGCGAGGCTCAGTGCGGAAACCCGGTCGGAGGTCATGGTGGTCCTGTTCTCGCGCTGGGGGATGAGGGGTGGGGGTGGAGATCGGGGAGGGCGGCGGCCGCCGTCAGCGGACGCGGCGTACGGGCAGGATGGCCAGGCCGCCGCCCAGGGTGACGGCGATGGCGAGCACGAACAGGGCGGAGTACCCGAACGCGGGCACGACCGCCCCGGCGACGATCGGCGCCAGCACCTGGGGCACGGTGTTGGCGAGGTTGAGGAACCCGAGGTCCTTGGCGCGGCTGTGCGCGTTCGGCAGGATCTCGGAGACGATCGCCTGGTCGACGGCGATGAGGCAGCCGAAGCCCAGCGAGGCCAGGACGGTGAAGAGGAGGAAGGACCACAGCGCGGGGGCCACGGTGAGCGGGACGAGCCCGACGGCGGCGAGCGCCGCGGCGGCGAGGACGAACGGCTTCCGGCGCCGCACCCGGTCCGACAGTGGCCCGGACACCGCCACCGCCGTGCCGGCGGCCACGGCGATGATCAGCCCGCCGATGGTGACGACCGTGCCCGCCTCCCGGGTGGAAAGGCCCAAGTGGTCGGTCAGTACGAACAGTTGGTAGACCAGTACGAGGTGGATGCCGAGCATCGCCAGCAGCCGGCTGATCAGCGCCCAGAAGCAGTCGGCGTCCCGGGGCGGCAGCAGCGAGCGCAGCAGGCCGCCGCGGACCGGTCCGGCGGGGCTGTCCGCAGGGGCGTCGTCGAGGCTCGACCGGTCGGGGGCGAACCGGACGAAGGCCAGGGCGCCGAGGACGGCGAGCCAGGGCAGCCAGCGCAGCCCCTGCTCCGGGTGGGTCACCAGGAGGCCGCCCGCCACCGCTCCCAGGCCCTGGCCGAGCAGTTGGCCCAGACCCGCCCACGAGGAGGCCCAGCCGAGCCGCTCGGCGGGGACCCGGTCCGGCAGCACCGCGTACAGCGCGGCGAGCATGGCGTTGAGGCCGGTCTGGAAGCAGACGGTCAGTGCGAGGAGCGCGGCGAAGCCGCCGGCGGCAGACATCGCGGAGACGGACAGCGCGTAGGCGACGGCGCCCGCCAGGATCCACGGGTTGCGCCGGCCGTGGCGGGAGCGGGTGTGGTCGGAGAGGAAGCCGAAGACGACCACGGCGAGGGTGGAACTGAGGGCGCCGGCCGTGGCGGCGGCGCTGTAGTGGGCGAGTTTGGTGTCCGGGTCGATGCGTTCGAACAGCGCCTGGAGCAGGGTCCAGCCCGCGGTGACCGGCAGCATCCAGCCGAGGTGGGCGATGCCCAGCAGTGGGCCGAGACGGGGTGCGGGGGCCGGGGCCGGGGGTGCGGGTGGCCCGGCCGCGTCCGCGGGTGGGGGGAGGTGGGTGGGGGCGGGGCGCACGGACGGCTCCTTTGCCGTGGCTGTGGGGGTGCGGTCACCATAGCCTTGGAAACCTTGATGCTCAATGTTTTGGAGCCGGGGCCCGCCGGGCGCTCGTAGAATCCGCTCATGACCAAGCCCAGGGGCCCCTACGCCAAGACCTCGGCGAAGCGGCGGCAGATCATCGACGCGGCCCTCGCCGCCTATGCCGAGGCGGGCAGCCGCAAGGTGTCGGTGCGGGACATCGCCCAGCGCGTCGGGATGACCGACGCCGGGGTGCTGCACCACTTCGGCGGGCGGGAGGCGCTGCTCACCGCGGTCCTCGCCGCCAGGGACGAGGCCGCCGCGGAGCGCTACGGCGCGCTGGAGGAGCGCAGCGCCGAGGAGAACCTGAGCATCCTGGCCGCCAACGCCTCGACTCCCGGCCTGGTCAAGCTGTTCGTGGACCTGGCCGCGGCCGCCGCCGAGCCGGAGCACCCGGCCCACGACTACTTCGGCGACCGGTACGACCGTCACCGTCGTCAGCTGGCCGTGCAGCTCGCCGGAGCGGCGCGCGCCGTGGGGCCGAATGCCGAAGGGCCGGATGCCGCAGCCGCGGGCAGCGGAGCCGTGGGTACCGAAGGGCCGGACGCCGAAGGAGCGGGCACCGAGGCGCGGGAACGGGCGGCGTGGGCGGCCCGCATCCTCATCGCCGCGGCGGACGGGCTCCAGCTCCAGTGGCTGCTCGACCCGCGGATCGACATGGCCGACGACATCCGCCGGCTCGCCGACGCGCTGCTGGACCGGCCGGCCGGCCGGCCCGAGGACCGTCCGGTCAGCTGACCGGGCCGAGCAGCGCCCGCCACCCGCGCCGGACCAGCTGCGGCACGTCCACCGACGGGTCGTTCAGCCACTGCAACTGCGCCCCCTCGACGAGGGCCAGGAAGGCGGCGGCCGTGAAGTCCGCGTCGAGACCGGCGTCCACCGCGCCGTCCGCCTGCCGGGCCTCCAGGTGGCCGCGTACGGCGGCGCGGAACCGCCCGAACCGCTCACGGAAGTACGCGTGGGCGGGGTGCCCGGGGTCCAGCGCGGCGGCGGCGAGGTGGACGTACAGCCGGGCCCGCGCCGGGTCGGCCACGTTGGCCGCCATGGCCTGGGCCATGAACTCGCCGGGATCGGCGTCCCCCGCGAGCGCGTCCCAACGCAGCGCCGCCCGCTCGTCGGTGTTGCGCAGGACCTCGGTGAGCAGCTCGTCCTTGGACGCGAAGTGGTGCATGAGCCCGGTCAGGCTCACTCCGCTCTCCCGGGCGATGGCCCGCAGGGACGTCCCGCGCTCGCCCTCGCGGGCGAACACCTCGAACGCCGCCGCCAGGGCGCGGTCACGCTGCGCCCGTCCCTTGGGCGTCGAGCTGCGGTTGGCCATCCGGGAAGTCTAGGGCCCCGCCCGGTGCCCCCTCGGGAGGTCTTGTCGCGAAAAACCGAACGCTGTACTGTTCCGGTCACCCGCCCGCCCCGAAGCACGACGGCGGAGCCGCGGTCCACCCGCCAGGACGGCATCACGAGGGCCGGGACGGCCTTCGGCACGGCGGCAGGGCGCCGTGGCCGGCCGCCTTCGGCAGCCTGACCTCCCCCGTCCCGACGGCCGCCGGCCGGGCCCGCGCCCACCCGCCCGCGCTCGCGCCGAGCCCGGGACGGCACCGACCCGAGGACACCCATGGACACTGACACCATCATCGTCGGCGCCGGCCTGGCCGGACTCGCCGCCGCCCACGAACTCACCTCCCGCGGACGCAAGGTGATCCTGGTCGACCAGGAGAACGCCGCCAGCCTCGGCGGCCAGGCCTGGTGGTCCTTCGGCGGCCTGTTCCTGGTGGACTCACCGGAACAGCGCCGGATGCGCGTCAAGGACTCCCTCGACCTCGCCTGGAACGACTGGCAGGGCAGCGCGCAGTTCGACCGCCGGGACGACCAGGACCTCTGGGCGGTGCGCTGGGCGCGTGCGTACGTCGAGTTCGCCGCCGGGGAGAAGCGCTCCTGGCTGGCCGGGCACGGGCTGCGCTTCCTGCCCACCGTCGGCTGGGCCGAACGCGGCGACCTCAGGGCCGACGGGCACGGCAACTCCGTCCCCCGCTTCCACGTCACCTGGGGCACCGGCACCGGCGTGGTCGAGCCCTTCGCCCGGTACGCCCGGCAGGCCGCCGCCGACGGGCTGCTGACCTTCCGCCACCGCCACCGCGTCGACGAACTCGTCGTCACCGACGGTGCGGTGACCGGCGTACGGGGCCGGGTGCTGGCCGCGGACGACTCGGCGCGCGGCGTGGCCACCACCCGAGAGGAGACCGGGGACTTCGAACTCTCCGCGCAGGCCGTCGTGGTGGCCGCCGGCGGCATCGGCGCCAACCACGACCTGGTCCGCGCCCACTGGCCCGCCCGCCTGGGCACACCGCCCCGGCACCTGGTCACCGGAGTCCCCGCCCACGTCGACGGGCGGATGCTCGGCATCAGCGCCGACGCCGGGGCGCGGCTGGTCAACGGCGACCGGATGTGGCACTACACCGAGGGCCTGCACAACTGGAACCCCGTCTGGCCCGGTCACGGCATCCGGATCCTGCCCGGTCCCTCCACGATGTGGTTCGACGCCCTCGGCCGCCGGCTGCCCGAGCCCTGCCTGCCCGGCTACGACACCCTGGGGACCCTGCGCCACCTGCGCACCGCCCCCGGGCTGGCCGGGTACGACCACTCCTGGTTCGTCCTCACCCAGAAGATCATCGAGAAGGAGTTCGCCCTCTCCGGCTCCGAGCAGAACCCCGACATCACCGCCGGGGACCGCCGCGCCTTCGTGCGCGAGCGCCTGCTCGGCAAGGGCGCGCCCGCCCCGGTCGAGGCGTTCAAGCGGTACGGCGAGGACTTCGTGGTCGCCGCCACCGTGGAGGAACTGGTCGCGAAGATGAACGCGCTGACCGACACCCCGCTGCTGGACGCCGCGGCGGTGCGCCGCCAGATCGAGGCCCGCGACCGGCAACTGGCCAACCCCTACAGCAAGGACGCCCAGGTGCAGGGCATCCACAACTCCCGCCGCTACCTGGGCGACCGCCTCGGCCGCACAGCCGCCCCGCACCGGCTGCTCGACCCGGCCGCGGGCCCGCTGATCGGCGTCAGGCTGCACGTGGTCACCCGCAAGACGCTCGGCGGCATCCAGACCGACCTCTCCTCCCGCGCGCTCGGCGCCGACGGCACGCCGGTGCCGGGGCTCTACGCGGCGGGGGAGGCGGCCGGGTTCGGCGGCGGCGGCCTGCACGGCTACAACGCGCTGGAGGGCACCTTCCTCGGCGGCTGCCTGTTCTCCGGCCGGGTGGCCGGCCGCGCGGCGGCGGCCACCGCCTGAGCGCGGGGTGGTCCGCGAAGGCGAGCCGGGCCGGTACGGTCTCCGGCCCGGCCGGGGCCGCCTCCGCGGCGGCCCGGCCGGTCGTACCGACACGCACGGGCCGTGCTGTTGCTCGACTTGGCGCAGGGCGGGCGATTGGATGGCTCCGCCCTGGTCAACGCCCGGACACGGCCCGACGGCCCCCGGCAAGCCGAGGAGTCACCACCGTGAACGACACCCCCGACCCCGCCGCCGTGGCCCGCCGGATCGCGGAGAGGCGTGAGCAGCTGGGCCTCAGCGAGGAGGCCCTGGCCAACCGGGCCGCGATGGCCCCCACCTACCTGCGGTGCCTGCTGGACGCCGGGCCCGGCTTCGACCCGGCGGGCTTCGTCCGGATCGCCGCGGCGCTCGACAGCACCCGCGGCGAGCTGCTGTCCGGCCGGGCCGACGCCCCGCCCGGCCAGGGCGGCCCGGGCCCGCGGCCCCGGCTGCTCGACCTCACCGAGCCGGAGTGCTGGCAGCTGGTCGGCACCCACGGCATCGGCCGGATCGCCCTGCCGGTCGAGCCCGGTCCCGTGGTGCTGCCGGTCAACTACGTGGTGGACCGGGGCTCCTTCGCCTACCGCACCGGGGAGCAGAACGCCACCGCCCCGGAGGAGGGGGCCGCGGTCTCCTTCCAGGTCGACCACATCGACGAGTACCTCGGCCGCGGCTGGAGCGTGCTCGTCTTCGGCCCGGCGCACTACGTGGACGACCCCGCCGAGCTCGACCGCCTGAGCGGCCTGCCCGGCGCCGCCCCCTGGGCCGGTGGTGAGCGGCCGCGCTGGGTGCGGATCCGGCCGGAGGAGATCAGCGGCCGGCGGCTGGTCACGGGGTGAGCCGGCCGGCTTCGCCGTGCGTCCCGGCACCTGCGCGTCCTGTACGCCGCGGGCCTGCTCGCCCGCGCCCGGGACGGCCGCCATGTGCTGTACCGCCGTAGTGCGTTGGGCGATCGGCTGGTGGCAGGAGGGCCCGGTGGCGGGGGGTCGTGACGGCGTCGGCGGGCCGTCGGCACGGCCCGTGGACGGGAGCGGTGATGCCTGGTATGCAGGCCGGTGGCGGCAGGGTGGCACGGGCCGCCGTCCGGGACGTACCACCAGGAGAGCAGGGGCGATGCGCAGAGTTCTGATCGTCGGCGCCGGACAGGCCGGACTCCAACTGGCCCTGGGGCTCCAGGCCCACGGCTACGACGTGACGGTGCTGACCGATCGCGGCCCGGAGGAGGTGCGCGGCGGGCGGGTGATGTCCTCCCAGTGCATGTTCGACTCCGCGCTGCGCACCGAGCGCGCCCTCGGGCTGGACCTGTGGGCCGACCGGGCGCCCAGGATCGAGGGCGTCGGGGTGTCGGTCGCCGGGCCCGGTTCGGAGCGGGTGATCGACTGGGTCGGGCGGCTGGACGGCTACGCCCAGTCCGTCGACCAGCGGCTGAAGATGTCCACCTGGCTGGAGCTGTTCGCCGAGCGCGGCGGGCGGGTCGAGCTGCGCCGGGTGACCGCCGCCGACCTCCAGAACCTGGCCGGTTCGTACGACCTGGTGCTGGTCGCCTCCGGGAAGGGCACGCTGGCCTCGCTGTTCGAGCGCGACCTCGTGCGCTCCCCGCACGAGCGGCCGCAGCGCGCGCTGGCCGCCGCCTATGTGCACGGGCTCGGACCGCGCCCCGAGCACGACTTCCGGGCGGTGCGCTGCAACGTGGTGCCGGGCGTCGGGGAGTTCTTCGTGATGCCGGCGCTGACCGCGGACGGGCCGTGCGACATCCTGCTCTGGGAGGCCCAGCCCGGTGGTCCCGTGGACGCCTTCGACGGGATCCGCGACCCGGCCGAACACCTGCGGGTGACACTGGAGTTGATGAGGACCTTCCTCCCCTGGGAGTACGACCGAACCCGCTCCGGCGTCGAACTGACCGACGCGGGGGCGACGTTGGCCGGGCGGTTCACCCCGGCGGTACGTCACCCGGTCGGCGAACTGCCCGGCGGCGGCGCGGTGCTGGGCGTCGCGGACGTGGTCGTGCTCAACGACCCGATCACCGGCCAGGGGTCGAACTGCGCCGCCAAGTGCGCGGCCGGCTACCTGGAGGCGATCCTCGCCCACGGCGACAAGCCCTTCGACCGGGAGTTCCAGCAGGCCGCCTTCGACGACTTCTGGCGGATCGCCGGCCCCGTCACCACCTGGACCAACGCGATGCTCGCCCCGCCGCCCCCGCACGTCCTCCGACTCCTCGGCGCGGGAGGGCGGGTGCAGGCCGTGGCCGACCGGTTCGCCAACGGCTTCGACGACCCGGCGGACCTCGGCGACTGGTTCCTCGACCCGGCGAAGGCCGCCGCGTACCTGGCTTCGGTCACGACAGATCACTGAATGGTCAAACTCTTCTCAAGTCCGGTACGGAAGCCCGTCGATCATGGTGGGTTCTTCTCGCTCCCTCGCCGAGGGAGACCTCCGGCCCGCGACGACGGGCCGCGGGAGCGGTACGGACACCAGGAGCAGAGCGTTGACGGTCGACGGGGGCAGCATGGCCCAAACTGTGATCGACACGGCGTACAACGAACGCAGGAGGCTGCACAGCGGCCGTAGCCGGACCGTCGCCGTGGTCCTGTTCGGCCTGCTGATCGCCCTCGGCTTCTTCCTGGCCCTGGCCGTCGGCAAGGCGGACCCGGACACCCCGCCGACCTGCGACGGCAAGACCATGACCCGGCACAGCGAGTGCCGGATCTGGTCCAGCCGGGGCGGCGGGGGCACCTACTCCTACGACGAGATGATCGACCGTCGGGAGTCCGGGAGCGGGGTGTGGCGGGTGATCGGCTTCGGTGCCGCGGGCCTGGGCGCCGTCCTGATGGCCGTCTCGATCGCCAAGCTCAACCCGAACCGCCCCTGGGGCGGGCCGGTCGGCGCCGCCTGCCCGCGCTGCCGGGAGCCCAACCTGCGCGAGAAGCACACGACGCACAGCGTCACCCGGGGCCGCACCACCCACCGCTACAGCGGCATCGTCACCCTCTGCACCCCGGCCTGCGGGTTCGCCACCATCCGCCAGGGCTGACCGGCGCCGGGGTCCGTAGGGCGCGGGGCTGGACGCCTCGGGTTCGTGCACATCGGGCCCTCGGCCCCGAATAGGCCGTCCGGCTCCCACCGGCTACGCTCGGCCCCGTCGAACAAGCGATGGGGTGGGACCGAGTGGGCAGGTGGGAGCGGGCGCTGGACGCGGCCGGGGTGCGGGAGGCCGGACTGCGGGCCGACTACGGCCGGCAGCGCGAGCAGGTCGCCCGGTACCGGCGGGAGGCCATGCTCGCCGCCGACCTGCTGCTGCCCGCGCGGATGGTCCCGCACGTGCTCGCGGCCACCGCGTTCATGCACCGCACCGACACCCTGCTCGACAACGGCCCGCTCGCCGAACGCCGGGCGGCGTCCGCCCGCTGGCAGCGGCAGGTCACCGACAGCCTCGCCACCGGCCGCACCGACGACCCCGAGCTGCGCCCCCTGCTGCACAGCATCGACGCCCACCCCGTCCTGCGGGACCGGGTGCTGGACTTCCTCGCCGCGACCGGCGCCGACCTGGACTTCACCGGGTTCGCCACCGAGCAGGACTACCAGGCCTACGTCGACGGGTACTCGCTGCCCGGCTTCATGGTGGTCGCCGCACTGATCGGCCCGGACGGCGACCAGAGCGAGTACCGGGCGGCCTGCCGCACCTTCATCGACGGCAGCCAGCGCCTCGACTTCGTCAACGACCTCGCCGAGGACCTCGCGGACGGCCGGCTGAACATTCCCGGGCAGGACCTCGCCGAGCACGGCGTCACCCGCGCCGACCTGGAGCAGGCCCGCGACCTGCCCGCCGTACGGGCGCTGCTCGGCGCCCTGCTGGACCGGGCCGACCGCACCCTCGCCGAGGGCAGGGCCGTCATCGACCGGGTGCCGCCCGCGCACCGGCCGATGGTCCGCTGCATCGTCGGCGTCGAGGAGCTCACCAGTGCCGCCGCCCGCGCCGACCTCGGCGCCCTGCTGCGCCGCTCGGCGAGCCCCGGCAAACCGGGCGCGCTGCGCCTGCTGGCCCGCGAGTACCTCAGGGCCCGCCGCTTCCGCGACTGACCGCCGGCGGCATCGAGCACGCCCCCGCCGTTCTGGTCGGCCACCTCACCCGGAACCCGCTGCTCACCGCCGCCTTGGGCCTCGGCAGCACCACGCCCGGTGATCGCCTCGACGTCGGGGTCGTCCTGGGGCCGGGGTCAGTCCGCCAGCCCCAGTGGGTCCGGGGCCGGGTCGAGCAGCTCGGGGCCGTTGTTGCGGACGCTGTTGACGGTGGTGGGGACGGCGCGCACGCGCAGGTCGCCGTCGGCGGGGCGGCGCAGCAGGTGGTGCAGTTCGGCGGGGTCGGCGTGGGCGGGGGAGAGCCAGGTGGCGAGGTCGTCGGGGGCGACGGTGAGGGGCATCCGGTCGTGGACGCGGCCGGCGGAGTCGGTGGCGTCGGTGGTGATGACGGTGGCGGTGGCCAGCCAGGCGAGCGGGTCGTCCTCGGGGCGGGTGCGGTCGCGCCAGAACTCGTAGAGGCCGGCCATCAGCATCACGCCGCCGGTGCTGAGGAAGTACGGCTGCTTGTACTTCCCGCGGTCGCCCTCGGCGGGGACTTCACGCCACTCGAAGTAGCCGTCGGCGGGGATCACGCAGCGGCGGGCGGTGAAGGCCTTGCGGAAGGCGGGCTTGGTGTCGACGGTCTCCGAGCGGGCGTTGATCATGCGGGCGCCGCCGGACGGGTCCTTGGACCAGGACGGGACCAGGCCCCAGCGCAGCGGCCGGAGCCGGCGCAGCAGCTCGCCGGTCTCGTGGTCGACGCGTTCCAGGACGGCCGGGACGGGGTCGGTCGGGGCGACGTTCCAGCTCGGCGCGAAGGTCTCGGCCGGGTCCCACCGGAGCTCTCCGAGCAGCGTGACGAGGTCCTGGGGCGTGGTGGTGGAGACGAAGCGGCCGCACATGCCCCCCAGCCTGCCACGGCGCACGGACAACGGTGTTCAGCGCGGCGCGTGCCCGCCCGGCGCGTGCCCGAAGGCGCGGCGGAACACGTCGATGAAGGCGCCGGCCGAGGCCCAGCCGGTCGCGCCCGCGTCACCGGTGCGGCCCTGCGGTCAGGAGGTGACCTCCGCGACCACCTCAGCGTAGGCGTCGAACAGCCGCGGCGCGCCCGGCCACGGGTCGGCGAGCAGCAGGGCCCAGCAACGGGCGACCAGCGCGCGGGCCTCGGCGCCGGGCCAGGGCCGCGGCAGCAGCTCCGGGGGCAGCAGCGGGTCCGGCTCGGTGGCCTCGGTGAAGACGGCGGCCAACTCGACGGCCACGGTGAGCAGTTCGGTCTCCGAGAGGCCGCCTTCGGTGAGCCGGGTGAGCTTCTCGGTGGCGGAGGCGGCCAGCCGCCGGTGGCCCTCGGCGATCTCCTCCAGCGGCCACCAGTGGCGGGCCAGCTCCCGGGGCTCCGCGGTGTCGCCGGTGTGCAGGTCGCGGGTGCTCAGCAGGGTGAGGTTGCCGAGGACGCCCAGGGCGCCGGCCGCCTCCCGGACGTCCGGTTCCCAGGGGTGCGGCGAGACGTACAGCCCGTTCTGCACCGGGGCGCCGCCGAGCCGCAGCAGCGCCTCGCGCAGCCCGTCGCGGGCGGTGCGGTCGCGTTCGGGGACGGCGAAACCCGCCAGGTGCCAGACGCCGTCCCAGGGGGCCTCGCCGCGGTCCTGGGCGTACATCAGGGCCAGGTACCCGACGTCCGGTTCGATCTCGCGCCGGGTCGCGGCGGTGGCGCGCAGCAGCGCCCGGCGGCCGCGGCCCTCCTGGACGAAGCGGCCGTCGGCGGTGAGGCGCCTGATGGTCAGCCGGACCTGCTGGTCGCTCATGCCGAGCCGGCCGGCCACGGCGTAGAGGTCGCCGCAGTCGACCGTGCCGTCGGCGCGGACCAGCGCGTCCACCAGTACCCGGGTCGGGATCTCCTGCATGACGATCATCCTAGTGCGTTCATGTCTGGTACGGTCGTTTTCAGAACGATCGACTAGTGAGTGAGCGATATGAAGATGTTCGGCAGGCACCGGTGGCTCTGGGGGTCGCTGCTGTCCGTGGTCGTGCTGCTGGTCGGCGCGGGCGGCTGGGTGGTGTACCAGAACGAGTACGACCTGACGGAGGAGCGGGTCACCGTCACCGGCGGGAAACAGCCGCTCCAGGGCGTCCTGGCCAGGCCGGCCGGCGGCCACGGACCGTACGGACTGGTGGTCTTCGTCCACGGCGACGGACCGGTCGACGCCACCCACGACACCTTCTACCGGCCGGTCTGGGAGGCCATGGCGAAGGCCGGTTACGCGTCGCTCTCCTGGGACAAGCCCGGCGTGAACAACGCCCCCGGCAACTGGCTCGACCAGAGCATGCAGGACCGCGCCGACGAGACCCTCGCCGCCATCCGCTGGGCCAAGGCCCAGCCCGGCATCGACCCGGACCGGATCGGCCTCTGGGGCGCCAGCCAGGCCGGCTGGGTGATGCCCAAGGCCGCCCGGCAGTCCCCGGACGTCACATTCGTGATCGCCGTCGCCCCCGCCGTCAACTGGCTCCAGCAGGGCCGCTACAACCTGCTCGCCGAGCTGAAGCAGCGGCACGCCTCACCCGAGGAGACCGCCGCCGCCGTCGCCCGCAGCGACCGCAACCAGGCCGCCCTGCGGACCGGCACCACCTTCGAGCAGTACCGGGCCGCCGGCGGCGACACCGAGGGCCTCACCCCCGAACGGTGGGCGTTCAACAAGCGCAACTACCCCTCCGACGCCACCGAGGACCTCGCCGCCCTCCGCATCCCGGTGCAGCTCATCCTCGGCGGCCGGGACGTCAACGTCGACAGCGACGACACCGAGGCCGGCTACCGCCGCACCATCACCACCCCCGGCCTGCTCCGGGTGCGGCGCTTCCAGGACTCCACCCACACCATGGTGTCCGAGGACGTCGAGCACTCGGAACTGCGCAGCACCGTCCTCGCCATCGCCGCCCCGCGCTCCCTGTTCACCCCCGGCTACCTCGACTCCATCCGCGACTTCCTGACCTCGCTCGACCACCGGAAGGGCTGACCCACGATGAAGCTGCTCGCCCTCGGCGGAGCCGGCGCGATGGGCCGGATCGCCGCCCGGGTCTCGGCCCGGGTCCTGGCCGCGCTGCCCGGCGCCCACGAACTGGTCATCGCCGACCGCGACCTCGACGCCGCCCGCCGCGCCGCCGCCGCACTCGCCGCCGGCTCACCGGTGCCCGTGCGCGCGACCCGGGCCGACGTCACGGACGAGCGGGAACTGCACACCGCCCTCGCGGACGCCGACGCCGTGCTCAACACCGTCGGCCCGTACTACCGCTACGGCCTCGGCGTGCTGCGTGCCGCCATCCGCACCGGGACCCACTACCTGGACATCTGCGACGACTGGGAACCCACCGTCGCCATGCTGGACCTGGACGAGGAGGCCCGCGCCGCCGGAGTCCGCGCGGTCATCGGCATGGGCGCCAGCCCCGGCATCAGCAACCTGCTCGCCGCCAGGGCCGCCGCCCGCCTCGACACCCTGACGGACGTGTACACCGCCTGGCCGGTCGACGTCGGCCCTCAGCCCGACACCTCCCTCCGGGACCCGGGCGGGGCGGTCTCGGCCGCCGCCGTGCACTGGATGCAGCAGATCAGCGGCACCGTCGCGGTGGTGGAGAGCGGCCGGTTCGTCCGGCGGCCCCCGCTGCGCCCGGTCACCCTCGATCTGCCCGGCGGCCGCCGCGGCACCGCCTACACCGTCGGCCACCCGGAACCGGTCACCCTGCGCCGCACCCTGCGGCCCGCCGGCGCCGCGGCCGACCTGATGGTGGTCAGGGCCGGCACGGCCGCCTACCTGGACGTGCTGCGCGAGGACCTCGACGACGGCCGGCTCACCAACGAGAGCGCCGCCGCCGACCTCGACCACCCCTCCGTGCGCCGCACCCTGCGCGCCGCCGCCCGCGCCCCCCGCTTCCGCGGCCCCGGCACCCTCCCGCCGTTCTTCGCCACCGCCACCGGCACCCGCGACGGCCGCCCGGCGGTGGTCCTCGCCCACCTGAGCGGGGCGGACGCGCTGCTGGCCGACATGGCGGAGGCGACGGGCGTCCCGGCCGGGCTGGGCCTGGCACAGCTGCTGGACGGCACGGTGGGGCCGGCGGGGGTGCACCCGCCGGAGGCCGTGATCGACGGGGACCGGCTCTTCCGGGAGCTGGCCCGGGAGTGCCCGGGGGTGGAGGTGGTGGAGGAGCTGTAGGCGCGTCGGTGCGGGGCGGGGCCGCCGACCGAGGGCCCTCGGTGGGGGCGTCAGCCGCCCTGCGGGGCGCTCGCCGTCCACGGGCGCAGCTTGTCCGGGTTGCGCACCGCCCAGATGTGGGTGATCCGGCCGTCCGCCAGGGCGAAGGCCGCCACCGTCGCGGTGACGCCGGTGTGCTGGGCGACCAGGCCGGGGCCGCCGTTGACGGACCGTTCGAGGAGCGTCAGCCCGGGGGCCTTCGCGGCGAAGTGGACCAGGTACCGGGCGATCGGCTCGCCGCCCACCACCGGGCGCAGGGCCGCGCCCGCCACGCCGCCGCCGTCGGTGGTCATCGTGGCGTCGGGGGCGAGCAGGCCGACCAGGGCCGCGATGTCCCTGGCCTCCCAGGCCTCCTTGAAGTGCCGCACCAGACCGGCTTGTTCGCCCGTCGGAGTCGTCGGGGCCGGCGCGGCGCCGATCCGGCGGCGGGCCGAGGTGGCCAGCTGGCGGCAGGCCGCCGGGGTGCGGCCGACGATCGCGGCGACCTCGGGGAAGGGGTAGCGGAAGACGTCGTGGAGGACGAACGCCACCCGCTCGGCCGGGGTCATCGCCTCCAGGACGACCAGGAAGGCCATGCCCACCGACTCGTCCAGGGTGACCCAGTCCGCGGGATCGGCCGGTCCGCCGCCGGCCGAGCCGCCGATCCACTCGGCGCGGTCGGGCAGCGGCTCGGGGATCCACTCGCCCACGTAGCGCTCCCGCCTGGCCCGTGCCGAGCCGAGCAGGTCCAGACAGACCCGGGTGGCCACCGTGGTCAGCCAGGCGCCCGGCGAGGCGACGGCCTCCCGCTGCCGCCGCGACATCGCGTACCAGCGGGCGTACGCCTCCTGCACCGCGTCCTCGGCCTCGGCCAGCGAACCGAGCAGCCGGTACGCGAGGTTGACCAGCTGCCGCCGCTCGCCGACGATCACGCTCAGGTCCGGTTCGGTGCCCATGGTCGGTGCTGCTCCCTGGTTCTGCTCGTCCGTCGCCACTCCGGCCACTCGGCCCGCCGGTGTGTGACATCGGCTCGGTGCGGAACCCCGCCTCACACTTCGCGGGCCTGCGTCGTCGGATCAGCGGGACACTACCGACCGACCGCCGCGAGGCAGAAGAGGGGACGGCACACCATGGCCATCCAGAGCACGGCAGGGGCAGCGCCGGAGGCGTCGTCGAAGGCGGTGGTGGAGCAGCGCACCCGCGGCTACCTGCGGGTCACCGTCGCGCTCCAGACCGCGGCGGTCTTCTTCCAGGCGGTCACGGCCGGCCTGCTGCTCTCCACCTCCTACGGCGAGACGCTGCACAGCGTCGGCGCCCGGGTGATGTACGGCGCCGCGATGCTGTACCTGCTCGCCGCCGTCCTGGCCTGGCGGCCGGGCGGCGGATCGCCCCGCCCGATCCTGTACGCCTCCGGCTTCCTGGTGCTCGCCTCGGCGCAGGTCGTCCTGGGCGTCGCGCACGTCCCGTCGGTCCACGTCCCGCTGGGCGTGCTCATCTTCGGCCTCAGCCTGGCCGTGCTGGCACGGATGCCGGCCGCCCGCCCCGCAGGGCGGACGGCCGGCACCCGGGAACGGGAGGCCGCTCAGGACCCGAGCGCCCAGCTCTGGCCGGCGGCCGGGCGGGTGGTGACGGGGGTCCCGGCGGTGCCGGGGCCGGCGTCGAGGACGAGGCCGGTGGCGACGTTGGCCACGGTGACGGAACCGGCCGGGTCCTGGGTCAGCCTCCACTCCTGCCAGGGGTTTCCGGGCGCGAGGTCGAGCAGGTAGGCGCTGTCACCGGCGGAGGCTCCGGCGGAGAGCACGGTGTGCCGATGAGTGGGGGTGTCGCAGTCGTCGCTGATCCGGACGGTGCCGTCGGGGTTGCCGGTGAACGTCCACTGCTGCGCCGGGTCGGCGCCGCGCCGCGGCTCCAGGTCGGTGATCGAGCCGAGCGGCGCGGTGCAGGAGCCGAGCAGCGAGAGAGCGAGGCCGCCGCCGATGGTCAGCGCGTGGTACGCGCCGTCGTCGACCACGCCCGACGGCCCGCCCGCCGACGTCGCGGTGAGCCGGTAGAGGGCCGCGCCGTGCGGCGGGAGGGCGGCGCCGAGCGGGCCGGTGACGGTCGAACTCGCGCCCGTCCACAGCTCCTTGGCCCGGTAGCCGGAGCCGCCGAGACCCAGCTCGGTGAGACTGGTGGCGACCGTACGCCCGGCCGAGGGGTCCTGGTTGACCAGCAGCACGGCCGTGTCGCCGTTGGCGAGCTGCCGCTTCAGCACCACCGGGGCGTGCCCGTCGGCCGGCTTGGCGCCGACCAGGGTGGCGGGCTTGGCCAGGCTGTCCTGGTCGACGGCGATCACCTCGCGGTTCTTCAGGATCGCCAGGCTCGCCTCGTCGATCCCGGTGGACCAGGTGTGGCCGTCCTCGCTGCGCCGGGACTGCGCGGCGGTGCGCAGGTCGGCGCTGGAGATCAGCGGCGCCGCGAGCATGGCGAGGACCGAGGTCTCGGTGCGGGACTCGTCGTCGGTGAAGGGCTTGTGGCAGGGGCAGGTGTCGGTGGTGCCCCACAGGCCGTAGACGTCGTGCCAGCCGGTGAACATCAGGTCGAGGTCGTTCCAGCTGCCCGGGCGGACGTTGCCCGGGTACGCCAGCGCGGTCGGCAACTGCCCGTTCCAGAGCACCGCGTCGAGATCGCTGCTCCGGTCGCCGCCGATCCGGCAGAGGTTGGCGACCTGGCCGCACCAGATGCCGGTGGGCGCGTAGCCGGGGGCGTGGAAGGGGGCCGTCCCGGCGGCCTGGACCACAGGGTCGGTGCGGGCCGGGTCGTCGGCGGCGAGCAGGGGCGGGGCACCGGTGTGGACGGGCTGGGCGGAGACGCTGAGGGTGACCTTGGGCCTGCCCTGGGCGGCGGAGGCGGCGTCCAGCGCGTGCTGGAAGGTCTGCACCCGGGCGTAGATCGAGCGGGTCAGCTCCTTGCCCTCGCCCTGCGTCCCGTAGTCGTGGCCGTCCGGGCCGGTGATCTTCGGACCGTACGGGCAGTCGTCGTACTTGACGAAGTCGACGCCCCAGGAGACGAAGTCGGCCGCGTCGGTGCCCTCGTGGCCGAGGCTGCCGGGGTGCATCTGGCAGGTGAGGTAGGTGTCGGTGGCGTAGAGGCCGAACTTCATGCCCTTGCCGTGGGCGTAGCGGGCGAGGTACTCGATGCCGTTGACGGTGTGCCCGTCGACGGTCTGCGCGGGGAAGTGGTCGGGGCGCGGGATCAGGTGGCCGGACGTGGGGTCGTTGCCGGTGCCGTCGGTGCCGCTGACCGGATTCCCGGCGGCGTCGTACAGCTGCATGCCGCCGTCGGCGTTGCGGACCAGGTCGGTGGTCTGGCCGTCGCGGTGCCACAGCGACCAGCCGTCGTCGATGGTGACGGTGTCGTAGCCGGCCGCCACCAGGCCGTTGGCGGCCATGAAGTCGATGGTCTGGACGACCTGTTCCTGGGTGACCTCGGTGCCGAGGGAGTTCCAGGAGTTCCAACCCATGGGCGGGGTCAGGGCGTTGCCGTTGCCGAGCGCGGCGGCCGGGGCGGCGGTGCCGAGGCCGACGGCTCCGAGGCCGGCGGTGGCGAGGGTGAGGGACAGCAGGGTTGCCGCGAGACGGCGGCGGGTTCGGCGCATGTGCGCCCTCCTGAGGGGGTGGGGATGTCGAGATGATGGGCCGTCAGGAAGCGGAGGGGGTGCGGCCGGCCGGGTGGGGCCGGCCGGCCGCGGGTGGTGCGGTGTGGGGGTCAGTCGGTGACGCCCGCGGTCGCGGAGCGCCCGGGGGCCAGGATCACGGTGGTGGAGGTGTAGGCCGCGCCGTCGACGGTGGTGGTGCGGGCCTCCCGCGGCTCGCCGTCGACGGTGACACGGGCGTGCCGCCCGGGGAGGCGAGCCTCCCAGGTGAGCGGCTCGGCGCCGGTGTTGGTGACGGTGCTGCGCCGGGCACCGTCGTGGCGGACGGTCACCGTGCCGCCGCCCACCGGGATGCCCGCGACCTGGAGCCAGTCCATCGAGGCGGGCAGCTGCGGGGTGGTGGCGAGGGCGTGGCCGGCGGCGTCCGGGGTGACGCCGAGCAGGCCCTGGACGGTCTGGGAGAGCAGGGTGAACGGGACCTCGGGGTAGTCGCCGTTCAGCATCGCGCCGCTGGCGTGCTGCTCGCCGGTGCTCCGGTGGATCTGCCGCATCCACTTCCAGGCGGTGGTGCCGTCGTGGTTCGCGAAGAACGCGTCGGGCAGGTAGGTGTAGGCCTCCAGGTTGGCCGAGCGCTCCGGGCCCGAGTCGGCGGCGTCGATGGCGGCGAGGAAGGCGTCCCGGCGCGGGCCGGGGTCGAGCAGCTGCTTGACGGGCATCAGCACGCTCGCCTCGTAGCCCCAGCCGGTGACCGGCTTGCCGGTGGTGTCGTAGCCGTGCACGACCTCCCCGGGCTGTGAACCGTCCACGCTCCAGGTGGAGTTGACGTAGCCGCGCAGGTCCTCGGCGGCCTTCCGGTAGCCGGCGGCGGAGGCGGCGTCGCCCCGGGCTTCGGCCAGCGTGGCGGCGGCGAGGTAGGCCTGGTACTGGGCGCCGATCGCGTCCCCGGCCTCGGCGTAGGTGCGGGTGGCGTTCTCGGCGTAGCTGGCGGTGCCGGCGAAGATGCTGCGGCTGGTGGCCTGCGGGATCGGCAGCCCGCGGTTGTCGACCGGGCCGGGGCGGGCGGCGATGAACGGGCCGAGGGTGTTGCGGACGTACCGGCCGAGGGCCGGGTCGTCGGCGTAGTCGCGGTCGCCGGTCCAGCGGAAGGCCTCGCCGGTCTGCTGGACGAGCTCGAACGGTGCGGGCAGCTCGCGGACGAAGCGTTCGGGGCTCCGGTAGTCGATGGCGGCGTAGCTGCGGGCGTCGAAGTCGAGCGCCCAGACCGGGTAGAGCTTGTTGACCTCGGTGGCGGAGCCGGCGAAGCCGCGCAGCATGGTCTTGTTCTCGGCGTCCAGGCCGAGCAGGTGGGCGCCGACCAGCTGGTGGGCGAAGTCGCGGCTGTAGAAGGCGGAGCGGAACGGGTAGCCGGCCCAGTAGGTGGCGTCGTACGTGGTGGTGCCGGTGCCGCCGGGGTGGTTCTCGTCCTGGTCGAGCACGCCGGTGGTGCCGGCCTGCTGCACCCAGCTGTTGGCCTTGGTCTTGGCCCAGTCGAAGAGCGCGACGACCTCGGGGTCGGAGGAGCTGATGACCGGGTCGTTCGGGGCGGACGGGGCGACGGCGGCGTCGTCCACGTTGATCCAGCCGGTGGGGGAGGAGCCGACGGTGAGGGTCAGCCGGTCGCCGGGGGAGACCGGCACCCGGGGGAGGGAGTACTTGGCGTAGACGGTCTGCTCGGGCAGCGGGAGGGAGTGCACCACGGTGCCGTTGACGCTGACCGAGAGGCTGCCGCCCGCGCCGCCCGTCGCGATCCAGGCGGACAGGTCGTAGCTGCCCGCGGTGACGGCGGTGACCTGCTGGCTCACCGCGTACCCGGGCCCGGCATCGAGGTAGGCGAGGCGGCTGCCGCCGTGCGGGTTGTTGGCGGCGGTGCCGGTGTGGGCGGTGAAGGTCCAGCCGTCCGAGCCCTGTTCGAAGCCGGGGTCGGCGAGGACCAGCGGCTCGGTGCGGGTGAGCGTCCACCGGTGGGCGGGGCGGGCGTCGCAGTGGTGGCGTGCCGGCGTGGCGTCGGCGGTCAGGCAGGCGCCGGTGCCGCGGGCGGTGAGGGTGTACGTGCCCTGCGGTGCGCGGGAGATCGTGAAGCGCTCGGCCTCGGGGGAGGCGCCGCAGTCGGCGGTGGCCGGCCGGGGCTCCGGGCCGCCGAGGGTGAGGCAGCGGCCGGTGGCCGCGTTGACCAGCAGGTACGCGTCGCCGGTGCGGCGCAGCTGCCAGCGCTGGCTGAGCGGCCGTCCGCAGGCCGCGCCGGTCACCGGGGTGCCGGGGGCGGGCTGGGCGTACTGCGGGCCGAGGCAGTTGCCGTCCAGGGCGGAGCCGAGGAGGTAGCTGCCGCCGTCGACGAGCGGGGTGCCGGAGGCGGCCGGGGCCGGTGCGGCGCCGAGGGCCTGGGCGGCGAGCACGGCCAGCAGGGCGACACCGGTCGGTAAGGCGCGGGTGCGGGGCGGCATGGCTTGGCTACCTCCGGTCGGGGGGACGGGGCGATGCGGTTTGAACGTTCAAATCGGATGAGGTTCAGGGTTAGGATGCATCGCATGTGATGGGTGACATTTCACATGGTGGGCGCGTTCGCGTCAACGGGCCGCGCGGTGACGGCTTCCGGGAGGTGATCGGCGGGAAAGGTGAAGGTCCCTGCCCGGCGGGGGTGGGCAGGGACCTTCACGTCCTCGGGGATGGTCCCGGCCCCGTGACGGTCGGGGCCGGGACCGGGCTCGGCGGCGCACCGGCTCAGTGGGTCGGCGGCTCAGTGGGTCGGCGGGTCAGCCGCTCGGCGGGTCAGTGCTTCAGCGCTTCAGGGTGGCGAGCGTCTCGTCCAGGCCCGGCGCGCCGGGGCGGGGCCGGTTGAACGGGAGCTTGGAGAGCACCGAGCCCATCGCGCAGGTGTTGGTCAGCGCCGAGAAGGCCAGCCCGGCGCCCACGGCCGCGGAGACCCAGCGGGCGCCCGGCAGAGCGAGGTCGACCAGCAGGCCGGCCAGTACCAGCGAGCCGGCCACCATGCGGACCTGGCGGTCCATCGCCCACGTCCGGCGGGCGCCGGCCACCTGGTCCAGCGGCCGTCCGGCGCTCGCCCAGGCGTTGGTGCCACCGGCCAGGGTGAGGGTCGGGATGCCGGCCTCGGCGAGCCGGCCGCAGGCGTTGGCGGCGCGCGGCCCGGCGGCGCAGACCACGGCGATCTCGTTGTGGCCGGCGGCCTCGCGCAGCGCCGGCAGTGCGCGGTCCAGCTGGTTCAGCGGGACGTTCAGGGCGCCGGGGATGTGGCCCGCGGCGTACTCGCCGGGGGAGCGGACGTCGATGATGGTGAGCTGTCCGAGGCGGGGCTGGAACTGCTCGACGGTCAGCGGCGTGGTCATGGGGATGCGGGTCCTCTCGGGGAACGGTGGGGGTGTCCGGGTGTCCGGGTGTCCGGGTGTCGGGAAGGAGGGACTGTGGGGGTGGGCCCGGTGCCGTGATCAGGTCAGCGTGGTGACCAGCATCAGCGCGGTGACGCCGAGCAGGGCGACGGCGAAGACCTTCTGCAGGGTGCGCCCGTTGAGCTTGTCGGCCAGCCGCTTGCCGTCCCAGGCGCCGAGGATCGCGGCCCCGGTGAAGGGGGCGGCCACGGCCCAGTCGATGGTGCCGGTCGCGCCGAGGCGGGGCAGCAGGGCGGCGAGCGAGTTGGCGGAGATGACCAGCAGGCTGGTCCCGACGGCCTCGGCCATGGTGAAGGCGAGCACCGAGACCAGGGCAGGCACGGCGAGGAAGCCGCCGCCGACGCCGAGCAGTCCGGTGACGGCGCCGAGCCCGGCGCCCGCCGCCGTGGAGCGGCCGAGGCCTGCGGCAGAACGTTCCTGCGCCTGCGCCTTGGGCGGTACCAGCATCCGCCAGGCCGCGAGCGCCGCCAGCACCGCGAAGGCCCCGGTCAGCAGCGCGCCCGGCAGGTGGGCGGACAGCGCCCCCGCGGCCGCGGCTAGCGGTAGTCCGGCGGCGGCGAACAGCGCGCCGGTGCGCCAGCGGACCCGGCCCGCCCTGGCGTGGGCGAGCAGCCCGGTCAGCGAGGTCGCCGCGACGATCACCAGGCTGGCCGTGGTGGCCAGCGCCGGGCTGAAGCCCAGCAGGTAGACCAGCGCGGGCACGGCGAGCATGCTGCCGCCACCGCCCAGCCCGCCCAGCGCGAGCCCGACCACCGCACCGGCGGCGAGCGCCAGGAGCAGCGTGGTCATATCACGTGCCCGGCGCTGCCTCCGGGCGTGGTGACCGGCAGCCCGGCCAGCGCCCAGGCGCGCATGCCGCCGGCCACGTTCAGCACCTCGACACCGCGCTGCGCGAGCAGCTCCGCCGCGCGCTGGGAGCGATTGCCGGAGCGGCAGACCGCCAGCACGGTCCGGTCGGCCGCCTCGGGCGGCAGCGGCACACCGGCGACCAGGGCGATCAGCGGCTGGTGCAGCGCGCCGGGGGCGTGGCCGACGGTGAACTCGGCGGCCTCCCGGACGTCGAGCAGGACGGCGGCGCCGGTACGGGCGAGCTCCTGGGCCTTGGTGGGGGTGGTCTGCCCGGGGGCGCTGTGCCCATCGGGGCCGGGCCCGTGGGCGTGCGGCAGCAAAGGCATGGGGTGTCTCCAGTGGTGCAGGCCGGACCGCGGCGGTCCGGCGGATCGGGGGCGGCGTCGGGCGCACGGGTGTCCGTACGGGCCCGGTGGCCCGGTACGGCGGCGTGGCCGGCGCTTCCTCGGCCCCGCCCGTACCTGGCTCGGTGGCGGCGGCCGTCCCCCTCGATGTCCACCATAGTACCCCCGGGGGTATTATCGAAATCGTTCACCGATACCCCCGCCCGTATCGGCCTCGGAGGCCGTATGCTGGCAAATATACCGAGGGGGGTATCACGACGGCGCTGTGGCGCCCGATGCGGCCCAGGAGGGTTCCCGTGTACTTCGCCCAGTTCTACCTCGACTGCCTCTCCCAGGCCTCGTACCTGATCGCCGACGAGCGCACCGGCCGCGCCGTCGTGGTCGACCCGCGCCGCGACGTGGACGAGTACGTCGCCGACGCCGAGGCCCACGGGTTCACCGTCGAGGCGGTAATCAACACCCACTTCCACGCCGACTTCCTGGCCGGTCACCTCGAACTGGCCGACCGCACCGGCGCCTGGATCGGGTACGGGCGGCGGGCGGAGACCGAGTACCCGATCCGCAAGCTGGCCGACGGAGAGCGGATCGAGCTGGGCGACGTCACCCTGGAGATCATGGAGACGCCCGGGCACACGCCCGAGTCGATCAGCATCCTCGTCTTCGAGCAGCCCGACGACACCGTCCCGTACGGGGTGCTCACCGGCGACGCGCTGTTCATCGGCGATGTCGGCCGCCCCGACCTGCTCGCCTCGGTCGGCGTCACCGCCGAGGAACTCGGCGCCATGCTGTACGACAGCGTCCACCGCAAGCTGATGGCCCTGCCCGACGAGACCCTGGTCTTCCCCGCCCACGGGGCGGGTTCGGCCTGCGGCAAGAACCTCTCCACCGAGAAGCGGTCCACCATCGGCGCGCAGCGCCGGACCAACTACGCCTGCCGGCCGATGGACCAGGACACCTTCGTCCGCATCGTCACCGCCGGCCAGTCCGCCGCCCCCGCCTACTTCGGCCACGACGCCGCCCTCAACCGGCAGGACCGCCCGCTGCTCGACCGCGCGAACGCCGCCCGCCCGCTGTGCCCCGAGAGCTTCAGGCAGGCCCGCACCGCGGGCGCCGTCGTCCTCGACGCCCGCAGCCCCGAGGACTTCGGCGCGGGACACGTGCGCGGCGCCGTCAACGTGCCCCTCGACGGCCGCTTCGCCGAACAGGCCGGCACCGTCCTCACCCCCGACAGCACCCTCGCGATCATCGCGCCCCAGGACCGCGAGGACGAGGTCGTCACCCGCCTCGCCCGCATCGGCTTCGACCACATCGCCGGCTACCTGCGCAACCCCGGCAACGCCCTGCCCGCCCTCGCCGACGACCTCACCCCCGCCAGTCGCCTCACCGCTGACCAACTCCGCACCGCCCTCGACGGCGAGCAGCCCCCCACCGTCCTGGACGTGCGTACCAGCGGCGAACGCGAAGCAGGATCCGTCGAAGGCTCCCTGCACATCGCCCTGGCCGAACTCCCCGCCCGCCTGGACGAGATCCCCACCGACCGCCCCCTGGTCGTCCACTGCGCCGGCGGCCACCGCTCCTCCATCGCCGCCAGCCTGCTCCGCCACCACGGCCACCCCGACGTCTCCGACCTCCTCGGCGGCTACGCCGCCTGGCACGGCCTCACCCACCCCGCCCGCGCCTGAACCCAACCGCCCCGGCCCGCCTCCGGCTCGGCAGCTGCTCCGCGGACCTCCTGGGTCGCCGGTCGTGCCGTGAGCCCTGCGTGGTGCCGGGGCGCGCGGTGCCGTTTGGCTACGCACGACCTCCTGGAGCCGGTGCTACCGAAGGGCCTCGGGGCGGGAACTGGTTCCGGCCAAGTTCGGCCAACTGTGCTGATGCTGTGATCAGGCTGTGTAGTTTCGAGCGGCCTGGAAGGCGCCATTCGCCTTTTGGCGTAGGCGCTGCAAGTCCTGGCGGCCATGTCGGTATCTCCCTCGCCCTCTTCGCAGACGGGAATCGGGATGACCACCCCGACCACCGGAACACCTGCCACCACGCCAACGGCCACCTCGACGGGTCCGACGAGTGCGTCGCCCACGACGGAGGTGGACAAGGCGGCTCTTGACGGTGCGACACCGAGGGACTTGCTTCCGACTACCGGCAACTACCCGACGGAGATCGTCCGGTACCGCTCGGTGGTGCTGACCGACATCCCCGGGGCGAAGCCCGCGCGCAAACTGACCGGTGCCATCGACCCCGGCGAGGAGAACCTGCCGTTCTACGAGCGCCCGGCCGAGGGCATGATCGTCACCACGGAGCAGAGTTGGTCGGCTCAGGGCGTCACGCTCGGCCGACTGCTGCACAGCCTCGCGCTCGCGCCCGGCGAGAGCACCAGGGTCGCGGTCGTCGACTGGCAACGCACCACCAAGGCCACCGGCACCGAGACGGCGTCCGAGAACGAGGCACTGTCCGGAATCACCGACCAGAACCGGTCGATCAGCGAGGTCGCGAACGCGATCGCCCGCGAGGAGCAGTACGGCGACTCCTTCGGGTTCCAGGCCAGCCAGTCGTCCAGCTCCGGCGGCAGCGTCGGCGTCTCACTCTTCGGCATCGGCGGCGACTGGAGCAGGTCGTCGAGCACGGGCATCGCGACCGCGGTGTCGCGCTCAACCGGTGTGCGGTCGGTCGCGGACGAGGCGTCGCAGCGGATCAGCGCGCGGACCCAGCAGCTGGCGACCGCGGCCCGCAGCAGGAACATGACGGCCGTCCGTGAGACGTGGCAGTCGGAGAAGGACCAGGTCCTCACCCGGGTCGTCACCAACTACAACCACATGCACGCGATGTCGGTCCAGTACCATGTACGAGCGCAGCGGCACCGGCTGGCTGCAACGGGGCGGCCCGGGCGTGCAGCGTCTGTCCTCCACTTCCGGCGGTGCGGTCTGGGCCGTCGTACAGCCCCAGTCCAGCACCGAGACTCTGCCCTTCGTGATGGCGCCCGGTACGACGGCCTTGGCCCGTCCCACGACCGGTGGCCTACAGAACATCGTCGGATTGGCGCAGATCGCCTCGGCCGCCGACGGGGACTACTGGGTGCTCATGAGTAACGGGACACTGTCCCGGATCCTGGCACGGGAGGCACCGACAGCCTTCGACGACCAGCCGAAGGACGACTCCTCCTACGCGTCCAGGATCGACGTCTGGTCCGACAATGCCGGAGTTCGCAGCATCCAGGTGGTCTTCCCGACTCGCACCGTCCGCTACGGCGACCCCGGCGACTCCGGCACGCAGCAACACGACTCCTACACCTTCGGCGGCGCCGACAAGCTGATCTCCGTCGACGCCTGGTCCGGCACGGCCGCCCGCGGCGGCCTCGCCGGGCTGCGCCTGACGATGACCTCGGGCGTGGCCGACTTCGGCATCGCCGCGACCACCGCCGCCGCACCCGACCTGAACGAGGACGCCGGCGGCGCCTCGGCCATCTGCGGGCTGTTCGGTTCGACGGTGAAGTCCGGCGGCCGCACCTACGTCTCGTCCATCGGCTTCCACGTGCGGGGCGCGAGCGTGCCCCAGGCGGTCCTGGACCGCCTGAACGACAACCGCCGCCACTACAGCCGGGCCGTCTGGGCCAACGCCGACGAGTTGACGCTCAGCCGCATCCTCGCCAACTACTCCTACACGCCGTCGGGTTCGACCGCGGCACCCGTCCCGCTCGGCATGCTGCTGGACCCGAAGCCGATCGCCGCCACCGGCAACTACCTCGGCTTCCGCTGGAACTTCGGCAGCGAGCAGGAACGTGATGACTGGACCAAGACCCGCCAGGCGGGCGACAACACGTTCGGGACGCCGGTGGCCAGCACGATCGCCATCGCCACCAACGGCGTCTTCGCCGAGGCCGTCCTTGGTCGGTCCAACTCGGCCGAGAAGATCGACCTCACCCGCTTCTGGAACTGGAAGGACCCGCCCATCCAGATCACACCGGCCGACATCGCCCCGATCTCCACCGCCTCGCGCGCGCAGAACCCCGACACCACGGCGGCTGGCATGGGCGTCTCCCAGGCGAAGTTCACGCCGCTGGTGGCGATGCCCGATCCGGTCGGCCTCCAGACCGCGCAGGCCATCGCGACCGCCAACCTGTTCCGGGACATGAGCGGCCTCAACAGCATGAGCCAGGTGCTCACCAAGGGCATCGAAGCCGCCGCCGGCAACGACAAGGCCGCCGGCGAACGCGCCCAGGAAGCCCTGAAGACAGCCACCGAGCACCAGCAGAAGATGACCCAGCTCGCCCTCGACGCCGCCGCAAAGGTCACCGGTCCGAGCTCGCCGAGCTGCTGGACACCACGGGGGCCGCCGCGGCATAGCCTGCATCCGCGCGGTCCGCTGGAGTGATCGGGGTGAGCGCACCCGTGATCAAGACCCTGTCGCCGCAGCTGCTCACCAGCATGTGAACAGCGGGGCGGCTTCCGGGCCTCGCCGCCGTGCCACCGGGTCAGGACGTGGTTTACCCGCGTCCCGCGGATGCGGCAATCGCGTGATCCACTGGTGCCACCTTCCAACTCCCATCCGATGGGCGAAGGGTGAGTCCCATGCGAGGGCAGGAGCCGGTGCCGGTCGCGCCGTCGGGTTCGGCGCCGGAAGTCGGCGACCTGGGCGCGTACGTGGTCGAGGACAGCGGGCTGATCGTCGCGGTCAACGACCACGCCCTCGCGCTGCTGGGAACGGCGCGTGCGGACGTGCTCGGCCGAGACCACCACGAGTTGCTGCACCGCGGCCCGGACGGCAGTGTTCTCCCACGGGCGCAGTGCCCGCTCATGGACGCAGTGCTGTCCCGTGCCGCGTGCAGTGGCGCGAGCACGTGGTTCGCGCGGGGTGACGGCGTGCTGCTGCCGGTGCAGTGGACCGCAACCCCCCTACCAGACGGCCGGCGGTCCGGCGACCCTGGTGCTGTTCCACCTCCGCCCGGCCGACACGGCTCCCGACGCTCCCGGGCAGCTGTCCGAACTCGAACGGCTCGCCCTGCTCGCCGAGACCACCACCTCGTTGACGTCGACGATGAACGAGGAGGAGATGGTCGACCGGCTGGCAGGCCTGGTGCTGCCGCACCTGGCCGACTGGATGGTGATCGACCTCATCGACGACACCGGCGACATCTGGCGCACCCGCGTGGTCGAGCACCGGGACGGCCGCCCGGTCCGGCATCCGGAGCTGGAAGGGCCGATACCCGCCGTGTCGCCGCAGTCCCCGATGCCGCTCTCGCGCGCCCTGCGCGGCACCGCCGCCTCCCTGGCCGGCCCGCAGGTCTACCAAGGCCGACCCGACTCGGGCATCGCGGTCGTCCAGCACGAACTGTTCGCCGCCACGGGCATGCGTTCGGCCGCCATCGCCCCCGTCCGCGGTGCCAAGGAGGTCCTCGGCGCGCTCACGTTGGGACGCGGTGACGGCCGGGTGCGGTTCGCCACCCGGGACCTCTCGCTGCTGGAGGACATCACCCGCCGGGCCGGCGTGGCGATCTCCAACTCGCGCCTGTATCAGCGCCAGCGGCGGGTCGCCGAGACGATGCAGCGCCACCTGCTGCCCCACCTCCCCGACCTGCCCGGGGTCGAACTGCATGCCGCCTACCTGTCCGCGCCGGACGCCTCCCAGGTCGGCGGCGACTGGTACGACGTCTTCACCCTGCCCGGCGACGCCACCGTCCTGGTCATAGGCGATGTCGTGGGCCACGACCTGGAGGCCGCCGCGGGCATGGCCCAGCTGCGCAACATGCTCCGCGCCCTCGCCTGGTCCCATCCGGGCCCGCCCAGCGGCGTGGTCGACCAGCTCGACCACGCCATGGGCCGGGTCACCGACCGGCTGATGGCCACCCTCGTTCTGGGACGCCTGAGTCCGCACCCGGAGTCCGGCTGGACCTGGACGTGGACCAACGCCGGCCACCCGCCGCCCCTGGTCGTCACGCACGACGGCCGAGCCGAACTCCTCCACGCACCGCACAGCCTGCTCCTGGGCACCGGCGTCGAGGCCGCCCGTGGAAACGCCACCGTGCACCTGCCGCCGGGCTCCACCCTGCTGCTGGCGGCGCGAACTTGTCGACGTCGTCGCCCGTACGACCGCCGAACAGCTCCGCGAGGTCATGCCGGTGAGTCGGCAGGAGATGGACCACCAGCACCTGCGAATGCGACGCGACGGCATAGGTACGGTTCGCTTTGGAGATCCACACGGCGAAGCGGGGCGGGTGGATCGAGCACTGGCCGGCGAAGCCGACCAGACACCCCGCATGGTCCTGCCCTGCCGTCGCGGTGACGACATACACCGGGTAGTCCAACAATTCGGCGAATGCGTCGAATCGGCCCATGGCGCTGCTCCTTTCCTCGTATCCGTCGAGCCATTGCGGGGAGCCGCGCGACCTCACGGTCGGTCGTCGCGCCGCCCACCGGCCGCGTCGGCCGGCCCAGCGCAAGCAGGCCACCGGCGAGCGACTCCGCGGCGGCCAGCGTGCTGCCCGCCGCGGACGAGCACCCGTCCGCCTCCGGCCTTGACGGCCGGAGCGGCCGGCTCGTTGTAGGCGGCCAGCTTCTCGGGGTCGGATATGGTGCGGTAGGCGCTGGCCCAGTAGCCCTTGGCCACGAGGACCGCCAGGGTGTTCGAAAAGTGCGCGTCCGGGAAGGCACGTCGGAGCGTGTACGTCTGACGCGGGATCACTGTTGCGAGCGGGCGTGCCCGGCGGAAGATCACCGGGCTCGTGCAGGGAACGTACTGCTCAGCGACGTGCCGGAGCCTCGCCGTTGAGCAGGGGTTGCAGGAGCGGGACGTACAGATCGGCGACTTCGTCGGGGGCCAGGCTCGTCAGCCGGTCGGCCTGGACGGTCGCGTACAGGGCCCCGAGGCCGAGCAGCACGCCGATGGCCAGTTCCGCTCGCAGCGCGGGGTCCTGCCCGGGGAGTCGGGCGGCGAGGGCGTCGATGACCTGCGTGCGGAAGTTGGCCCGGGCCTGACCGCCGAGTTCCAGGTGGTGACGGGAGAAGGCGATGCGCAGGATCGGGTCGCGGGTCCGGCCGCGCTGGGTGGCGAGCAGGTGCAGGACCATGTGCCGGGCGAGGCCGTCCAGAGGGGCGTCGAACAGGGCGGTGGCGTCGGCGTCGAAGGTGAAGACCTGGTTGAACAGGTGCTCCTTGGAGCCGTAGTACTTCATCACGAGTGCCGGGCTGACGCCCGCGTCATCGGCGATGGCGGCGATGGTCGTGTCGGCGTAGGCATGGCGTGCGAACGCACGCCGGGCGGCGGCGAGGATCTCCGTGCGCCGCGCGTCGGCGTCACGCGGTCGTGCCGCCCGGCCCGGTGCCGGGGCGGACGTCGGCGGTGCCGGTGCCGGCGGGTTCCTGGACGTCGTTCGCGGGTGGCCGCTGCGGGGGGAGGCGGAGCTCGGGCCGGGCATCGTGTTCAGCCTCCTGGAGGGGGGACGGTGCGGGTCGCGGCCGGCGTGGGATGAGGCGGGCGGCCGCGAGGGCCAGCAACGCGACCGCCCCCGCCGTGGCGAAGGCCACGCGGTACCCGTCCAGGGTAGGCGCCGTCACGGCCACGCCCGACACGTCGGCGAACACACGGGTGTGTTCCGCCAGCACGGTGGCGACCACCGCGCTGCACAGGGCCTGCCCGATGGTGCGCATGAGGACGTTGAGGCCGTTCGCCGCGGCGGTCTGCTCCAGCGGTACCGCCCGCATGATCAGCATGGGCAGCGCTGAGTAGGCGAGCGCCGTGCCGACCGAGACCACGGCCGCACCGGCGATGACCGCCCACAACTGCCGACTGTCGACGAAGCGCAGCCCGTACCCGGTCGCGATGACCACCGTGCCCAGGGTCAGCGTGGCCCTGGCTCCACGGGCGGCGGACAGTCGGGCGGACAGGGAGGCGCACAGCACCATGATCACACCACTGGGCAGCAGGCACGCACCCGCCGCCACCACCGAGAGACCCAGACCGTACCCGGTGACCCGAGGTGCCTGGATCAGCTGCGCGGTGACGAGGGAGTTGGCGTAGAACGCGAACCCGGCCAGCAACGCGGCCACATGCGGCAGCAGAACCGCAGGACGCGTCGCGAGCCGCACGTCCACCAGCGGCCGCGACGCCCGGCGCTGCTGGACGGTCCACCCCGCCAGGATCAGCAGCGCCGCCCCCGACAGGCCCAGAACCCGCCGACTGTCCCACCCCCACTCACCCGCCTTGGACAGCGCCAGCAGCAGAAGCACCAGCCCCGCACTCAGCCCGCACGCCCCGACCACGTCGAACCGTCCCGGCGAGCGAACCGGCTCCTCCCGCAGCACCCACCAGGCCGTCAGGAGCACCGCCGCCGAGAGCACGGTCATCGCCCAGAACATCGCATGCCAGTCCGCGAACTGCACCAGCAGCGCGGCCAGTGGCAGACCGAGAGCCGCACCGATCCCCACCGTCGAACTCATCAGCGCCACCGACGAACCCGTCCGATGCGGCGGCAGCACGCCCCGCAGGAAACTGATCGACAGCGGCACCACCGCGGCCCCCACCCCCTGTAGCCCGCGGCCGGCCAGAAGCCAGGGGAGGGTGGAGGCGAACGAGCACACCAGCGACCCGACGGCGAGCGCACCGAGCGAGACCAGCAGCATCCGCCGCTTGCCGTACATGTCCCCGGCCCGCCCCAGCAACGGCGTCGCGACCGCCCCGGTCAGCAACGTGAGCGTGACCACCCACCCGACATCGACGGGCGCCGCGCCGGTCAGCCGAGGCAACTGCGGCAGCAGCGGCACGACGGCGGTCTGGACCAGCGTGGTGACGATTCCCCCTGCCGCCAGCACGGCCATGACGCGGCGATCGGCGGACGGGGGTGGGTGCGGGTGTGGGTGTGGGGAGGGCGAATCAATGGGCACTGCGGACCCCCTCCAAGTGAATGGCGTTCACCACTATAGGTGAACGCCATTCACCTCACAAGGCGGTTCCGTCCGCGACGTCGGCCACGAACCCGGGGCCGGTCAGCCCCTGGCGCAGGCTCTCGCTGAGGGAGGCGAACCGCTCCCACCCGGTGACCCTGATGTTCCGGACCACGCCGAGGTCATGGAGCCGGCGTGCGACAGGGGAGGGCCGGGAGCCGCCGCCGCGCCAGCGAACCCGCCGCGGCGCCGAGCAGTGCCGCACCGCCCGCGGCGAGCAGGCCGTGGTGCTGGGAGGCCCACAGCTGCGCGCTGCGCTCGCGCGCCTCGTTGTCGAAGCGGCCGTGCGCGCCGTGGTCGTCGGAGGTGTCCGACGGCGTCCAGAGGTTGGCGAGGTCCTCCGGCCGCCCGGGGCCGTCCTCCTGCTGGGCGTCGATGCCGGTGCGGGCGAGACAGCGGTCGAGCAGGCCGGAGCCGTGCGCACTTCCGACTGGTGCCGGCCGCGGCCCGCGCTCATCCGCACGGCGGACGCCCCGGCGGTGCGACCGCCCGCGGCGTGCCAGCGTGGAAGGGCACGGCGGGACAGGGCGGGGAAACGGCCCCGTGCCGGAGCCCGGCCGCGAGCGCTGGGAGCAGCCGATGGACGAGACCGCGAACACGTCCGGCCGGATGGGCGGAGTCCAGCCGGCGGGACGGACCACGACGGTCCGGCGGGACGGCTACGCCCGGCTGGACTCCGCCGACCTGGGGGTCGACGCCGGAGCCCTGGCGGAGGATTTCGCCGTGCTGGCCGCTGCTTACCGGGACCTGCCGCGGGATCCGTATGCGTGGGCGACCAACCGGTTCCGCCGCTACTCGCACGCCGTGTACCTGCCGTGGACCGGTGAGCTGTCCTACATCCCCGGCGCGCCCGACGAGGAGTTCGGCACCGTCACCGAGTACTGGCAGGACGAGCACAACCCGGAGTACCCACGAGTGCTCCGGAGACTGCCCGACATCCCGCCCGCCCTGCGCGGAAACCGGCTTCTCGACGCCCTGATCCGCGCCGACCTGGGGCACGCGCTGTGGCTGGATGACCTCCATCGGGTCCCCGTCTACGTCGGCATCCACCTGATCGCGCTCGGTGTGCACGGTCGGGACGAGGAAGCGGTCTCCTCGCCGAACTGCCTGCACCAGGACGGTGGTTCACCGGCCACCTTCACCTTCGCCCACCTGATCGGCCGACGGAACGTCGAGGGCGGGGAGAACGTCATCGCCACGCCCGAGAGTGCCGGGCGGCAACCCGACGCGCTGGCGCCCGAGGCCCTTCACGACCGCTTCGTCCTGACCGAGCCGCTGGACGGCTACGGCGTTCACGACCGCCGCGTCAGCCATTACGTCGGCCCGGTCCGGCTCGGCGACGACGGTGAGGACGGCCGGCGCGACATCCTGATCATCGGCATCGCCCCGTACACCCCCGGGCTGTAGCGGCGGCGTCCGGGGTGGGCGCCGACGCCCCGGGCGTCAGGCCGAGCAGCGCCCGGGTGAACCGTGAACACGGCGCGCAGTGCGGGGCCGCAACCGGGGGAGGCTCGACGGGCGAGGTTCGTCGGGCGACCGGTGGCCCCTTTCGGGCGCCGGGGTCGCGTGCTCCCGCCGAAGGTGGGCAGACGATGGCGGACCAGCTTCGCCGCCGCAGCGCCCGGGCGCTGCGGCGAACCGCGCGTCCGGTACCCCCGCCGATCCCGGGCGGGCCCGGACATCCGATCGGAGTAGTCATGGACAAGCCCCACCCTGTGCGGAGAGTGACCGAACAGGTACCCGGTGCCCCCGGCCCGCAGTCACCGTCCGTGGCGGAACCGACCGAGCCGCGTGCGCCGCTGCCGCCCAAGCCCGACCAGGAAGCACCCGCGGCGGTGTCGGCGACAGGCCGTGCCGCCGGGGCCGACGCCGCGCGGGCGCAGAACGGCGGGTACCTGACCACGGCGCAGGGCGTCCGCCTGCCGGACAGCGACCACTCGCTCAGGGCCGGACCCCGCGGCCCCGTGCTGCTGCAGGACCATCACTTGCGCGAGAAGATCACGCACTTCGATCACGAGCGGATCCCGGAGCGGGTGGTGCACGCCCGGGGTGCCGCTGCGCACGGCGTCTTCCGCGGTTACGGCACGGCGGCGGGCGTGACCAAGGCGGCGTTCCTGGCCGAGGGGGTGGAGACACCGGTGTTCGTGCGGTTCTCCACCGTGCTGGGGTCGCGCGGCTCCGCGGACACGGTTCGTGACACCCGCGGGTTCGCCACCAAGTTCTACACCGGTCAGGGCGTCTTCGACCTGGTCGGCAACAACATCCCGGTGTTCTTCATCCAGGACGCGATCAAGTTCCCGGACATCGTCCATGCCGCCAAGCCGCACCCGGACCGGGAGATCCCCCAGGCCCAGTCCGCGCACGACACCTTCTGGGACTTCGTCTCCCTGCACACCGAGGCCACCCACCACACCCTGTGGAACATGTCCGACCGTGGCATCCCGCGTTCCTACCGGATGATGGAGGGCTTCGGGATCCACACCTTCCGCCTGATCGACGCCGAGGGCGCGAGCACGCTGGTGAAGTTCCACTGGAAGCCGAAGGCGGGAGTGCACTCGCTGGTGTGGGAGGAGGCACAGCTGATCGGCGGCATGGACCCCGACTTCCACCGTCGGGATCTGGCGGACGCGATCGAGGCCGGGGTGTTCCCGCAATGGGAGCTCGGCATCCAGACGTTCCCGGACTCGCCGGAGCAGACCTTCGAGGGCATCGACCTGCTCGACCCGACCAAGCTCGTTCCGGAGGAGCTCGCCCGGGTCCGGCCGATCGGCCTGATGACGCTCAACGCCAACCCCACCAACTACTTCGCCGAGACCGAACAGGTCGCCTTCCACCCGGGCCACCTCGTTCCCGGCATCGACATCACCGACGACCCGCTGCTCTCCGGTCGCCTCTTCTCCTACCTTGACACCCAGATCACGCGACTGGGCGGCCCGAACTTCGCCCAGATCCCGGTCAACCGCACCCACGCCCCGGTCAACGACATGCTCCGCGACGGTTTCCACCAGGACGCCGTCCACAGCGGCGTCGCGCCGTACAAGCCGAACTCGCTCGACGGTGGCTGCCCGTTCTTCGCCGGCGCCGCCGACCACGCCTTCGTGGAGCACCCCACACCGATCGCGGCCGGAGCCAAGGTGCGCGAGGCGCCCGCCTCGTTCGACGACCACTTCAGCCAGCCCCGGCTGTTCTGGCTGAGCCTGAGCCCGGTGGAACGCGGGCACGTGATCGCCGCCTACACCTTCGAACTGTCCAAGGTCCACGAACAGGCGATCAGGGAACGCGTGCTGACCGTCCTGGCGCGGATCGACGACGAGCTCTGCCGGGAGGTCGCCACCGGGCTGGGTCTGCCGGCGCCGGCAGCCGCGGCGCACGTCGACGTCACCCCCAGTCGGGCCCTGTCCCAGCTCGGGCAACGGTGGCCCGCGACCGGCCGTGTGCTCGGCATCATCGCCGGCACCGGCGGCGACCCCGCCGTCGTCCGCGGCGTGCGGGACGCCGCGCGTGCCGCGGGCTTGCTGCCGCTGGTCATCGGCCCCACCGGAGCGCCGGCGGCCGACGACCTCGATGTGCAGCGGACCTTCGCCGCCGCCCGCTCCGTCGAGTTCGACGCGCTCCTGGTGGCCCATACTCCCGAGCCCGGTGCCGATGACCGTGGTGCACGGGACGCCAAGTCCGGCGCGGTCGCGGGCGGCCAGCGGACGCTCGACTCCCGGGTCGTCCTGCTGGTGAACGAGGCCTACCGGCACGCCAAGCCGATCGCCGGTCTCGCGGACGCCCGCGCCCTGTGGGCCGCGGCGGGCGTCGATCCGCACGCGCCGGGTGTGTTCACCGAGACGGACGGCTCGCGGGCCGTCTCGGCGCTGGCGGAGCAACTCGGCACGCACCGCGTCTGGGAGCGCTTCCCCGAGGCGGGCTGAACGCCTGCTCTCCCGTCTGCCCGGCGCCGGCGACCACCGATCGGGGGTGTCGGTCACACCCGCAGGTGTCACCGGGGCCGGCAGCGGGGGTCACGGCGCCGGCCTCGACCGTGTGGGGCAGCACCACCGCGAGCGGGACCTGCCGGTAGTTCGATCCTTCGGTCGCGTAGGCGCCGCGGCTGCCGGCGTCGAAGCGGACCTCCCCGTCTACCTCGGCGCGCAGCGCCCGTTCCAGGGCCGTGAGGTCCAGGCCCTCGCTGCCGGCTTCCGCGGTCACGGTCAGCTCCCGTCGCCGGGCAGGAACTCCTGGACCTTGGCCTTCACCCCTTGGCGGATGACGGAGCCGCGGTCGCTGTCGCCGTGCAGGACGGCGGAGGCGGCGGCCTTGATCTGGTCCCAGGTGGCGTGCGGCGGGATCGGCGGCACCGCCGGGTCGGTGCGGAAGTCGATGACGAACGGGCGCCGCGCGGCCAGCGCCCCGGTCCACGCGGGCCCGACGTCCTCGGGCCTCTCGACCCGCACCCCGTCCAGGCCGAAGGACCGGGCGATGTCGGCGTAGCGCACGTCGGGCAGGTGCTGCGAGGGCAGGAAGCTCGGCGCGCCCTGCATCGCCCGCATCTCCCAGGTGACCTGGTTCAGGTCGTGATTGTCGAGCACCGCCACCACCAGGCGCGGATCGCTCCACTCGTGGTAGTACTTGGCGGCGGTGATCAGCTCCGCCAGGCCGTTCATCTGCATCGCGCCGTCGCCGACGATCGCGATCGCCGGGCGGTCGGGGTGAGCGAACTTGGCGCCGATCACGTACGGCACCCCGGGGCCCATGGTGGCCAGTGTGCCGGAGAGCGAGCCGCGCATGGTGCCGCGCATCCGCAGGTGCCGGGCGTACCGGTTCGCCGCCGAGCCGGAGTCGGCGGCCAGCATGGCGTCCTCGGGCAGCAGGGCGTCCAGGGTGTGGACGACGTACTCCGGGTTGACGGGCTCCGCGGCGACCTCGGCGCGCCGCCGCATCACCTCCCACCAGCGGGCCGTGTTGTCCTCGACGGACTTGCGCCACGGACCTTCGGCCTTGCGCTCCAGCAGCGGGATGAGGCGGCGCAGCATTCCGGCGGCGTCGCCGACGAGGTTCACCTCGAACGGGTAACGCATCCCGATCATGGACGGGTCCAGGTCGATCTGCACGGCGCGGGCCTGGTCGAAGCCGGGCAGGAAGTTGCTGTACGGGAAGCTCGAACCGACCACCAGCAGGGTGTCGCAGTCGCGCATCATCTCGTAATCGGGAAGGCCTGCCCGGTGGGCAGGCAGGCGTGCCAGCGGGCGTACGGCCGGTGACCGGCCGGCCGACGCGGTCGAACCGCGCCTCGACATGCCGATGTGCCGAGCTGCGGTGGGGTGCGGTTCGGGGCCGGTGGCGGCCTCATCGCGGGCCGTTGCCAGGGCGGATGGCGCCGCCACCCGGGGCCGGCGGCCGACCGACCCCCGACCGGCGCGCGGCGGCCGGTGCGCGCCGCCTTGAGCTGCGGAGCGCACCGGTTGTCGCGAAGCCTTGACAGCGCGTCACGGACTCAGAACCCTGGTGCTGTACTTCAGGGAGGCGAGGGGCACGGCATGCCATGGTTTGAGGAGAGCGGGCGCCACCAGGGTTTCCCGGCGGCGGTGTTGGCGGACGGCAGCGAGCCGGAGCCGTTGCCGGACGGGCGCACCACCTGGTGGCTCTACAACGGTGCGGACGGTCCCCGGGCCGCCGCGGTGCGCAGTGGGTGCAGCTGCGGCTGGCGGGGCGAGCGGCTGCACCTGCTGGACTTCGGTGACGACGCGGCGACCGAGGCCGTGGGCGAGGCCACCGGGCCGTTCGCGGACTGGGAGTGGCACGTCGACCTGGCCGAGGGTGTGGTGCCGCGCGAGGTCGAGGAGCTGGTCGCGGCGCTGGTGGACCGGATCTGCGACCTGACGGAGGGCAGGCCGTACGCCGCCGCCCGTGCGGCCGCCCGGTTCGAGCGGGCGGCCGGTTCGACCGCGCTGCTGGCCGGCCGCAAGGCCCGTAGCAGCATGATGACCTGGGAGTACATCGGCCGCGCCTTCGGCTGCGGGCCGGAGGCGGCGCTGGAGCGGTTCGGCGAGACGCTGCACGACGTCGACCGGGGTGATGAGGACTGGCTCTGAGGTATTACCCCTGCTGGGACCGGTGCGCCCGGTGCGCGCTTGACTGTCGTCGGTCGGCGTGGGAGGACGGCTGGGGAGCTGTGGGGAATCAGCCCATGACCGTGCGCGCCGCGTCCGCCCGGACCGGGCGCCGGCGGGAGAAGGCGCCCAGGTTCACGAGGGCGCCGGTGTGTTCGCACCGGTGGTGGACCGGGTCGCTGTCGTGGTCGTGCCCGGAGTCGACCGCGTCGATCAGGGTGGCCAGGTAGCGGCCCACCAGCGGGGCGTTCTTGAACTGGTTGCCGCTGGTGCCCATGGCGACGTAGTAGCCGTCGAGGGCGGTGCGGTCGTAGATCGGGGTCCAGTCGTCGGCGACGTCGTACACCCCCGCCGCTCCGAGGGGCCGGTTGGGGACGCCGATCGCGGGGAACCGGCGCGCGGCCCGGGTCACCTGGGCGCGGAAGCGCCGGGGAGTGGGGCGGGGGTCGGCCGTGTCCGGGTCGTCGATCCACTCGTGCCGGTCGCAGTCCGGTTCGGTGCCGCCGACCAGGAGGTGACCTCCGGGGGCTTCGCGGATGTAGGTGCCGAGATCGAGGTCGGCTACCAGCGGGAAGGGGCCGGCGGCCCGGCCGTCCGGTGCGGCGACCTGGTGGACCTCCTCGCGCAGCGGGCGCACGCCGATCGTGAAGTCGTCGCCGACGCCCGCCAGCCGGTTGAGGCCGCCCGACCAGGGGCCGGCGGCGTTGACCACCACGGGAGCGGTGATCCGTGTCCCGTCGGCGAGCCGGATGCCCGTCACCCGGTCCGCGTGCCCGTCCACGGCCACCACCGTGTGGTGGAGGGCGAAGTGTGCGCCCAGTTCGGCCGCCGCGTCCGCGAGGTTCTGGGCGGCGAGCTGCGGATCGTCGACGTACCCGGCGTCAGGGGTGAACAGGGCGCCGAGCTCGCCCGACGGGTCGGCGAAGAAGGCGTCGTCGTCCACCGGCTTCGGCGGCCAGTACCGCCCGGGATCGATCCCGGGGAGGCGCTCGCGCAGCGTCGGGCCGTCCCAGCGCTCGTACGGGACGCCGGCGCGGTCGAGCAGCGCGGCCGAATCGGACGTCGCGACGGACGGGGAGTCCAGCAGGACGGCGCCCGTGCGGCGGAAGGCGGCGAGCGGGCGGCGGCCGGGGAGTCGCAGGTGATCGGGCCAGGACGCCCACAGGTGCTGGGCCTCCCAGGCGGTCGCGACGCTGTCGAAGGCCGAGTAGTTGAACCGGATGATCGCGCTGGAGGCGCTGGTGGAGCCGTGACCGACGGCGCCCGCCTTGTCCACGACGACCACCTGCCGTCCGGCGCGCGCGAGTTCGAGGGCGATGGCGGAGCCGATCACGCCGGCTCCGACGACCACCGCGTCCGGGTGTCCGATGGTCATGACGGCCTCTTCTCGGGGTGGTGGTGATGGTGGTGGCGGGCGCGGCGGCGGAGCGATCCGGGAGAGGCTCTCCCGGAGACTTCCCCCGGCCGCTGTCAGCCGCGGGAGATCTGCCAGTACGACTGGGCCACCCGGTCGCCCGGCACCCACACGTACGGGATCCGGCGGTCGCTGTCCCTCTCGTAGTCGCTGGCGTAGAGATAGCCGCCGTAGTACTGGTTGTTGAGTCCGATGGTGTCCTGGTCGGAGAGTACCCCGTGGCCCTTGCGCTTGATGTCCCCAGAAACGTCCAGCTCACATCCTGAGATCAGCTCGGTGTTGCTGTTGATGGTGAGCTTCACGCCGTACGGGCCGCGCAGTTCGCGGATCCGGACGAAGTTGTCACTGACCGCGTGGACCTCTCCGTAGGCGTTCAGGGTGCTGTTGGCGTTCAGGTCCCCGTTGGCCTCCAGGGTGCCGCTGACCCGCAGGTCGCTGTTCGCGTACACGGTGCTCCCGACGCTCAGGTAGCCGTTCGTGGTGAGACTGCTCTGCACGGTGGCGCTGCCGCTGACCGACAGGCTGCTCCCGATACCGGCCGAGCCGTTCACCGTCAGGTAGTACACCGTCGCGGTGCCGGCCAGGTCCAGCCCGGAGCGGCCCGAGATCTCCCCCTCGACGGTCAGCGCGGCCAGGACCGGGTCCTTCACGCTGAGGGCGAGCGTGGCGTACTGGTGGACCGGCTTGAAGGAATCGCCCTCGGGCGTCGACGACATGGACGCCTCGACCGTGAAGGTGGTGTCCATGGTGAGGTGGTCGGCGCCGGGCGAACAGAAGGTCTCGGGGCCCTCGTGGACGATCCGGCCCTCGCCGTCGTACACCCGGAAGTAGGCGCCGTTGCTCTCCCAGGAGAGGTAGACGGAGTCGTTCCGGTTGAACACCGTCTTCGGGGCGGTGGCACTGGCGCTGCCGCGGGCGAGGAAGGCGTGCAGGTAGAAGACCGGGCCGGTGACGGGCAGGGGCAGGATGAACGTCTCGTGGCTGTAGTTCTTCCGGCCGGGCGTGGTGGCGGAGTACTCCGTGATGTAGCAGTTCATCGTGCCCGCGCTGGTGCCGAGTTCGCCGGTGATGCCGAAGTCCAGGGTGCCCTCGACCTGGTCGTACTCCTCGCCCGCGGACTTGAGGGTGGCCCGCCAGAACTCGGCCTTGCCCTTGCCGCCGATCTCCTCCGCGGACACGGACACCAGGGACGCCACGGTCCACCGGTCGGAGCCGGTGGAGACGTGCGGTTTGGAAGCGAAGTAGGCGCCGCCGCTCTCCGCGTCCTTCGGGATGCTCAGCAGGATCTGATGGCAGTACACGGTGTTCTTGCCGGTGCTGACGGCCAGGTTGACCCGGCCGTCGGTCCCGGTCCCGGGGGTGCTCGCCTGGAGCGGGGCCGGGCTGGTGGAGGGGCGGTAGGTGAGCAGCGGGGGCTGGTCGGACACGGCGGGGCCTCCTGGTGCGTGAGGTTGACTGCCCGGGGCCGGGCTCGGACTCGGATTCGGACGGGGCTGGGAACCGGGGGCAGGATCCGAACTGGGAGCGGGGGAGCGGGGGAGCGGGGGTTCAGGGCTCGGGTTCGGGCTCGGGTTCGGTCAGGAGCCGGAGCAGACCGTCCTCCAGCGTCGGCGGGCGGTCAGGGAACTGCGCGTTAGTCTGTGCCGGGGTCAGGTCGTGCGACGTCCAGTGGCCGCCCAGCCGGGGTCGGTCAGGGGCGGCCCGTCCAGGGTCAGCCGGAGCCGGGCCCTGACCAGCGCCAGCGGCCGTCCGATCAGGGCGGACAGGGTCTGGTCGGTGCGCCGCCCGAGCGGGTCGGTGGTCCACAGGGTCGAGTCGACGACGTCCAGGAACGCGCTGAGGTTGGCCTCGGTGGCCAGGCGCCGGGAGCGCACCAGGCCGGCGAGGTCCGGGGCGAGCGCCTCGACCTGGGCGAGGCTGGTGACCGTGCCGTCGGGTGGGGGCTCCCACTGGCCGGTGCGGGTGCCGGAGCCGTCGGTGAGCAGCCGGTAGGTGCCCAGGAAACGGCCCGCCGGGTCGTACAGCAGCAGGGCGCGGTCGAGGTGGACGGGCAGCAGCCAGCCGGTGACGGGGCTCGGGTCGGCGGCCGTCTCCACCACCCGGGTGCCGGTGGCCGCGTCCAGCAGGTCGAAGTCGAGCCGGGCGGGCTGGAGCGGGCGCGGGGGCAGCTGGGAGACGGCGGCGACGGTCGGGGTGAGTGAGGACTCCGTGGTCAGGGAGGTGTCGACGATCAGCGGGAAGCCGCGGTACTCGTGCAGGCCGCCCTGCCGGAGGTCGGGGCTGACGACGTCGAGGACGCGGCCGAACTTGTCGTAGAGGAAGAGTTCCCGCACGTGGATCTGGCCCTGGCGGGTCTCGTGGAAGTCCGCGCTCTCGCCGCCGGGGAGGTAGGGGACGCTGGTGACCCGGCCCCGGTAGCGGGCGGGCAGCGCGTCCTCGGTGTCGGCGTCGGGGTAGCCGGCCAGGCCCGCGGTGTGCGGCAGGTCGTCGTCCCGGGTGGTGGGGCGGCGGAAGGCGCGGGTGTCGCGGGCGGCGAGGCGGTCGTTGAAGCCGGTGAGCTCCTGGGCGAGGATGCCCCAGTCGCCGACGGCCCCGAGCCAGGCGGCGAGCCGGTCGAGCAGGCCGGCGTACGAGGTGCCGGGCGGGAGCGTGGCGAGGACGTCGGCGGCCGGGTCGGAGTACCAGCCGATGACCTGGTACCCCAGCGTGTCCGCCGCGGTGACGTCGGAGAGGTCGTCGATGAAGGAGAAGACGTTGGTGTTGTGCGGGACGTAGGTGGTGAAGTGCTGGTCGCCGGCGCCCATGGCGGTGAGGAACAGCCGGTCTGCCGCGGCCCGTTCGGTCCAGGGCGTGCCGTCGGCGAGGGGGAAGGCGAGCCCGAGCAGGACCTGGGGGGACGCGTCGGTGCGGGCGCCGCGGTAGGGGTCCCGGCTGGCCCGCCAGGCGCTCAGCGTGGCGTCGGTGACCAGGTGGGGGCTGGAGTGTTCGAGGGGGTGGCCCTGCCGCAGGGCGTAGGCCGTGTGCGGGCAGTCGCTCTCGATCACCCACGCCCTGACCCGCCGGGTGCCGGTGCCGCTGAAGCGGGTGACGAGCCAGCGGTTGGGCACCAGTGGGTAGTCGACCTCCCCGGTCGCCGGGTCCTGCACGCCGTGGCGCAGGCCCCGGGGGAGCGCCCAGTGCAGGTGGACGCCGGTCTGCCGGAACTGGGGGTCGTCGCTCTGCCGGTCGCCCTCGTCGGGTTCGGGGCTGGTGAAGTCGTCCAGGGCCAGGTAGTTCTGCCGCCAGGTCCGGAAGCCGTCCCGGCGCAGCAGGGCCGGGTTCACCACGAGCGCGTCGAGCGCGACCGGCACGACGAGGGCGGGGCGGGTGCTCAACGCGGGTCTCCTCCGGGCGCCGGGAAGCGGTCTCCGTCCGGGCCGTCGAAGCGGATCGCCTCCGGCACCTTGACCAGTTGCAGGGCGAGGTCGGCGGGGCCGACCCCACCGACGTCCGTGCCGTGCGCGGTGTCCAGGGCGGTGGCCAGCGCGGGCACGAGCGAGGTGAGGTCCAGGACCCGTACGGCGGGGTCGGCGGACGGGCGCAGGTGGCGCAGGACGTCGAAGGTGACGTCGGGGCCGAGCTGCTCGCCCAGCGGAAGCCGTGGTCCGGCGTCCGGCAGCAGGCTGCGCAGCGGTATCAGTCCGTCGTCCTCGACGCCGAAGCGGAACCCCTCCTGGGGTTCGGCGAGTTCGACGGTGGCGGGCACCCCGTTGAACAGGCACAGCAGCACGGTCGGGGAGAGGTGCTCCATCCGCAGCACCGGCAGCGGGGCACCGGTCACGTCGACGGCCCGTACGGCGAGGTGGGGCCAGCCGGAGACCAGCGCGGAGCGCAGCAGGATCCCGCAGACCCGGCCGAGGGTGGCGTCCGGATCGCCGGGGCCGGCGTCGCGCTGCCGGTCGCGGTGGCGGGCCGCCGCCTGCGCGGCCTTCGTCCGGACGGCGGCGGCCACCACCGCGTCCTGGAGCGTGTCCCGGCTCGACTGGGCGCCGATCCCCAGCGCCCCGCCGACCAGCGCGTCCAGCCAGTTCGGGTCGGTGTGGAAGAAGCGCAGGGACTCCGGCGGCAGCATCCGGGAGTCCGGCACGAGGTGGGTGAACGGCACCGGGGCGAGCAGCAGCAGGTGCCCCAGCCAGTCCACGACCGGCGCGAGCCGTGTCCTGAGGCCGTCGTCCGTGTCCAGGGCCTCGGTGACGGCCGCGCGGGCGGCGTCGGAGAGCAGGAAGGCGTCCAGGTCGGCGCTCGGTACCACCCGAAGGCGCGCTCGCCGGAGCGGGTCAGGTACGGCAGCGGCAGGTGGCCGTCGTTGATCCGCCGGGCCACCTGCCGCCGGGCGGGCGGGGTGCCGTCGGCGTCCGGGTAGGGGGAGGGCAGCCGCAGCCACATCTCCTCGCGGGTGGCCGCCCGGGAGCCGTCCGGTGTCCGGGTGAGTCCTTCGGCGAGGTCGCGGAAGTGCGCCTTGCCGTCCGGCTCCGCCCAGAACGACCAGGCGCACAGCGACAGCAGGGCGACGGACGTGCGGCCCTGGAAGTCCGGGTCGGGGCCGAGGAGCGGCTCGTGGCCCTCCAGGGAGACCAGGTGGACGATGTTCTTGGTGCGGGCGTCCGGCGGTGAGCCGGGCGGGCCGGCGGCCGGGAAGCGGCCGGCGACGACGACGGAGAACAGCCCGTCCTCCTGGAGGCCGAGGACGGGCCGGTCCCCGGTGTTGGCGCCGCGGCAGTGCGCGAGGTACGGCAGTTGCGCCAGCCGGGGTGCCACCGTGGGGAACACGGACGTGGGGATCCGGATGACGTCGCAGGGGTCGTCCGGTCCGATGTCGGACTCCCGGTGCAGCGCGGGCTTGAGCACGGCGGGACCGGCGGCCAGGCCCGCGCAACCGCGCCCCGCGGGCGCGGAGGCCTTTTCGGACAGCCGCCACACGGACCCGCGGGCGCCCCCTCGCAGGTGCGCCGGACGCACGCATCGCCACGGCTGGGGACCGGGCCGGCCCCGGGGGCGCGGCGGGGCGATCAGGCCGAATGTCCGTTCGCCCGGCCGCGGGCCCCGGCCGTTCCCGCACGCTCCACCCCGGACCTCCGCTCCCGGCCGCCCGTCCCGAACGCGGCCACGGCCGTCTCCCCTGTGGCGAGCCCGAGGAGGCGACCGAAGCGGCACGAGGCGGTGGCGGGGCCGAGGAAGGCCAGGTAGCGGTGGCCGAACCGGCGGCAGCCGGTCAGGCGGAACGTGCTGCGCTCGATGACCTGATCCCACCGGGCCGCACCGGCTCGCCCTGTGGCGCATGCGGGCGGGCCGGCCGTCTTCTGACGCCGCGTCATCTCGGGCTCAGCCGTCGAGCACCGCGTGTGCCCGGTCGACGACCCGCAGCGCGGCGGACCGTTCGGCGAGCAGGGCGTCCTTGTTCCGTTCGATCATCTCGTCCTGGTACGCGGCCTCGACCGCGAACCACTCGCGGATGACGCCGGACGAACGGCTGCACCGTACGCCCGAGGCGGCCTCTGCCCGCTCGGCCGCAGGGTCGGACGTCGGCGTGGCGGCCGTGTCCACGGGCGAGGAGGCGTGGTAACCGAGCGCGCTCATGCACGCCGACCACCTGGCCGTCGCCGCGACGACGCGGGGGTCCCTGGCCGAGGCGTCCCACGACTTCCGCTGAAGTTCCATGGCGACCGGCGTCTCCCGGACCCTGGCGGTGTCGCCGATCTGCCGCACGGCCCAGCCCGCACAGCCCCGCGACGGCCCCTCGCCCGGACCGCCGTCGTAGACGAGGCGCTGGGCCTCCGTCAGTTCCGGCGGGGCCGGGGCCGCGGCGGCGTCCCTGGTGGGAGGGAGCCCGTAGCCGTACCGTTCGGCCTGTTCCAGGTCGGTCAGGCCGTAGCGCCGTTCCAGGAAGTCCTTCAGGGGCGGGCGCACGTGCGCCAGCGGCTGGATCGGCGCGCCCCGTTCGCTCATGCAGCGCTCCACCAGCCGTTCGTACGCGCTGTTCAGGTCGTCGCGCTGCTGGTAGGTGAGCAGGTACGCCTGTACGGGGAGATCCGTCCGCGTGCTGCCGGCGCGGTCCGGGCCGCGGCCGGCGGTGGCCGTGTAGCCCACCGCCCCGCCGACCGCGACGCAGACGGCGACCGCGCACGCCGTCAGTACGGTTCGCCTGCTCACGGGCCGAACAGCACCGAGGCGTCCTCGTTCTTCGTATTGGGGAGATTGCTGAGGAAGTTGGTCGGAACGAAGTCGGTGTTCCCCATGTACTTGAATTTGAAGAAGACCGTGGCGGCGTAGAAGTCGTTCGTGTTCCGCGCCGAGCCGGCGTTGTTCCAGACGCTCTGACCGACGCCGTTGCAGTTGGTGCCGCAGGCGTTGAACTTGAGTCCGTCAGGTTGGGGATGTTCCCGCCGATCCTGACGAACGCACCGCCCCCGTTGGAGTTGTAGTAGAGGCAGAACCACCCGTTGACGCAGCTGTCCGCGCTCGCCGGGGCGGCCGCGGCCACGGTGCCGGCGGTGAGGCTCAGCGTGGCCACAGCTGTCAGCAGCAGTCCTCGTGCGCGCGTCTTCACTCCTCGCATCTTCGCTCCTCGGTCGTGGGATGGGCCGTGGCTTCGGCCCAGTGCGAGAAGTCTGCGTCGGGCCCCCTGCCGGCGTCATTGGCCCTCGGCGCAGCCTTCCTTGACACCGTGCGCAAGGCGGGCGGGACGGTTGGCGGGGACGACGGGGAGCGTCGATCGCCGGTGCTCGGCGGGGGTGACGCCGTAGGCGCCGCGGAAGGATCGGCTGAAGGAGGCGGCGTCGGCGAGGCCCCAGCGCGCGCCGACGGCGTGGACGGGCAGCGCACGCAGGGCCGGGTCGCTCAGGGCTGCCCGGCAGCGCGCCAGCCGGCGACTGCGGATGGTCGCCGCGACGGTCTCCCCCTGCTGCCGGAAGAGGTAGTGCAGCGTCCGTACCGAGATGCCGTGGTGGGCTGCGACGGACGTGGGGGACAGGGCGGGTTCGGCCAGGTTGTCCTCGATGAAGGCGTTGATCCGGGCCAGCAGCATGCGGTTGCGGGCCTCCGGTGGCAGGCGGTCGTGTGCGTCGAGGTGGTGGGCGAGGAAGGCGGCGGTCAGTTCCCAGGCCGCGCTGCCCAAAGGACATCGTGGTCAGCCGGACCGCCCCCAGATCCAGGGCGCCGGCGTCGGCCACGAAGTCGGAGGTGTGGCGGCTGTGGATCCGGACGGGGCGACGGAGCGGCCTATCAGGTCGCACCACCAGTCGAAACGCTGCTCGGCCGGCACGCTGGTCGTGCTCAGAACGGTGTATCCCACAGAACCTCCAGCGATCCCGTTTCGGTCGGGCGGGCCTGCCCTGCAACGAGATTACGGAGGCGGCCTCCTGTCGGTCCCGCCCTCCGCGCGTAGCACTTTCCCGTCCCCGGAGCCGTGGGGAAACGCGGGGGAAACACTGGCCCGGCGGTCGAGTTCGCACGTCCTGCGGGGGGGGGGGCTGACCACGGAGCGGGCCCGGCAGCCCGCCGGCCGCGGGGGCGTTCACGAACGGTCGATGACCTGCGGGGACGTGGAGCCGGGTGCGACACCGGAGCGTTGCCGTCACACTTGGCCGTGTCGGCAGAGCGGGGACGGCGGTGTCCCCTTCGTGCGAGGCCTGCGTCCGGACCGTCCCGGCACGGTCCGTACACGACAGTGGGGTGAATGCGATGCCTCTCGAGGGCGAGTACCAGCCGAGTCCGGCGCAGTGGGTGCGCGAACAGGTCGAGCTGTACGAGAGCTCGGGAGGCACGCGGGGAACCACGCTGCGGGACACCGGCCTGCCGGTCGTCATCGTCACGATGCGCGGTGCGAAGAGCGGCAGGATCCACAAGATTCCGCTGATGCGCGTGGAGCACGAGGGGCGGTACGCGGCGGTGGCCTCGAAGGGCGGCTTCCCGCGCCACCCGGACTGGTACTTCAACCTCAAGGCCGACCCAAAGGTGGACCTCCAGGACGGCCCCGAGCGGCAGGGCATGACGGCCCGTGAGCTCACCGGGGACGAGAGGGCCCGGTGGTGGCGGCGCGCGGTCGCCGCGTATCCGCCGTACGCCGAGTACCAGGAGAGGGCGCCGCGGGTGATCCCGGTCTTCGTCCTCGAACCCGACCACCCGGCCGGGCCGGCGCAGGCCCCGGCACCGGCGGGGGACTGAGGCCTCCATCCTTCGACCGCCGGATCCGGCGGCGAGGCGGTCAGATCCGCTGGGCGCGCAGGACGCTGGTCAGCATCGGGAGGGTGAACTCGCCGGAGGCGGTCTCCGGGCGGGCGGCGAGGTAGGCGCGGGCCTCGCCGAGCAGGGCCTCGCGCCGCTGCTCCGGCATGACCAGGATGCCCGCCTTGGTGGCGAGGGTGGCGACGAGGGAGTCGGCGGTGCGGTCCTGCCCGTGCGGGAACTCCGCCTGCTCCGGGGAGTCGAAGCGGGCGGCCCCGCCCGACGCGGGGAGGTGCATCCGGGCCGTGGCGGTGCGCCAGCTCGCGGGCACGTCGCGCGGGCCGATGGCGGCGGGGCCGGCGACCCGGGCGAGGCCGGCCACCCAGTCGACCCCGTCGTCGAAGACGTTCCACAGGCCGGCCAGGACTCCGCCGGGTGCGAGCACCCGGGCGATCTCCGGGCCCGCGACGTCCATGTCGAACCAGTGCATCGCGTTGCCGGACACCACGGCGTCGACGGACCCGTCCGCCAGGGGGATCGCCTCGGCGCTGCCCGGCAGCGCGCGGACGGCCGGGAGCGAGCCGCGCAGTCCGGCCAGCATCGCCTGGTCGGGTTCGACCGCGACGACGTCGTAGCCGAGTGCGACCAGGGTGGCGGTGAGCTTGCCCGTCCCCGCGCCGAGGTCGAGCACCCGCGGGCCGGGCGCGGCTTCGAGGGCCCAGCGCACCGCGGCCCGCGCGTAGTCCGGGCGGTGCTCGGCGTACGCGACCGCTGCCCGGCCGAACGACGAGCTGTGCAGCCGTCGTTCGGCCTGGTGGTGCTCGGTGGTGTGGTCGGGCTCCGTCATCGAAGTTCCTTCCGATCGGAGGGCTGTGCCGGGTTCTCGCGGCCGGCCCGGCCCTGACGGTGTCATAGAGCGAACCGACACATCGTGACGCGGTACGGCGGCTTCGTCACGGGGCCGTCACAGCTCCCCGCTGGTGCTTGCCCGGGCCCGGTGCTCCCCGGGAGCGTGGAGCCGGCACACCGACGGACACCAGGGGGCGGGATGCGGACGGTACGGCTGTCGTTCATGCGGCAGTGGGGAGGCAACATCGGGATCGGCTGCGCGCTGGCCCTGGTGGCGATGTTCGCGCTGGTCGGATCGGGTGCCGGCAGCCCCGGCGAGGCCACCCTGATCGGCGTGCTGATCGCCGTGGCGGCGGCCGTCACGGTGCCGCACACCTTCTGGCTGCGGGAGGAGGAGGACGGCCTCACCCTGGTCCGGCTGCTGGTCCCGCGCCGCTACGCCTGGTCGGAGATCCGCGGCCTGGCCATGGAGTTCGAGGAGGAGACCGAGACCAGCGGCCACCACCTCACCCTCCGGCTGCGCCTCGTGGACCCGCCGGGCCGGTTCTGGGGCCCGCAGCTCGGCCGGATCGGCGTCACCGGCGACGACCGGCCACGCGGTGTCGAGCCGCGTGCCCTCGCCGAGCTGTTCGCCGTGTTCGGCCGGCACGGACTGCCCGTCGACCAGCCGGAGTTCGCGAACGACGTGCTCCACGTCCGCGGCCTGCCGCCGCTGCCGCCCCGGCCGGTGCCGGTCGTACCGGCCGGACCGGTGCCGACGGCGGCGGAGGCGTACGCGGACGCCCCGGGTGTCGAGCAGGAGGAGAAGGACCTGGCCGGCCGCCGGAGTGCCACCAGGAGCTCGCCCCGCAGGCGGCGAGAGTACCTGCTGCGCACCGCCGCCCGGGCCGACCGCCTGGCGCTGGCGGGCGGTGACGCGGACCGCGAGCAGGTGGCGGGGGCACGGATCGCGGCCGGGTACCTGACCGAGCACGACGGTGTCACCGCCGACGGCGACGAGACGCGGGCATACGTCCGTCAGCAGTACCTGGACTGGCGCCGGGCCTCCGCCGGAGCACGGCGGGGAGACCGAAGTAGCTGACCCACGGCCATTTCTGAGGTGTCGTCACCTGTCGGGGCCGGATCCTCGCGTGCGGAAGGCGACCGTTTTCGGCCGTACGGGTGCGAGTGCGAACGGCATGCTAGCTTCCCCGCATGGGACGACGTGGGGCTCGTGGGGTGGCGGCGCGGTCGGCGATCGAGGGGATGCGGGAGCTCGCGGGGGCGGGGCTGACGGCGCCGGAGGTCTTCCGGCGGGCGGACGAACTGCTGCGCCCGGTCCTGGAGTTCGACGCGGTGTGCTGGCACACCGCGGATCCGGCGACCGGGCTGGTGAACTCGGTGCAGAGTGAGGACCTCACTCTCGACGGGTTCGAGCACGCCGTGCGGCTGGAGGTGTGGGCGGACGATCTGGCGACCTTTCCCAAGATCCGGCGCAGCGGGGTGCACGCCGAGACGCTGAGCCGGGCGAGCCGGGGGCGGCTGGAGGAGAGCGTGCGGTTCAGGGAGCAGGTCGCGCCCGCCGGGTTCGGGGACGAGCTGCGAGCGGTGTTCGACGCGGCGGGCGGCATGTGGGGGTGCGCGGCGTTCCTGCGGGCCCCGGACCGCGGCCCGTACCTGGCGCGCCACCGCGAGCTCGCCGACGTCGCCGCACGGCACCTGGGCAACGCGCTGAGGGCGTGCCACGCGCCGGGCGGGTCCGCGAGCGGTGCCCCGGACGGGGCGGACCAGGGGCCCGCGGTGCTGGTGCTCGACCGGCGCAACCGGTTGCAGGCCCTGTCCGGGCCGGCCGAGGACCTGCTCGCCCGGCTGGCCGATCCCACCCCGAGCTCGCTCACCGTCCCGACCAGCGTGGCGATGGCCGCCGAGCACGCCCGCCGGACGGCGCACGGGCTGGTCGTACCGCAGCTGCCGGTGCGGGTGTGGGCCAGGGACGACCGCTGGTACCTGCTGCACGGCGCGGCCCTGCGCGGCGGCGAGGCGCGGGACGCGGTGACGGTGGTGGCCTCGCCCGCCTCGCCGGCCGAGGTGATGCCGCTCTACCTGGCCGCGTACGGGCTGACCGCCCGTGAGCGGGAGGTGGCGTTGCTGCTGGTGCGCGGCAGCGACACCAGGGACGTGTCCCGGCTGCTCGCGATGACGCCGTACACGGTGCAGGACCACCTGAAGTCGGTGTTCACCAAGACCGGGGTGGGCAGCCGGCAGGAGCTGATCGCGCGGATCATGCTCGGCGGAGGGCGCTGCTGACCCGCGCTCCGGTCGGGCGCGCCCTGGTGCGCCCCAAGAACCAGTCGAAGGTGGCGGGCAGCAACCTGTTCGCGATCCAGGCCCAGGTTTCCGGCACATGGGTCGCCTCCTCGAACCACAGCAACGAGATCGCCCAGGTGGTTCAGGACAGCAAGCCGGACCTCTACTACCTGGATCCGGCCTGATCACCCACCGGTGAGGCCGCCGGGCGGGGGGCGTGCCGCTCCGGCTCCGCACGGGGCCGGGCGGCACGGCCGCCCCGCCGGGGTCCTGCCGGCCCGCTGCCCGGGCCTGGTGTCACTCCGCCGCGACTGGGCATCCCTAGCATGGATCGCGCCCGAGCCGCCGTGCGGCGGCACCAGAAGGCGAGGGAAGCCGTGGGCGCCGGTCACCTCGCGACAGCCGCACGGAAGGGAACGCACGCACCGTGATCCAGAACCTGGTACGGCGGAGCTGGCCGGCCGTCCTCGTCGCCGCGGCCACGGCCTGCGCCTTCGCCGTGCCTGCCGACAGCGCGGCGCCCCGCTCCGCCGCCGGTGCCGTGGCACCGGCCGGACGGGACCCGGCCCACACCGACGTCCTGTTCATCGGGGCCCACCCGGACGACGAGTTCCAGTCGCTGGCCACCTTCGCCCGGTGGCGGGAGCGAAGCGGGCGGAGCACCGGGGTGGTGACCATCACCCGGGGCGAGGGCGGCGGGAACGCCGTCGGGCCGGAGGAGGGCGCCCGGCTCGGCCTGATCCGTGAGACGGAGGAACGGGAGGCCGTCGGCCTCGCCGGGATCGACAACGTCTTCTACCTCGACAAGCCGGACTTCTGGTACACCCTCTCCGCGCCGCTGGTCTCCTCCGTCTGGAACGGGGTGCCCGAACAGCCCGCCGACACGCTCGCGCGGATCGTCCGCCTCCTCCGGGCGACCACCCCGGCCACCGTGGTGACGATGGACCCGCGTCCCTTCGACCAGCACGGCGGGCACCAGGAGGCCGCCCGGCTGGCCGTCGAGGCGTTCCGGCTCGCCGGCGATCCGACGGCGTTCCCCGAGCAGATCACCGACGAGGGGTACCGGCCGTGGCGGCCCTCCCGGCTGCTGGCCCAGAACTGGGGTTTCGACGGGCCCGTCGGACCGTCCTGCGCCAGCGCCCGGCTGACCGATCCGCACACGGGGCTCCCCGTGGAGGGGGTGTGGACCGGCGCGCGCTCCGGCTCCTCGGGCGAGACCTTCGCCCAGATCGAGCGCAACGCCGCCCGCAGGTACCTGACCCAGGGTCTCGGCTCGCTGCCCGCCACCGTCGACACCCCGCCCGGGCAGCTGCCGTGCGAGTGGTTCACCGTCCTCGCCCGGGCCGGCGAACCGGTCCCCGCCCCCGTCCGGGACCAGGCCGGGCTGAGGCCGCTGTACGCCGAGTTCCGCGACTGGACCCGGCGGGTGGAGATGCCCTGGCTGGCCGACGACGCCCAGCCCGGCTACCCCGCCGCTCCCGCGACCGACGCTCCGGCACTCGACCGCCCGCCCGTCGTCGACGGCACCGCCGGCCCCGGGGAGTACCCCGGGCCCGAACTCCCGCTGCGGCACTGGGCGGGCCAGGACTGCGCCCCCGCCGACTGCTCCGCGACCGCCCGGCTCTCCCGCCACGGCGACGACCTGTACGTGCTCGTCCAGGTCACCGACGACCGGACGGGCAGCGCCCTGGACGCCCTGAACGACTGCAAGCGGCACTGGCGCACCGACGCCGTCGAGATCGGCATCGATCCGCGCGGCGACTCCGACGACACCTCGACCACGTTCAAGGCCGGCGTCCTGCCGTTCACGGCGAACGGCGGTGGGCCCTGCGCGGAGCGCGACGCCGACAACCACCAGGGCCCGGCCGCCGGCACCGCCCCCGGGCTGACCGTCGCCTCCCGGGTCACCGATCCCTACCGCGGCTACACCGTCGAGGTGCGGATCCCGCTGGCGGACCTGCCGGCCGCCGTCGACCCCGAGCGGATGACCGCGAACGTCCTCGTGTACGACTCCGACACCACCGACAGGACCGGCGGGAGCCGTCTGGCCTGGTCCCCGTTCGGCAGCGCCCAGGCCGACCCGTACACCTGGGGCACCGTTCACCTGCCCGGTTACACCCCGGCCCCGGGCGGGCCGGCCACGGCTCCGCGGATCCCGACGGAGGCGGCCCGGAGCCAGGATTCACCCGCCTCGGTCGCCCAGTCCGAGCGCCTCGGCGTACCGCTCGGCGCGGGGCCGCGCCTTCCCGGCTGACCCGTTCCCGGCAGGCGGTCCGTGCGGGCCGGGGAGGGCGGGACGGGGTCGTGGCGGGAGGGGGCACGTCCACGAATTCCCGTACGGCCGGTGCCCGGTGCCCGGTGCCCGGTGCCCGGAGCCTGGTGCCCGATCCACGGCCGCGACCGTCCGCGTCGGGGGCCAGGTGTCCCGGGGTTCGGGTGGAGGCCGGTTCGGGCTACGGCCGCAGGAGGTGCTCCAGGACCCGGCCGAAGACCAGGCGCCCCGCCCGGGCGAGGACGGGATCGAGCAGGGGGTCGAGCGGCCGGGGCAGCCCGGCGACCGTCAGCTCCTCCGTCCAGACCGCCGCGCTGCCGCCGCCCACCGCCCGGACCCGCAGCTCGGCCCACCCCCGCACCGGGCGGCCGCGCTTGACCAGCAGGCACCGTCCGTCCCGGCCGGGGCCGGGGGCGACCAGCTCGGTGATCTCCATCGGGTCGTCGACGCGCAGCGGCCCGAGGACCGTCCTGGCCAGGACGAGGTCACCCGTCTCCCGGCCGGTGCCCCGGGCCACCGAGACCCGGGTGAACGGCACCCGATCCCCGTGCCGGGGCCAGGCGGTCAGCCGCTGCCAGCACTCGGCGGGCGGCAGCGGCGAACGGCGGGTCAGGACGAATCGGGCCACGGACGCCACCCTACTGTCGGCCGGCTCAGGCTCGCTCAGGCTTCGGCTCAGGCTCGCTCGGGCTCCGGTTCCGGCTCCGGCTCCGGGTCAGGCCTCAGCGACGGCGCGGAAGCCCCGCCAGCAGGCCGGCCACCGTCGCCAGGTCGCCCTCCTCGTCGAGCAGCACCACCAGCGGCGGCTGCGCCGGAGCCCCCAGCCGGGCGATCTCGTACGCGGTGATCCCGAGCCCCGGCGGCGCGACCAGGGCGATCGGCGCGCGGGACTCCAGCAGCGGGCCGAGTACCGGGCGGTACGCGGCAGGGGGCGGGGCCGGCACGGCCGGGCGCAGCACCCCGAGGGCCTGCGGGCCCGGCCGGCCGCGGGCGGCGCCCGGGTGGCGCGGTTGCGGGTCGCCGGCCGGGGGCAGCAGCAGGACCCAGCCGGCGCCCGGCCGGCCGGCTCCGCGCAGCACGTCCAGCCGCACCGCGGGCCCGGCCGGCTCCGGGGGCTCCGCGGTACCGGCCGGTGCGCCCGGCCGGGGCGCGGGCTGCCCGGCGAGCGTGGAGCGCAGCAGTTCGGTGGTGCCGAGACCGCTCGGCAGCTCGGGGAAGCAGCGCAGCAAGTGGGCGCTCTGGTCGAGGAGTTCGACGGCGTCGCGGTCGGCGAGCAGGGCCCGGTCGTGGGTGCTGGTGAGGACCAGCCCACCGGTGGTGTCGTAGTGGGCGGCGAGCGTGATGGGGTACGAGGTGAAGGTGCCGGCCGGGACGGGGCTCTCCACGTGGATGCCGTGCGCGGCCAGGTCGGTCTCCAGCCGCAGCTGGTGCGTACCGGCGGACCGGTGCTCCAGCACGACCAGGCTGTTCGGCCGCTGCCCGCGCGCGCCGGGCGTCCAGCGGTGGGCCTGGCCGGGGGAGACCCACTCGTACCCGGCGAGGTCGAGCACCCCGTCGCGCAGCGCCGCGAGCAGCTGCGGCACGGTGGTGCCCGGGTGCACCCGGACGGAGACCGGCAGCGGGTTGCGCAGGGCGCCGGGCAGCCGGTCGATGCCGTCCAGCGGGATGCCCCGACCGGAGACCGTCACCGCGAAGCCGACCCGCACCGCGCCGTTGGGGCTGCGGGGCCGGTCCGACTGCTCGGCGCGGTACAGCAGCAGCGCCCAGGCCGCCTGGAGCGCGCTGCTCTCGCCCGCTCCCCAGGCGGCGGCCCGGCTGCGGAGCCGGGGGCCTGATTCCTCAAGTGCGCGTCGAGCGCGGTTCCGGGTGTTCTGGTGAGGGATTCCCGGCAGAGCCGAACGGTGTGACAGTCCAAGGGAGTTGGGGCCGTCCTGCGATGAGTGGGGGAGCTGGGCTACTTCTTCCGCAGATCGCCCGAGAAGCCGCCGACCAGCAGGTGCAGGCTGCCGTCCGGATTGCGGGTGTACACCTGGTCGTACGGGACGGGGGCGCAGCCGCTGAGCGAGTTCATCGGGGCGGTGCGCAGGACCACCCGGTCGGCGGTGGCCTGGACCAGGTTGGCGGTCGCGTCGCAGTAGCGGGTCCCGGCCCCCTCGTTGTTGTGGATCTGGGCGACCGGGTCGTCGGCCCGGCCCTGGGCGATGGTGATCGAGAAGTCCGGCTTGAGCAGGGTCTGCTGGCTGCCCAGGGTGCCCTGCCAGGAGCCGAGGAAGGCGTCCGGGACCTCGCCGTCCGGGGTCGGGGAGGCGGAGCCGGAGCCGGCGGTGGGCGAGGTGCTTCCGGAGCCGCCGGAGGGGGTGTCGTCGTCGCGGGTGGCGAGGAACACCGCCGTGCCCGCCATGGCGACGGCCAGGACGGCGATGAGCAGCAGCGTGCCGGGACCGGGCCGGTTGCGGGCGGGCCGCGGCTGCGTCGCCGAGTGCGGTGCGTGCGGGTACGGCAAGGGGTACGGCGGGGGCTGCGGTGACGGGTACGGCGTCGGCGTGCCCGGGATCGGCGGCCCGGCGGGCCACGGCTCCGCCGGGCCGAACCGCCCGGTGGGCCCGGCGGGCCGGGCGGGGGACTCGCCGTCCAGGTCCAGCAGCTCCACCGCGAGCGCGGCCAGCGCGGCGGCGATCGCGGGCGGCAGCCAGCCCCGCCGCTCCAGCCGCTCGCCCGCCGCCGGATCGGTGGCCGTCAGCCGCTCGCGCAGCTGCGCCGGGGTGGGGCGGCGGTCCGGGTCCTTGGCCAGGCAGTCCGTCACCAGGGCGTGCAACTCCCGGTCGGGTATGTCGAGTTCAGGTTCCTCATGGAGAACCCGGTAGAGCAGCACGGCCGCGCTCACCCCCGAGCCGAACGGCGCGGTGCCGGTGGCCGCGTGGGCGAGCACCGCGCCCAGCGAGAAGACGTCCGAGGCGGGCCCGGTGCCGCGGCCCCCGGCCTGCTCGGGGGAGAGGTAGCCGGGGGAGCCGACCACGAAGCCGGACCGCGTCAGCGCGGTCGTCGCGTCCAGCGCCCGGGTGATCCCGAAGTCGATCAGGCGCGGTCCGTCCAGCGCCAGCAGCACGTTGGACGGCTTGACGTCCCGGTGCACCAGCCCCTGGGCGTGCACGGCGCGCAGGGCCTCCGCGAGCCCCACCCCGAGCGAGCGGACGGCGGCTTCGGGCAGCGGGCCGAACTCCCGTACCGCGGCGGCCAGCGAGGGCCCGGCGACGTACCCGGTGGCCACCCAGGGCTGGGCGCCCTCGGTGTCCGCGTCCAGCACCGGGGCCGTCCACCGCCCGCCGACCCGCCGGGCCGCGGCCACCTCGTTGCGGAACCGGATCCGGAACTCCCGGTCCGCCGCGTACTGCTCGTGCACCAGCTTGACCGCCACGGTACGGCCGCCCGCCGTCCGGCCCAGGTACACCCGGCCCATCCCGCCCGCGCCGAGTCTCCGCAGCAGGCGGTACTCGCCCACCTGCCGCGGATCCCCGTCCCCCAGTGCCTCCACGCCGACTCCCCTCGCCCCGCCCCGCCCGTCCGTACTCCACGCAGACGGTACCGCCGGGACGCCCGGTTCCGGTCCGGGCCGTCGGCGCGGATCAGGGGCCGGATCAGGGGCGGGTCGAGAGGCGGGTCCGGATGGATCCAGACGGGTTCAGGCGGCGGGAGGCAGAGCCGGCTCAGCCCTGGGAGACCCCGCTGGGCGCGGGCGCGTCCTGCCCGTTGCGGTCGGCGAGCGGTCCCGGCCCGGGCAGGTGCGCCTGGTGGTCCTGCGGATAGAACTGCCGGGCCCAGTGCCGCATCGCGCCGATCGGCCCGTCGCCCGGGGCGAGCCGGGGCGGCGACACGTACCGCTTGGTGGACCAGATCGGGAAGTCCGCCGAGGTGAACTCCAGGTTGCGCTTGAACATGAAGCCCGCCAGCAGCCTGGTCACCGACCGGCTGACCGCCCGGGCGAGGGCCGGCGGCAGCCCGGCGGGCTCGTTCAGCACGAAGCGGCCCGCCTGTCGCAGCTGCATCCGGCCGGGGGCGACCTGGGTGGCCATCACCAGCGAGCAGATCTCCAGGCCCAGCGAGGGCGTGTGCACGTCGGTGTGCAGGGCGGTGAGGCCGTACCCGTCCACCTCGACGTGGACCTCGCGCATCCCGAGCAGCGGGAAGGTCTCCCGGACGAGCATCGAGATGTGGAAGCTGGTCCCGTCGAATTCCACCGGTGCCGCCAACTCGCCCTCCGGCCAGCCGTGCAGGGTGACGAAGTGACCCAGGTCGAAGGAGTTCTCCATGACGTCCTGGGCGTAGCCGGGCATCTCGAAGGAGGCGTAGCGCAGCGGCTGCCGCCCGTCGCCGAGCCGGTGCCAGGCGGGGATCTCCCAGTCCGGCTCCCGGCCGTCGTGGTGGCGCCAGACGAAGACCGCCTCGTTCACCTCGCGCACCGGCAGCTGCGCCAGCGCGGCCTTGGGCGGCGGGGTGCTGCCGTACCCGGTGCGCACGCAGCGGCCGTCGGCGTCGAAGGCGAACCGGTGGAAGGGACAGACCAGGTCGTTGCCCTCGACCGAGGCCAGGCCGAGGTGGGCGCCCAGGTGCGGACAGTACGGGCGGATCGCGCGCAGGCGGCCGTTGCGCAGCCGGTAGAGCACGACGTCCTCGCCCGCGAGCCGGCGGGTCAGGACGGCGCCGGGCCTGAGCTCGGCGGAGAAGGCGAGTGCGGACCAGCCGTCGGGGTAGGGCAGCGCCGGTGGCAGGGCTACGTCGGCCGCGGTCGGGCGGTTGCTGACGGGGTGGACGTGCTTGGACACGCGCATTGTGAAGACTCCTGTCGGTCTGTCCGGCGCCGCCCCTCCCAGGCGATTAGCGCTCGAACAGAATGGAATTCAGATGCTATCCATGGATCGGGAGCACGTGCACGGACAATCTCCCTATGGGCAAGAAGTCTGATGATCAGTCAAGTAGGTGCGAGCAGGAATTCGATACGTTTCCAATCGTGCGACTGACCTCGGGGTGCAAGCGCGTTCGAGCACTCCGGCGGGGCCTCGTGGCCGAGCGCGGCCGTGGCAGCCGCTGGGTCCCGGCCGCCCGCCGAGCCCCGGCGGGCTCCGGGGCCGGCGGGACCGAGTACCACCGCTGTGCCCGTCCGCGTCGTGCGGGCGGGCACTCGCGCCGTCCCGTCCGGTGCGGGACGCCCCTGCCGCCAGGCCGTCCGGCGAGGGCGGTGCGCTGGGGCGTGCGCCGGTGCGCCGGGTCGGTGCGTTCGCCCAATTGGCCAGTTCGGACACCCCGTTGGCTATCCACGCGGATGTGGTGGAGCATGGGCCGGGCCCGGTCTGTTGCGGCGCGTTTGCGCCGCGGCCGAGGCTCCGTACGACTGCTGGGGGAGGAGGCGGTTCCGGTGACTCCGGTGGAACGTCCGTTTCTGGTCCGGGGAAGGGCGGTACCCCTGGCCAGGTACCTGGCGGAGGAGGACATCGAGGGCCTGGTGGCCTGCTCGTGCATCGGGAACGAGGTCAGCATCGACCTCGCGGACACCAGGATCCTGGTGAGCCTGGCCGACGCCGCCGACGCGGTGCGGCTCAACTTCGACATGGTCCAGGACGGCCCGGCCAAGCCGCGCTCCTGGTCGCGCCGGCTGCCCCTGGGCACCGGTCCGCGCGAGATCGCGACGCGGATAGCGCTGGACGTCCGGACCCTGGAGCGCGAACTGGCACCCCTGCGCCGGCGCCCGCCCCTGGCGGCGCCGGTGCAACGGCGACCGGACTGAACCCGGCGGAGCGATGCGCGGAGTGCCGCGCGCGGTGACGCGGACCGGCCCGGGTCCGGCGGCGAGGGCGCTGCCTGGCCCGGGCTCTGTCGTTCAAGTCCCTTTCAGTGAAGAGGTGTTGGCGGTACGGGCCCGACCCCGGGGGTCGTCGCGGCAGGCCGGGCCCTGCCGCTGACACCGCGTGCGGTCATGCGGAGCACGGCCTCCCACTTGTCGCGCGTAGAAACGTTCTTCCGCCGTACCTCTGGCCGTTGCCCGAAGCGAACGGTAGGGATCTGGTGGCACTGCTACAACCTCAGCGCCGAACCTTTCCCATCCGTGGTCACACCGCCGGGCCGCGAGCCCGGACGGCGGTCAGGAGGAAGCCTCATGCGGAGCACCCCGAATCCCCGGATCACCCCGAGCGCGCCGCGCGTGCGGCGCCGGACGCTGGCGGCGGCCTCCGCCGCGGCCGTGGTGGCGGCGCTGGTGGCGCTGCCCGGCGGCGTGGCGCAGGCGGTGTCGCCCGACATCGTGATCAGCCAGGTGTACGGCGGTGGCGGCAACTCCGGTGCCCCGTACGCCAACGACTTCGTCGAGCTGTACAACCGCGGCACCACCCCGGTGTCCGTCACTGGCTGGACGGTGCAGTACGCCTCGGCGGCCGGCGCCAGTTGGTCGAAGACCGCCCTCTCCGGGACGATCGCGCCCGGCCACTACCTCCTCGTCCAGGAGGCCGCCGGGGCGGGTGCGGGCACCGCGCTGCCGACGCCGGACGCCACCGGCACGATCGCGATGTCCGCGACCTCGGGCAAGGTCGCCCTCGTCACCAACGGCACGGCGCTGACCTGTGCTTCGGGCTGCGCGGGCCAGTCCGGGGTGAAGGACCTCGTCGGCTACGGCAGCGGCGCGAGCTCCGCCGAGGGCTCGCCGACCGGCAACCTGGCGAACGCCACCGCCGCCCTGCGCGCGGGCGGCGGTGCCACCGACACCGACGACAACGCGGCGGACTTCGCGGTCACCGCGCCCACGCCGCGGAACTCCTCCTTCACCGGCGGGGGCGGCAACCCCGGCGGCACCCGGATCCACGACATCCAGGGCGCCGCCCGCACCTCCCCGCTGGCCGGCACCGCGGTCAGCGCCGTGCCCGGCGTGGTGACGGCCGTCGGCCCCAGCGGCTTCTGGTACCAGGACCCGCAGCCCGACAACGACCCCGGCACCAGCGAGGGCGTCTACGTCTACACCGCGGGCGCGCCCTCGGTCGCGGTCGGCGACTCGGTGACGGTGAGCGCCACCGTCAGCCAGTACCGCCCGGGCGGCACCGGCGGCACCACCAACCTGTCGATCACCGAACTGACCGGGCCCGCCGTCACGGTGGTCGCCCACAACGCGCCGCTGCCCGCCGCGACCCTGGTCGGCCCGGGCGGGCGGATACCCCCGTCCGCGGTCATCTCCAGCGTCACCTCCGGGGACGTCGAGACCGCGGGGAACTTCCAGCCCGCCACCGACGGCCTGGACTTCTGGGAGTCCCTGGAGGGCATGCGGGTCGAGATCGACAACGCGGCCGTGGTCGGCCCGACCAACAAGTTCGGCGAGGTCCCGGTCGTCCCGCAGGGCAGCACCACCCGCACCAACCGGGGCGGCATCCTGCTCCAGGCGAACGACGGCAACCCGGAGCGGGTCGTCCTCGGGAAGGCACTCGCGCCCACCCCGACCGCCAACGTCGGCGACACCCTGACCGGAGCCACCGTCGGCGTACTCGACTACGCCTTCGGCAACTTCACCCTCCAGGTCACGGCGACCCCGGCGGTCACCTCCGGCGGCATCGCCCCCGAGGTCACCGCCGCGCCGACGGCCGGCCAGCTCGCCGCGGCCACCTTCAACGTGGAGAACCTCGCCCCGTCCGACCCGCAGAGCAAGTTCGACGGCCTCGCGGCGGGCATCGTCACCAACCTGCGCTCGCCCGACCTGGTGGCCCTGGAGGAGATCCAGGACAACACCGGCGCCACCGACGACGGCACGGTCAGCGCGACCCAGACCCTGGCCAAGCTCACCGCGGCCATCACCGCGGCCGGCGGCCCCGCCTACTCCTACCGAGCGATCGACCCGGTGAACGACCAGGACGGCGGCCAGCCCGGCGGCAACATCCGCCAGGTGTTCCTGTTCCGCACCGACCGCGGCCTCTCCTTCACCGACCGCCCCGGCGCCGGCTCCACCACCGCCGACTCCGTGGTGAACGCGGGCGGCACGCCGCAGCTGGCGTACTCGCCCGGGCGGATCGACCCGGGCAACGCGGCGTTCAACGCCAGCCGCAAGCCGCTGGCCGGTGAGTTCCGCTGGAACGGCAAGCCGGTCTTCGTGATCGCCAACCACTTCAACTCCAAGGGCGGCGACCAGCCCCTCTTCGGCCGCTACCAGCAGCCGACCCACCCCTCGGAGAGCCAGCGGCACGCCCAGGCGACGGTGGTGAAGGGCTTCACCGACCAGATCCTGGCCGTGGATCCGAACGCCTCGGTCATCGTGCTCGGCGACCTCAACGACTTCGAGTTCTCCCAGACCGCCGACATCCTCACGGCCGGCGGCTCGCTCACCGACCTGCCGCGCACCCTGCCGCTGCCCGAGCGCTACACCTACGTGTACGAGGGCAACTCGCAGGTGCTGGACCACATCCTGATCTCCCGCTCGCTGGCGGCCACGTCGTACGCCTACGACATCGTCCACATCAACAGCGAGTTCGCCGCCCAGCTCAGCGACCACGACCCTCAGGTGGTGCGCATCCCGCTGCCGTAGCGGGCCCGGCTCACGGTGCCGGTCTCCCCACGCCCGAGGGGAGACCGGCACTCGTGGCATCGGGGGCGGCCGCCACCCGGTTGCGGAGCGCACCGATCCCCTCGACCTCGACCTCCACGACATCGCCGGGGCGCAGGTGACGGCCGGAGAACACGCCGGCGCCCCGCGGCGTTCCGGTGAGGACCCATTCCTTCGACCTGCCGGGCGGCACCTCGACGGTCTACCTGACCTACAGCAGGTCGACCGGCAAGAACTGCGTCGCCACCATCAAGAACACCAGGATCGGAACCCCGACGCTGACCGGCGCCTACCTGACCTTCGGCGACGGCAGCGGGAGGCAGGAGGAGCCGGCGAACTTCAGCTACTACGCCACGGCCTACCTGTACGCCCCCGGACAGTGCATCTACTTCGGCGGCCGGGACTACAACTCCGGCGACTGGTGGGGGACCGGCCCGGGCTGGTGCAGCTGAGTGGACGGCGGCACCCCGCGCCCGTCGGACCATCCCACGATGGGCCGACGGGCGCGGGGGCAAGGCTTCCCGGCCGGAGGACCGGCTATCGCGTCACCGTCCAGGACAGGCTCGCCGTCAGCCTCGGGCGCAGCGCCGGGTCGGCGACGGCCGGGGTCGGGTCGGTGGCGACGGCGGTGAGCAGGTGCGGCCGGGAGCGGGGACCGGTCAGCTTGAGCTCGGCCAGGTCCAGCGCGGTGCGGCCGCCCAGCCGGGGCAGCTCCCGCCCGTCCAGGTACCAGCGCAGCCGGGTGCCGGACACCGGGAGTTCGACGGTGAGCCGGTCCGCCGCGGTGAGCCGGCTGCCGGCGGGGGTGGAGCTGGTGAGCGGCGTGGCGTGGCGGTAGAAGCCCGCGATCATCGCCTCGCGTCCGGGCAGGTTGAACTCCCGTCCGAGCGAGCGCATGATCGAGTTCTCGGTGGGCCGGTACAGTCCGGCCGGGTAGTAGCCGCCGCCCTCGTAGGTGCCGACCGTGCCGCCGTCCGGCGAGGTCCGGCCCAGCCAGCGCGACCACTTGGCGCCCTGCTGCCGCATCCGGTCGGCGGTCAGCGTGCTGATGTTGGCCTCGGCGGGTTCGTCGCCCTGGTACGTCCCCTGGCCGTCGTACGCGTACTCGTCGGCCAGTTTGCCCAGCGAGTGCCCGATCTCGTGCACCGCGATCTGTCCGGACTTCGCGTTGCCGCCCGCCACGGTGGCGATCCCCTCGTAGCCGAGCGGGGACTTGACGTCGTTGTAGCCGGCGCCGCCGTACTTCGTGGTGTTGGCCACCACGAGCACCAGGTCCGCCTGCGGGGCCTTCGCCGCGTACGACTCGACCGCCTTCTCGTCCACGCAGAGCAGCCGCTCCACGCCGTCGCACCAGAAGTACGAGCCCAGCGCGGTGTGCCGCACCGTCGCCTGGTCCGGATCGCCGGTCACCCCCGACTCGGGTGAAACGGCCGACACCGCCCAGACGTTGAACAGCCCGCGGTAGGCGGCGTACGGCTCGACGGCGGTCAGCTCGCGCCACTTCGCGGTCGCGTCGGCGCGGAACTTCTCCTGCTCCTGCGCGGTGTAGCCGTCGCCGATCACCACCACGTCCAGCTTGGCGGCCGGCTCGCCGTTGTGCACCAGCGCCGTCACCTCGCCGTCGCCCCGCACCGGCGCCAGGCCCTGGGGGCGGTCGGCGAGGTAGGGGGAGCCGGTCGGGGCCTGGGCGCGGGAGATGCCGCCGTCCTCGGCGAACACCTCCACCTGGTGTACCGCCCGGGGGCCTTCGGCCGGACGGCTCCAGGCGGGCGCGGCCCCGAGGGCAGTCCCGGCCAGTACGGCGGCGAGCAGGGCGGTGGTGGTTCTGGCGGCGGTGCGGTGCACGGGCGTCCTCCCGGAAGGCGGTCTGCGACCTGCCCCGACATAGTGTCGGGAACCTGACAATCTAGTCGCAGCCCGGCTCGCCGGTCGAGTGGTGAGGCTCGGGTGTCGACGCCGGGGCCGACGGGGCGGGCTGCCGGAACGGGCGGGTGGATGCCGGGTCCTGAACCGGGATCAGTGCGGCAGGAGGGGGTGATCAGGCCGGCCGTCCTCTGGCGTCATCCATCGATGTCGTCCAGGAGCCGCGCACGGGACGGGAGTTGACGGCCCGGGCCGTGGGCCCTGACCGACGGCGTATTCTCGATCGGTTTCCGCCCGCACCGTTGACTGCGGGCGGAAACCGGCGCTTGGCTCTCCCCCGGGCCCGCCGACACGGGGAGCAGAAGCGGGCCCGACCAACCACCCGGGGAGGACACATCACCATGCAACCGACGAACAGAACGACCCGCGCCCGTCGACTGGCGCACGCCGCCGGCGTGCTCGCCATGGCCGCCGCCGTCACCGTCACCGCCGCACCTGCCCAGGCCGCGCCGGCGTGGGGCCCCATCACCCAGGTCGACCTCGGCGTGGACGGCGCCCGGGCGAACAACCACTCCGTGACCCTGGGCGTCAGCGGCAACGGCCGGTACGCGCTGTTCGGCTCGTCCGCGACGAACCTGGTGCCGGACGGCGCGAGCCTCCTGTTCGGCCTGTACGTCCGCGACCTGCGGACCGGCCGGACGGAACTCGTCAGCCGCGCAGACGACGGTACCCCGCTGACCTCGACCGGCGAGACGGCCGGGATCAGCGGCGACGGCCGCTACGTCGTGTTCTCCGCCGAGGCGAACGGGGTGTTCAACGTCCACGTCCGCGACCGGGTGACGGGCCACACCCGCGCCGTCACCAACGGCACCGCGTCCGGCGAGGGCGACTCCGGCTCCTACGATCCGGCCATCAGCGCCGACGGCCGGCGCATCGTCTTCATGTCGGCCGGCGCCGATGTCGTGCCGGGGGCACCCGTCACGCCGAACACCCGGAACGTCTACGTCACCGACCGCGTCACCGGCGCCACCCGCCTGGTGAGCCGCGGAGCCGACGGGCAGGCCGCGGACGGCGCCTCCGAACACCCGACGATCAGCGGGGACGGCAGGACGGTCGGCTTCAGCTCCCACGCCACGAACCTCCTGCCGGCGACGGACGGCGGCACCGCAGGCCTGGCCCGGCCGCGCTACACCACCGTCTATGCCACCAGCCTGACCAGTGGCACCACCGTCGTCGCGGGCCTCACCGCCGACGGGACGCCCGGCTCGGCGGACCCGCGCCTGCGCCTCAGCCCCGACGGCCGCTACGCCGCGTACGGCCTCAGCGCGACCCCGCTGCCTGGCGGCAAGTCCCGCACCGAGCTCTTCGTCCACGACCTCCGGACGGACCGGGTCCTGAGCATCAGGACGTCCGCCAACCCGGATGCGATCTGCTGGGGGGACGCGTCGGCGGCCATCACCGCCGACGACCGGTGGATCTACTTCTCCGGCGGCTGCTCCGACACGATCATCCGGGCCGGCCAGGCGCGCCACGACCTGTACCGGCAGGACCTCAGGACAGGGCGCACCGAACTCCTCAGCACGGCCCCCGACGGCGGGGAGCAGGACGGCGCCTCCCTCGAACCGTTCGTGACCGACGACGGCAGGACGGTGCTGTTCGGCGACAACAGCCCCAACCTGGTCCCGGGCGGTGAGGGCTCCGACTGGCACGTCTACGTCCGCTCGCCGGCCAAGAGGTGACGGCCGGCCCACCTGACCGGACACTGCCGGGAGGCGGCTGAGCCCCGGCCGTGACGTCGGTCCTCGCCGCCGGGTTCGGGTGGTGAGGGCCGACGTCGCGTCGGCGGCGGCGATCAGCACGGCCGACGGTCGGCCGCGCGGAACACGCGGTCGCGGGCGCACACGGTCACGGGCACGCGCGGTCGCCGGCGCACGGTGGAATTCGGTCGCGGGAACGCCCTCGGGTTGGTGGGATGGAGGCATGACTTCCCTTCCCGTCGAACCGACCGAGGTCGTCGTACCCGTCCACGTCCGCGATCTGACGTCCGCCGACCTGCCGTCCTGCACCTGGTCGGGATCCGCGACCCATCTGCGCCATGTCGCACGGGAGTTGGTGCGGGCGGAGGCCGGCGAGGTGGACTACCTCGCCGTGTGCACCGCCGCCGGCCTCCCCGTGGCGATCGGCGGCGTCGACTACCGGGCCGCCCCGGGCGCGGGCACGCTGTGGCAGCTCGCCGTGCTCCCGGCCCTCCAGTCCTGCGGACTCGGCACCCTGCTCGTCCGGGCGGCCGAGGACCGCATCCTGGCGCGAGGCCTCCGGCGGGCCGAACTCGCTGTGGAGGACGACAACCCGCGGGCCCGTGCGCTGTACGAGCGGCTCGGATACACGGCCTTCGACCGGAAGCCCGACGCCTGGGACGAGGAGGCGCCGGACGGCTCGATCCGCAGGTACGAGACCATGTGCACGATCATGGGAAAGGACCTGGCGTAGGGGACGGCACGCCCGGCCGCACCGCCCGGCGACCCGCTACTGTCCCCCACGGAGCAGGTCCGGGCCCGCGAGCGCCTGCCACGGGGATGCACGACCTCCGGTTCCGGGTGAGCCTTGTAGTCGTACGCGGGGTCACAGCGTGCGGCACGAGAGGCGTGGGAGACACGCGTGGAGCCTCCCGCAGCGCCTCCCGGACCCGCGGTTCAGGAGCGGTTCCATGACAGACGTCGTCACCATCGGCGAGAGCCTCGGCCTGTTCCG